>JBMOGS010000023.1:0-35818 GCA_049318245.1 Phycisphaerales bacterium | reverse complement strand
TCTTCTCGACCCAGCCGAGGATCTCGCTGAAGCCGCCCACCGCCATCGCGCTCAGCGTGCGCATGGGGCCGGCGCTGATCACGTTGCAGCGGATGTTCTTCTGGCCGAGTTCCATCGCCAGGTAGCGGTTCGTCGCCTCGAGCGCGGCCTTCGCCACGCCCATCACGTTGTAGCCGGGCACGGCCTTCTCGGCGCCGTAGTAGCTCAGCGCGATCATGCTGCCGCCACTCGTCATGAGCGGCGCGGCGCGGTTGGCCATCGCGGCGTAGGTGTAGGCACTGATGTCCATCGCCTGCGTGAACACCTGGCGCGGCGTGGCGGTGAACATGCCCTCCTTCAGCCACTCCTTGTCGGCGAAGGCGATCGAGTGCACCAGGAAGTCGAGCGTGCCGAAGTCCTTGGCGATGCGCGCGAAGGCCGCGTCAAGGTCGGCGTCGCTGCCGGCGTCCATCGGCTGCAGCCACGGGTCCTTCACGCCCAGCTCCTCGAGCGCGCCGCGCACGCGCCGCTCGTTCTTCTCGCCAGGCAGGTGCGTGAAGATGCACTGGCCGCCCTGCTCGATGATGCTCTGCGTGATGCCGCTCGCCGCGCTGCGGTCATTCATGATGCCAACGACGAGTCCGCGCTTGCCTGCAAGGATTCCCATGATCGGGAGAATCTAGCGTTGCGCAGCCACCGGCGCAGCGGGCTTGCCTCGCACCGTGCCGTAGGCCGGCAGGCGCTGCACGCGGTCGCCGACCTGCACCTCGACCTCCGTCAGGAACGCACCCGTGGCCTTCGCGGGTGCCGTGGCCTGGATGCGCAGTCGCCACCGGCGCCCGGCCTGCTCGCCACCCACCACGCGAAGCGCGATCGGATCACCTCCGCGGACCTGCGCGTCAGGCTCCAACGGCTCGTTGCTGAGCAGCTCGATCTCGCGCGTCTCACCCGGACGGAAGGCGCCCATCGAGAGCACGTACTCGGGCAATCGCAGCACGGCTGGAACCACCTTGGACGGCTCGCGCACCCGCACCGCGATCACCGGGCAGTCCGCACGATCGGTCTCGATCAGCCAGAGTGCCGGCACCTGATCGGGCGGGCGTTCGCCCATATCCGTGCGGATCACGTAGAGCGAGTCGGGATTGAAGCGCTTCGGATCGAAGCCGATGAAACTCGGGGCTCGGCGATCGGAACTCAGCACCGAGAATGGCTGCCGATCCAGGCTCTCGATCACGATTCGCCCGTCCGATGGACCATTCGGCGGCGGCCGGATCGCCATGGGTACCGCGCGCACGGCGTCGGAGACTTCCGCGCGCACGCGGATCTCCAGCACGCGAGGCGCGCCCTCCGCGACCACCTTCACGCTGGCGCGCTTGGGGCCCGGCACCTCGGCACCGGCAAGCGTGGCGTCGAAGGAGACGCTTTCGCCCGGTGGAAGAACCGTTCCGGCAAGGTCGGTGGTGGTCGTGCAGGTGCAGGTGGGCTGGATCGCGGCGATCGCGACGGGCTGCTGGGTGATGTTGGTCAGCGTGACCCGTCCTGTGCGATCCTGCCCAGGTCGGACAAAGCCGAAATCGAGCGCCTCTGGTTCAGCCTGCAACGGAAAAGGTCCGGAAACCGCAATCCCCTCGTCATCCCTCGGCGCCTGCAATTGACCCACCATCGCCAGCACCCCGCCCGCGAGGACAAGCAGTGCCGACAGCGCCACAGGACGCCCGCTGAATGCAGCGTGATTCAACTTGAAGCGGCGCAAGGAGCCCATTCTACGGCGGCCTGAGATGCGGTTATGAACCCCGATCGTGCGTTCCGGGTGGCCCCACGCAGCGAAGCCCCCATCGGATCCGCCATTTTGCAGTTTTTCACAGTCACCTTTCTTGCACACTTCCGAAGCCGGGCTATGTTGCACGCGTCAGAGGTTGAGGCGAAAAACCCCACCGAAGACAGGCTGACGAAATTCGACTCGAGAAAGAGACGGTTTCGTGTGTCTTGACCGCGACAGCGGTCGCTTACCAAGCCCTTTTCCCTCCCTCCGCCCCCGGTCCTAGTGGCCGGGGGTATTTATTTCCAGCCCGAGAACCAGGGTCGGAGGTTGTTATTGACCACTTTGGAACACCCTCAAACCCTTCCACGCACTTGCGTTCGGTTCATGCGGCCATTCGCTAGACTCGCCGATCCTCCTCCTGAGGAACCGAACCATGAAGAGCACCGACCTCCGCCCCGGCCTGGCCCTGAAGATGGACAACCGCCTCTACCTGATCACCAAGGTGGAGCACCGCACCCCGGGCAACCTGCGCGCCTTCGTGCAGGTCCTGCTGCGTGACCTGAACTCGGGCGCCCTGATCGACAAGCGCCTCCGCTCGGGCGAGGAAGTGGAACAGGTCGATCTGGACCGCCGCCCCATGGAGTACCTGTACAAGAACGGCGACATGTTCGTCTTCATGGACAACGAGAACTTCGAGCAGATCGAGATGAGCGCGGACTTCGTCGGCGACCTGCCGCTCTACGTGCTGCCCAACACCACCGTGGTGGTGAACTGGTGCGACGGCAAGGCGATCAGCATCGAGATGCCCAACATGGTCGAGCTCGTCGTGAAGGACACCACACCCGGCATCAAGGGCGCGACCGCCACGAACCAGCTCAAGGAAGCCGAGCTCGAGACCGGCCTGAAGACCCGCGTGCCCCCCTTCATCGGCATCGGGGAGAAGGTGCGCGTGAGCACGGAAGACGGCAGCTACCAGAGCCGCGCCTGAGGCGAGCCATGGCATGAATGATCGACGCCCGCGCCGAACTGGCGCGGGCGTTTCATGTGGTCAATCCTGAGATTCTCAGCTGAACAGCAGCAGCAGGAACGACAGATCCCCGCCATCGACGTCGCCGTTGCCGTCGAGATCGCTGGGGCAGCCCGGGCAGGCGCCGAAGTCCAGCAGCATGAGGCTCACATCGGACGCACCCACCACGCCATCTCCATCAAGATCGCCAGGCGTGACGGGCTTCGGGGCTCGATACGTCACCTCCAGCCGCGGGCGAAGGATTACGTTTCCATTCTCGCTGGCGATGATCTCGACGCCATCGTCGTTGCCACTGATGATCTGCGGCAGGATCGCGAAGCCCCAGTTCGGGGTTCCCGTCATCCATTCGCGCACCACTGAGGTGACGTCGATGCGGCGCATGGTGTCACCGTCGGGCTGATTGTCACCGCTGAAGGAGGCGAAGGAGGCCGCAAGATCGGGTCCCACGGTCAGGCCTCCGGACAGCGAGTTCCAGGTCGACGTCTCCGACCACGAGCGCACGACCCGGTGCACGAAGAAGGCCGGGTTGTAGAACGGCGTGTCGATGTCATCCGGAATGTCGATCACCAGCGTCGCCGCCAGGATCTCGGAGCCCTCCGGGATTCCGTCGCCGCCGACCAGTCCGTCGAACCGTACCAGCGCCTGGCCGCGATAGTCCGCGAAGACCGAGTTGGCGGTGTCGTCATCCGACACGCGAACATCGTTGCTTCCGTAACTGGTGTTGGGATTCTGCTGGCTCACCCAGGTGTCCTGCGTGCCCTCGTACCCGCCGATGCCCTGCTGGAACGCCTTGAAGGAGACGCCGGGCGCGAGTCGGTAGCGATCGAAATCGACCGAGAGCGTGAAGTCGCTCTCGGCGGAGGTACGCACGGCTCCAAGGGTGGGCGAGTAGGTATCCACGTCGATCGTGCCGGCGATCGTGTTGAACTTCATGATGCGAAGCCAGCCGTCACCACCGTTCGGATCATCCTGATAGTCGGCAAGGATCTCGTGCACGGGCAAACCCGCGACGTTCTGGCTCACCTGCCGGAACTCCTCGTGAAAGTGCCCGCATGTCACCATGAAGACATTCGGGTTGCGGCGCACGAACCACTGGAAGAATTCCTCCGAGCGGATCCCATCGGGGTTGTAGAGGCCCTCGACTGCGTACCACACGTCGGGATACCGACCTGAAGAAACCAGCGGCACACCGCTCGTGTAGTCCTGCGCGTCCTGGAGGTAACGGTGCGTCGTGAGCATCACGGGCCGGTCGCGATTCGCGTCGATCACGGCCTGCGCCCACGCCAATTCCCGAACAGGCGTGTCCACATCGAGGTGAATCTGGAGGAAGTCCATGCCGCCCGCCGTGAAGACGGTGCTGTTGGACATGCCGGAGGGCGAGTCGCCGAGATACCACGGCTTGCCATCGAAGCGCTGCGCTCCGAAGTAGTCGAGGTACGGGCCGGTGAACACGGGCTGTCCCGATCCGCCCGACGAGGTGATGTCATGGTTGCCGGGGCAGACCCCGTAGATGATTCCCGCGTCGTCGAGAATCCGCATGGCCGCGTCCGCCAGCACCCACTGGTATTCCTGATCGGCGTTGTTCACGATATCGCCGTAGTGCGAGACGTACGCGATCTTGAGATCGGCGCGGTGATCGACCACCCAGTTGGTCTGGGCGGTGAACTGCTGCGGGTACGTGCTCGAGTAGTTCTGCGTGTCTGGAATTCCGATCAGCGAGAACGCCGGGTCTCCCAGCGAGAGCGCCACCGCATTCCGCGAGGCATAGTGCGGATCGGGAGCGACAACCGCGAACCCAGGCAGCGCCTGCCGATGCGCATGGTCATGAACGCCATCGTGGGGAATCATGTCGCCCAGTAGAGCTCGCGGCGCGACCCAAAGCCATGCGCCGCGCGTTTGAAATCGGCGAAGGTGTCGTGAAGATGCGGCTCACCCGAACAGCAGCAGCAGGAAGGCGATGTCGCCGCCGTCCACCTCGCCACTGCCGTCGAGATCGCTGGGGCAGCCCGGGCAGGCGCCGAAGTCCAGCAGCAGCACCGCGATGTCGCCGGCGCCGACGATGCCGTCGCCGTCCAGGTCACCCTCGACGCCGCACGCACCGGTCGAGGTGCTTCGCGAACTCGTGGCCGCGTTCGCGGGCCAGCGCGACACGCTGAAGTTGGTCTCCGCCTCGACCCACCAGTCCAGGGTGTTGCCGCAGGCCGTCGCGGGCAGGCTCGCCCCCCACTGGCCCGACGCGAGCGTCATGTTCGCGGTCTGCACCGCACCGCCGCTCACCTTCCACTTCAGGCGCACCGGGTTCGAGGCCAGCAGGGAGCCCACGTTCGCCAACACGCTCACGCGCACCGGCGTGGCGCTGTCGGCCGTCGTGGTGGCGTCGGGGCCCTGTGTCAGGGTGATCGTGCAGGCCTTCAGCGTCTCCTCCATCATGACCAGCGCGCCGGCGAAGTTCTCGCGCACGTTCGGCAGGATCTCCGAGGGCGGCATGATGAAGCCGTAGGCGCCGGTGTCGCGCACCTCGGTGCAGTAGCTGAGCTGGCCCAGAGCGCCGTAGGCCCAGTCGTTCACGCCACCCGACGCGGGATAGATCGTGGTGTAGACCGGTCCGGCGAGATAGTCACGACCCTCGACCGCCTGGATGGCGTCGTGCATGGACGTGCCCACGCGGTTGAAGGAGGACTGGTCCGCGCAGGGCGTGGCCGTGTAGCCCCACGGCCACAGCAGGAGCTCGCTGTAGGCATGGATGTCCAGGTGCGCCGCGATGTTCGTGCGTGGCGTGGCCCAGTCCCGATACGCGCGCGTCTCGGGCTCGCTGAAGGCCGACGTGCCGCGGTAGGTCTCGCTGCTCTGCTGCGTGCTTGCACCCTGACCACCCCACTGGAAGCCCCAGTTGCGGTTCAGGTCCACGCCATAGCTGCCACCCGAGTTCAGGCGGCGATTCTTGCGCCAGAGACGACTGGTGGACCAGCTGTGGAGGTACCCATCCGGATTCATCACGGGGAAGACGAACACCTCGCTGGCATCCAGCACGGCGCCGACGCGCGTGTCGGTGTCGGCGTCCTCGACCAGGCGGTCGATGATCCACATGGCCGTCATGGTGCCGCCCCACTCGCGCGCATGCTGGGTGCCCGTGAAGGCGAAGGCTGGCATGGCGGTGCCGACCGGGTGGCGCGAGATGCGGATGCCCTTGATGGTGCGACCCTGAATGGTGGTGACCGGAAGGTTCACGATCGAGCACAGGTCCGGGCGCGCCGCCACGAACGCATCGAGCCGTGCGTTGATCGCCGCGAGATCCTTGAAGTCGGCGAACCAGTCGGCCGCCTCCTGCGGCTGCGCAAGGCGCTCCCGCTCGGCCTGCACCACCGCCTGCACGTCGGGAATGAAGATCTCGAAGGGCACACCAGCCGCGCGCAGCGTGGCGAGCCGTTCGCGCGAGAGCCGCCAGTCACTGGGCGTGCCGATGCCCGGCGCGTGGGACCACGGATCGTCGCTGAGCTGCGTGATGAGCATCAGGTCCTGCGCGTTGCGCAACGTGGCACGCACGACGACCTCGCCGTCGTAGCGCTCGATGGGCTCGGCCTCGGGCACCTGCGCGAGCGCCGCCGAAAACGGAAGCAATGCGGCCAGCACGAACCGGGGAATGAGGCGTCGCGGGGTCATGTGGAGCAAAACTAGCCCGTCCAGGGGCGTGGACCAGCGAAATGTCCCGACTGCCCCCGAATTTCGTGCCGGGACCCGTCGCGAAAGCCGCCGATCCAGCCATGTCAGCTGAAGAGCAGCAGCAGGAACGCGATGTCGCCCGCGTCGACCGTGCCGCTCCCGTCGAGGTCCGATGGGCAGCCCGGGCAGGCCCCGAAGTCCAGCAGCAGGACCGCGATGTCGCTCGCACCGACGACGCCATCGCCATCAAGATCGCCCTCGACGCCGCAGACGTCGGTCTGGGTGGAGCGAACCGACACCGGCGTGTTCGCGGGCCAACGCGTGATCGTGAAGTTCGTCTCCGCCTCGACCCACCAGGTCAGCGTGCTGTCGCAAGCGGTGGCGGGCAGGCTCGCCCCCCACTGGCCCGACGCGAGCGTCATGTTCGCGGTCTGGGCGGTGCCGCCATCGACCTTCCACTTCAGACGGACGGGGCTGCTGGCGATCAGCGACCCGCAGTTCGCGGTCACGGTGACCTTCACCAGCGCCGTGGCGTCGGCCGGTGTCGTGCTGGCTGGACCCGAGACCAGCGTGATGGTGCTCGCCTTCAGGAGCTCCTCCATCATGGTGGTCGCGCTGGCCATGTTCTCGCGCACGTTGGGCAGGATCTCGCTCGCCGGCATGATGAATCCGTACGAGCCCGTGTCGCGCACCTCGGTGCACCAGCCCATGCCACCCGTGGTGGTGCTGGTCCAGTCCTCGATGCAGCCCGCGGTGGCGCCGTAGACGGCCCAGCTGTTGCCGACGGTGTAGGTGCGGTTGTTCACCGCCTTCAGCGCGTTGCCCATCGCGGCGCTCACGCGCGTGTAGGTGGCCGACTCCGGCGGCAAGGCGCTGGTGTAGCTGTAGGGCCACATGATGATCTGGCTGTAGCTGTGCAGGTCGATGTGGCCGGCGATGTTCGGGCGCGCGTTCACGAAATCGCGCAGGCCGGCGGCCTCGGGCTCGCTGAAGGCCGCGGTGCCGCGATAGGTCTCGCTCGACTGCGAGCCGCTGGATCCCGAGCCGCCGAAGCCGGTGGCCCAGTTGCGGTTCAGATCCACGCCGTAGCTGCCGCCCGAGTTCAGGCGACGGTTCTTGCGCCACAGGCGGCTGGTGGTCCAGCTGTACTCGTAGCCGTCCGGATTCATCACCGGGAAGATGAAGACCTCGCTGGAGTCCACGATCGCGGCGATCCGCGAATCGAAGCCGTCGTCCTCGACCAGCCGCTCGGCGAACCACATCGCGGTCATCGGCACGGCCCACTCGCGCGCGTGCAGCGTGGCGGTGAACAGGAAGGCGGGCATCGGCGTGCCCGCGGGATGCCTCGAGATGCGGATCCCCTTGATCGGACGTCCCTGGATGCTGCTGCCCGCCTGCACGATCGTGCAGAGGTCGGGACGAAGCGCCACGAGCTCGTCGAGCCGCGCGTTGATCGCGGCCAGGTTCTTGAAGTCGGAGAACCAGGCGAGCGCCTCCTGGGGCTGCGCCAGGCGCTCGCGCTCCGAATCGATGAGTCCCTGGATGTCGTCGATGAAGATCTCGAAGGGCACGCCGGCGGCGCGCAGCGTGGGGAGCGCGTCGCGCTTCACGCGCCAGTCGCTGGGCGCGCCGATGCCGGGGGCGTGGGACCACGGATCGTCGCTGAGCTGGTTGATGAGCATCAGGTCGCGCGCATTGCGCAGCGTGGCCCGGATCACCACCTCGCCATCGAATCGCACGGGGGTCTCGTCCTGCTCGATGCGCGCGGCCTCGGGCGGCAGGTCGGTGGGCGGGGCCGCGATCGCCATGACGGTGAGCGCCCAAGCGACAGCGATCGTGGAGAGGGTCTTCACGCCCGCAAAGGTAGACCCAAACGGGTCCTGCGCCATCACCGAGGCGCGGTTTTGGACCGATTCGTGCCGGCGTGCGTCCGTTTGACCGCGAGGGAATCTCGGACCAATCTTCCTGCATGCGACGCATCGCCTCTCTCCGCCTCTCCGTGGCCACGCTCCTCCTCGCCGGCTGCACCGGCGGTGACCGACTGGGGGAACCCTCCGGAAGTCCGATGCAGTTCTCGACGGCGCTTCCGGACACGCCCGTGGCGCCGCGTGACCTGGCCATGTTCGATGGCGTGAATGGACGCGTGCTGACATGGTCGGACCTCATGCGGCTGGTGCGGCGAACGGATGTCATCGTGGTGGGTGGCGAGGGCGGACGCGACGGAGGCATGGTGCGCGCGGCGCTGATCGACGATGCCCGAGCGGCGTTCTCGCCCACCACCGTGGTCGATGGCTGCGCCGACGCGGAAGCCTGCGCGCAGGCCGCGGCCGACGCCCTGCATGACAGCAAGCGCGTGGTGGTGCAATGCCCCGCATCGTGCGATCTGGCGGAGGTCTCGCGTCGCATCCGCGCGCTGCACTGGTTCTCGAGCGTGACGACGGTGGCGATGGTGCCGTCCGGGGCGAGGGCGCTCGCGGCATCCGAGCGCGACCGCGCCGACGTGGTCATTCACACCGCGCCCGAACGGCCGGTGCAGGCGTCGCAGCCCCCACGTTGAGCGCGGATCGACGGGCTCAGCGAACGAGCTTCTGCAGCTCGTCGTTGTTCCTGGCGATCTTGTACATCTTCTCGATCTTCATCATCGCCATGAGGGCCTGCAGATCCTTGTTCATGCCGAACAGGATGCTGGAGGCGCCCTGCGCGTTGGCCAGGTTGCGGCAGGCGATGCACATGCCCAGTCCCATGCTGCTCATGAAGGTCACGTTGGTCAGGTCGAGCACCATGTGCTTGATCGCCTTGCCGTGCTTCTTGAAGTAGGGATTGAACTCGTCGGTGATGATCGGGCTCTCGCGCTGGCCCACGTTGGGGCCCACCAGACGAAGAATCAGGACGGACCCATTCCAGTCGATCTCGACCAGCGGGGTCTTCTTCTTGTCGGGAAGTTCGGCGGGTACCTGGCTCATGCGTGGCTCCTCACAGAAGCCGAACTTTATACCACGCCCACGCGGCGGCGGGTTCAGGGGCGCTCCACAGCCTCCGGCGGCACCAGGGCCAGCAGCGTGCCGCGACCTTCGGACGCGTCGATGTCCAGGAGCGCGACCGCACCCTTGCGCAACGCCACCAACGCGTGGCCGCCGAGCAGACGGCCCACCAGCTCGCCCAGCACCGGCTCATGCCCGACCAGCGCGACCGAAGCCTGCTGATCACGCGAACGCAGCATCGCGAGGATCGCGTCCACCGCGGCGTCGCCACCCTCGGTCTCCAGCGCCGTCTCGCGCACCGCGTGCGGCCAGCCGGTCTCGTTCGCCAGGATCGCGGCGGTGTCCCACGCGCGCACCCAGCCGCTGCTCAGCACGACCGCGGGTGACTCGATCCACGAGGGCAGCCGCACCGCCAACCGCGCGAAGTCGCGTCGACCGCCCTTCGTGAGCGGGCGCTCCCGGTCATCCGGCCATTGCGCGGCGTCGCGTTCCTTCGCCCGGGCATGTCGGATCACGATCAGACGCATGCAGGAATCGTAGCCACGCGGGTACCTTGCGCCGCATGGAACGGATCGCGATCCGCAACGCGCGCGTGCTCACGCTGCAGGGCGTCGGCGTGCGCCGAGGCGCGGCGATGCGCGATCTTGGCGTGATCGAGCGAGGCTTCGTGGCATGCGAGGGCGGACGCGTGGCGCAGGTGCGCACGGGCGAACCCGAGGGTTCGTGGGATCGCATGATCGACGCCGGCGGGCGCGTGTGCATGCCGGCGCTCGTGGATGCGCATGCGCACCTCTGCTGGGGCGGCGATCGCTGGGCGGAGTGGGAGCAGATCCGCGCCGGGGTGCCCTACCCGCAGATCCTTGCCGACGGCGGCGGAATCCTGAGCACCGTGCGTGCCACGCGAACGGCCTCGCGTGGGGAACTTGCCGAGGGCGTGGCCATGCGCCTTGCCGCGATGGCACGATTGGGCGTGGGCGCCACCGACGCGAAGTCGGGCTACGGACTGGAGCCCGAGAGCGAGGCCCGCATGCTGCAGGCGATCGGTGACGCGGCGGCGAACTCGCCCGTGCTGGTGCGGCGCACCTTCCTCGGCGGCCACGCGATTCCTCCGGATGACGCGGACTGGCCCGAGCGGCTCGCGCGCGAGGTGATCCCGACCTTCGCCCGCCAGTTCCCCGACGTGGCGGTGGACGCTTTCTGCGAGCGGAGCGCGCTGGGTGTCGAAGCCTGCCGCGCGATCCTGCGTGCCGCGCGAGCGGCGGGCCTCGCGGGACGGCTTCATACCGACCAGTTCACCTCGATGGGCGGGGCGGAGATGGCGATCGCCGAGGGCGCGCGCACGGTGGATCATCTGGAAGCGGCCACGCCCGAGACGGTGCGGGCCGTCGGCGGATCCGGCGCGATCGCCGTGATCCTGCCGTGCTCGGGCTATGCGCTCGACGGCCGCTACGCGCCTGCGCGTGCACTGGTCGAGGCCGGCGCCGCCGTGGCGATCGGGAGCAACGCGAACCCGGGCAGCGCGCCCACCGTGGATCTTCGCTTCGCCATGCACCTGGCCGTGCGTCAGGCGGGGCTGCGCTGCGCGGAAGCGATCGTGGCGGCCACCGTGAACGCCGCGCACGCGATCGGCGCCGAGGCGGAGGTCGGCATGCTCGCGCCGGGCATGCGCGCGAACCTCGTCGTGCTGGACGATCGCGACGAACGCAGCCTGGTGCACGCCTTCGGCGGACCGCCGCCTCGGCTCGTGATCCTCGGCGGGCGCGTGCTGCAGGGCTGACCCACCCACCGCTACCATCGCGCCGTGATTCTGCGGACCTCCAAGGAGATCGAGGACGCGCGCGCCGCCGCAGGCTGCGTGGTGGAGACGCACCGAAGGCTTGCCGAGTGGCTTCGGCCCGGCGTCACGCTGGCCGAAGTGGACGCCTTCTGCGCGCAGCTCTTCGAGAAGCTGGGCTGCAAGAGCGCCTTCGTGGGCTACAAGGTTCGCGGGCATCCGCCCTTCCGAAGCCACACCTGCCTGAGCCTGAACGACATGGTGGTCCATGGGGAGCACGACGCGACCCGGCTGGCCGAGGGCGACCTGCTGGCCGTGGACATCGGCGTGAAGCATCGCGGCATGATCGGCGACGCGGCGTGGACGTACTCCATCGCGAGCGCCACCGAGGTGGGACTGCGGCTGCAGCGATGCGGACGCGAGAGCCTGCGCCGAGGCATCGCGGCGATCCGCGCGGGGCGCCCGATGATCGAGTGGGCGCGCGCCGTGCAAAACTACGTGGAGCGCGAGTGCCGTTTCCATCTCGTGCGCGGCCTTGGTGGGCACGGCATCGGCCACACGCTGCACGAGAGCCCCTACATCGCCAACACCGCGCCGAGCTATCCCGGCGAATGGACCGAGGCATGGCGCCCCTTCGAGCGAGGCATGCTGCTGGCGGTCGAACCCATGATCAGCGCGGGCACCACCGAGGTGCGCTCGAAGGGCAACGCGTGGCCCGTGTGGACGGCGGACGGAAGCCTGAGCGTGCACTACGAGGCGGACGTGATGGTGACGGAGGACGGATGCGAGAACTTCACGGCGGCGCTGGACGAGCTGCCGGACATCGTGGGAGGCAGGGCATGAGCGGCAAGCCGCTGGCGGTGCTTGTGGAGGCGATTCATGCTGCGGCGGACGGCCCGCTGCGCGAGGCGGGCTTCGAGGTGGAACGGCTCGCGGCCAGCCCGGATGCGGCGACGCTCGCGTCACTCGTGGCGCGGGCAACCGTGGTCGGACTCCGCTCGAAGACGAAACTGCCCAAGCCGCTCCTGGAACAGGCGAGGTCGCTCGCGGCCGTCGGCTGCTTCTGCATCGGCACGGATCAGGTGGACCTCGCCGCGGCGGCGCAGCAGGGCGTGCCGGTGTTCAACTCGCCCTTCTCGAACACGCGCAGCGTGGCGGAGATGACACTGGCCGAGATCATCGCGTTGGCGCGACGCCTCTTCGAGAAGAGCGCGCAGCTGCACGACGGACACTGGGACAAGAGCGCCAAGGACAGCCGCGAGGTGCGGGGCCGAACGCTGGGAATCGTGGGCTACGGCCACATCGGCAGCCAGTTGAGCGTGCTGGCCGAGGACCTGGGCATGCGCGTGGTGTTCTTCGACATCGCGCGGAGGCTGGCGCTGGGCAACGCGCAGTCGCTGCCGTCGCTGCAGGCCGTGCTGGAGAGGTCCGACGTGGTGAGCCTGCACGTGCCGGACACCGATCGCACGCGCAACATGATCGGCGCGACGGAGATCGGGCAGATGCGCAAGGGCGCCACGCTCATCAACAACAGTCGCGGCAAGGTGGTGGATCTTCAGGCGCTCGCCGCCGCGCTGCGCTCGGGGCATCTTTCCGGCGCCGCGGCCGACGTGTTCCCCGAGGAGCCCGCCGAGAACGGCGAGGGATTCCGCACGCCGCTCGCCGGCCTTCCCAACGTGATCCTCACCCCGCACATCGGCGGCAGCACCGAGGAGGCGCAGGAGGCGATCGCGATCGACGTGGCGGAGAAGCTCGCCCGGTACTGGCGGCACGGCACCACGGCGACGGCCGTGAATTTCCCGCAGGTCGACCTGCCGCAGGTGAAGGACGGACTGCTGCGCATCCTGCACGTGCACCGCAACGTGCCCGGCGTGCTCGGCAAGATGCACACGCTGCTGGCGAAGTCCGGCATCAACATCCACGCCGAGTTCCTGCAGAGCGATCGGGACACGAGTTTCGTGATCCTGGATGTCGACCGCTTCGGTGACCGCACGCTGCTCGATGGCCTGGAGCGCATGGAGGAGACGATCCGCATGCGCGTCGCGGGCTGAGGCGAGTGCACCGCTCGTCCGCGCCGCGATGGTGAGCGACGCGGTGGCGATGGCCCGCAAAGCTGCCGCTCCGCGGCGGCGATTGCCCGCACGCGGCCGCCTCGGCTCCGCTTCGCATCCGCCTCGGCTGAGCGCTCATCGCTCCGCTCGTAGGAACAGGTCCGGAGAAACGCCCGTGGGGCTCGCTGCGCTCTTCGCGATACCGCTTTGCGGGCCATCGCCACCGCGTCGCTCATGCACGGCCATCCGTGGGCCGCGGAACAGCGGCAAGGGCCCAATAACAACCTCCGACCCTGGCTATCGGTACCTTGATGGCATGCTCACCGCACTCCTGACTGCCGTTCTCGCGCTCGCCGCAGATTCAGCTCCCGCACCCGTGGTCGAGACGCTGCACGGCGAGACCTTCACCGACGAGTGGCGCTGGCTCGAGGCCCTCGAGAAGGATTCCCCCGCGGTCGCGGAGTGGACCACTGCGCAGATCGACCAGACGCGATCCACGCTGGATGCCCTTCCCTGTCGCACGCGCATCGCCTCCACGCTTGAGCCGCTGCTGAAACTGCCCAGCGTGGGCCTGCCGAGCATGCATGGCGATTGGTGCTTCTTCGGCGAGCGCACCGGTGACCAGAACCAGGGCGTGCTGAAGGTGCAGAAGGGAACCGATCCCGCCAACCGCGCCACCGCGCGCACGCTCATCGACCCGAACGCGATGGACGCGAAGGGCCTGATCTCGCTCGACTGGAACGCGCCAAGTGATGACGGCACGATGCTCGCATACGGCACCAGCCGATCCGGCAGCGAGATGAGCGAGCTTCGCGTGATGGACGTGGCCACCGGAAAGACGCTGCCCGACACGATCACCGGCAAGGTGAGCTTCCAGGGCTGGACCCCCTCGAAGGACGGCTTCCTGTACAGCGCGCTTCGCGACGCGAAGGACCCGTACAGCCGCGAGGTGCGCTTCCATGTGCTCGGCACCGATCCGGCCACCGACCGCCTTCTGGCGAAGCAGACGAACCCCAGCGAGATCCCCTTCGCCGGCCTGAGCCGCGACGGCCGCTGGATGATGCTCGGATTCAGCCGGGGCTGGCAGGCGAACGACCTCTCGGTCGCGGATTTCGAGGCCTGGCGCAAGGGTTCCGGTGATCCGAAGCTGATCGAGATCGCGAAGGGCCTGTCCGCGCGCTTCACGCCCATCGGCTTCGAGGGCTCGCGCATGCTGATGATGACCACGCTCGACGCGCCGCGATCACGACTGGTCGCGGTGGAACTGGCGCAGCCCGCGCGCGCGAACTGGAAGGACATCATTGCCGAACCCAGGGACGAGGTGCTTGAAAGCGTGGGACTGACCAAGGGCGGCATGATCGCCTCGTTCACGAAGCATGTCTGCACGCGGCTGGAGCGGTTCGATCGCGCCGGCAAGAGCCTTGGCGAGATCCCGCTGCCCGGACTGGGTGCCGCTGGCGTGTCGATCGACGAGGACCGCACCGACGCGTTCATCAGCTACACCAGCTACAACGAGCCGCGCAGCTCGTACCACGTGGCCGACCTTGCCGCGCCGAAGCTGGTCTCGTGGTGGAAGCCCTCCGTGCCGCTCGACCTCTCCAGGTGGACCGTGGAACGCGTGCGCATCGCCAGCAAGGATGGCACGATGGTGCCGCTGTTCATGGTGCGCCGAAGCGACCTCACGCCGAACGGCGACCGTCCCTGCCTGCTCTACGGCTACGGCGGCTTCAACGTGAGCATGGATCCCGGCTTCAACCCAGGCATCGCGCCATGGATTGAGGCGGGCGGCGTCTACGCGGTCGCCTGCCTGCGGGGCGGTGGCGAGTACGGCGAGGCGTGGCACGAGGCCGGCATGCTCGGTCGCAAGCAGAACGTCTTCGACGACTACTACGCGTGCGCGGAGTGGCTCATCGGCAACAAGTGGACCAGCTCGAAGCGCCTCGCGATCCAGGGCGGCAGCAACGGCGGACTGCTCACCGGCGTGGCGATCACGCAGCGGCCCGACCTGTTCTGCGCCGCGATCAGCGCGGTCCCGCTGCTCGACATGCTCCGCTACCAGAACTTCCTGCTGGCGAAGTACTGGGTGCCCGAGTACGGCAGCAGCGACAACGCGGAGCAGTTCAAGTGGCTGCGCGCCTACAGCCCCTATCACAACCTGAAGTCCGGCACCGCCTATCCCGCGGTGATGTTCACCGCCGGCGAGAACGACAGCCGCGTGCATCCGCTGCACGCGCGCAAGATGGCCGCGCGCATGCAGGCGATGAACGCCAAGGGTGCGAATCCGGTGCTGCTCTGGGTCGATCGCGACGCGGGGCACGGGCAGGGCAAGCCCCTGGCCGCACGCATCCGCGATCAGGTGGACCAGTGGTCCTTCCTCATGTGGCGCACCGGCCTGTGCGACTCGTACGCCCAGGGCAAGTGAGCGCGCGAACCCGCACGACCGGCTGATCAGCCGATCACCTGCAGCCGCGCGAACTCCTGGATGAGCGTCTTGCGGCCCACGGCCGCGAACGCCACGCGCAGCGCGGTGCTGCCGCCGCGAGGACTCACGGCCTCGATCGTGCCCACGCCGAAGAGCGGATGCCGCACGCGCATGCCCACGCGCAGGCCGCCTGCGCGCGGCGTGGGGGCGTCGATCCCGTCGACTCCACCATCGCCGAAGTCCTCGGTCGCGTCCTCCCGCTGCACCTCGTCCGGAAGCTCGCGCACGAACATGCTCTCGATCGTCGCCATGGGCTGCCCGCGCATGGTGCGGCTGGCGGCGCTCGTCAGCAGCAGCCGGTCCTCGGCGCGCGTCATGCCGACGAAGCACAGCCGGCGCTCCTCCTCGAGGTCGCCCGGCGTGTCCATGCTGCGCGCGTGCGGCAGGCTGCCCTGCTCCAGTCCCACCATGCACACCAGCGGAAACTCGAGTCCCTTCGCCGCGTGCAGCGTCATCAGGGTGACCGCGCCGTTCTCGGGATCGAACGCGTCGCTGTCGGCCACCAGCGCGATGCGCTCGAGATAGGCCCGCAGCGCGTCGAGGCCCGTGCGCAACGGCGGCACGCCCTCCTCCTCGCCCACCGCTTCCTGCGCCAGTCGCTCCGACACGAATTCCGCCGACGCGCTCACCACCTGCGCCAGGTTCTCCACGCGGCTCTCGCCCTCGTCGGCGTTCTCGCGATCCTCCTGCAGATAGTGCGCCTCCAGCCCACTTTCACGCGCGATCCGACCCACCAGCTCACCCAGCGACTCGGCCGGCGAACCCTCCGCCTCGCGGCGCCACGCCAGCACCAGCTCCGCCAGCTTGCGCGCCGCGTTGGCCGCCCGCGACGTGACGCCGGCCTCCTCCGGCACGCGAAGCGCCTCGATGAGCGGCATGCCCCGCTTGGCCGCGTGCAACTCGATGCGCGACAGGCTCGTGTCGCCCAGGCCGCGCGCCGGCACGTTCGCCACGCGGCCCAGCGCCAGTTCATCCTGCGGATTCGCCGCCAGTCGCAGGTACGCCACCAGGTCGCGCACCTCGCGACGGTCATAGAACGCGGTGCCGCGCACCACCTGGTGCGGAATGTCCGCGCGCCGCAGCGCCTCCTCGAGCACGCGGCTCATGCTGTTCATGCGATAGAGCACGGCCATGCCCTTCCATGGCACGCCGCGCTCGCGCCCCGCCTCGAGCTCGCGAACCACGCGCAAGGCCTCGCTGCGCTCGTCCACGCAGCGCACATACACGGGCGCGTCGCCCTCGCCACGCATGCTGCGCAGCTCCTTGTGGCGACGCTGGCGATTGCGCTGGATCAGCGTGCTCGCCGCGTCGACGATCGGCCGCACGCTGCGGAAGTTCTCGCCCAGCGGAATCACGGTCGCGTCGGGAAAGCTCTGCTCGAACTGCAGGATGTTGCGCAGGTCGGCGCCGCGCCAACCGTAGATGCTCTGGTCGGGGTCTCCCACCACGCAGAGCCGCCGATGCTCGCGCGCCAGCTCGTGGACCACGCAGAACTGCGCGTGATTCGTGTCCTGGTACTCGTCGACCAGCATGTTGCGGAAGCGCCCGCGCAGCAGCTCGCGCACCTCCTCGTGCTCGCGAAGCAGGCGCGCGGTCCGGCACAGCAGGTCGTCGAAATCCAGCGCCTTGCTGCGTGCCAGCACCTTCTCGTAGGCGGCGAAGATGCGCGCGATGGTGCGCGCGCGCCAGTCGCGGCTCTGCGCCGCGGCCGCGTCCGGCGAGAGCAGCTGGTCCTTGAAGCCCCCGATCTCGGACAGCACCGAATTCGGCGTGAAGCGATCGCTTCCCTCGCCCGCCTCGCTGATCGCCTGCTTGCACGCCTTCGCCTGGTCGTCGGCGTCGAGCACCGTGAAGTCCGAGGGCACGCCCGCCTGCTCGGCGTAGCGACGCAGCACGCGCGCGCCGAAGCTGTGGAAGGTGCCCGCGACGATGCGCGACGCGTCACCATGTCCCGACATGAGTTCCTGCACGCGCCGCCGCATCTCGCCCGCGGCCTTGTTGGTGAATGTCAGCGCGAGCACGCTCGAGGGGGACTCGCCGCACGCGACAAGGTGCGCGATGCGATGCGTGATCACGCGGGTCTTGCCCGAACCGGGCCCGGCGAGCACGAGCAGCGGGGTTCCACGGTGCTCAACCGCCTGCCGCTGGGGCTCGGTGAGACGCTCCAGCAGGCTGTGCGCATGACTTGACATCGAGACCCCGAGTCTAGAAGGGAAAAAATCCGGTGGTCTCGGCGTTCAAGCCTCGTGTGCTCCACAAGATCTTGGGGAAATGGAAACCGGAGACAGCCTCTCCACACCAATTGTTGTGGTGCGCCAGAGAATCTGCCGATGCACAACCACATGGCTCGCATGAGGTTGTGCACGGGCTTTGTGAAATCGCAACATTTCGTGTTGCACCATCTTGCGAGCCCAATCTGTAGGGGTACGATCCGCCGCGTCCTCGGCTCCCGCAGGCGTGCATGGGCCCTGGATTCGGTGTTGAGAGCAGTCAGTTTGTTCGGAACCTGTTCGGATGCTTTCGTGGAGGCATTCCCTCGGCCATGTGACCGAGGGGCGTGAGCGTCCCGACAGGACTGGAAGAGAGAGAGACCGCCATGGTGCTGTGCGACTCTGAAATTCAGGAACGTGTTGGCATCGAGCCGTTCGAGGGCATGGCCAAGCGTCCGGGCAGGATCTCCTTCGGTGTCAGCAGCTATGGCTACGACGTGCGCGTGGGCACCCGATTCAAGGTGTTCACGAACGCCACCAGCGGCGGCACCGCGGTCGTTGACCCGAAGAACTTCACGAACGACCTCTTCATCGATGTCGAGCTCGCCGGCACCGGCCGAGACCACATCATCATCCCGCCGAACTCCTTCGCGCTCGCCGAGACCGTCGAGACGATCGAGGTGCCTCGCGATTGCCTGGCGATCTGCGTGGGCAAGAGCACCTACGCGCGCTGCGGCATCATCGTGAACGTGACCCCGCTCGAGCCCGAGTGGCGCGGCAAGGTCACGATCGAGATCAGCAACACCACCCCGCTTCCGGCCCGCATCTACGCCAACGAGGGCATCGCCCAGATGGTGTTCCTGAAGGCCAGCCGCACCTGCGTCAGCAGCTACGCGGACAAGGGCGGCAAGTATCAGGATCAGACCGGACTCACGCTTCCCTTGGTGGACGGGCTCGCGCCCGCCAGCAAGGGCTGACGCACTGCAACCCGTCGCCCGCACGCGGGCGACAACGTTTTCTTCACCCTCTCGCACACGGACACGGAACGAGCCATGCGAATTCACCGACGCTTCACGGAACCAAACAAGGATGTGTACGCCTCGATCGAGTGGAGCACCCGCTCCAGTCGCATCTCCAACAGTGACGGCAGCACCGTCTTCGAGATGACCGACGCGGAGATCCCCGCCACCTGGAGTCAGCTCGCCACCGACATCGTGGTGAGCAAGTACTTCCGCAAGGCCGGCGTGCCGCAGATCGGCACCGACGGCCAGCCCAAGGTCGATGCGAGCGGCAAGCCCGTGCTCGGCCCCGAGCGCTCGGTGAAGCAGGTGGTGCACCGCCTCGCCGGCTGCTGGCGCCACTGGGGCGAGAAGTTCGGCTACTTCGCCAGCGCCAAGGATGCGCAGGCGTTCTACGACGAGATCGCGTGGATGCTGCTGAACCAGGTCGCGGCGCCCAACAGTCCGCAGTGGTTCAACACCGGCCTGCACTTCGCCTACGGCATCAACGGCCCCGCGCAGGGCCACTGGATCGCCGATCACGCCACGGGCGCCTGCTCGCTGGCCGCCGACGCCTACAGCCACCCGCAGCCGCACGCCTGCTTCATCCAGGCCGTGCGTGACGACCTGGTCGGCGAGGGCGGCATCATGGACCTCTGGACGCGCGAGGCTCGCCTGTTCAAGTACGGCTCGGGCACGGGCACGAACTTCAGCAACCTTCGCGGCGACAACGAGCCGCTCTCGGGTGGCGGCAAGTCGAGCGGCCTGATGAGCTTCCTGAAGATCGGCGACCGCGCCGCGGGCGCCATCAAGTCGGGCGGCACCACGCGCCGCGCCGCCAAGATGGTCTGCCTGGACGTGGATCACCCGGACATCGAGGCCTTCGTGAACTGGAAGGTTCGCGAGGAGATCAAGGTGGCTGCGCTTGTTGAGGGCGCCAAGCATCTGGCGCCCGAGCTCCAGGAAACGGCCAAGCGCCTGAACCTGAAGCTCGACTACGACTTCAACGGCGAGAGCTACTACACCGTCAGTGGCCAGAACTCGAACAACTCGGTGCGCCTGAGCGACGCCTTCATGGAGGCCGTCGACGCCGACGCCGACTGGACGCTGACCCGCCGCACCGACGGCAAGGTCGCCAAGACCCTGAAGGCACGTGACCTGTGGGGCCAGATCAACTACGCCGCGTGGCGCTGCGCCGATCCCGGCCTGCAGTACGACAGCACCATCAACGCGTGGCACACCTGTCCTCAGGGCGGCCGCATCAACGCCAGCAATCCGTGCAGCGAGTACATGTTCCTCGACAACACGGCGTGCAACCTGGCCAGCATCAACCTGCTCAAGCTGTACGACCCCGAGACCCGCAACTTCGACCTCGAGGCCTACGAGCACGCGATCAGCCTGTGGACCGTGGTGCTGGAGATCAGCGTGCTGATGGCGGCGTTCCCCTCCAAGGAGATCGCCGAGCGCAGCTGGAAGTACCGCACGCTGGGTCTTGGCTACGCCAACCTGGGCGCGCTGCTGATGCAGGCGGGCATTCCCTACGACAGCGATGAAGGTCGCGCGCTGTGCGGCGCCTTCAGCGCCATCCTGACCGGTCGCAGCTACGCCGCCAGCGCCCTGCTGGCCGCCGAGCACGGCGCGTTCGACGGCTTCGCCGAGAACCGCGAGGAGATGCTGCGGGTCATCCGCAACCATCGCCGCGCGGCCTACGGCACCGCACGCGACGCCTCCGAGTGGGAGTCGCTGCGCATCCGTCCGGTGTCGATCGACCACGGCATCTTCAAGGCCGGCAAGGTTCCGCTGGCGAACGCCGGCGACATGCTCGCCCGTTCGCTCGCCGCATGGGATGACGCACTGCTGTTCGGAACCAAGTTCGGTTTCCGCAACGCGCAGGTCACCGTGATCGCCCCCACCGGCACCATCGGCCTGCTGATGGACTGCGACACCACCGGCGTGGAGCCCGACTTCGCGCTGACCAAGTTCAAGAAGCTCGCCGGCGGCGGCTACTTCAAGATCGCCAACCAGAGCCTGCGTCCGGCGATGAAGGCCCTCGGCTACAGCGCCACGCAGACCGACGAGATCCTGGCGCATGTCATGGGCACGCTGAACCTGGACACCCCCATGCCCGATGCGGATGGCCGCATTCCGGCCACGGGACCCACGTTCCGTCAGCACCTGACCGCCAAGGGCTACACCGGCGACAACCTGGTGGCGCTCGAGAACCAGCTGCCCATGATGTTCGAGCTGGGCTTCGCGTTCAGCGCATGGAGCATGCCCACGCAGGTGCTCGAGGCCGCCGGCCTTGACCCCGCTGCGGCCAAGGCCGACGGCAAGTTCAACGGCCTGAAGGTGCTCGGCCTGAAGAAGAAGCAGATCGAGTCGCTGAACCGCCGCATCTGCGGCACCCAGACCGTGGAAGGTGCACCGCACCTGAAGGCGGAGCATCTGGCGGTGTTCGACTGCGCCAACAAGTGTGGCCCCACCGGCACGCGGTTCATCCGCCCCGAAGGCCACATCCACATGATGGCCGCGGCGCAGCCCTTCATCTCGGGCGCGATCTCGAAGACCATCAACATGCCGCACGAGGCGACGGTCGACGAGATCGGCGCCGCGTATCGCCTCAGCTGGGAACTCGGCCTGAAGGCCAACGCGCTCTACCGCGATGGCAGCAAGCTGAGCCAGCCGCTCAACACCAAGGCCGATGTGGAGCGCGAGGAGGAGGACACCGAGGGTCTCGAGGATGCCGCGAGCGAGTCCGACGCCACGCCCGAGGAGGTGCTCGTCGAGAACGGCCGTCTCGCCGAGGGCGAGCGCCTGGTGGAGCGCATCGTGGAGCGCGTGGTCGAGCGCGTCATCGAGCGCCCGATGCGCCGTCGCCTGCCGGAGACCCGCGGCAGCATCACGCACAAGTTCAACGTGGCCGGCCACGAGGGCTACCTCATCGTCGGCCTGTACGAGGACGGTCGTCCCGGCGAGCTCTTCATCACCATGGCCAAGGAAGGCTCCACGATCGGCGGCCTGATGGACTCGCTCGGCACCGCGATCAGCGTGGCCCTGCAGTACGGCGTCCCCGTGGAGAGCCTGGTGACCAAGTTCGCGCACCAGCGCTTCGAGCCGATGGGCATGACCACGAACTCGGACATCCCCTTCGCCAAGAGCCTGGTGGACTACATCTTCCGCTGGATGGGCATGCAGTTCATCTCGGGCTATCGCGATCAGAACGCTCCGCGGCGACCTGCGTCGCTCGCCGCAGCCACGCCGGCGGAGCCGGCGGGCGATTCACACGCACGCACCGTCAAGGAGGACACAGGATGGCAGCAGCGCATGGAAGGCGCCTCGAACCGCGGCGATCGAATGTCGCCGGGCGGCATGGGCGGATCGGACTCGTCGGCGTCGGTCGCCGGCGGCACGGAGAGGATCGCCGTGATCCTGTCGGAGACGTCGGTGCTCGACGCACCGGTCGGTTCGACGGGCGGCGGTTCGGCTGGGGTGGCGACCGGGAGTGTCACCGTCGTCGCCGATCGGCACGCACCCGCCAGCGTGCTTGACCAGTCGAACGCGGCGCTCATGGGCGATGCGCCCGCCTGCGACTCCTGCGGATCGATCACGGTGCGCAACGGCACCTGCTACCGCTGCCTGAACTGCGGCAACAGCATGGGCTGCAGCTGACGCCGCCACGGACAACGCCTGGCGCGTTTCGTCACTGCTCCGACGACGCGCCGGGCGCACGCACGCGATGGGGGACAGTCACCCCAGGAGGACCCAGGTCGGCGAGTGGATGGACCCTCCTTGCACTGGTCGGACGAGCACGGAGACCGCTTGTCCCGACCCTTCGACTGCGGCCAACACCGGCGGCCGCACGGTCCGGAACGGAAGCCGGACCTGTCGAAGTGGCCCCCCTTCGGGGCCTGCCCCCATCGCGATTCCTGAAACGCCCCTGCCTTGCGCGGGGGCGTTTCGTTTCATGCACACGCGGGCGCGGGCCGCGCGCTGCCCGCGATCCATCACCTTCGGATGGGGCTACACTGACGGGCCCATGGCGATCCAGACCACCATCCAGCCGTTCACGCTGTGGCGCAATCTCGGGTTCGCCGCGCTGTGCGCCATCTTCGCGATGTGGGGTTGGTACGACTACGAATACAAGATTCCGCGGCTTGAGCGGGATTCCTCGGCCTACATGGCGGCCAAGGACACGCGCGCGGCGCTGGAGAAGGCTGCGGAGACGGCCCCGCTGAACGAGGCGCAGCTGAAGCAGATGGATGAGGCGAAGGCGGTGCTCGCGGACATCAAGGAACGCTACGGAAGCGCCGTCCCCAACAAGCCTGCGGCGTACGACCGCCCGATGCAGCTGTGGCTGTACGTGGTCGGATGCGGCGTGCTGGGTGTGCCCTCCTTCCTGTGGCCGGTGATCCGCACCAGCCGCCGGTCATACCGCCTGGATGATGACGGCACCCTGCACACGCCGGACGGCGCCATCGAGGCGGCGCAGATCGTGGACATCGACATGAGCCGGTGGTGCAGTCCTTCCGGCGACCGCCGAAGCACCTGGACGGCCAAGGCGGTGCTCCAGGATGGCCGTCGCGTGCTGCTCGACGACCACGACCACAGGAACATGCACCTGATCATCGGTGCCATCGCGAATCGACTCCATCCCGATCAGTGGACGGTCGAGGCCAAGCGCATCGATTCGAACGCGTCCAAGCCGGACGCGTCGGCCTGAGGACGGAGCGACGGCGTGCAGGGAACCACCGAACCCACGACCCCGATCGAGAAGCGCGACCGCTGCGGCGATCTGCCGCACCGCCCGCGCGTGCTGCTCGGGAAGATGGGGCTCGACGGCCATGATCGCGGGGTGAAGCTGATCGCGCGCCTCATGCGCGACAGCGGCATCCACGTGATCTACAGCGGTCTCTGGCAGACGCCGCGCAGCCTGGCGATCGGCGCGCGCGACGAGGATGCCGACTGCATCGCCTGCAGCATGATGAGCAACAGCCACCTGGTGCTGGTGCCGCGCCTGCTCGAGGAGTGCCGCAAGGTCGGCCGTCCCGACATGGTCGTGAACGTGGGCGGCATCATTCCGCAGGAGGACGTGCAGCCGCTCCTCGACGCGGGCGTGAACCGCGTCTACCACACGGGCACGGGTCTCGACGCCATCGTGGAGAGCGTGCGCGAGGCCGTGAAGGGCTACGCGGCGCTGCAGTCGCCGAGCGCCGAAGCGATGCTCGCGCGGCGCATCAGCATGGCGCACGCCAAGCCCACGGGCACGCTGCAGGGTCGGCGACCGAAGCGCGTGATCGGCATCACGGGCGCGCCCGGCGCCGGCAAGAGCACGCTCGTCGCCAGCATGGTCGGCGAGGCGGTGCGTCGCGGACGCCGCATGGCGGTGATCGCGTTCGACCCGATGAGCCCCATCACGGGCGGCGCACTGCTGGGCGATCGTCTGCGCGTCGACTTCAACGCCGTCGACGACAAGGTCTTCTACCGCTCGCTCGCGATCGTGGGCGAGGACTACGCCAGCCTTCCCGACATCCTCGGTCTGCTCGGCGAGGCGGGCTTCGACGATGTGGTGGTCGAGACGGTCGGCGCGGGCCAGAACGACGTCGCCATCCGCAACCACGTGGACCGCACCGCGGTCGTGGTGGTGCCGGGCATGGGCGACAGCGTGCAGATGGACAAGGCCGGCATCCTCGAGATCGCCGACATCTTCGTGGCGAACAAGGCGGATCACGCCGGTGAGGCCAAGCTGGTGCGCGAACTGCTTGACATCGCGTCGGGCCGGCCCATCCTCGAGACGATCGCCACGCAGGGCAAGGGCGTGGTCGAGCTGCTCGACGCGCTGTTCCCGGCCTGAACGACCCCCGCCGCGCTGCTAGAGTGGTGGCCCTTTCACGGAGCCATCCATGTCCATCGACACCCGCATTCTCGGCCGCGACACCAATCAGGCCCTCGGCATCGGCCAGTACGCCATCGACTTCCTGCGCGACGGCGCGCCCAGCGCGAGCGTGCTGGAGCGCACGGGCCTGTTCTTCACCGACGCCGTGCTGTGCGGCGCCAGCGCGCTGGCGCTGGGGACGAACGCGCCGACCCTGCTGCGGCAGGAGGCGCTGCGCTACCCGAACAAGAAGGGCGTGACGGTGTTCGGCAGCCGCAAGCGCGTGGCCGCCGAGAAGGCGATCGTCGCCAACTGCGCGGCGGTGCGCGAGTGGGACAGCAACGGGACCAACTTCGGATACCGGCCGCAACTCGGCCACACGGCAGGCGAATTCGGCCACAACGACTTCTATGCGGTGCCCGTGGCGGCGGCGCAGATGGCCGGCGAGAGCGGCGCGTTCGCGCTCCGTGGCATGGCATGCCTTGACGAGATCCGCGGCCGCCTGGCCGAGGTGTTCTCGCTGAAGACCTACAAGATCGACCACGTGGTGCATGGCGCCATCGCCAGCGCGGCCGTCTACGGCGCGACGCTGGGCGCCAGCGCGGAGGAGATCGAGAGCGCGATCGGCATGTTCGTGGCGCACGCCATTCCCTGGCGCGCCATCCGCGCGGGCAAGCAGCTGAGCGATTCCAAGGGCGCCAGCGCGGCAATCAGCACCGAGTTCGCGATCCTGTGCATGCAGCGATCCATGCGCGGCTTCCTGGGGCCCCGCGACATCTTCCGCAACCCCGAGAGCATGTTCCGCCAGTTCGTGAAGACCAAGGGCGACAGCCCCTTCGACCTGCACCTGTCGATGGGCGGCGACGACTTCGCGGTGATGGGCATGCACTTCAAGCTGGGCCTGTACGAGCACCAGAGCGCCGGCGCCCTGCAGGGCATGATCGACCTGGTGCAGAAGCACGCGGTGATCGCGCAGAAGCCGCAGTCGATCAAGCGCATCCTCATCACGGCCTACGAGCCTGCCTTCGGCATCATCGGTGATCCGGCCAAGCGCGATCCGAAGACGCGCCAGAGCGCGGATCACAGCATGGTCTACATCGTGGGCACGCTGCTTCGGAAGGCCGCCGAGCGCGTGGCGAAGCAGGGATCGGTCGGCACCACGAACGACGAGGCGTGGAAGAACCTCATGCTCGGACCCCATGACTACGATCCGGCCGCGATCAAGAACGAGGCCACGCGTGCGCTCATGGCCAAGATGGACTTCGAGCACGGCGGCGCCGAATACGACCGCCGCTACCCGGAGGGCATCCCCACCTCGCTGAAGATCGAGATGGAGAGTGGCGAGAGCTTCGACAGCGGTCTCGTGATGTTCCCAGCCGGCCACGCGCGCAACACGACGGCGGACCTGAAGGGGATCCTGGACGCGAAGTTCGCGATGCTGGGCAAGCTCGCCACCGACAAGCCGAAGCGGCTTGTGCGCACCCTGCTCGCGATCGGCGAGATGGGACGCAAGGATCTGGCCGAGATCCACGACTTCGACGTCGCGGACCGCGGCGCGTTCGAGTGACCGGTCAGGGCGCCGTGGGTGGCGCAGTCTCCGGTCGCGGCGGCTCGAAGCGTTTCGCCGGCAACTTCGGCACGAGCTCCGCAATGGCGCGATCGAGCTGGGGATCGCGTCCGGCGGCCCGATCCGCCGGCGTGAGTTCCACCTCGATGTCGGGCGCCACCCCCTCGTTCTCCACGGCGTAGCCACGCACCGGCGTCCAGTATCCCCAGCCCGGCTGCGTCGACATGCCGCCGTCCACGAAGGACTTGTCCCCCTCGATGCCGATGACGCCGCCCCATGTGCGCGTGCCGATCAGCGGCGCGAGGTTCAGCCGACGCACGGTCTCGGGAAAGATGTCGCCATCGCTGCCCGCACCCTGGTCGATCAGCACCGCCATCGGTCCCACCAATGACCTGGAGGGATTCGTCTCCGCCCGCCCGTCGCGCGGCACGCTCCAGGCCCAAGGCTTGCGCATGAGACGCTCGATCAGCACCGGGCTCACGTAGCCGCCGCCGTTGTTCCGGATGTCCACCACCATGCCCTCGCGATCAAGCTGCGGGAAGAACCCGCGCATGAACGCCGTGATTCCCGCGGCGTCCATGTCCGGCACGTGGATGTATCCCAGCCTGCCCCCGCTGCGCTCGGCCACCGTGCGTCGGTTCATCTCGACCCACGCGTGATAGAGAAGCTCCGACTCGCTGCCGGGCAGTCGAATCTCCACGTCGCGCGCGTTCGCGCCATCCGCCGTGTCCGCGATGGTCAGCACGGTGGCGCGACCTGCGCGACCCACCAGCCACTCGCCAATCTCGCGATCCGCGGTGACCTCGCGGCCATCCACGGCGACGATGAACTGCCCGGCCTTCACGCCTCGGAAGGGAACCGCGAGCGGATTCTCGGGGCCGCCCACAGGCCCGAAGTCCGGCAGCACGCGCTCGATCACCCAGCCTCCCTCGCGCGGCGCGACCTGCGCGCCGAGCACGCCAACCTGAAGCCCCTCGGGCGAGCGGAGCATCTCGCCACCGCTGATGTACACGTGGCTGTTCGCGAGCTCGCTGCACATCTGCACGATCGCGTCGTTGAGTTCCTCACGGGTGCCCACGCGATCCACGAGCGGCAGGTACGCCTGACGCACCGCCGCCCAGTCCACGCCACCCATGTCCGCGCGCCAGAAGAAGTCGCGCTGCAGACGCCACGCCTCGTCGAAGATCTGGCGCCACTCCTCGCGGGGATCCACGGACACGCGAACGCTCGCCACGTCCACCATCTCGGGTTCACCGCCCTCGACAGGCAGGCGCAGCATCGTCTGGCCATCCCAGGTCACGACCCTCGTGGCCTCGGAATCCATGTTCCATGCGGTGACCGGTGCCTCCAGGAGCGGCACGGACTTGCCGGCGCGAACATCAAATCGCTCCAGATGGGTGCCCGGCATGCCCATGGGTGGCTCGGGCCAGACTTCCTCGCCCACGCTCTCGCGCGGATGTCGGCCGAGCAGAAGCGCGCCGGGTGCGGCTTCGAAACCATCGAACTGCCCCGGCTTCACGGGCAGCGTGAACACGCGCGAACCGATGCCCGCGAGCTCCACCTCGATCGGAACGATCTCGTCGGACGCCTCGCCCTGCCCCGCCTTGTCCTTCGTGCCTTCCTCGCCCTCGTCGACCTTCTCGTCGTCGACCTCGTCCGCATCCTCGTCGGATTCCATCCAGCCACCGGGCTTGCCCGTCGACCAGCGCATCAAGTCCATCCCCGCCTCGCGCGCCTCGCGCGTGAAGGGCGGCGGCGTGGAGGCCTTCAGCGGAACGCCGCAGACCATCGTCACGTCCTGGGTCGCGAAGTTCAGGTCCAGCGCGTCCATGACCGGGTCAATGTGGCGATCCGAGAGGAAGTAGAGATACGCACCGGCCGGATCCCAGCGTGGGCTCGAGTCGTTGGTCATGCCGTCGCCGATCACGACCGTGTCACCGCCAGCCACCGGACGCACGACCACCTGGCCATTCCCGTTCGCCAGCGGGCGCACCCACGCGATCCAGCGTCCATCCGGACTGAAGCGGTAGTCGCGGATCGCCCGGTTCGCGCTTCGCTCGATGTCGCGCACGGCGCCGGTGGCGACATCGACCATGCGAAGCGATCCCGACTTGTCCCCGAAGGCGACATGCCGGCCATCCACGCTCGCCTGTGGCTCGAACACCCACACATCGCTCGTGGCAAGCGTGGCCTCGGGGCCATCGGGCTCGGACAGATCCCGTGCCACCACCGCGAATCCGTCCCCGCGGTCGGTCACGTAGACGATCGTGCTCTCGTCGAGCCACGCGGCATCACGCTCGCGCGTCGAGGCGCGCGACGGCACCTGGATGCCCGCGGGCGCATCCTTGAGCGCCTCGGGTCCGAGCGGCAACGCCAGAAACTCGCCGCGCGTCTCCAGAAGGAGGGTCTCGCCGCCCGGCGCGAGCGAGAACCAGGTCAGGCCCTCGGTGGGGGGACGGTTCCGCAGCCGATCCGCGAAGCGGTCTCCCACCAGTCGAAGGTCCAGCACACGCTCGCTTCCATCCTTCGCGTCGAACAGCACCACATCCGCGCCGCGCGTGTACACGACGCGCGTGCCCGTGGCGCCTGGATCGGCCTTCGCCCATCGCGGCTCGAGATCACCCGCACCATGCCTCGTGTGCTGGCGGCGATCGCTTCCATCCGGTGCCACGCTCCACAGGTTCATGCGGCCGTCGGGATCCGCCAGGAACCACACACGTCCCTGCAGCCACATCGGAAAGAGCTCGTTCTCGCGCGTCCTCGTGAGCCGGGTGAACGACTTGCCCTCGGCGTCGGTGATCCACAGGTCCGGCGCGGTGCCGCCGCGATAGCGCTTCCAGCTCCAGCTCTCGTTGCTCCACGGGGTGAAGGCCACGCGTCCGGTCGCGGCGTCCACGCTGGCGAGCGATCCCTCGCCGAATCCGAGCGCGCGCGACGGCCCGCCCGACACGGGCACGCTCCAGAGCTCGTCGCGCCCGAGTGGGTTCGCGCGGTCGCTGCGGTAGATGATCGCGCCGCCGTCCGCCGTGAAGGCGAGCGGACGCTCCATGCTCGGATGGAAGGTCAGCCGCTTCGGCGACCCGCCCATCACGGGCATCACGTACACCTCCGGCGTGCCGTCATAGTCCGCCAGGAACGCGAGCGTGGTGCCGTCCGG
Organism: Phycisphaerales bacterium; assembly: GCA_049318245.1. GTDB lineage: Bacteria > Planctomycetota > Phycisphaerae > Phycisphaerales > SM1A02 > SYAC01. The sequence goes on along the minus strand of JBMOGS010000023.1, from coordinate 6,298 downwards.
TGACAGGACTGGCGCGGTCTCGACGCCCGTCCCGCTCGTGAGCCGCGCCGCGTCGATCGGCTTCGACGGATCCCCCGCCAGCGAGGCGACCCACAGGTCTCCATCGGCAACGAACACGAGCCGATCCCCCGCGACGGCCGGATGGATCGCGTAGCCACGGCCGGGTGCCGCGGGAAGCGGGACCGTCGGTCCAGCGGCCATCGCCGCGTGCGTGCAGACAACCACCATCATCGCAAGGGCGCATCGCATGTCGTGCATTGCTCCGGAGGGAAGAGTCATCGGTCAGCCACGCAGGTGGCACATCACGTGCTCCACCTCGTCGGCACTGCCCATCACCAGCGGTGTTCGCGCATGAAGCTCGGTAGGCACCACATCCATCGTGCGCTGCGTGCCCGTCAGGCTGGTGCCGCCTGCCTGCTCCACCAGGAAACTCATCGGGTTCGCCTCGTACAGCAGTCGCAGCTTGCCGCCCGGGTGCTTCCGCGTGGGCGGGTACAGGAACACGCCGCCGTTCACCAGCGTGCGGTGGATGTCCGCCACCATGCTGCCGATGTAGCGGCTGCTGTAGCCCTGCGCATGCGCCCACTTCAGGTAGCGCTGATAGCCCTCGGGGAATCCCTCGGTGTACGCCTCGTTCACCGAGTACACCTTCCTGGTCTTCGGCATCTTCAGGTCACGCGACACCAGCAGGAAGCTGCCCACGCTCATGTCCAGCTCGAACATGTGCACGCCGTGGCCGGTGGTGATCACGAACACCGTGCTGCTGCCGTACAGCACGTAGCCCGCGGCCACCTGCTGGCGCCCGGGCTGACACACGGTCTTCACCGCATCGGGAATGTGCGGATCGTTGCGAAGGATGGTGAAGATGGTGCCCACCCCCACCGCCGTGTCGAGATTGCTGCTGCCATCGAGCGGATCGAACAGCACGCAGTACTTGCCGCCCTCGCTGCCGCGACGCAGGATCGCGGGCTGCTCCTCTTCCTCGCTGCCAAGCACCGCGATCGACTTGCGGCTGCCCAGCACGCGCATGATCACCTCGTTGGCGATCACGTCCATCTTGATCTGTTCCTCGCCCTGCACGTTCACCTCGCCCTGCTGACCAACGCCGCCCTGCAGGCGCACGTGGCGCACCTTGTAGGCGATCATCTTGGCGGCCAGCGAGATGGCGCTCACGATCCAGCTGAACTCGCCGCTGGCGTTCGGAAAGCGCGCCTCTTCCTCCAGGATGAAGGTCTGCAGGCTGGTGAGGTTGTCGGTGACCACGTGCCGATGGGCCGCATTCGAAGGCCCGGAACCGCTTCCCGATGGTGCGTTGTGGGTGCTCATGCGTTGAGCGACGAGGCTACCATCCATGCCCCAAACCCCCTTCGCAAGGAGCCATCATGAGCCACCCCGTCATCGTCGCCGCCCGTCGCACCGCCTCTGGAAAGTTCGGAGGCCTGCTGGCCAAGGTGCCCGCGCCGCAACTGGGTGCGTTCGTGATCGAGGCGATGCTGGCCGATGCGCCCGCCGCCAAGGCCGCCATCGAGGAATGCATCATGGGCAACGTGCTGCAGGCCGGCGTGGGCCAGAACCCCGCGCGTCAGGCCGGACTGCTCGCTGGCCTTGCCGAAACGCTGAGCGCCGTCACCGTGAACAAGGTGTGCGGCAGCGGTCTGCAGGCGGTCATGCAGGCCGGCACCGCCATCCGCGCCGGCGACATCAGCTGCGCCGTGGCCGGTGGCATGGAGAACATGGATCTGGCCCCGCACTTCATGCACCTGCGCAGCGGCGTGCGCTACGGCGAGGCGAAGATGCAGGATCACATGGCGTACGACGGCCTCAGCTGCGCCTTCGAGAAGTGGGCCATGGGTTGTGCCGCCGACTACACCGCGCAGAAGGCCGGCATCAGCCGCGCCGAGCAGGATCGCTTCAGCGCGCAGAGCCACCAGCGCGCCGCGCACGCCACCAAGGAAGGCTGGTTCAAGAAGGAGATCGTGGCGCTGGCCGCCGAGAAGATCGGCCAGAAGGCCGGCTGCGACACCGATGAGGGCATCCGCGCCGACAGCACCGCCGACAGCCTGGCCAAGCTCAAGCCCGCCTTCGGCAAGGAAGGCAGCGTCACGGCCGGCAACGCCAGCCAGATCAGCGACGGCGCCGCGGCCGTGATCGTGATGAGCGAGGCGAAGGCCCGCGAACTGGATCTGAAGCCGCTCGCGCGCATCCTGGGCCAGAACACCGCGGGCGTGGCACCCAAGGACCTCTTCTTCGCCCCCGCCGTGTCCATCAACAATCTGCTGCAGCACGCGGGCATGGGCGTGAAGGACATCGACCTGTTCGAGATCAACGAGGCCTTTGCAGCCCAGGTGCTGGCCGACATCAAGCCTCTCGGCATCGGCGAGGACCGGCTGAACGTGGGCGGCGGCGGCATCGCATTGGGCCACCCGATTGGTGCCAGCGGCGCACGCGTGCTGGTGACGCTGATCCACCACCTGCACCGCACCGGCGGCAAGCGCGGCGTGTGCTCGCTGTGCCTCGGAGGCGGCAACGCGGTGAGCATGCTGATCGAGACGTGCTGAACTTCGCTCGCCGCGCGCGCGCATTCACGCTCGTGGAGCTGCTCGCGGTCATCGCGATCATCGGCCTGCTGGTCGCGCTGCTGATCCCCGCAACGCGCCATGCGCTGGCGCTGGCCCGTGGCGGCAGGTCGCTCAGCAACCTGCGGCAACTTGCGATGGGCGTGGAGCTGTACGCCACGGACAACTTGGGATTCCTGCCGGCCGGCGCCTACCCCGCGCCCCCCACCCCCCGCATCCGCTGGACGGACGCCATCTGGCCATACATGTCCATGCGCGAGATCTACCTGTCTCCGCAACTCACCAGCGACGAGATGGCGCGCATGCTCACCCCCTTCGCGCACGATCCGAACATGACCTGCGGCGGCTACGGTTACAACTACCAGTACCTGGGGAACGGCCGTCACGTCAGCACCTGGAACGCTCCGTACAACGCCCCGTTCCATGCGCGGATCGGCTCGATGATCCAGTCGCCCGCGAACACGCTTGCCATCGCCGACACGCACGGCGCCAAGGCCGAGCAGATCGACAACGCGAGCGGACAGACGATGGACTCGCCGTGGTCGAAGAACGGTGTCTACACGATCGATCCTCCGCTGGCGTCGAGGGACCTGGGCTCGCGTGGCGCGCGACGCGCGGATGGCGGTCCCTCGGGCTCGGGAAACTACGGTTATCAGGGTGGCGCCGATGGTGTGCTGAAGGGTGAGGGTGGTGCCACACGAAGCACTCCCGGCGATCCGGTCTGCCGAGCCACACCGGCCGCGCGCAACCTCGGCAAGGTGAACGCCGTCTGGTTCGATGGTCACGCCGAGGCGAGCACTCCCGGATCACTCGACGATTCGGATGGCGACGGCAGCGTGGACAACGGCTTGTGGAACGGGCTTGGCCGCGCCGATCGGCGCTGACCGCGGCGCGGCTCAACCCACGGAGCGCATCGCTCCCTCGATCGCCGCAGCCAGGCGATCCCCCACCAGCGCCTCCTCGTCCACCACCAGGTGCGCCCCGGACCTTCGCAGGTCGGCCGCCACGACACGGTAGCGGGCACGCACCACCACGAAGGCATCCGGTGCCAACGCGCGCACCAGCGACACGACATGGCTCGCGGCGTCCACATCGGCCGTGGTGATCGCCACCACGCGCGCCGAGCGGGCGCCCGCATGCTCGAGCACATCGAGCCGCCCCGCGTCTCCCACATGCACCGTCGCGCCGCACGCCCGGGCGAGATCCGCGAGTGCCGGGTTCATCTCGATCACCGTCACGTCGGGGCGCCGCGCCTTCGGCAGCTCCTCGAACGCGCAGTGGCCTGCCTTGCCGAAACCGATCAGCAGCACGCGGCTTCGCGACGAGTTGCCCACGGGACCACCAGCCAGCGACGCGCCGACCCGCGCACGCACCACACGCCGCGCAAGCGACACCAGGAGCGGCGAGAGCGCCAGGGTGCCGATGGTGCTCGTGACCAGCAGGCGATGCAGTTCCTCGCCGATGATCCCCCCCGCGCGTGCCACCTGCGCGATCACGAAGCTGAATTCGCCGATCTGCGCGATGCAGAGCCCGGTGGCCAGCGCGGTCACCGGCGCCACGCCGATCAACCGAGCGGCTCCAGTGGTCACCGCCGCCTTCACCAGGATCATGCCGACGATCACCACCAGGGCGCGATCCGCGTGCGCCCAGGTCCACATCGGATCGCCCGCCAGCCCCACTGCCGCGAAGAACAGCGTGATCAGGATCGTGCGCAGCGGCGCAAGCTCCGCACGCACCTGCGTCGCGAAGTGCGAACTGCCCAGCAGCACGCCGGCCACGAAGGCGCCCAGGGCCGGCGAAAGTCCGACGGCATCCGCACCCAGCGCGCTGCCGAGCGCCCAGACCGTGGCGAACACGGCCACCAGCTCGCGATTGCGCGTCATGCCGCGGCCAGCCAGGAAAAGCGGCGCCACCCACCTCACCAGCACCACGAAGGCGGCCACCAGCAACACGGCCCATCCCGCGGTTCGGGCGAGTTCCGTTGCCGCATGCGCCGGCGTGGCATCGCCCGCCAGCAGCGTGACCACGATCACCAGCGGAACCACCGCCAGATCCTGCGTCAGCAGCACGCCCATCGACATGCGCCCGTGCCCCGAATCGAGCACCTTGCCCTCGATGAGCAGCCGCATCACCACCGCGGTGCTCGAAAGGCTCACCACGGCGCCCGTGGTGAAGGCCGCCCGTCCATCAAGTCCGGCCAGACGCGCGATCGCCATGACGGCCACAAGCGTCGCCAACACCTGCACCACGCCAAGCACGAATGTCCGTCGTCCCAGCGAACGCAGTCGCGCCAGACTGAATTCAGTCCCGATCGAGAAGAGCAGTGTCGCCGCACCGAGTTCCGCCAGCACGGACACCCCCGCCTCGGCGCGCACCAAACCCAGCACGCCGGGCCCCACCAGCGTGCCCGCCAGCAGGTAGCCGAGCACGGCGGTCTGGCGCAGCCGCTCGGCGAGCGCACCCAGCACGAGCGCGCCACCAAGCAGGATCAGGCTCGCGATCAGCGTGTCGTGCATGCGCGGAGGATAGGGATGCGCCGCCCGCCGACCGCCGCGCTGCCTGCGGTGGAAAATGGAAGACTGGGCCTTCACAACGCACTTCGACGATCGCCGCGGCGCTTCTGCAACCGAGCCAGCCGAATGCGGTTGAAGCATGCATGAACCTGCTCATCCTTGGCGGCACCGCCTTCCTGGGTCCGGCGATCGTCGAAAGCGCCCGGGGTCGCGGATGGACCGTGACGCTGTTCAACCGCGGCAAGACCAATCCGGGCCTGTTCAAGGACCTCGAGCAGATCCGCGGCGACCGTGACCCGAACAAGGCGCCCGGCCTGCAGCCGCTCGCCGATGCCATCAAGGCAGGCCGCACCTGGGATGCCGTGATCGACACCAGCGCCTATGTGCCGCGCATCACGCGCGCCAGCGCCGAACTGCTGAAGCCCGTCGTTCGGCAGTACGTGCTCATCACCACCGTGAACGTGTACGCCGAGCCGCTGCCCAAGCACGCCGACGAGACCGCCCCGCTCGCGCCCGACCCCGAGCCACTCGACGAGAAACTCTCCAACGAGAGCTACGGCCCGTTGAAGGCCGCCTGCGAGCGAGCACTGGCCGCGGTGTACGGCGAGCGCGCCACCATGCTGCGGCCCGGCCTCATCGTGGGTCCGGGCGACCCGACCGATCGCTTCACCTACTGGCCCGCGCGCATGCAGCGTGGCGGACAGGTGCTGGTGCCGCAGTCGCCCAAGCCGTGGGCCTGCGAAACAAGCTTCATCGATGCACGCGACCTTGCCGACTTCGCGTGCACCTGCGCCGAGAAGGGCCACGGCGGCGCGTTCAACTGCGCGGGCCCCGACGGCACGCTCACCATGGATGGTCTGGTGTGGGGCTGTCGCGCCGCATTCGGCAATCAGGCCGAGCTCGTGCCCGTTGATGAAGCGTGGCTGCTCGAGCAGCAGGTGCAGCCGTGGATGGGCCTGCCGCTGTGGATCCCCTCCGCCATCGCCGATCAGGCCACCATGGGAAGCATCAGCCGACGCAAGGCGATCGAGCACGGTCTGCACTTCCGGCCGCTTGCCCAGACCGCACGCGACACCGCGGAGTGGTTCACCAAGACGAAGCCCGACTTCGACTTCGGTGCCAAGCCTGGTGCTGCCGGCCTGAGCCGCGCACGTGAAGCGGAACTGCTGAAGGCCTGGGCTGCGCGACCGCAGAGCTGAGTTTCAAGAA
>JBMOGS010000022.1:0-35879 GCA_049318245.1 Phycisphaerales bacterium | reverse complement strand
CTGAAGACGCTCACCTACCGCGAGCGCGAGATCCTGAAGCTGCGCTACGGCATCGCCGACGGCGTGGGCGACGGCCACACCTACACGCTGGAAGAGGTGGGCCGCATCTTCAAGGTGACCCGCGAGCGCGTGCGTCAGGTGGAAAGCAAGGCCATCCGCAAGCTGCAGCACCCCGTGCGACGGCAGCGTCTGGCGGCCTTCCTGCCCGGCACCGAGAACATGGAGCTGCCCGAGGTCGAGCTGACCGACGCACCCCTGATCGAGGACGAGTTCACCGACGAATGACCCCGCTGGCGTGTTCCGGCCAGAGCCCCTATCATTCGCGACCCCGCGGATGTGGCGGAACTGGCAGACGCGCAAGATTCAGGTTCTTGTGGGGTAACTCCCGTGGAGGTTCGATTCCTCTCATCCGCATGACGGCGGGCCCGGTCGAATGGCCGGGCCCGCTTCGTTTTTGGGCCGGCGTCACGCAGGCTTCTAGACTGTGCCCGTGATCTATCTGGACGCCAACGCGACCACGCCCCCACTGCCCGACGTGGTGGATGCGATGCGACGGTGCCTGGAGGAAACATGGGCCAACCCAAGTTCGATCCACCGCGCCGGACAGGCGGCACGTCACGCCGCAGAGCTTGCGCGCTCGGACGTGGCCGCGCTGGTCGGATGCTCCGAGCGCGAACTGGTGTTCACGAGCGGCGGCACCGAGGCCGCGGATCTGGCGATTCGAGGCACCCTGCAGGCGAACGATCGTCGGACCATCGTGACAAGCCCGCTGGAACACTCGGCCGTGCGCGATCTGGCGAAACGACTGCACGAGACGGGGCAGGCCCGCGTGCTCTGGCTTGACCATGACAGGCAGGGTCGAGTGCAACCGGACTCGCTGGAGCACATCCTGCGCGAGCACCGGAGTGAAGTCGGCCTGGTCAGCGTGATGGCGGCCAACAACGAGACCGGCGTGATCCAGCCCATCGCCCAGCTCGCGGGGATCGCCCGGAGCGCAGGCGTGCCCTTCCACACCGACGCCACCCAGGTGGTGGGGCGTCTTCCAGTGCGCATGGCGGAGCTTGGCGTGGACCTGCTCAGCTGCTCGGCGCACAAGCTTCACGGACCCAAGGGTGTCGGCGCGCTGGCGATCCGCCGTGGCGTGCATGTGCGAGCGACGCTGACCGGCGGCCCGCAGGAACGCGAGCGCCGTGCGGGCACCGAGAACGTGCCGGGCATCGTGGGATTCGGCGCGGCGGCGTCGGCTGCGCGGGCGTGGCTTGCGGATGCCGGACCGCGGCGCGGCGCCGAACTTCGTGACCTTCTGGAGCGCCTCGTGCTGGACCAGGAACCCGAGGCGGTGGTGCACGGCGCGGACGCGGAGCGTCTGTGGAACACCACGAACATCGCGTTCCCACGCCTGGAGGCCGAAGCCATCCTGCTGGCCCTTTCCGAGCGCGGCGTGGCGGCGAGCGCCGGTGCCGCATGCAGCAGCGGATCACTCGAGCCGAGTCCCGTGCTGCGTGCGATGGGCGTCGCTCCCGAGCTCGCCTTCGGGAGCGTGCGCTTCAGCATCTCGCGACGCACCACCGAGCCCGAGATCCGCCAGGCCGCCGTCCAGATCGTCGATGCGGTGCGAAGCGTGCGCGAAACGTCGCGCAACGCGCTTGGAAACTAGGCGCCTTCGCCATGCGGATCGAGTTCGCCGCCGAGCTCTACGACGCGATCGCGGAGGTGACCGGGCGTGATCTCGACGGCGAGGCGGTCCGAGTCCGTGAAGCGTGGGAAGCCGCACTCGGCTCGGGCAGACACCGCGTGCTTGATGTGGCATGCGGCACCGGCCTGCATCTGGAGCGCTTCCGCGCGCACGCCGAGGTCGCGGGCGCGGACCACAGCGCCGCGATGCTTCGTGTCGCCTCCCGGCGCCTCCCGGGGATAGCGCTCCATGAGCAGCCGATGGAGCGGCTGGATGTCCCGGGGACCTTCGATGTCATCACCTGCCTGCTGGCCGGGATCGCGTATCCGCTGGGCGAGATCCGGCTGCATCAGGCGCTGCGGCGCATGCGCCGGCATCTCCGAGACGGCGGCGTGCTGGTGGTGGATCCCGGACCGTCCATCCATGCCGTCGAGGGACTGCAACCCGAACCGCTGTTGTTCGAGATGGCCGGCATGCTGATCGAGCGACGCACCCGATGGAGCGTGCATCGCAGCGAGCTCGTGCTTCATCACGAGTTCCGCATCTCGACCGCCGGACGCCGATGGACACTGCATGACCTGCACGAGATCACCCTTCGCGACCTTCACGAGCACCGCGTCGCGATGGAACGCGCGGGATTCCAGGTACGCCTGCACCAGCCGCGTGACGACAAGGGGCCGCTCCTGGTGGGGCGACGCGAGGGCTCCGCGGAGCCACCTCCGACGGTGCCTGCATCGGTCGACCACGACTGAATCGATCAGCCCGAGACGACCGCAGCCAGCGCGTGGGCCTCGACCGGCTCGAAGGGTCGGAAGCGTTCGATCGTGCCACGTTCCTCGCTGAAGAGCAGCGCACGTTCGGCACCGAGCCTGCTTGCGACCGGCGAGTCGATCAGCGTCGAGGAGTCGTTGGCACCCATCTGCATGAGCACGCGCATGTCGAACTCGCGCATGGAACCGCGATCCACGCTGCGCTGGAGGCTGGCCGCCGTGTCCGCCCACACCACCACATGCACGCCCACGGCCGGGCCATCCCGAAGGATGGACGCGAAGATGCGGTCGGGCTTCGGCGGACCGTCCCCGGCGGAGAACGAGTAGTCGTCCTCATCCCGCCGGAGCGAACGGAACCGCTGCAGACCGTGCACCAGAAGCAGCATGGGCGGCTCGTCGGTGCGTCCCGATTCGGTTCGACGTGCGACCTCCGCACCCATCGCGCGGATCGCGTCGTCGACCTCACGGTAGCCCGGCGTCACGCACGACAGTCCCAGCGCCGCTGCGGCCTCGGGGAGCTTGCCGGCCTCCGGACTGTCGGCTGGCGCTCCATCAAGCAGCGTGACCTGCGCGCCCGCACCCGACGCCACGCGCACGCTGGCCAGAACGGCCACGCAGAGACCAAGCGCCATGCGCTCGGTCTGGCCGACCATCAGGACATTCGCGCCCGACTGTCGGCGCAGGGACGCGACGGTGGCTTCGCGGATCGCGACCGGCTCGCCCAGGTGCAGCGGCAGCGTGAGTGATGGCGCGATCGAAGTTGGACGATCCCGGAAGGTCCTGCATGCGAGCATGTCGGCCTTGCTGGTGCCGTCGAAGACCACCATGGCGGGCCTGCTGGACGGGAACGCGGCGGCGCGCTGCGCGAGTCGTCGGATGCGCGACTCCCGCTCGACGTCGTTGAGCCACACGACCTGGAACGGACTGTTGCCCTCGATCAGACCTCCCGCGTCGTTGTAGATCGCCTCACCGGGCCGCGAGAGCAGCCGTGCCGCCGTGTTGTCGTCCGACAGGATCAGCGCGGCGTCCGCCTCGTTGCACTGGAGGGCGATGCGGACACCCATCTGGCCCATCGTGGTTCGGGGCAGCGCGTACGAACCGCCCAACGTCTGCGATCCGAGGATCACGTGCATGCCGAACGCGCGGCCCTGCCGAACCAGGCGATCAAGCAGCAACGCGGCCTCCTGCGAGACCTTGTCCTCCTCGACGAAGAGTTCCTGGAACTCGTCGACGATCAGCAGGGCGCGGGGCATCGGTTCGGCGCGACCAAGCTTCCGCCACGCGGCGAGGTCCTGCACCCCGGCGGCGCGGAAGAGGTCGCCACGCCGCTTGAGTTCGGCATCCAGCCCCTGCAGCACGCTCAACCCGAACTCGCGATCGCTCTCCACGGCGACGGCCCGCGCGTGCGGCAGCCGGTGCTGCGCATACGCCTTGAATTCGACGCCCTTCTTGAAGTCGATCAGCCAGAGCTCCAGCTCGTCCGGACTGAACCAGCTCGCGAGATTCACGATCATCGCGTTGAGCAGCGTGCTCTTGCCGGAGCCCGTCTTGCCGGCGAGCAGCACGTGCTGCCGCGTTCCCTCACCCAGGACCATGTGCTGCAACTGCGTGGCTCCGGTGCGCCCGATCGGCACACGCAGATTCGCCGCCGTGCTGCCGCTCCACAGTCGGTCCTCGGGCGGCTCGATCGCGCTGAACGGAACCTGCACCACCGACGCGGCACGCGCCGCCTGGCCGATGGCACGAAGTGTCTCCTGAAGTCGTGCGCCCCCTGGTGGCGATTCCAGCGTCACCGTGACCTGCTCGAGACCAGGCTCGTCGACCCGGAACGCGCCGTCACGCCAGACGATCCGTCGGCATGCACGGTGCAGGTCCTCCACCTTGAGGGACTCGGGCAGCGGCCGAGCCGGATCCCGCAGCAGCAGCAGGTGCACGCCGCACCGGGCGCCCGACTGCAGGATGCTGCCGAGTCGTCGCGCGGCCTCCTCGTTCAGGCCGGCTGGAAAGTCCGCCATCACCACCACGCGAAGCGGTTCCGCCAGCTGTCCGGCCTGCGCGTTGTAGTCGGCGATGGTGGCGAACTCGTCACGCAGGTACTTCTGGATGACGGTCTCCATGTGCTCGGTCAGGTCCGTCAGCTTCTGCTCGATCTGTCGGGCCTCGGTCCAGATGCGTTCCCCCACCAACTGCTCCATCTCGTCGGCGAGGTGCATGAAACCCGCGAAACTCTGGCCCAGTCCCACCGGATCCATCAGGGTCAGGCGCACCTTGCCGGGCGGACACTCCAGGAGCAGGCGCGCCACGATGGACTGAAGGCCGGCCAACGCCTCGGCGCGAGCCTCGCCAGGCCCCTCAAGGATCGTGGAGATCGCGCCAGGCATCGGCCGCATGAGGGGAACCTGCCAACGGGTCGGTCCGTTCCATGCCAGATGCGGCTCGGATGGGAACGCGTGCGCGACCGTCGCCAGATCCAGACCGACCGAACCGACGTGGAGTCCATCGCCAAAGGCGGTTCGCGACGCCCCATCCGAGGCCCAGAGGCGCATGGCCTGCGCTCCCAGAGCCATCCTCGAATCGGCCCACGCCCTGAAACCATCACGCGCCGCGATCCAAGCCTGCTCACGCTCGGCACGCGCAGTCTGCTCGACCTCGCGCTGCGCGGATTCGCGGGCGGCGTGCAACGCGTCCTCCGCCGCGATCGACTCGGCGTGCATGGCGACGCATCGCGCGAGTCCCTGCTCGTGCCGCGCCTGCGCCTCCTGCTCGGCAGCCCGCGCCTCGGACTGGATCTGGCTGCGGCGCTCCTCGGACACGCGGCTCAATTCCTCGAGCCGCTCCTGCCGCTGCCGTTCCGCCGCCTGCACGATCGGACCGAACCGCTTCTGCGCGCTCTGACGCTCACGCTTCAGCCGGTCCCTCGCGGCCTTCTCGGAATCGTCGCACTCCTGCTGCGCGGCCCGCACGGCCGCTTCGGCGGCGTCCCGCGCGATCTGCGCGGCCTGATGCAGCGGCTCCCACGCGCGCGCAACCTGCGCCCGTGCCCGGAACCACAGCGCGGCCGCCGCCGCCACGACGGCAAGCGTGCCAAGCCCGGCGGCCACGCCAAGCCACACCCCGCGCGCCCCCAGCGGCCACGCGACGAGCGCGCCGAGCAACGCGGCGAAGATGGCCGGCACGAGCAGGATCGGTCCGCGATACAGGCCGGGCAGGCGAAGTCGGCGGAGACGCTCCGCTGCATCCGCGGCGAGCGCGACCTTGGTGGCGATCACCATGAGCGGATCCATTCGTCCCAGCGGCGACGACGTGGACGTCGCCGCAGGAATCGACTGCCGATAGCGACGCGTCTGCCGTTCCGCCTCGGACAGGATCGCCTCGAGTGCGCCCAGACGCTCCGTGACGGTCTGCCGGATCTCCTCCAGCACGGCCTTTGGACGTCGCTCTCCGCTCTCATGCACGCTGTCCGCCAGCCAGAGGGCGTGCTGAAGCCCCTCCTTGGCGTCACGACCCGCCTCATCGGCACGACGCTCGATTTCCTCGGTCGTGGCGCGAACCTTCGCCTCCAACTTCGCCAGATCCGCCTGCCGCCGCGCGGCGACCTCGGATTGGAGACGCTCCAGCCGCTCACGAAGGTTTCGCTCCGTGCCCTCCCGCTTCGCGTCAATCGCGGCGCGCTCCGCACCATGGCGCGCCTGCTCGGCGCCGCGGGCCGTCTCCTGCGAAACGCGGTCGGCGTCGGACCGCTCGCGCAGTCGCTGCGAGGCGTCCGCGATCGCGGCCCAGCGTTCAGCGATGTCGGTGATCGGATCCTGCGCCATCAGAGGCCGGATGGTACGCGAGTCGGGCTTCAGATCCGTCCTGTCCGGCCTACATGGGTTCGCCGCACTCGCGCCGGACACGCACCAACGTCTCCGCCATCTTCTCCATCGCGGGCATGGCGGTGCGAACCGCCTGCTCCAGTTCCTCGATGTAGCGATCACCGAAGGTCTCCGCCGTGGCGTCCTGCCATGCGGCTCGGGCGACCTCCCACTGCGACTTCAAGTCGCGCAGCGAGGCCTGCAGACGCTGACGCGCGCCTTCGACGCTCACGACGTCTCCCCCGGCCCGGTTTCGGTGGATGGGCCGCGGCGCATGGACTCGGACGCATCCGGCTCCGCGCGGTCTGGCAGCAGCGTCCGCAGGTCGATGGGTTCCTCTCGGCGGTACCGCTCCAGCGCGATGGACATGCGGCGCAGCGCCGCGATCGCGGCGGGCAGCTCGCGATCCACGATGGCCGCCAGCAGATTCGTGCCGCGCTTGTATTCGGCGTTGTGTCGCGGCAGTTCCTGGCTCCAGCGCTGGCTCGCCTTCCACCGGCGGTCGGCATCCTCCAGGGCGGCCTGCGCCCTGGCGAGCGCCTTGCGCTCGTCCACCGTGCTGGGCTTCGAATCGCGGCTGACGCGGTGATTCTCCTTGCGGAAGAGCGCGCTGCGTGCCTCGAGCACCTCATGATCCAGCCGTTGCATGCGCTTGCGCCAATGCGGGACCCGATCTCGCTCGACCCACACGATCGTGCGCTCGACCTCGGAGTCGCCCTCAAGCAGGGCCGCCGCAAGATCCTCCTTGCAGCGCACCATGGCCGCCGCCAGGGACTCCAGCACGTCGACCGAAAGGACTCGGACCTGCTCGCGTTCCACGGTTCAGCGCTGGTTCAGGTAGTCCTCGATGCGCTCTGCCTTCCGGATGAGGAAGGGCACGAACACCTCGCTGGCCTTCAGGAAGCGCTGCAGCGAGCGCATGGTCTGCTCGAACTCCTCGGCGAACTTGGCCTGCTCCTGGTCGCGCCACGTCTGCTGAAGCGATCCCAGCGCCGACCCCAACCGCGCGGTCTGACCCTGCACGTCACTGTTGAACTTCTTCAGATCCGCGGCGAAGCGGCGCAGTTCATTCGGATCGACGACGGCCTTGCTCATGCGGTTTTCTCCTGACGAAGTGTACGCTGACGACATGCCCGATCCGACACCCCACGGCGTGAACGCTCCGCCGAATGCAGGTGGAGCCGTGCTCGCGGTGCGGGATCCGGCCAGCGACGAGACCATCGCGTCGCTGGTCATGGCGACCGCAGCCGACGCGGCCGACGCCGCCGATGCGGCATCCGAGGCGCTCGGCACGTGGCGCAAGACCCCTCCTGCCGATCGCGCCGCGGTGCTGGAGCGTTGCGCCGAGGCCATGGTCCGCGATGTCGAGGCGCTTGCCCGCACCATCACCCTGGAGTCCGGCAAGCCCCTCCCGGAGGCGCGCGGCGAGGTTCGCTATGCCGCCGACTACCTCCGCAGCGCGGCGGAGCAGACCCGCAACCTCGTGGACGAGCCCTTCGATGGCCGACGGGCCGGTGTGCGCGCCGTGGCGGTGCGTGAGCCGATCGGCGTGTGCGCCGCCGTGACCCCCTGGAACTTCCCGCTGGCGATGCTGGCACGCAAGGCGGCACCAGCGCTCGCCGCTGGCTGCGCCATGATCGCCAAGCCTGCCGAGGAGACGCCGCTTGCCGCGATCGCGTTCGAGCGCACGCTCCAGGCCTGCGGTCTGCCGGACGGCGTGATGCGCGTGGTGATCGGCGATCCGGGCACGATCGTCTCAACGTGGCTTGCCGATCCGCGCGTTCGAAAACTCACCTTCACGGGAAGCACGGAGACGGGACGACTGCTGCTGCACCAGGCGGCGGACCAGATCGTTCGCTGCTCGATGGAACTCGGCGGACACGCCGCATTCATCGTGCTTGAGGGCGCGGATGTCGACGCCGCCGTGGCCGGTGCCGTGGCTGCCAAGTTCCGCAATGCCGGCCAGACCTGCATCTGCCCGAACCGCTTCCTGGTGCATGAATCGCTCGCCTCGGCATTCACCGCCCGACTGGCGCTTGCCGCGGCCAGCCTGGTGGTCGGCCCGGGGCTTGAGCCGGCCACGCAGGTCGGCCCGCTCATCAACGACGCCGCGGTGGAGAAGGTGCGCCGACATGTCGCCGATGCGCTGGCACAGGGCGCCCGGCTGGTGTGCGGCGGCGAGACACGGCGCCTGCCGAACCGTCCAGATCGATTCTTCGAGCCCACGGTGCTGGCCGACTGCCATCCCGGGCTGCTCTGTTGCCGCGAGGAAACATTCGGCCCGGTCGCGCCCATCGCCACCGTGCGCACTTCCGGCGAGGCCGTCGAAATCGCCAACGCGAGCCCTTGGGGGCTGGCCGGCTACGTGTTCGGGCCACCGCAACAGGCGGAGGCCGTCGCGCGTCAACTCGCGTGCGGCGTGGCAGGCGTGAACGAGGCCGCACCCAGCAACGCCTACGCACCGTTCGGCGGCGTGAAGTGGAGCGGCTTCGGTCGCGAGGGCGGCCGGTGGGGCATCGACGAATACTTGACGGTCAAGTACCTGGCGATTCGCGCCTGAGCCACGCAAGCAAACCGCCCCGGCGTCTCCGTCGGGAGGCCGGGGCGGAATTGGCTGTGTGATGCCGGAGCCGAAGCCCCCCGTGACTCACTCGTCGTCGCTGTCCGAGTCATCCTTGGCAGAGGCGACCGGTCCGTTCGGATTCGCCAGTCGCTTGGCCAGCACCGCCGCACGGATCTCCTCCAGCAGATCCGGGCTCTGGCGCAGGAAGGACTTGCTTGCCTCACGGCCCTGACCCAGTCGGGTGTCCTTGTAGCTGAACCACGCACCCGCCTTGTCCACCACGCTGTCGGCGACGGCCATGTCGAGCACATCACCCGTGATCGAGATGCCTTCGTCGAACATGATGTCGAACTCGGCCTCACGGAACGGCGGCGCGATCTTGTTCTTCACCACCTTGGCGCGAACGCGGTTGCCGACAGCACGCTCGCCCTCCTTGATCTGGCTGATGCGTCGGATGTCCACGCGGACCGATGCGTAGAACTTCAGCGCACGGCCGCCCGTGGTGGTCTCGGGGCTGCCGAACATCACGCCGATCTTCTCGCGCAGCTGGTTGATGAAGATCACGATGCAGTCGCTCTTGGCGATGGCACCCGTGAGCTTGCGCAGCGCCTGGCTCATGAGGCGCGCCTGCAGGCCGACATGGCTGTCGCCCATCTCGCCCTCGATTTCAGCGCGTGGAATCAGCGCCGCCACGGAGTCGACCACGATCACGTTGACTGCGTTGGATCGCACCAGCATCTCGCAGATCTCGAGCGCCTGCTCGCCGGTGTCGGGCTGGCTGACCAGAAGCTCGTCCAGGTTCACGCCGAGACGCTTGGCCCACGAGGGATCGAGCGCGTGCTCGGCGTCGATGAAGGCCGCGATGCCGCCCTTCTTCTGCGCGTTGGCGATCACGGTGAGCGCCAGCGTGGTCTTGCCGCTCGACTCGGGGCCGAACACCTCGACCACGCGACCCTTGGGAAGGCCACGACCACCGAGCGCCAGGTCCAGGCTGAGCGCGCCGGTGGACACGCCCTGGATCACGGGCACATCGTTGCCATCGAGGCGCATGATGCTGCCCTTGCCGTGGGCCTTCTCGATCTGGCTCATCGCCTGCTCGATCGCCTTCAGGCGCGCCTTCTGATCAGCGGCCGCTTCCTTGCTCATGGGCGCCTTCGCCTCGACGGTGCTCTTGGACATGGACATCTTCTCCGTTGAAATCTTGTCGGCTGAAAGCTTCTCGCTTGCCGAGGCCGGCGCGATCGACGCGACCGCTGCCGCCACCGCAGGCCGAGTTGTAGCGGACATGGGTGCTGCCGTGGCGGCTGGACCCGCCGGAACGCGCGGTGCGGCGGACACGGAGCCCGGCACCGGCTTGACCACGCCCTTCACTTCGTTCTTGCCGTTGCTGGATCCGTCCTTCGATGCGATTGGTGCAACCATGATTCGACCTTCCTTGGCTGGCCCTTTGGGCCGGTTGTGGCCTGCGCCTGCAGGCCGGATGTGTGCTGTGCCGCGTTCGGCTTTCTGTTCGGGTGTTGTTCGTACCCGATCTCCTTCGGTCCGTCAACCTTCTGTTCGGTACTTTTTCGGGTACTGAACTTTGGATGGCAGCCTATTGACAGCACACATCATCGCCCTGAAACAGGGCCCTTTTTCGGACACATTTTCGGTTGCCACAAATCCAGACCGAATCAGTAGTTCGGCGTGGGTGGGCGATAGTCGCTGAGTTCGATCGACCGGAACCACTCGATCGTGCGCTTCAGCCCCTCGTCGAGCGCCACCTTCGGCTGCCAATCGAGCTTCGCCTTCGCCAGCGAAATGTCAGGGCGGCGGCGCGCCGGGTCGTCGGCAGGCAGCGGCTTGCCCGTGCTGACGGTCGACTTGCTTCCGGCGATGGCCACCACCTTCTTCGCGAGTTCCAGCACCGTGAATTCGTCGGGGTTGCCCAGATTCACGGGCCCGGTGAAGTCATCCGATGCATTCATCATGCGGATCAGGCCGTCGATCATGTCGTCCACGTAGCAGAAGCTGCGCGTCTGCGCGCCGTCGCCGTACAGCGTGATGCTTTCGCCCGCCAGCGCCTGGCGGATGAAATTGCTCACCACGCGACCGTCGAAGGGATGCACGCGCGGGCCATAGGTGTTGAAGATGCGCACCACCTTGATGCGCACGCCGTGCTGGCGGTGGTAGTCGAACATCAGCGTCTCGGCGGCGCGCTTCCCCTCGTCGTAGCAGGCGCGCGGACCGATCGGGTTCACGTTGCCGCGGTAGCTCTCGGGCTGCGGGTGCACGTCGGGGTCGCCGTAGACCTCGCTGGTGCTGGTGTGCAGGATGCGCGCGCGCACGCGCTTGGCCAGGCCCAGGCTGTTGATCGCGCCCATGACGCTCGTCTTCATGGTCTTGATCGGGTTGTACTGGTAGTGCCCGGGGGCCGCCGGGCAGGCCAGGTTGTAGATCTCGTCCACCTCGAAGCGGAACGGGTCGACCACGTCGTGCCGCACCAGCTCGAAGTTGTGGCAGTCGAGCAGGTGATCCACGTTCCCCTTCTGGCTGGTGAAGAAGTTGTCGAGGCAGATCACGTCATGACCCTGCTTCACCAGTCGCTCGCAGAGGTGGGAACCGAGGAAGCCGGCGCCGCCGGTCACGAGAATCCGCTTCAGCATTCCCCAAAGGTAGCCGAGCGTTGCCCTCGACGCGGGCACGCGTCCACGCCACCATAGCCCGCATGAGCGAACGGTGGGCGATCGGCGCGATGACCGGCACGAGCCTTGACGCACTCGACGCGTCACTGGTGCGCGCCGAGGGTGCAGGGCCCGACCTGCGCGTGCGCGTGGAGCGTCACGTCACCCACGCGCTCGATCCGGTGCGTGCGCGACTCCGCGCGGCATGCGACGGTGCGGCGATGACCGCGAGGGACTTCGCCGCGCTGGCGCTCGACTTCGGTCGCCTGCATGCGGAGGCGCTCGCGCCGCTCGCGGAGGCGCATCCCATCGCGGTCGCGGCGATCCATGGACAGACCGTGTTCCATGCACCGCCGGTGTCGTGGCAGTTGCTGAACCCGTGGCCGATCGCGCAACGGCTCGGGTGCGCGGTCGCGAGCGATCTTCGCGGCGCGGACTTGGCCGCGGGTGGCCAGGGCGCGCCAATCACGCCGCTGGCGGACTGGATCGCGTTCCGCCATGCCCGGGTCACCGCGATCGTGAACCTGGGAGGCTTCTGCAACATCACGTGGCTGCCTGCCGCGGCTGAAGGTCCCGCCGCGACACGAGGCGCGGACATCTGTCCCTGCAACCACCTGCTGGATGCCTCGGCACGCAAGGCGCTGGGCGCGCCCTTCGATGCCGATGGCGCGGGCGCACGCGCAGGAGCCATCTCGGAGCCGGAAGCCCAGGCACTCGCCGCCGTGCTGGAGAGGGCCGAGGCCGCCGGTCGGTCGCTGGGCACGGGCGACGAGGCCACGGGCTGGGTGCAAGCCGCCAACCTGCCCCCCTCCACCCTCTTGGCGACGGTGGCCCATGCCGTTGGCCTTCACATCGGCCGTGCGGCGGTCCGTGCCGGCCACGCTCGCGTGGTGCTTGCCGGAGGAGGGAGCCGGAACCAGGCCCTGACCACGGCGATTCGGACGGGTGCTGCTGGCGCCGAGGTGCTCACCAGCGCGGAAGTTGGGGTACCGGTGGAGGCCCGTGAGTCCATGGAGATGGCGGTCCTGGGATTGCTCGCGCTGGACCGAACCCCCATCACGCTGCCCGCCGTCACGGGCCGGGGCGCGAGCCGATGCGTCGACGCGGCGTGGTGCCTGCCTGCAGGCTGAACCGAATCTTCACGGCGGACCGCACCCAACTCGCATCCCTCATGGCCCCGGCGCTTCTACTCTTCGCGCGCATGGCACGCCCTTCGGTGCTGATCGTCGAGGACGAGCGAGAGATCGCCGACCTGATCCAGTTCAACCTGGTGCGGGCCGGCTTTGATGCCACCACCGTGCATCGCGGCAAGGATGCGCTGGAGGCGATCCGCAAGTCGCCACCGGACATCGTGGTGCTGGACCTCATGCTGCCGGACCAGGACGGCCTCGAGATCTGCCGACGCATCCGCGCCTCGGCCGAGGGCTCGCGCATCGCCATCGTGATGGTGACGGCGCGTGGCGACGAAGCCGACATCGTGACGGGCATCGAGCTGGGCGCCGACGACTACATCCCCAAGCCGTTCAGCCCACGCGTGCTGGTTGCGCGCGTGAAGGCGGTCCTGCGGCGCTCGGGCGAGAGCCGCCCCGGCTCCAGCAAGCGCATCCAGATCGGCGACGGTCGCCTGTCCATTGATCCCGAGCGGCATGTCACGCAGATCGATGGCAAGACCGTGGATCTGACCCTGACCGAATTCGGCATGCTGCACTTCCTCGCGCAGAAGCCCGGGTTCGTGCGCACACGCGACCAGATCATCGCGGCAGTGCACGGCCGCAATGTGGTGCTTTCAAGCCGCACGGTCGACGTGCACATGACGGCGCTGCGCCGCAAGCTGGGCGACATGGGCGCCCTGATCGAGACCGTCCGCGGCGTCGGATATCGTCTGGCCGAGGGCGAGATCGCCTCGGCCGAATGACACGTCGACAAGACCCGAGCATCCTGATTCCCGCCGCCGCCCTGCTGGCCATGGCCCTGGCGTGGTGGCGTGCGTCGCCGGCGGTCGCGGCTGGCACGGGCGTGGTCGCGCTGGCACTGCTGCTGCTGATGGGGCTCGCCCGCGGATCCGATCTTGCCCGCATGACCCGTGCGCTCCGTCGCATCGTGGCGGGCGACCGCGGCGCCTCGATGCCGCTTCGCGTGCGCGGGGGACTGGACGCGCTCAACCGCGCGGCACAGGATCTGGCCTCGGCACTTGGCGGCACGCGCGAGGCACTCGCCTCGGAACGACTTCGTCGGCGCATCCTGGAGGAGGCCCTGCGGGAGGGGCTGGTGATCCTGGACGGGCACCAGCGCGTGATCGTGGCGAACGACAACGCGGGACGCATGCTGGGCTTCGAGCCGGGCTCGGCGCGCGGCCGACTGCTGCAGGAGTGCACGCGCTGTCCTGCACTGAACGAATTGCTCAACGAGGCGTTCGCCTCGGGCAGCCGTCGCCAGCGGGATCTTGAGCCACCGGGCGCGCCAGGCCTGGTGGCCGAGGCGATCGTGGCCTGCGTCACCGACGAGGCCGACAGGCTGGTCGGTGGACTGCTGCTGCTGGGCGACGTGACCGCACAGCGCTCGCTCGATCGCATGCGAAGCGACTTCGCCGCGAACGTCAGCCACGAGCTGCGCACGCCGATCACGAACATCCGCGGCTATGTGGAGACGCTGCTGCAGGTGGGGCTGGAGGATCCGGATACCGCGCGCAAGTTCCTGGACATCGTGCACCGCAACGCCTCGCGGCTGGGCGCGCTCGTCGAGGACCTGCTGTCGCTCTCGTTCGTGGAGAGCCCGGCCTCGCGTGAGCGCATCGCGATGACCGACGTGCGCGTGGGCGGCCTGTTCGACTGGGTCGAGGCGGAACTCGGGACCGCCGCCGAGGCGCGCGGAATCCGCATCACGCGTGCGGGAGACGCCGATCTGAGCGTGCATGCCAATGCGCTCCTGGCCGAGCAGGCGCTGGCCAATCTGGTGAGCAACGCGATCCGCTACGTGCCCGACGGCTCCCGCGTGGAACTCTCCGCGCACCTGGAGGGCGCGTGGATCGCGATCCGCGTGCGTGACGAGGGCCCCGGCATTCCTGAACGCCACCTGCCGCGCCTGTTCGAGCGCTTCTATCGCGTCGAGTCGGCCCGAACACGCGAGGGAGGCGGCACGGGGCTGGGGCTGGCCATCGTGAAGCACATCGCGATCGTCCACGGCGGATCGATCGATGTGGAGAGCTCGCCGGGCAAGGGAAGCACGTTCTCGCTTCGACTTCCCCGCCGGCCACCCGGATCCGACGACCCAGCGGAACACATGAAATCCGAATCGAGTCTTAGCACATTTGGGCGGCACGCTTGACCCGTGAGACCCCATTCCGCAGGAGACTTCAACGTTCTCGTTGACGGTGAAACCCACCCATGAAGCCGCTTTCCGCGCTCATCCTGACCTTTGCCGCGCTCATCCTGACCTGCTGCGCCATGTTGGGCCGGACCGACCCGAATCCGGAGTCGGACGCTCTCTCGAGACTGCGAGGCCGCGTGCGCATCGATGGCAGCAGCACGGTCTATCCCCTGTCGGAGGCGGTGGCGGAGGAATTCAGCAGGCTCACGCGCCGCGTGCGCACCACCGTCGGGGTCAGTGGAACCGGCGGCGGCTTCAAGCGGTTCTGCAAGGGCGAGACCGATGCCTGCAACGCCAGTCGACCGATCACCAATTCCGAGGTGGAGGCGTGCGCGCGGGCAGGCCTCGAATTCATCGAGCTGCCGGTGGCCTTCGACGGCCTGTGCATCGTGGTGAATCCCCGCAACGACTGGGTCCGTTCCCTCACCGTGGAGCAGGTGCGGCGGCTCTACTCCGCGAAGGATCCCGCCCGGACGTGGCGCGATCTCGACCCGTCGTGGCCCGATCGACCGATCCGCGTCTACAGCCCTGGAACCGACAGCGGTACCTTCGACTTCTTCCGCGAGGTGATCGTGGGAAGGGGCGGGACCATTCGATCGGACATGAGTGTCAGTGAGGACGACAACGTGCTGGTGAAGGGGGTCGAGGGGGAACTCGACTCGATCGGCTACTTCGGCTTCGCGTACTTCAAGGAGAACGCGCAATTGCTGCGCGCGGTGCCCCTCGACGGCGGCAAGGGTCCGGTCGCCGCGTCGGATGCGACGATCCTCGACGGCTCGTACGCACCGCTCAGCCGCCCATTGTTCGTCTACGTCAACCGCCGCGCCGCCGATCTGCCGGCGGTGAATGCCTACGTGGACTTCATGCTGACCCACGCCGCCACGCTCGCCGAGGAGGTCGGCTACACGCCGCTTCCGGGCGCGCTCGGCCAGGCCGCCACCAGCGTCTGGAATGCGCGCCGCACCGGCACCCAGATGCTGAATGCGCGCGGCGAACGCGTGTCCGGCCCCCTGATGGAGGTCTACCGCGCTCCATGAACACCTCCGCACCCACCGACGCGCCGGGCGTGATCGAGGCCGCGCGCCGAGGCGTGCCGCGCTCGGCGGAGTCCCGTGATGCGCGAGAGCGCCTGATCCGAGGGCTCCTGCAGCTGTCGGCGCTCTTCAGCATCGGCATCACGGCCGCGATCATCCTGACGCTGGCGTGGGAGACCGTGAACTTCATCGCCTTGCCGGAGGTGTCGCTTGCGGACTTCCTGCTGGGGACCAACTGGAGCCCGCTGCTGGGTGCCGAGCAGCACTTTGGCGTGTGGCCGCTGGTCAGCGGCACGATGCTCGTGGCCGGCGTGGGTGCCGCGTTCGCGCTGCCGGTGGGGCTCGTGTCGGCGATCTACCTGAGCGAGTACGCCCGACCGGGCGTGCGCGCCACGCTGAAGCCCGCCCTTGAGGTGCTTGCGGGCGTTCCCACGGTGGTGTACGGCTTCTTCGCGCTCACCGTCATCACCCCGGGCCTTCGGTGGCTCTGCACCGCGCTCTTCGGCGTGCCCATCTTTCCCGGATACAACGCCACTGGCGCGGGACTCGCGGTCGGGGTGATGATCCTGCCGATCGTCTGCTCGCTGAGCGAGGATGCGCTCCGCGCCGTGCCGCGGGGCCTTCGCGAGGGGGCCTTCGCTCTCGGAGGAACCCGCTTCGACGTGAGCGTGCGTGTGGTGGTGCCCGCGGCGCTCAGCGGCATCCTTGCCAGCTTCTTCCTGGCGATCACGCGTGCCGTGGGTGAGACGATGATCGTGGCGCTCGCGGCGGGTGGACTCGCGCATCTGACGGTGAACCCGGCGAGCGAGGTGCAGACCATGACCGCCTACATGGTGCAGATATTCCTGGGTGACGCCCCCGCGTTCGGTGTCGAGAATCTCTCGAGCTACGCCGTGGCGGCGGTGCTCTTCGTGTTCACGTTCTCTCTCACCGTCGCTGGCAACGCGCTGCTGAGGCGTTTTCAGGAGGAATACGAGTGACCGCTGCCCTTCGAACCCGGCGGCTGCTGCAGGACAGGCTGTTCCTCTCGACCTGCCTGGTGCTCACGAGCCTGTCGCTCGTGGTGCTCTGCCTGCTTCTGTCGAGCGTCATCTCGCAGGGCTGGCGGGGGCTGATCGACGTCGAGGCATTGCGCGCCGTGTTCGCCGAGGGAAGGATTGGCCGCATCCCCGATCTGGTGCGATGGAACTTCTTCTCCGAATACGCCAGCCGCAAGCCGCTGCGGGCTGGCATCCGGGCGCCGCTGCTGGGCACGATCTGGGTCTGCGCCACCTGCATGCTGCTGAGCCTGCCCCTGGGCGTGGGCACCGCGATCTACCTCGAGGAGTTCGCGGCGCGCTCGCGGCTGAACAGGTTCATCGCGCTCAACGTGCGCAATCTGGCGGGCGTGCCGAGCATCGTCTACGGCATCATCGGGCTGACCGCCTTCGTGCGCATGTTCGGGATCTTCGGCGACGTGGATCGCGATCCGATCCGGATCGGGCCGGCGGACTCGGACTTCAGCCTGACCCTGCCGATCGGGCACAGCGTGCTCGCCGGAGGACTCACCCTGATGCTCGTGATCCTGCCGATCATCATCATCAGCACGCAGGAAGCCCTGCGCGCGGTGCCTCGGGGACTCCGCCAGTCAAGCCTTGCGCTCGGCGCGACACTCTGGCAGACGACGTGGAAGGTCACGCTGCCCACCGCGCTGCCCGGCATCATGACGGGGTCGATCCTGGCGCTTAGCCGCGCGATCGGCGAGGCCGCGCCGCTGCTGGTGGTCGGGATTCCCGTCTTCATCGCCTGCGACCCGGAGGGTCCGATGAGCCCCTTCACCGTGCTGCCCTTCCAGATCTTCAACTGGGCAGGTCGCCCGCAGCCGGCCTTCCATGCGCTCGCCGCAAGCGCCATCATCGTGCTGCTGGCGGCACTGCTTTCCTTCAACGCGCTGGCGATCTATCTTCGTCATCGTCTGCAGACGAGGACCCCATGAGCGCCACCGAACCGAAGCCCGGACCCGCCGCGACACCCAAGCCGGCCACCAGCCCAAGGGTTGCGGAGGACGCGCCGCCCGTGAGCATCCGGGCCGAGGCGTTCAGCGGCTGGTATGGGTCATTCCAGGCGCTGCACTCGATCACCCTTGACATTCCCCGCCACCGCGTCACCGCGCTGATCGGCCCCAGCGGGTGCGGGAAGAGCACGTTCCTCCGTTGGATCAACCGGATGAACGACATGATCCCCTCGGCGCGTGCGGCGGGCACGCTCACGCTGGACAGCGAGGACCTGCTCGACCGTGGCCATGATCTCGTGGAACTGCGCCGACGCGTCGGCATGGTGTTCCAGAAGCCCAACCCCTTCCCCAAGAGCATCTACGACAACGTGGCGTTCGGACCGCGGCTCCACCGACAGATGACGCGCTCCGAACTGGACGATCTGGTCGAGCGCAGCCTGCGCGCCGCGTCACTCTGGGACGAGGTGAAGGACCGCCTCCAGGCGAGCGCGCTGGGCCTCTCCGGCGGCCAGCAGCAGCGACTGTGCATCGCGCGCGCGATCGCAGTGGGCCCCGAGGTGCTGCTGATGGACGAGCCCTGCTCGGCGCTCGATCCACGCAGCACCGCCGGCATCGAGACGCTGATCCGCGACCTGCGCACCCAGTTCACCATCGTGATCGTGACCCACAACATGCAGCAGGCCGCGCGCGTGAGCGACGGCACCGCATTCTTCTACGAGGGGCGGCTGGTGGAGTCGGGCCCCACGGATCGCATCTTCACCAATCCGCGCGAGAAGCGCACGGAGGACTACGTGACTGGCCGCTTCGGCTGATCGCGCAAGGAGCACCGAATGGCCGTCGACCTTCGCAACGAGATGGTGGACCTTCGCCGCAACCTGCTGGCGATGGGCGCGGCCGTGGAGCAGCGCGTGACGCGCGTGATCGAGTCGATGATCGAGGGCGACCTGTCGCTGGCCGAGAGCGTGAAGGCGGGCGATGCCGAGATCGACCGGATGGAACTGGAACTCGAGGCCAGCTGCATGCGCCTGCTCGCGCTGGCCCAGCCCGTGGCGGGCGACCTGCGCCTGATCCTCTCGGTGATTCGCATCAGCGGACAGCTGGAGCGCGTGGCCGACCTGGCGCGCGGCATCGCCAAGAAGCTCATCAAGGTCTCCGCGCTCGACGCGATCGAGATCCCGGGCGCGATGACGGACCTGGCGTTCGCCACGCGCACCATGCTGAGCGACGGGCTGGCAGCGCTGGCCAATGAGGATGCCGCGCTGTGCAGGCAGGTTCGGCGCTCCGACCCGCGCGTGGATGACCTGTACAAGGAGATCCTGATCTGGGGCCGCGAGGAGATCCCCCAGCACCCCGAGGCGGCCGCAGCCGCCATCGACGTGCTGACGATCGCCCAGCGATTCGAGCGGATCGCGGACATGACCACCAACATCGCCGAGGACGTGATCTTCCTGGTGGAGGGCCGGGTGGTGCGGCACGAGGCCCATTGAGGGCCTGGTTGAGGCCGGCGGGGTTCCCGGGTATCCTTCCCGACCCTCCAAGGAGCAGCCATGCACTACCCCCACAAGGTCAGCCGAATCAAGAAGGTCCGCAAGGTGGGCTTCCGCTCCCGGATGAGCACCCGCAAGGGCCGCAAGATCATCAACCGCAAGCGTCGGCTGGGCCGGGCGATCCGCGTCCGCTGAGGCCCGCGTGGCCTCGCCGCTGCTGCTCCTGATCGGGTTGCGCTGCTCCGGCAAGACGACCCTCGGGCAGCTCGCGGCCGACGCGCTGCATGCCCCATTTCAGGATCTCGATCCGCTGGCGCTGAAGCGCCTCGGATGCACCACGGTCACCGAGGCGTTCGAACAGCATGGTGAGGCAGCGTGGCGCCGCGCGGAGTCCGAGGCGCTGCAGGACGCGCTGCACCACGGCGCCGGGGTTCTTGCCCTTGGCGGAGGCTCTCCCACCGCGCCGGGCGCTGCCGCGTCGATCCGTTCCGCACAATCGAGCGCGCGCGCGCGCGTGGCCCTGCTGCATCCGGGCGAACGCGAACTGGTTCGGCGCCTGGCTGCCGGCCGCGGCGATCGGCCGAGACTGGATGCCGACGATGCCGCGGAAGTCATGCGCCTCTCGCAGGAGCGCCTGCCGCTCTACCGCTCGCTCGCGGATGCCGTGATCGACACGCGGCTGGAGACGCAGGCCTGCGTGCGGCGACTCACCGAGCTCGTCAGGACCGATCGCTGAGCTTCGGCTTGGTCGCGGGCCAGCGGATCACCTCCAGGCCGCTCTCGTCTGGAACCATCACACCCAGTTCGCGCAGCGCCTCGAGCGCGGCCAACTGCTCCGCGGCCTTCTTGCTGGGGCCCCAGCAACTGCGGAAGCGCCGCTCGCCGCTGACCACGGCGATCTCGAAGCACTTGGCGTGATCCGGCCCCTTCTCGTCGAGCACCATGTACATGGGTGGCGCCATGCCCAGCGACGTCAGGCTCTGCTGCACCACGCTCTTGTAGTTGTACTGGTGGCCCGTGCGTGACGCCTGCTCGACGCGCGGTTCCAGCGCCCGCAACAGCAGCGTGCGCGCGGCCTCCAGACCTCCGTCCAGATAGATCGCGCCGATCACCGCCTCAAGCACGGCAGCCCGCACCGACTGCGGCAGGCTGCTGCGCGGCCCCATGCCCTTGCCAAGCAGGATGCACTCGTCGAGCCCGAGTTCACCGGCGATCTCCGCGCAGGTCTGCCGACTCACCACATGGCTCTTGACCTTCGTGAGTTCGCCTTCCAGTCGTTCGGGCAGCCATCGGAAGAGGTGCTCGCAGGCGACAAGACCCAGCACCGCGTCGCCCAGGAACTCCAGCCGCTCGTTGCTCACCAGGCGGCGGTCGGCGATGCTGGCGTGCGTGAGTGCGGTGACCAGCAGCGAACGGTCACGAAATGCATGCCCGAGCCGTTGCTCCAGACGCGCCAGCATCGATTCGTCCATCCGAAGAGCCTCCGCCAGGACCCTTGCAGGCCTCGGCACACGAACCTTGAGTCGCGGGCTCTCCAGCGAACTCCGGTTGGGAGTGCGCTGGAGAGAGCGCGAACGAACCGTCCCGCGCCTGCGGGACACGCAGTAAAGCACCGATCCTAGATCAACCGACCCAGCGCAGCCTGGTCGAGCAGCCGGGTCAGACGGCTCTCATCGGCAGCGGTCGCCGCACGGACGTGGATGCCCATGCGGCGCGGACCCGGATCATCGACTTCGTCGAAAAGCCGCGCAACCTTGCCCACCAGCTGGATCGGCGCGCCGCAGCCGGGGAACTGCATCGAGACTTCCACAGGCGTTCCAACAGGAAGCGCCGCGTCGAGTTCGACTCGAATCCCGGAGTCACTGATGTCGTAGGCGTGGCCCTCAAAGTGGCCCTTGGTCTCAGGCGTGTTGCCGTGCGCCCCAACGACGACGAACACCACGGCGGGTTCCAGCCGGAACCGCTCGGCGATGCGTCGATCCATGGTCGCAGTGGTCAATCTCGTCTCCTGAGCAGGGGTTGAGGCAGTCGCCGGCATGTCACGGTTATCGGTACGCGGAGTTCGGGAACTTGAACGAGATCCTGACATTCGCCGCAAAGATCTGGGCACCCGGAATGTGCCTTTGTTCTCCCCGCTTCCTAGAAGCAAGGGCCAAATTTCCTGCGGAAACGGTCGAAATCGCTATCCTGCCGCCCACGTGACGAGCGAGAACGGTGATCAAGGCACCGCTGGACCGGCGCAACGCACCCCTCTGGCGGTTTCAGAAGCCCTTGCCAGCGCTGTCTTTGCGGTCATCGGATACGGCAACCAAGGCCGTGCTCACGCGCTGAACCTTCGCGAGTCGGGTGCCCATGTGATCGTCGGCGCGCGGGACGGCGGCACCTCCGCGGCCCGCGGCGCCCAGGATGGGTTTCAGGTCCAGCCACTTGAGCGGGCGGCGGCGACCGCGGATCTTTGCATTCTCTCCCTGCCCGACGAGGCTCACGCCGACGTCTGGCAGGGAACCCTGCAGAGCGCTCTGAAGCCGGGTGCCACCGTGGGGTTCCTGCACGGGTTTTCAGTGCACTTCGGTGCCGTGCGGCCAGACGCGTCGATCGGCGTGGTGCTTGTGGCCCCGAAGGGCCCCGGACACACCGTTCGCGTTCGATACACGCAGGGCCTCGGCGTGCCGGCGCTCTTCGCGGTGCACCAACCGGGTCGCGACGCTTCGCGCACGCGCGCGCTCGGCCTGGCATGGGCGCACGGGATCGGAAGTGCGCGCGCGGCCATCGTGGAGACGACGTTCGCAGCCGAGACCGAGACGGATCTCTTCGGCGAGCAGGCCGTGCTCTGCGGCGGGGTGATGGCCTTGGCACAGGAGGCGTATCGCGCGCTCGTGGAGGTCGGGTACCCCCCCGCCCTCGCCTACATGGAATGCTGTCAGGAGCTGAAGCAGGTCGTGGACCTCATGTTCGAGCGCGGCCTGACCGGCATGCGGGCCGCCATCAGCAACACGGCGGAGTTCGGCGCCTTCGTGGCGCAGGAGCGGCTGGTCGATGATGCCTTGCGCGCACGCATGCGCAGTCTGCTGCAGGACATCCGGAGCGGTGTGTTCGCCCGGCGATTCCAGGCCGACGCGGCGGCCGGATTCCCGTGGCTTGCTGCGCAGCGCGCACGGGCCAATCATGATTCAATCGAGGTCGCGGGTTCGGAGGTGCGGCGGTGGATGCCGTGGCTGGATCCCTCCCAAGGAGCAACCGACGCATGAACACGCTGCAGGCCATCGTGCTGGGAATCGTCGAGGGCGTGACCGAGTACCTCCCGGTCAGCAGCACCGGGCACCTGATCCTTGCCGCGGCGGCGATGGGACTCGGCGCGCAGGATGGCGCGGCCGGTGACGCGGCGCAGCTGAAGGCCGCGGTGGATCGGTTCAGCGTCATCATCCAGGGCGGCGCGATCCTGGCCGTGGCGGTGCTGTACTGGCCGCGCGTGCGGCAGATGCTGCAGGGCGGCGTGAGCCTGATCCGACCGGGGGCGCGCGACGCGCAGGCCTCGATGGGATTGCATCTGATGACGCTGCTGGTGGCCGGCTTCGTTCCGGCCGCGATCGCCGGAGTGCTCGCGGGAAAGTGGATCAAGGCGAACCTCTTCGGGCCGATGCCGGTGATCGGCGCGCTGGTGGCGGGCGGCATCCTGATGATCGCGATCGCCCCATGGCATCGAAGCCGGCTCCGCGCCTTCGGCGGTTCCGCGGGCGGCATTTCGCACGCCGATGCGCTGCGCGCCCTCTCGTGGCAGGGCGCGCTCTTCATCGGCTGCGCGCAGACGCTCGCGCTGTGGCCCGGCACCAGTCGCTCGCTGGTCACGCTGCTGGCAGGCATGCTGATCGGCCTGCCGCCGGTCGCCGCCGCCGAGTTCGCATTCCTGCTGGGCCTGCCCACCCTGGGTGCGGCGAGCGCCAAGGACCTGCTTGACGGCGTGCGCGAGATGGGCGGCACAGGGTTCCTCGCGGCGCTGGGTGGGCCGATGCCGGTGATCGCGGGCTCGCTCGCCGCGATGGCCAGCGCGGCCGTGAGCGTGAAATGGCTTGTGGGCTACCTGGGGCGTCACACGCTCGAACTCTTCGGATGGTGGCGCATCACCGTGGCAGGCGCCTTCGCGTGGGCCATCGCGATGGGCTGGATCGCCCGCTGAGCGGCCCCGGTTAGCATCCTGCTCCCCATGGGACAGGCCACGCTGGCGCTCCGAAACTTCCTGATCCGTGTCGCGATCTTCGTGATGCTGGCCGCGGTCCTGGCATGGGCCGTGGGCGGAACGCTGTTCGGAAGCCACCGCGTCAACTTTCCCGCCGTGGATTGGGACGGGCGAGAGTGGGCCGTGCAGGTCGTTGGCAACGGACGCCAGCCGGACCGCGTCCGATGGCTGCTGGTGAGCCGTCGCGGCGAGGACCCGTGGACCGTGCATCCCGTGGCGGAGGCCGGCCAGTGGCGCGACCTCGTCGGCCCCGTCGCGGACCAGAGCGGTCTTCGCATGGCGGTCGCGTCCGAGGGCCCGGGCGGCAAGACCTGGGAACTCGTGATCTTCGAGCGCGGCGACGCGCCACCGAGACGCAGCCCGCTGCCGGGCGCGCCCATGGACCGCTCGCTGCCGCTGCCGAACTGACGCCGGATCAGTCGTCGCCGAACTTGATGCCCTGGGCGAGCGGAAGGTCCGTGCCCCAGTTGATCGTGTTCGTCTGGCGACGCATGTACTGCTTCCAGCTGTCGCTGCCGGACTCGCGGCCACCGCCCGTGTCCTTCTCGCCACCGAACGCGCCGCCGATCTCGGCACCGCTGGTGCCCAGGTTCACGTTGGCGATGCCGCAGTCGCTGCCGGCGTGGCTCAGGAAGCGCTCCGCGCTGCGCACGCTGTCGGTGAAGATGGCGCTCGAGAGACCCTGGTCGACGCCGTTCTGCAGCGCGAGGGCCTCGTCGAGATCCTTCACCGTGAGGACGTAGAGGATCGGCGCGAAGGTCTCCTCGCAGCAGATGCCGGGAACCTTGCCCATCGGCACGCGCACGATGGTCGGCTCGACGAAGTGGCCCGCGCGCTTCTTCTGGCGCTCGATGCCGGCGAGGCCGCCACACAGCACCTTGCAGCCCTCCTGCTCGGCGCGCTCGATGGCGGCGCGCATGTCCTGCACGCTGCGCGAGGTGATGAGCGGGCCCATGAGCGTGCCGTCCTGCAGTGGATCGCCGATCTTCACGCCGGCATAGAGCTTCACGAGGCGCTCGACCAGCTTGTCGGCGACAGCCTCGTGCACGATCAGGCGGCGCGTGGTGGTGCAGCGCTGGCCCGCGGTGCCGACGGCGCCGAAGAGCACGGCGCGCTCGACCAGCTTCATGTCCGCGTCGGGCATCACGATCACGGCGTTGTTGCCGCCGAGCTCAAGCAGGCTGCGGCCCAGTCGACCGGCAACCACCTGGCCCACGCGGCGGCCCATGCGACAACTGCCCGTGGCGCTGATGAGGGGCAACCGGCGATCCGCCACCAGACGCTCCGCGACCTCGCTGTCCGCGCCGATGATCAGACTGAACACGTCGGCCGCGTCCCCGCTGGACGGTCGGAAGATGTCCTGCGTGCGCATCACCTCGGTGGCCACGCGGTTGCAGGCGATCGCGACAAGCGGCGTGAGCAGGCTGGGCTTCCACAGCGTGGCGTTGCCGCAGATGCCGGCGATCATCGCGTTCCAGGCCCACACCGCGGCCGGAAAATTGAAGGCCGTGATGCAGCCCACGGTGCCCAGCGGATGCCACTGCTCGTACATGCGGTGGGTCTTCCGTTCGCTGTGCATGGTCAGGCCGTAGAGCTGGCGCGAGAGACCGACCGCGAAGTCGGCGATGTCGATGCACTCCTGAATCTCGCCCAGTCCCTCGGCGCGGATCTTGCCCGCCTCCATCGAGACAAGCTCGCCCAGGTCGGCCTTGGCCGCCCGGAACGCCTCGCCGATGCGGCGAACGATCTCGCCGCGCTGCGGCGCCGGCACCATGCGCCACTCGCGCTGCACGGCCACGCAGCGCTGCACCACGCGCTCCAGATCCTCGGCACCGTCCAGACGAACGGCCATCAACGGTTCACCGGTGCTGGGATTGTCGGTGACCACACAGCCGGTGTCCGCCTTCGAGGGATCGACCAGGCGGCGGTCATCGGCGATGCGGAGTCGGTCAAGAAGAGGTCGGATCTGGCTCATGGAACGCGGAGGGTACCGCGCAGCCCCCCGCTTGCCCCCTGCGCGCGCGTGCCGTACAAACTCCGCATGCCGCTCACCCGCGACCAGCTCGCCATCCGCGCCTCGAAGGAACTCCGTGACGGCTTCTACGTGAATCTGGGCATCGGCATTCCCACGCTCGTGGCGAACCACGTGCCGGCGGGCATGACCGTGTGGCTGCAGAGCGAGAACGGCCTGCTCGGGATGGGCCCCTTCCCGACCGACGCCGAGGTCGACGCCGACCTGATCAACGCGGGCAAGCAGACCGTGACCGGTGTTCCGGGACACAGCTTCTTCAGCAGCGCCGACAGCTTCGCGATGATCCGCGGCGGCCACATCGACCTCGCGATCCTGGGGGCGATGGAGGTGAGCCAGACCGGCGACCTGGCCAACTGGATGATTCCCGGCAAGCTGGTCAAGGGCATGGGCGGCGCCATGGACCTGGTGGCCGGCGTGAAGCGCCGCGTGATCGTGATGGAGCACTGCAACAAGAAGGGCGAGAGCAAGGTGCTTCCGAAGTGCACGCTGCCCCTGACGGGCGTGGCCTGCGTGGACATGCTCATCACCGATCTGTGCGTGATGGAGTTCGACCGCGCGAAGTCACGATTCCGCCTGCTGGAAGTGGCGCCGGGCGCGACCGTGGACGAGGTGAAGGCGAAGACGCCGGCCGAGATCCTGGTCGACCGCGACGTGAAGCCCGTTTCGCTCTGAGCGCCAGCCTCGACGCGTCAGAGTTCCTTGATGCGGTGCTTCATCTGCGCCTTCAGGCGCATGATGATGCTGCTGTGCATCTGGCTCACGCGGCTCTCGGAGAGATCCAGCGTGAGTCCGATCTCCTTCATCGTCATCTCCTCGTAGTAGTAGAGGATGAGGATGAGACGCTCGGCGCGGCTGAGCCCCTTCGTGAGCAGTGCCTGCACGTCGTTTCGGTGGAGACGGTCGAGCGGGCGGTCCTGCCGCGCGTCCTCGATCACGTCGACCTCGCGACCTTCCTTGCCGGCGTCCGCGTCGTTCCACTTGCGGTGCATGCTCACCACGCTGACCGGGCGGCTGTCACGGCTGAGCTTCTCGAACTCGTCGGGCGCCACGTTCAGGCGCTTGGCGACCTCGGCGTCGGTGGGCTTGTGCCCCTCCTCCATCTCGATGGTCTTGCGCACGCGCTCGACCTTCGCGGTGCGGCTGCGCACCAGGCGCGGCACCCAGTCCATGGCGCGCAGCTCGTCGAAGATCGCCCCGCGGATGCGCTGGGCGCAGTAGGTCTCGAACTTCACGCCTCGATCGGGGTCGAACGCGTCGATCGCGTCCATGAGCCCGAAGAGGCCCGCGCTCATGAGGTCCTCCACGTCGACCTCGCTCGGCAGCCGCTTGTGCAGGCGCTCGGCCGTGAATCGCACCACGTCGAGGTAGCGCTCGATGAGGCGATTGCGCAGCGCCTGCCGCGAGACGGTCTCCGCGGGCAGGCCCACGTAGCAGCGCCACGCGGCGTCGATCGCCTCGGGCGTATCGAGCGGCATGGTTTCCGGGGCCGGCGGCGCCGACTTGGCCGAACGACCACGGCTCGCGCCACGGCGCGGTTGCGATTTTGCCTGCGAAACGGGTTCAGCCTGCGCGGTGGCCTTCCTGGCTCCGGAACGCGGCTGTGCACTTGCCTTGGACATGCGGTCGCTCCTTGACCAACGTCCTGTGAACGAAGGCGACGGCGTCGCCTTTCAAGTGAGGCGGACATCATGCCCGCCACGAGGGGTGCGCCGAATCCTTGGCGTCACCTCGATGGGCGGAGTCTAACGGATGCCATGCCGAGTGCAAGTGGCGAGTGCCGCGATCCCGGAGATTGATGTCACGCCATCACGTGCTGTCGCTCGCACACACGCTCGATCCATCCAGACGTGACAGGCGCAACATCCGTGGAACTGGTCGCCCCACTTTCGTGTCCCACCCATGCGAGAGGCAGACCCGTTGCCGCGATCACGCGCAGCGCTGGCTCCAGACGCGCCGCAAGATCCACGCGCGTCAGCGCCACGCAGGTGGCACCCACCCGCGTGAACACCTCCAGCTGGCGTCGCAGGACGATCTCGTCGGCGTCGGCCGCCAGCACCGCACACACTGCCTGCGGCGCAAGTGCCTGCAGCGCACGGGCATGCGAGCCCAGCCGGTCGCCATCGCGCGGCCCGGTACCGGGGAAGTCCACCAGCACGAGCGATCGATGCCCGAGGCTTGCGGCAACGTCGGCGATCTCGGCGGCGCGCGGCGAAGCGTGCAGCGGCAGCCCGAGTGCGTCGGCGAAGCCGCGAAGGTCGGTGGCATGCGTCTCGTCGCCCGCGGAAAGCAGACCCACGCTGCAGCGATCACGGCCATGCAGGCGCGCCGCGAGCCCGCACACCACGCGCGTGACGCCGCTGCCGGGGGCCCCCAGGAACGCCCAGACCTCGCGCGAGCCCGAGGATGGCTCGACCGTCGCCGTTCGCAGCGAGGCCGGATCGAAGCGGCCCTCCCTGGCCTGCGCACGGAGGGCCGTGACGCTGGCCAGCAGGCGCAGCCGAGCACGCGCCGTCGAGGCGCGCGTTCCGATCGGCCGGACGAGCAGTTCCACGGGCGCCCTTCGCCCCTGCTGCGAGCGCCGCCACTCGAGAATCTCGAATCCTCCTGGATGACGCGCGTGCGCCCGCTGCAGTGCATCCCGCTCCGAACGACCCAGGCAACGCGTTGGTTCCGTCACGATGTCTCCTCGTGTCCTCATGGGGTGGCGGGTTCGCCCGCCGACTCGATCTGAAGTTCGCAATCCTGCGGGATCTCGCCGCGCGCAAGCACGGTGACCTCACCGAGCCGTCCTCGCAAGGCACGACTCACCACGCCGCGCATGCGGTCGGGCGTCACCACCACGGCCGGCTCGCCTCGCTCAAGCAGCCGACGCAGCCCTGGCGCCGCGCTTCGCACCAGACGCTCGGCGATCGCCGCATCCGGCACCACGCTGCGTTCCGCCGCCCGCAGCGCCGCCTCGCCCTCCAGCGCCTCGGCACCGACCCACACGGCCGACAGCTGGCGGCCATTGCCGCCGATGCGCTGGATCAGGCGCTCGCACAGGGCGCGCGCACCGACCGCCCTGGCGCGCCGGATGGCGTCGTCAGGATCCTGCGGATTGGCCGCATGCACCGTCTCCGCGATGCGCTCGAGGTCACGAACGGGCAGTCCCTCGCGCAGCAGGCCCTGCAGGAGGTCCCGCAGGCGGTCGATCGGCCACGCAGGCCCGGAAATCAGCGCCGCAGCGCGCGGCGCGGTGCGCTGGAGACGATCGAGCATGCGGCCGACCTCCTCCACGCTCAGCAACTCCCACGCCCTGCGTCGCAACACCTCCATCAGGTGGCCCGCCAGCGCCCCGGAAGGTTCGACGATCGCCAGACCACGTGCCTCCAGGGCTTGCCGCGACTGCGCGGGTGCCCAGACCGCGGGGAGGCCGTGCGCAGGTTCCGTGGTCGGCTCCCCAGCCACATCCGGCACGCCGCCCTTGGGATCCAGGACGAGCAACGCGTTCATGCGAAGGCTTCCCGCCCCGACGACCGCATCGCGCAGGCGAATGCAGTAGGCCAAGGGGTCGAGCGCCGCATCATCGCGAACGCGAACGGCCGGCACGAGCACCCCCATCTCCTGCGCCAATCGACGTCGCACCGACGCGACCTGGTCCAGCAGCGCGCCAGGCGCCTCGGACGCCAGCGAGAGCAGTCCCACGCCCAGATCGATGGAGAGCGGTTCGACGATCAGGGCATCCTCGATCCGGTCCGACTCCGCTTGCGCGGGCGACTCGGCCACGGAGGCCGCCGCGCGGACGCGTGCCGTCCAGATGGCCGCTCCGGCCAGCAGCGCGGCCGCGCCCAGCAGCGGTGCCGCAGGCAGCGAGGTGCACGCCAGCCCAACCAGCAGCGCGGCGACCAGCCACAGCGCGGCGGGTTTCGAGGTGAGTTGCTGGGGAATCTCGCGGCCAAGACTGTCGCCACTGGCGGCCTTGGCGCTCACGAGTCCGCTGGCCGTGGCGACCAGGAACGCCGGGATCTGCGTGACCAGACCATCACCCACAGCCAGCAGCGCGAACACGCGCGCACTCTCGGCGGCGCCCCACCCCTTCTGCAGCACGCCGACGAGCACGCCACCGACGATGTTCACCAGCACGATCACCAGTCCCGCCACCGCATCGCCGCGCACGAATCGACCGGCGCCGTCCATCGCGCCATGAAAGTCCGCCTCGCGGAGCAGTTCCTCGCGACGGCGGCGCGCTTCGGTGGCGTCGATGGCACCTGCGGCCACGTCCGCGTCGATCGCCATCTGCCGACCGGGCAGCGCGTCCAGCGCGAAACGCGCTGCAACCTCGCCCATGCGCACCGATCCACGCGTGACCACCACGAACTGCACCACCACCAGCATGGCGAAGACGCTCAGGCCCACGACGGGATTGCGGCCGGCGCCAAGCAACCCGAAGGCCTCGATGATGCTGCCGGCGCTCGCCGCCGCAGCGGCAGCGTCGGGCGCTTCCGTGCCCAGGATGAGCCGCGTGCTGGCCACGTTCAGGCCCAGACGCAGCAGGGTGGTGCCCAGCACCAGCGCGGGAAACACGCTGAAGTCGAGTGGGCGGCGCATGCTCGCGGCCGTGGCGAGCACGACACCGCTCAACGCGAAATTCACCGCGATCAACGCATCCATCGCCCAGGCCGGCAACGGCAGGACCAGCGTGGCCACAAGCCCCACGAACAGGGCGGGCACGAGCCACTCGAATCGACCACGCGGCATGCTCACGCCAACCTCCATCGGCCCATCGGCCCTCGGCGCATGCGTGGAGCGGAGGCTCGATCCTCACGCTGCGCTTCGGCTCGGGTCATGCGCAGGGTGCGGTCGAATGCGCGCATGGCAAGCCGCAGCTGGAGGAAGCCGAGCACGAGCGCCGCGAGCAATGCCCCCAGGACCGCTGCACCAACGAACAGGGTCGCGCCCCAGAGCGCGTCGCCAAACGGCCGGTGCACGAGCGATGGAAGCGCCGCGATCCAGGGCACGATCGCCACGACGCCGCCGACGATCGCGGCGCTCGCCAGGATCCATCCGGCAGAGACCGATCGCAGACGTGCCCCCCGGGGCATGCGCGACACGGGCCGCCAGGCACGCATCCGCGTCCAGCCCCCGTGCACAAGCGCGTGCGCCGCCGCCACGGCACCCAGCACCAGCAAGGTCGCGATCAAGGCAGGCAGCACGGCCGCGCGCCAGCTGATGCCGGCCACGGATGAACCATCCACGGCAAGCGAGCCGCGAAGCCAACCCTTCGCACCCATCGCGACCGGGCCCGCTGCCAGCGAAAGCAGCCCGAGCGCGATCAGTCCGCTCACTGCCGAAGCCAGCCATGGCGCGCGTGGCCCGTGACCGTCCTCGATCGCGCGGGCTCGCCGCGCAGGCGACGCCTCGACCGGCCGATCCTCGCCATCACCCGGGAATGTCACGCCACACCTCCCGCCAGGCGCGCAAGGGCGGCGCGCAGCAACTCGGTCTGCGCGGCCCACACCCCAACCGTGGTGGCGGCAAGCATGCCCAGCCCCATCGCGGCGCGCACGCCGAAGCCCCCCGCGAGCGTCATCACGCCCGGCGCCGATCGAACGATCACGCCTCCGATCGCGGCCCCCGCCATCGTGAGTGCCAGCACCGGCAGGCTCACGCGCAGCGCCAGTTGCGACGCAGCATCAAGCGCGGACGCGATGCCCTCGACCCCAAGTCCCCACGCCGCCTGACCCTCGCGTCCGCGCGCCGCGGTGGTCACGACGGCCTCGATGCCGCCGACCGCCACGAAGCAGGCAGCCGAGCACCAGCCCAGCGTCGCTTCCGCGGCGTTGCCCTCGGTTTCCGCGCCTTCCGGCTGCGCCACCTCTCCAAGACCGAGCCCCATCTGCTCGCCGATCAGGCGGCCCGCAAGCCGAAGGCCGCCCGCGGCGGCCGCCGCCGTCGCGCCGACGATCGCCCCGACCGCGAGTTCCTGCGGCGCCCAGAGCCACGGGGACTCCGGGGGCACCGTGGTTCCGGCACCCATCGGCCACGCGACCACCGCCGCAATCAGGACCAGGCCCGCGCGCATGGAAATCGGCATGCCCGTGAAGGCAGGCACCAGCAGCGCCGCACCCGCCGCCCGCAGCATGGCGGGAAGGCCGGGAAGCAGCATGGCCATCCACGCCTGCTCGCTCATGAACCCCCCCAGCAGCGCATGGCGAAGTCGATCATCTTGGCCGTCATCCAGCCAGCCAGCGCAAGCGCGCCAACGGCGGTCACCAGCAGGCGCGGCGCGAAGCCCGCTGCGGCATCGTGCACGTTGGCGAGCGACTGCAGCAATCCCGAGACAATGCCCGTTCCGAGCGCAAGAAGCAGCAGCGGCAAGGCCACCACCAAGGCCACGCCGAAGGCGGCCTGCAGAAGCCCAAGCATTCCGGCGTCGCTCATGGGACCGTGCCTCCCGTGACACCCGTGACCAGACCCGAGGAGACCAGTGCCCACCCGTCGACCGCGACGAACAGCATCAGCTTCAGGGGAAGGCTGACAAGCGTCGGCGGCGTCATGAACATGCCGAGACTGGCCAGCGTGGCCGCCACCGCAAGATCGATCGCAAGGAACGGCAGCAGCAACTTGAAGCCGAGCATGCACGCCACGCGCAGCTCGTTCAGCGCGTACGCGGGCAGCAAGGTCATCGTGTCGATGTCGCGACGCGATGGCGGCGCGGCCGGATCGATCGCCTGCCCCTTCGCACGGAGGACCGTCGCCAACGTGCCCCCGCCACCGGAGCGCTCCAGCTGCTCGAACATGAAGGTGCGCAACGGCGTCTCGGCTCCACGCAACGAGGCCGCCGGATCCCTGGAATTGCCCGCCGCCAGACTTGCCAAACCGCCGTGCCACGCCGCGTCCAGCGTGGGACCCATGGAGGCGAAGGTGAGCGCGGCCGCCAACCCCGTCATCACGAGTCCACCGGGCACCGAACCGAGACCCAGTCCCTGTCGCAAGATGCCCAGCGTGACCAGCATTCGGGGAAAGCACGTGCACAGCGCAAGTCCCGCCGGCAACAGCGTGACGGCCAGCGCCGTGGCGGCCCATTGCGCACCCGTCTCGATGCCTGCGGGCACGGAGGCGATCACGAGGCGATCCTCCGAAGGGCCGCGGGCGATTCGGAAGCGTCGGCGCTGAACTCGGCAAGACGCTGGAAGCCCTGCGCGCTCTCACCCACAAGCACCACGCGATCACCGACGCGAACCAGCGAGAGCGATCGACCTCGGCCCATCTGGGTGCGATCCATCACCTGGATCCCGGACGATGGCCGGTGCCTCAGCCGCCGTGCACGTCGGATCAGCGCGACCCCAGCGACCACCCCGGCGACCAGACAGACGAGCAGCGGAATCCAGGCTCCAGCACTCAGTTCGGACGGTGCCGCCGTGTGCACCGAGACCATCTTCGACTCCGGATCCATCGCCATTGCCGCGCCGCCAAGCGACATCACGCCTGCGACGCAGGTGCAACGGAACACGAACATCCTCGGTCTGGCGGGCAGGCGCCGATCCATGGCTGGGCCCTCGATCGAAACGGCCAGCACACCGCTGGCTCGGTCGGCATCCATGCCGACGTCCGGTTCATCGGCATCCGGGAGCCCTTTTCGCCAATCGTTTCATCGGTCCCGGACCATGCCAAGGGGCGCCGATCGGTACCATTCCCCCGGTGCGG
This sequence comes from Phycisphaerales bacterium, assembly GCA_049318245.1. GTDB lineage: Bacteria > Planctomycetota > Phycisphaerae > Phycisphaerales > SM1A02 > SYAC01. Next base: position 2,522 of record JBMOGS010000022.1, on the reverse strand, counting down.
ATCCAGCTTCTTCCCCTGCTTCTGACCTTGGCGGTGGCGATGGGCCATGCGCGGGCCCAGACGGAGTACACGCTCGACGACTTCGACCAGTGGAAGCCGACACCGGGGCCCACCACGCTGGATCCAATGCTGCAGCAGGCCCGACTGGCGCTTGCCAACGGCGAGCCTCAGCGCGCCTACACCCTGGCCACAACCTTTCTGGACCAGAACCCCCTCGACAAGGCCCGACCCGACGCCCTCCTGATCAAGGGCGACGCCGATCTGGCCATGGACAACGAGTGGCAGGCCCTCTTCTCCTACGAGGAGATCGCCAGGCGCTACGCCACCACCGCGGTGTTCGTGCCGGCCCTCGAGCGCGAGTTCGAGATCGCGCGCGCCTACGTGCATGGGCTGCGCAAGCGGTTCCTTGGCACCTTCCGCTTGCTCGACGCCGGCGACGACGGCCAGGAGATCCTGATCCGGATCCAGGAGCGCCTGCCGGGAAGCGAACTGGCGGAGCGCGCCGGCATGGAGCTTGCGGACTACTACTTCCGCATTCGCGACATGCCTCTCGCGGCCGACGCCTACGACCTGTTCACGCAGAACTATCCGCGCTCGCGCCAGGTGGTGAAGGCTCGCCTTCGACTGATCTACGCGTATTACGCGCAGTTCAAGGGGCCGGAGTTCGAGGGACAGGGCCTGCAGGAGGCGACCGCGAAACTGAAGCAACTGCAGTCCGACGAGCCCGCGGTGGCGCAGAAGATCGGCGCCGACGCGCTGCTGGTGCGCATCTACGAGAGCGAAGCTGCACGCCTGAAGGCGCAGTCGGACTGGTACGTGAAGGTGAACGACTGGATCGCCGCGGAGCGGATGATCCGCGCGCTGGTGCGCAAGTATCCGAACTCGATCGCCGCGATTCAGGCGCTGCGCGAGATCCAGACGATCCTGGACCAGTTGCCCCAGAGCATCCTGAAGGAGTGCCCGGACTACGCGGCGCTGCGCAAGGCGATCGTTGGAACCGATGGCCCGGCCGATCCGCCCGGCATCGCACCCGCTCCCGAGACGCCCTTGCCCGCGACCGCGCCCGAGACGCCCGCGCAGCCGGTGCCGGGCGCCATCGCGCCCGCCGATGCGAACCCCGGTCCGCCCCCCGGAGCCGCGCCATGATCGTCCGCACGCTCTCGTGCACGCTGCTCGCGCTGCTCGCGGCCTGCTCGGGCGCGAAGGGCTTCAAGGCCGGCACGCTGCACCCGACGAAATACCGCTCGATCGCGGTGCCGATCTTCCAGAACGCGACCTACGATCGCCAGGTGGGCTACCAAGTGACCGAGGCGCTGCAGAAGCGCCTGCAACAGTCGAGCCCCTACGCCATCGTCGGCGAGGGAACGGCGGACACCGTGCTGCGTGGCAAGGTGATGGCCGTGAACCTGCGCCAGATCAGCCAGAGCCTGGGCACCGGACTGACCGAGGAACTCGGGTGCACGGTCACGGTGGACTGGGAGTGGATCGACATGCGGACCGGCAAGCCCATCATCGCGCGCAACGGCTTCGCGAGCACCGGGACCGTGGTCGCCAGCCGCCCGCAGGCCGAACCTCTTGATCTTGCCCGCTATCAGGCCGTGCAGAGCCTTGCCGATGACATTGTGGCCAACTTGCAGGCCGATTGGTGAACCCGATGCGAACCACACCCCTCGAACAGCCCCACACGCCTCCCATGCAGTTCGCCCGCCAGGATCCTGGCTCGCGCGGCCCCGGTGGGCCCCAGCGCCCCGGCCCCTCGCCGGCGCGGCCGCCACGCCAGTTCATGACGTGGTTCACGGTGGCGCTGCTGCTGTCGCTGGTCTACGTGGTCGTGAGCGGCAGCACCACGCGTGGTGTGCAGCTGGACAGCTGGCGGCAGTTCATGACCTACGCCAAGGACGGGTTCATCGAGCCCGGCTCGGTGGTCATGCAGAGCGATCGCCTGATCGCCAAGGTGAAGCCCGGCACGAAGGGTTTCAGCGAACGCTTCGGTGACGAAGCCGCGCCGGTGTCGGTCACCATCGCGCCCACGGCGCACGCGAAGTACATGGAGGATCTCGACGCCGCCAACGTGCCCTACCGCGTCGACATGGCCACCGGCGCGCTCTCGCAGGTGCTGCTCACCATCCTGCCCACGGTGATCGTGCTGGGCCTTCTGTGGCTCCTCATCTCCCGCAGCATGCGCGGTGCGGGTGGCGGACCGGGTGGCATGCTGGGTGGCTTCGGTCGCAGCCGTCACCGCGAGACGAACAAGGAAGGCGCGCAGGCCACGTTCGCGGATGTCGCGGGCATCGACGAGGCCAAGGAGGAGGTCGCCGAGATCGTCGAGTTCCTCAAGAACCCCAAGCGCTTCCAGAAGCTCGGCGGCCGCATCCCGCGTGGCGTGCTCCTGGAAGGCCCCCCGGGCTGCGGCAAGACGCTGCTCGCCAAGGCGATCGCCGGAGAGGCCGACGTGCCCTTCTTCTCGATCAGCGGCAGCGACTTCGTGGAGATGTTCGTGGGCGTGGGCGCCAGCCGCGTGC
>JBMOGS010000021.1:0-36489 GCA_049318245.1 Phycisphaerales bacterium | reverse complement strand
GCGTGCGCGTGTTCGCCATGCTGGGCATGTGGCGTCTGCGCTTCTGGCACGGCAAATGGGCCACGCTTGCGCTTGGCGCCGCACTGATGAGCGGCGGATTCTTCGTGGCCATGGTTGCAGGAACGGTGCCAACGTTGATCGCCGCGCTGGCGGCCTTCGGCACAGGGCACTCCATTCTGTACTACGCGAGCCTCTACTACGCCATGAGCGTGGGTCACGGCGAGGTGGACGCCGGCGGCCACTTCGAGGCCCTGATCGGCGCGGGCTACATCATGGGGCCGCTGGCAAGCCTGGCGGGCGTGTGGATCGGCGGCGAGATGAGCGTGCAGTGGTGCGTGCTTGGCGTGGCGGCGCTTGCCAGCATGCTTGCGGCGCGCGAATGGCTGCGATGGCGGCGCAATCGCCACACCATGGCGCCCAGCGCGGCCGTCAAGCACTGAGGATCAGTCCGCGGGACCCGACTTGGCGTTGCAGGCCTTCAGTGCGGCCAGCGCATCAACGCGCGCTTGCGCATGATCGACGATCGGCGCCGGGTAGTCGGGCGCCGTCAGCGGCACTTCCCACGGGCTGTGCACCATGTTTGCTGGCACCTTCGCCAGTTCCGGCACCCAATGCTTCACATACGCGCCGTCAGCGTCGAACTTCTCGCCCTGCAGCGTGGGGTTGAAGATGCGGAAGTACGGCGCGGCGTCGGCGCCGCAACCCGCACTCCACTGCCAGCCAAGCGTGTTGCTGGCCAGATCGGCGTCGACCAACGTATCCCAGAACCAGTCGGCGCCATGCAGCCAGTGCTGACGCAGGTGCTTCACCAGGAAACTGCTCACGCTCATGCGCACGCGGTTGTGCATCCAGCCCGTGTGCCAGAGCTGGCGCATGCCCGCGTCGATCAGCGGATAGCCCGTGCGGCCCTTCTGCCACGCGCGCAGATTGCGAGCACTCTCCTGCCACGGGAAGTCGCGGAACTCGGGACGCAGCGGATCCTCTGCCGTGCGCGGAAAGTTTGCCAGCACATGCCACGCGAACTCGCGCCAGCCGAGCTCGGCGCGGAACTTGTCGGCGCTTGCGCGGAACGACTTGTCCTTGCCCTCGAGGCGCGTCTCGGTGGCGTGCCACACGCGGCGCGGCGAAACCTCGCCCCACGCAAGATGCGGACTCAGCATGCTGGTGCCGACCTCGCCGGGAATGTCGCGCCCGTTGGCGTACTGCCCGACCGGACCATCCAGGAACGCCTTCGCGCGCTTGGCAGCGCCCGCTTCGCCAGGTTCCCACGTGGCAGCCAGACCGGCATCCCACGCGATGCGCGGCTGAAGAGCGAGTGATTCGACCGAGACGCCCTGTGGCCAGCTTGCGGGTGCCGCGAGCGACTTGGGCGCGGGCTTCGGCTTCGCGGGCGCCTCGCGCGCAAGGCAGTTCTTCCAGAACGGCGTGAACACCTTGTAGGGCACGCCACTGCCGGTGCGGATCTCGGCCGGGTCGAACATCAGGTTGCCAAGGAAGGCGTGCGTCGAGATGCCCGCCGCCCGGCATGCCTCCTCCACGCGTTCCTGCTCCGCCACGGCCCACGGCTCGAAGCGCCGTCCAAAGGCGATTGACGTGGCCCCGGTTGCCTTGGCGATCTCGATCAGCGCGACCGCGGGATCCTGCGCGCGGATCACAAGACGCGATCCCGCCTTCACGAGCGAGGCTTCCAGCGACTGAAGGGATCGATGCAGCCACCAACGACTCGCGCCGCCGGGTGCCCAGCGTCCCGCGGACTTGGGGTTCCAGCAGTACACGGGCACGACGGGTTCGCCCGCTGCCGCCGCGAATGCGACCGCAGGCTGGTCGTCAAGGCGAAGGTCGTTGCGAAACCAGACGATCGTGCCGGCCATTCAGTCCTCCACTCTTCCAAGCTCGAAGGCGAGCGCCTGCTCCAGGCGCGGATGCTCGAAGCGGAATCCACTGCCAAGCAGCGCGCGCGGCTGCACGAAGGAGCCACGCAGCAGCAGTTCACGACCCATCTCGCCGAAGAGCAAGCTGACCGCCGCCGCCGGCAGCGGCGCGAACGCGGGGCGCCGCATCACGCGACCAAGTGCGCGACCGAACTCCGCGTTGGAGCGTGGATCGGGCGCCACGGCGTTCACCGGTCCCCGAAGCGATTCATCACGCATGCAGTGCATCACCGCGCCGATCAGGTCATCGAGCGAGATCCAGCTCATGCCCTGCCGGCCACTGCCCACCGGGCCACCCAGGCCCAACGAGAACGGCGTGCGCAACTTGGCAAGCACGCCTCCCGCACCCGCCAGCACCAGTCCGATGCGAAGGTGCACCACGCGAATACCCGCCATTTCCGCGGGCTTGGTGGCTTCTTCCCACGCCACGCAGGTCTCTGGCAGGAATCCTCGACCTGCCGAGCTGCTCTCGTCCAGAGGCTCCGGGCCGCGCGAGCCATAGAAGCCGATCGCGCTGGCGGCGATCAGCACCTTGGGCTTGTTCGGAAGCGCCGCGACCGCCTCGGCGATCTGACGGGTTCCCTCCACGCGACTGTCGCGGATCGCCTTCTTGCGCTCCGCGCTCCAGCGCCGATCGGCGATGTTCTCGCCCGCCAGATGCACCACCGCATCCACACCATCAAGCGTGTGCAGGTCGACCACACCGCTCCGCGTGTCCCATGCGACATCGAGCCGCTCGGCACTTGGATGCCCACGAACGATGCGTCGAACCTGATGCCCGCCGGTCGACAGAAACGCGCACAGCTGCCTGCCGACCAGACCGCTCGCGCCGCTCACCGCCACGCGCAAGGCGCCCGCCTGCGAATACTCCTGATGCCGACGAAGGTCATTCGCCGTGCGGCGGTGACGCCACGCGAACATGCGTTCAAGATCCTTCGCGAGCAGCCGATTGCCCAGCAGCGCGCCCACCTTGCCTCCGGGAGCGCGCCATGTGACATGGTCTTCCAGTGCGCTTCGAGACTCGTCGTGCGGCAGGAACCGATGCTCATGCACCCATTCCGCGAAGGGCCCGGTCACCTGCCGATCCACGAACGAGCGACCGGGCTCCACGCGCTCATGTCGCGCAAGCCAGCGGATCGTGAGCGGGCCCTGGCGGATCCGCAGCGTGACCGTGCTGCCATCGGCGATGCCGCCACTGGCGCTCTCGACTTGCACGTGCTGCCACGGCGGCAGCAGGCGGTCGAGCGCGCCGGCATGGAAGTGCCATGCGGCAAGTCGATCCACGGGCGCGGGCATCAGGCTGGTACGGGTCAGGACAGGCATGGATGAACGCTACCCCAGCGGCAGGAAGTCGGCGGGCACGAGCGGCTTTCCGTTGGCGAGAACCTCGCGCACGTGCACGAAGGTCCGCTGGTCGTGGTCCCGGCGTTCCGCGGGGCGCTTTCGCATGGACGCCAGCGGCAGTTTCAGCCTGGGGTTCGACTTCAGCTGCGGCTCATGACGCTCCAGGAACGCCCAGTAAAGCGGCGTGACCGGACAATCCCCACCCGGCGTGAAGGCGCAGCCCGAGCAGTAGTCGCTCATGCGATCGATGTAGGCGGCGCCCGCCACATAGGGCTTCGTGGTCATCACGCCACCCGCGCCATAGGTGGCCATCGCCATCACGTTCGGCTCCACCACCCAATCCCACGCGTCCATGTAGGCGATCCAGAACCAGTCGGCGAGATCGCGCGCGTCGACATCCAGCAGCGTGGCAAGATTTCCAAGCACCATCAGGCGCGTGATGTGATGGCTCCAGCCCTCGCGCCAGACCGAGGCGACCACCTCGTCCAGACAGCGCAGGCCGCTTGGCGCGCCCCAGAAGGCCGGTGGCACCGGCGCCTCGGACCCGAGCGCGCGCGGGCGTGCACCTCCGTCCACGCCGCGTGGCGTTGCACCCGCAGGCTTCCAGACGTGTCCGCTCCAGCGCGCGAAGCCACCATCCCCCGCAGAGGTGGCGCTTGGCCACGCGTCGCGAAATCCGTCCGTCTCCAGATGCACCCAACGCACGAACTCGCGCCACCCGACGATCTGGCGGATGAATCCCTCCTTCGACTCGATCGGAAGATCCATCGACAGCACATCCTGCACCATGCGGCGCGCCTCGACACGCTGCAGGTTCATCAACGGACTCATGCGGGTGTGGAAGATGCCACGGCTTGACAGGCTCATGGCATCCTCAAACGGCCCGAAGTGCGGCAGGCACGCTTGCTTCGCCCACGTCCACAGCGACTCGCACTCGGTCAGCGACGCGGGGATGGCGGCGAGGTCGAGCTCTCCGGGATGCTGGGCGAAACGGGACTCGATCTCCCGCTGGACTTCACGACGAAGCGCCGTCATCTCGAAGCGCGGCGGTTCCGGGGCCGCAGGCTTGCCGGACCAGCTCTTGCGATTCTCGGTGTCGAAACTGAGCCGGCCCCCGATCGGCTCGCCAGCGTCGTCCATGAGCAGTCCCGTGCGCGTTCGATAGGCCCGGTAGAAACTGTCCATCGACCACTGCTTGCCGCGCCTGCAACCCGCGAAGTCCTCGCGATGCGTCAGCCAGCCGTCATGGGAAACGGTTCGCAGGACACCCTCCGCGACCAGCGGCTTGAACTCCGAACGCATCTCGCGTTCGGCCCACTCGGTCGATGCCAGCGGACCGTGCTGCGCCGCGAACTCGCCAAGCTGCTGCACCATCGGCGCTTCGCCCTGCAGCGTTCGCACCTCGAATCCCTCCTGCGCACACTCCGCGGCGAAGCTGCGCTGGGCCAGCAGGATGGCGGCGACGCGCATGCGGTGGTACGGCCTTCGGGAGAGCCACTCCCGGCTCTCGACCAGCACCACGCCATGCGAGCCGGGATCGGCACCACGCATCGCACCAAGCGTTCGGTGCAATTGATCGGGCGCCACGAACACCCATGCACGCGCCTGCGTCGGTGCGGTTGCATGAGCCTTTTGTGCCATGAACATGGGTTCGCCGCCGCGCACACGCCGGATGCGTGCCGGCGCAGGCGCGAATGGCCCGCGGATCCGTGGACCGATAGGATTCACGCCATGGATCTGGAACGTCTGATGCAGGACCGGTTGCAGATGGCTGCGCGCGCCGTGGAGGCTCTGGGCTCGCAACGCGAGCGCGTCGCGAATGCCTGCCGCCTGCTTGTCCAGACCCTGGAGAGCGGCGGAACCGTGCTGACGTGCGGTAACGGCGGCAGCGCGGCGGAGGCGCTCCATCTGGCGGAGGAGCTCTCGGGGCGCTACCGCACGAACCGCCCAGCCCTTCGCGGCCTGTCGATCTGCGCCGACCCGACCGCCCTGACCTGCATCGCCAACGACTTCGGCTTCGATCACGTCTTCGCGCGACAGGTCGAGGCGCTTGGTCGCGCAGGCGACCTGCTGGTCGTCTTCTCCACCAGCGGCAAGAGCGCGAACCTGGTCCGCGCGTTGCACGTGGCGCGCGAGCGAGGCATCACCACGCTCGGGCTTCTCGGCGGCGAGGGCGGCGCCTGCCTGCCGCTCTGCGACCACGCGATCGTGGTGCACGGCGTCGACGGCGCTGGCGTGCAGGAAGCCCATCAGATGATCATGCACATCCTGTGCGAGGCCTGCGAGGCCCGGTTCGCCGTCGGAGCGAAGGCATGAGCACGCAGCAAGGAACATGGACCGGAACGCTGCTGGTCCGACTTGTCGTGCCGGCGTGGCTGCTCACGGGTGCGGCGATCAAGTTGTGGGAGCGCAGCCCGATGCTGCTGCCCTCGCCTGTGCGTGACGCCCTCAAGGGCATCGCGAACGCGATGGGACGCGGCAGCGAGGCCGATTTCGCGTCGTTCCTTGATGTCGCGCTGCGCGTGATCGTGTCCGGCGAGTTCGCGCTCGCTGCCGCGATGATCACGCTGCCAGCGCTCAGCCGGCGCATCGCGATCCCGATGCTCTCGCTCTTCGTGCTGATCCTTCTTGCCGTGGTGGCCCGCGGCGAGGCCAGCTGCGGCTGCTTCGGCAGCAAGGGACCGCCACCATGGGTCGTGCTGATCGGCGACGCGGTCCTGCTGGGACTGTGCCTGTGGATGAAGCCGCGCGTGACCCGCGGCAGCCTCGGCGGCTGCATCGCGCTGGCCGCGATGGGAACGGCCGTCGCCTTCGGCGTTCCGCCACGATCGACGATCGCCACGACGCCGATCGCGCCTCCCGCACCTGCGCGGTCGAGCACGCCCGTCGCACCCGAAACAACCTTGGCACCGACAGCCCCCGCGCAACCCGAGGCTGCGACGCCCTCGGTCTCCGCACAGGCCTGGCCCTCCGCACCCGCCACGCTGCAGCCCTACTACCTGCCGCAGTTCGAGCAATGGGTGGGCAAGCGCCTTCGTGACCAGCCCGTCGCCGCGCTGATCCGCGGTCCGATTCCGCCGGACCTTGAGAAGGGCCGCTGGATCGTGATGTTCTTCCGCGAGGACTGCGAACATTGCCACGCGGTGCTCGACCGCCACTTCTCGCCCAAGGTCCCGTTGCCCACGCTGCTGGTGAGCGTGCCCGACGCGGATCCGGCGGCGAGCCTGCCGAACCCCTGCTCGGAGTGCCAGGTTTGCACGCTGCCGAAGGGCCCGGACTGGGTCATCGGAACGCCCGTGCTGCTGTCGCTGCAGGATGGCGTCGTGAAGGGCCTGCTGGCCGGCACCGACGCCGAGGACCCTGCGCGCGTCGAGGCACTCCTCTCGTTCCGCTAGCGCTCCAGACGCACTTCGCGCGCGCGCACCCAGAGCACCTCGCCACGCGACTGGAACCTTCGCGGCTCCAACGCGATGGATCGGATCGACTCGACCATGCGCTCGATGGAGGCTTCCGAAGCCTGCGGCAGTCGCATGCGCAGCGCCTGCGCAAGCACCTCGCGCGGCGCCCGTCGCAGAACCGACCGATCCCACGGCCCGCAACCGTCCAGCAGCCGTCGCGCTCGGCACTTCAGCACCGCCGCGGCACCGCGCACGCGGCGTGCCGCACGGCTCGCGCGAACGGCCGCGCCCGGGCGCAAGGCCTCAAGCACCGGCAACACCTCGTGTCGAAGACGGCCGCGCACGCGCGTGCGGTCGGTGTTCGTGGGATCCTCGCGCCACGGGACGCCCAACCGCTCCAGCAGCGCGCGGCATTCGGAGCGCGAGCGCTCCAGCAGCGGTCGCAGCAGCACGAGCCCGGCAGCGAGGGATCGCCGCGCCGGCATGCCTCCAACCGCCGCCGGTCCCGCGCCACGAACGAGCCGCATCAGCAGGGTTTCCAACTGGTCCTCCGCATGGTGCGCGAAGAGGATCGTGGAGGCACCAGCCTCGTCGGCCGCCGCAACCAGGGCGCCATAGCGGGCCGCGCGCGCGCGAGCGGCAAGTCGCGCGCCCGGCTGCACACGCACACGCCGTCGATCACATCGCACGCCGAGCCACTGGGCAAGCGACGCCACGGCGTCGGCATCACCGGCACTGGACTCGCGCAGACCGTGGTCGACGGTCGCGAGTCGCACCGCCCAGGCTCCACGCGGCGCGACCGCGACGGCAAGCACCGCAAGCGCGGTGGAATCCGCGCCACCGCTGGCCGCCACGATGATGCGCTCCCCGCGAGGCACCGCGTTCAGGGCGCGATGCACTTCCCGCGCCAACGGACTTCTCGACGCCGCGCGAAGCGCGCTGGCGCGATCCGGGAAGGTCCCCTGCAGCGTCGTCACGGCCTTGGGCCCGCTTCGGCGATCGCGGATCCATCGAAGGCGGAGGCGTCCATCGGAAGCAGGTCGATCTCGGCCTGATACAGGCCGGGCGTGGGCTCCTGCATGCGCCATGTCACGCGGCCCGCATTCCGGACGACGCCCGCGAGCACTTCGAGCGTCTTCGCGCAGCCGCCATGACGCGACCGCTCGCGCGCCCATCGGTCCAGACCCGCGGCCAGTGCGCCGCCATCGGCGCAACCCGACCGGGTCCAGCGCGTCGCCTCCTGAACCGGGTTCGGGGCGGGCTGATCCTCGATCACCGAGACGACCCGGTCGAGCCACGCCACATCCGATGCGTAGACGCGCCATCCACCGTGGGCCGTGGGCACCGTGCGGGCGTGCAATTCGGATGTGCCGAGGCACTCGAAGGCACCGAACGTGGACTCGGCCATGCCACGCTCGTCGCAGTGACGCACGGCCTCGATCGGAAGTCGGGTCCGGTCGATCCGCCCGGGCAAGGGCCGGCCATCCAGGCGCGCCAGCGCGGCCGCGGCCTGATCCAGCATCGCGTCGTGCGCGCGGGTTCCAGCCTGCGCGTCGCGCAACTCCACGGCAACCGCCGCGGCGAACACGCCCTCGCCATCGCTTCGCGGGCCGATCATCACCGCCATCCGCGAACCGCGCGTCCGATCGACGGCCTCCACCGCGTCGCATTCGGCGCCATCGGCACACCAGCCCTTGGGCACCAGGCGGACAGGCATCGCCTGCATCCAGCAGGCGATCGTCTCCTCCGGAAGCGCCTCGGGATCCACGACCGGCGCCACCTCATCCTGCAGCGCACCGAATGGTCGATCCTGCAGCGATGCACGCAGTTGCACGCGCACACGCGGGCCGTCGTCACGGATGCTCCACACGGACACGCCCTGCGCCATCCGGTCGTGGCGAAGCGCCACGGTGACTGCACTCGCCTCGTCCTGATCCCATCCCGTCGGCAGGGCCTGCGCGAAATTCGGCGCGTCGGCCTCGCTCGCGATGCGCAGCATGTCGCGCAGCAGCGGATTCTCGGCTCGGTCGCTGATCAGCAACCAGTCGCCGCTCACCCGCCCCACCACGCCCAGCTGCGGCACCTCGAAGCGTCCGCCGCCGCTCATGCGCGCGCCGACCGACTTCAGGAGATCGCACGCTTCGCGCCCCTCCATCTCCAGCGCGAGCACCCAACCGCCTCCGTTGCCACCGCCACCCGCACGCACGACCAGCGAGGCATCACGACCCGCGCAACGCTGCAACAGTGCCTCGGGCGAGAGTTCCGCCAGCCTCGCGGCGGCGCCCCATCGCTCCCCCGCTCCGATCGCCTCGACCAGCGAGCGCAGGCCCGCACCGAGCGTCCGCATGCCCGCGGACTTTCCGGCCAGACCACCGCGCACCTGGATCACCGCATGCACATCCGGCGGCGCCATGCGCGCGGCCGCCAGCGGTGGCGCGGCGCCCGCCATCATGACCACCGAGAGAAGCAGCGCGGCGAAACCCATCAGGTCTTCCCCCAGGGCGCGATCGCCTCGCGTGCCTGGCGCTTCTCCGCGGGGGCGTGACGCACCGGCACCACGCGGCCAGGCTGCGAATCGGGAACGATCCACTCGGCGCCGCGTCGACCCACCTCGCCAAGGTCGGCACGCGACTCGCGCGCCCGGATCGCGTCGACGCCAAGCCACACGCCCGCCAGCAGCGAAAGCGCCAGCGCCACGCGACGCATCCAGCGCGCCCGACGGATGAAGGTTCCACCACGGGCAAGCCGTGCCATCACGCCGGCGCGCATGTCGCGGGACTGCGTGCGCTCGCTGGCCAGCAGTGCCATCAGCCGTTCCAGACGCTGCTCGTCGCGGCTCATCGCAGCACCTCCTCAGCCAGCGCGCTGTCCGCGGCGTCGCGGCGGATCAGCTCCAGCATGCGGCGCCGAGCCCGGAACAGGTGGCTCTTCACGGTGCCCTCGGGCAGGTTCGCCTGCCGGGCGATCTCGCCGACACCCCAGCCCTGCTGATGGAACAGAAGCACCATCTCGCGCTGGGGGCCGGAGAGCACGTCAAGCGCGCGGTCCAGCAGCCTGCGAAGTCGCGTGCGCTGCTCCTGACGCGCGGCAATCACCCCGGGCAACTCCTCACGCCCGCCGCGGCTCTCGACATGCTCGCTGTCGGGCACCGGGCGATGCTTGTTGATGTGGTTCATCCACAGCCGACGGGCGATCGTGTAGAGCCACGTGCTGAAGCGGAACCGGTCGTCGAAGCGATGCAGGTTCCCCAGCACGCGCACGAAGGTTTCCTGCGCCAGATCCTCGGCCAGCTCCGGACTGCCGCACAACCTCTGCAGAAACGCCTGCAGCGGACCCTGGAAGATCTCGACCAGCGATTCCATGGCGGCCGCGTCCCCGCGACGCGCGCGGCGCAGCAGCCGTTGCTCCACCTCGCGACTCGGCAGGGCCATCTCGGGATCGTACCCGCGAGGGCCCTGCCGGTTTCGCGAATCCAGCCGTCGATCGTGTGGTTTTCAGGCCACTGCACGCATGCGCGCGGGGCGTGCCGTGGCGGGCTTGGCTTGAGCCGTCGCGGGCGCCGGGGCCTGCAGCGTGCGGACAAGCTCCAGCGGGGTCCGCGCGCTGCGGGAGACGCCGATGCTCTCGGCCAGTCCCTCGGCCCGGTTGAACACGCCCCCGCCGACCGCGATCTCCATGTCGGGCGTGGCGCGGATCTCGCGGATCTGGTCGACCACGGCCCGGATGCCCGGCGCGTCGCTGGCGCTGCTGGCGAAGAGCACCAGGAAGTCGGGCTTGCGACGGCTCGTCTCCTCCAGGATCTCGTCACTGGCGACACCACCTCCGGCAAACTGCACGGCGAAGCCGGCGGCCTCGAGCAGGTCGGCGGCCATCTGGCCTCCAAGATCCTCGTTCTCGCCGCTGCCGCAGAACAGCGCGACGCTCTTGCCGTTGCGCTCGCTGCGCTCATAGGCAAGCTGCATCTGGTCCACCACCTGACGCAGCAGACGCGTGGCATAGTTGAAGCTGATGCGCTCGATCTGGTCGTGGCGGTTCAGCTTGTGAAGCGCCTCGTGGATCGGCCATGCGACCTGCTCGGTGAAGTCCTCGGCGGAGATGCCCGAGCCCAGCGCGCGGGCCACGAGCGTGCGCACGGCGGCGCGATCGCCCAACAGCAGCGAGGGAAGCATGGTCTCGACGATCGTTTCGAAGCGGGTGGCGTTCATGGCGGTGTTCCGTGTCTCGTTGGGGCGCCGGTGCGACTCCATCGCTGGCGGCCTTTGGTTGCTGGTCCGCGTTCCTCGCGGCGCGCTGTGTTTCGGCGCTTCCGAGGCACCCCTTCCAACCTGCAGGCACATTCGGTTATCGGAAGACAACTTTGGTGTTATGCGACACCTGACGGCCCTACCATCGCGCCATGGCCGATCCCGCCGCGCCCAAGACCCCCGAAACCGCCTGGAGCACGGAGCGCCTGGCGGCCAATCCTCATCAGGATCCTGAGAAGGCCCGGCGCGTCCGCGAGATGTTCTCGGCAATCGCGCGCAGTTACGACCTGAACAATCGACTGCACTCGTTCGGGCTGGATCAGGCGTGGCGGCGACGCACCGTCCGCGAGGTGACACGCCGACTGGGCCGCAAGGATCTGCACGACGTGCGCGTGCTTGACGTCGCCTGCGGCACCGGCGACCTGAGCCAGGCCTTCGCCGCGCGGGGCGCCACCGTCACGGGCGTGGACTTCACGCCCGCCATGCTGGACATCGCGCGCATGAAGGCCGCGGACCGCCGTCTGGCGATCGCCCCGAGCTACCTCCACGGCGATGCCACGCGTCTGGAGCAGGTCGACGCCTCGTTCGACGCTCTCTCCATCGCCTTCGGGCTGCGCAATGTCGGCGACACCAACGCTGCCATGCGCGAGTTCCACCGCGTGCTGCGGCCAGGCGGGGTCCTGGCGGTGCTGGAGTTCGGCCTGCCGTCCTGGGGGCCCGCACGCTGGGCCCACCGCCTGTACACGGAGCGGATCATGCCTTTCACCGCCACGCTGATCGCTCGCGATCGAAGCGGCGCCTACCGCTACCTGCCCCGAAGCGTGGACACCTTCCTGACCCCCTCCGGCGTCGCGGCTGCCGCGGCCGCGGCGGGCTTTCGCGAAGTCCAGACCACCTTCCTGACCTTCGGCACGTGCGCCGTCACGACGGCCCTGCGCGCTTCCGTATGATCGCGACCGCGGATGCCCTTTGACGCACTGACCTATGCGTGGACTCACCCCGAGCGGCTCGGCCCCGCGCTCTCGGGCCGCTTCGCGGCGGATGCCCTCGGTCCATGGGCGCGCCTGGACGGAAGCTTCGATCAGCTCGCCGAGGCCGTGCGTCCCATGACGGCCGCGATCGTGTGCGGACTGCGCGCCGACGCGATGGGCCTGCACGTCGACGCGCGCGAGGTCGCCGATGCGGTCACCCGCGATCCGATCCGACTGGGAGGCTTCGCCGGCATCGACCCGATGAGCGCGACCTGGCGTGACGAGCTTGACCAGGCGATCGCGCTTGGTCTGCGCGGCGTGTGCGTGGCACCGGCGGCGCAGGCCGTGCATCCCACGCACCCGCACGCGATGGAGCTGTGGGATCTGTGCCAGCGTCGCGGACTGCCAGTGATCTCCGCGCCGCTCGGCACGAAGGTCGGAGCAGGTCCGATCGAGTTCGCGCGCCCCCTCGCGTGGGATGAACCTGCGCGAGCCTTCCCGAAGCTGCGCATCCTGATCGGCGGACTCGGATGGCCGTGGGTCGACGAGTGCCTGGCCATGCTCAGTCGGCATCCGAACCTGTTCGCCGAGACCAGCACGCTGGTGCCCACGCCGTGGCGTCTCTACGGCGCGCTTCGCGACGCCTGGGCACTTGGCGTGCTCGATCGCGTGCTTCTGGGCAGCGCGTTCCCGTTCGC
This sequence comes from Phycisphaerales bacterium, assembly GCA_049318245.1. Taxonomy (GTDB): domain Bacteria; phylum Planctomycetota; class Phycisphaerae; order Phycisphaerales; family SM1A02; genus SYAC01. The sequence continues at coordinate 23,903 of JBMOGS010000021.1, read as the reverse complement.
CGAACCGGCGGCGGCAGCCGAGACGCTGCTGCGCGTGAATGCGTACGCGCCCATGCAGGGGCCGCGCATTCCGACGAGCGATCTGCGGGCGCTGGTCGAACGCGACTGCTTCACCGCCCTTGGCGCGCGCGGCCCTCGGCTGAGTTCCGGCGTGGGGGTTGCAGCATGACTCGCCTGCTGCTGTGCATGTGCACGCTGCTGTGCGCGGGCTGCTACAACGTCCAGTGGCCCTGGACCAGCACCGAGCTGACGACGTCGGGCCTTGCCGACGAACCCGTGAAGATCACCACCGCGCCCGCCGAGGCGTGGTACACGATCGAGGCGGCGCAGGTCAGCTACTACGCGACGGACATCCCGCTCGAGGAACTCGCGGCGGGCGGCAAGCTGAACGGCCAGGTGGTGAACATCCAGGTGCTGTGGGAGCCCAAGCCCGGCATGACCCCCATCGAGCCCACGACCACCAACGCGTCCATCCGGCTGGTGGTGTTCGCCGAGGGCGAAGTGGGCGTGTACGGCGGCGGCGGCTTCGCGTGGCTGCGCGGAACCGCCGAGGACGGCGACATGGGGCTGCTGCTCACGGGCAGCAACCTTTCGCTCATCGCGCGCACCAAGAACTTCGTGGACCTGCTGAGTCCGGCGGAGATGCTGGGCACGGTGGAGGCGAACCAGGACGACGCGAAGGCGCTGGCGATCCGCCGCGTGGCGAGCCAGGCCGTCACGAACGCGCTTGGTTCGGTGCGATGGGTGCATGCGCCGGCGCCACGCGACGACGCCGTGGCCAGCGCGCGCTGAGCGTCACACCACCAGAGGAAGCAGCAGATCCGTCGCATGGGAACGCGGATTTCGCGTGCCCGGCCTGGGCTCGACAGCCAGCTCGGTGTGCTCCCACGAGCGGGGATCCTCGAGGCGCACCGCGCCAACTTCCACGCGGTGCACGATGTCCCACGTGCCGACCCGCGCATCGAACAGCAACGCGATCGGCACGGGCACGCCCGACACGCCGGACTCCTCGAGCAGTTCGCGGCGCGCCGCGGCACCGGGTTCCTCGCCGACCGCCAGCGATCCCCCACCGAGAAACTCCCATGCGCCGCCGTAGGTCAGGCTGCTTCGCGCGCGGCGGCCCATGAGCCAGCCATCCAAGGCCCGCGCGACGCACTTCACGCCGAGAGGCCGCGCGGGTCCGGGACGATCCGGATGCTCCCGACGCGCCACGGCCTGGAACCTGTAGGCGGCCTCGATCACGTGCAGCGTGACGCCTCCATGTCCGTCGCGGGAGTGCGACAGGACGTGCCAGATCGCGCCGTCATGCAGGCGCGGATTCTCCAGCCTTGCCGCCTCGAACGCGCGGTCGATCGCGCCAAGGTCGGCGTCCGGTGGAACCCAGCGTCCAGGTTCCACGAGCAGCCGCGGCGGTCGGCGCAGCGGGATCAGGCGATCGACTTCCACGGGGGCATTGTCCACGAAACAGGCTGTTCCGCTATCGTCCGCCGCATGACCAGCATCGCGCACGCATCCTCGACTTCCGAGCGACAGCCATCGGGCCTCTTCCTGCTGTTCTTCGCGGAGATGTGGGAGCGCTTCTCCTTCTACGGCATGCGCGCCCTGCTCGTGTTCTACATGGTCAAGGGCTTCATGAAGGCCGACGACAGCCGCGCCTACGCGATCTACGGCGCCTACGGCGCCCTGGTCTACGCGACCCCCTACATCGGCGGCATGATCAGCGACCGATTCCTTGGCGCACGCATCAGCGTGATCTGGGGCGGCCTGCTGATGGCCGCCGGCCACCTGCTGCTCACGATCGAGCAGGAGTGGGCCTTCTTCGGCGCGCTGGGCCTGCTGATCTGCGGCAACGGCTTCTTCAAGCCCAACATCAGCACGATGGTCGGCGCGCTCTACAGCCAGACCAGCGGCAAGCGCGACGCGGGCTTCACGCTCTTCTACATGGGCATCAACCTCGGCGCCGCGCTTGCGCCACTGGTCTGCGGCTACATCGGCGAGACCTACGGCTTCCACTACGGCTTCGGACTGGCGACGATCGGCATGCTCACGGGCCTGGCCACCTTCGTGGCGCCGGCCGGCATGGCGCGAAGCCTGATCCTGGTGGCCGTGATCGGGCTGCTGGCGACGATGACGTGGTCCGCGCGCAACAACGTGACCCAGCTCTGGCTCAACGCTCCCATCGCCCTGGCGCTTCTGGCAGCGGGCGCGGTGAGCTTCGTGCGACTGGGCGAAGGCGGCGTGCCCTGGGAGGTCGGACGCGCACCGGTGACGGGAAGTCGCCGACCCTTGCTCCTCACGGTGATCGGCACGCTCGTGGCGCTGCCACTGTTCGCCATGCTGACCAGCCGGACCGGCATGGCCGCGTGGCTGCTGAACGCGGTCGGACTCCTCGCCTTCGGATCGATCCTCTGGGGTGCGCTCAAGGCCGAACGCGTGGAACGCGACCGCCTGATCGTGGTGGTGGTGCTCTGCTTCTTCAGCATGCTCTTCTGGGCCTTCTTCGAGCAGGCCGGCAGCAGCGTGAACAACTTCACGGATCGCAACATCAGCCGCGTGGTGGGTGCGGTCCCCGTCGAGGCCGGCAGGACCTACGAGAAGGTGCCCGTCACGCAGGAGTTCCTGGGCCATGAGGTGTCCGGAAAGACCTGGACGCTCGACGACATCGAGAAGGCCGAGCGCACCCGCACCGCCGCCGCCGTGATCCCGGGCGCGAGCGCCGACGAGGGATTCGTGACCTTCACCGCGACCGAGGCGCATGCGAAGGCGGGCCTTGCCGTGCAGGGCAGCGAGATCAAGGCGAGCGTCTTCCAGGCCGCGAACCCCACCTTCATCCTGCTCTTCGGACTTCCCTTCTCGCTGCTGTGGGGATGGCTCGGCGCCCGCGGACGCGACCCCAGCGCCCCCGTGAAGTTCGCGCTGGGCATCCTGCAGGTCTCGGCGGGCTTCGGCGCGCTCTGGATGGGTGCCGTCAACGCCGACAGTCACGGCATGGTCGCGGTGGGCTGGCTGGTGCTGAGCTACCTGCTCCAGACGACCGGCGAACTGTGCCTGTCACCCGTCGGACTGTCGCTGGTCACCCGGCTCTCGCCGGCGCGCATGGTCAGCACGATCATGGGCGCGTGGTTCCTGGCGACCAGTTTCAGCCATCTCCTGGCGGCCGCCATCGCGAAGATGACATCCGCGTCGGACGAAGGCGCCGCCACCATCACGCCGCTGGCGGGCCTGCCCGCCTACCGCGAGGTCTTCGGCTTCATCACGATCGCCGCGGCCATCTCGGCGCTGGCGCTGTTCGTGGTGGCACCGAAGCTCCGCCGGATGATGCACACGGAGACACTGGCCGCGCCGACCGGCGGACACTGATGGCGCCCTGGGCGCACCGGTCCGGGAGCCTCGCCGTCAATCCTTCACGAAGGTCAGCGTCGCCGGGTCCTTGCGCACGCCCGGGAACGCGAGCACGCGATTGTGCATGCTCACGTACACGCCTGGCGGCAGGATCTGGACCGCCAGCAGCGCCTCGATGAGGTTCTGCGTCGCGTCGGTGCGGCGCAACTCGAAGGGACGCATGGCGCCGGTGAACACCACCGGCACGCGAGGTCCGCCAGCCTGCTTCAGCCGACCCAGCGTCGCTTCGCCGCTGTGCGCAAGCCGGTCGGTTCCGTGCACCACGATCACGCCCGAATGGTCCGCGCTCCGCTTCAGCGCCTCCTCCGCGATGCGTGCGTGATCCTCCGGCGTCATCTCGAGGCTGTCCTTGTTCATCAGCGCGATTCGCGTGATGCCCTCGATGCCACGCAGCTCGAGCTGGGCGAGCATCACGTCGAGCACGCTCACGCGGTTGGAGAGCGTGCCACCAAGCTCCTCGTAGGTCTTCTCGATGGTGCCGCCGGTGCTGATGAGGGCGATGCGTGACATGGGGCGGAAAGCGTATCCCGAACGCCGACGCGATGCGCTCGATCAGGCCTCGATCGGCTGCGTCTGCGGAGTAAGACATGCACGCTCGGTGCAGCATTGCCAGCGCACCGACAGCCGCAGCGGCCGTGGCGTGGGTCGTGGCGAGAGCACGCGGATGGGCACCGTGACAAGGCCCTCATGGACCCGTGCTCCCGAGGCGTGCATCAATCCCGCCGGCCAGGCCGCCTCGATGCGCACGCCATCGTCGCGCGGGGCGGCGTCCAATCCTGCAAGACCCGGCGCACCCGGATCGTGCGCATTCACGTGATGACCCGTCGCGATCCGCAGCCGCAGCTCGAAGCGCTCGCCCATGCCGTCGAGCGCCACGAGCTCGACGTTCACGGGGCCCGCATCGATCGCACCCGGAACGCGCGGGGGCACCATGCCTCGAAGCGCGCGCGCCGCCAGCAGGCTGTGCGGCGAGCCCGTCGGACGCGCGGCGACCGTGCCGCTGGCGCGTTCCAGCGCTCGCATCGCGAGGTCGGCCCAACGCGCGGCACCACTCGAGACCGCGCACATCGCCAGCGCCTCGCACGCGGCACCTGCGCCACTCGGCATCGCGCCATCATCCACGCCGCCCACCGGCGCGATCCGGCCCAGCGCATCGGCCGGCGCCTCCACGAAGCCGTGCTCGTCGCTCCAGAAGCGCGACACCGCCGCCTCCAGCAGCGTCTCGGCCTCGCGAAGCCATCGCCCCTCGCCACCCGCGCGATGCAGCGCAAGCAGGCCAAGCGCCATGCACGCGTGATCCTCGAGATAGGCCGCGCCCGAAACCGTCCCTGCGCGCCACGAGCGACCAAGCGCGCCATCCGCCGTCCGAAGCGATCCCAGCACGAACGCGGCGGCGCGCTCGCCAGCCTCGAGCAGGTCCCGGCGCTTCAGCGCGATCGCGGCCTCCGCAAGCCCCTCGATCGCGAGCCCGTTCCAGGCCGCGATCACGGCATCGTCGCGGAACGGCTGCGGACGCACCGCCCGCGCAGCCAGCATCGCCGCGCGTGCCCGGTTGAAGGCCTCCCACCACGGCCCCTCGAAGCATCCCGCACGCGCGGCGAGGGTCTCGGGCCGATCCTGCAGCGCGAGCACCCAGCTCGGGCGCTCCTGCGGATGATGCGGATCCCGGAAGTTCGCGGATCGCTCGAGCCCGAACGCCTGCACGACCATCGCGAGATGCTCCGGACATCCCCCCTGCACGAGCGCGGTCTCGACCTCCTCGGGATACCACACATGCGCCGACCCTTCGCGGCCGTCCGCGTCGGCGTCGAGTGCCGCCACGAGACCGCCATGCGGCTCCCGCATCACGCCCAGAACGAAGTCCGCAAGCTCGCCCGTCACGCGCGCAAGGAACGGATCGCGCTCCGCCGCGCGCGCGTACACGGTGAGCAGCTGTCCCTGGTCGTACAGCATCTTCTCGAAGTGCGGCACGGTCCATGACGCGTCGACCGCGTATCGGTGGAAGCCTCCGTCCAGCTGATCGCGCACGCCGCCCATCGCCATGCGCTCGAGCGAGCGATGGACCACCTCGGCGGCCGCGGCGTCCGCCGCGCGTGATTGCAGGAATCGCAGCAGCGCGGGCTGCGGAAACTTCGGCGCGCCCCCGAAACCGCCATGCACGCGGTCATGGAACCCGACCAGGGCCCGCGCGGCGGAATCCTCCAGCGCTTCATCGAGCGGGCGACGATCTTCCGACAGCGCCATCTCCGCGCGCACCAGTCGCGCGATCTCGGCGCCCTGCGCGCGCACCTCGTCACGCCGCTCCTTCCACGCCAGCGCGAGGCGCTGCACCAGATCCGGAAACGCCATGCGGCCGAACCCGGGCTCGGGCGGGAAATACGTGCCTGCGAAGAATGGCTCGAGCGTGTCCGGCGTCAGGAAGACATGCAGCGGCCACCCGCCGCTGGGGCAGCCTTCGGTGACCGCGGTGAACACCTGGCACGCGGTCATCCACACCGAGTCCAGGTCGGGCCGTGCCTCGCGATCGACCTTCACGCACACGCAGTGGCGGTCCATCACCGCCGCGATCGCGGGGTTCGAGAAGCTCTCGTGCTCCATCACGTGGCACCAGTGACACGTGCTGTAGCCCACGCTCACCAGCAACGGCACGTCGCGACGGCGCGCCTCGTCGATCGCATCCTGCCCCCACGGCCACCAGTCCACGGGATTGCCGCCGTGCTGGCGCAGATAGGCGCTTCCCTCGCCCGCAAGGCGGTTCCGCTGGCGATTCGCAGGTTCGGAGCGCATGTTTCAACGCCGAAGATAGCCCCGAACCGATGGAGGACGCGTGGAGTCACCCGTGCTGACAGCCAGCTGGATCGGACCCGCGCTTGCCGTCGCCTTCGGCGGGGCGCTGTGGGCGTTCGGCGCGCGCTTCGCCCGCCAGGCCGTGATGCTGATGGGATTCGCGGGCGGCGTGCCGGCCGGTGCAGGGCTGGCGAACCTGCTTGGGCTGGCGTGGTTCCCTCCCGTGCTCGGCGCGATCTCGGGCGCGCTGGCGGGACTCGTGATCGCGCGTCTCGCCTATCGCCTCATGCTCGCCGTGGGCGTGTCGGTCGCCGCCGCGATGCTGGGAGCGATCCTCGCGACGGCCCTCGTGGATCGCGGCGTGCTTGCCGAGGAGAGCCGTCGAGCGACTGTCGCCATGCAGGCGCGCACGCAGGAACTCGCGGACACGGTCACGCGCGAACTCGCCGCCAACGAGGACACCGCGAGCGCGGCCGAAGCCGTGCGCGGCAGCCTTGAGCAGCTGTGGAAGTCGCTGGAGTCCCCCGAGCGCACGCTGGTGATCGCCACCACAAGCACCAGCTGGCTCGTGGGCTTCCTGCTCGGCCTGTTCATTCCACGCGCGGCCGAGATCGCCGCGACCAGCCTGCTGGGAAGCATCTTCATCGCGTGGGGTCTTGGCCACGCACTTGGCGACACGGGACCATCGCCGGGCGCGTGGGCACTCTCCACGCTCGTGCTCACGACGGTCGGGGTGACCGTGCAGGCCCTGACCAGGGGCGGCGCGCGCACGCCCGCGCCCACGACACCCCCACCCGCAGCGGCCTGACACGACCGCGCGGATCTGCCACACTGCCCGAATGGACGGCTTCGCCTTCATCGACGGCCACCTGCACGCCGAGCGCGTGCCGATGTCGACGATCGCCGAGCGTGCCGGCACGCCAACGTTCGTCTACAGCGCGGCCACGCTCCGCGACCATGTGCGCAAGCTGCGCGCCGCATTCGCCCCGCTTGACCCGCTGCCCTGCTTCAGCGTGAAGAGCTGTCCGAACCTGTCGGTGCTGCGCGTGGTCGCAGCCGAGGGCTGCGGGATGGATGTGGTGAGCCGAGGCGAACTGAAGCGTGCGCTCGCGGCCGGTGTGGAGCCTGCGCGCATCGCCTACGCGGGCGTGGGCAAGACCCGCGAGTCGCTCGAGGAGGCGATCCAGGCAGGCGTGGGCTGCCTGAACGTGGAGAGCGCGGAGGAACTGGAGCTCGTCGCGCGCGTGGCCGCCGACCTGCGACGACCTGCGAGCCTGGCGCTGCGCGTGAATCCCGATGTCGACGCCGGCACGCACCGCCACACCACCACCGGTACCAGAGCCACCAAGTTCGGCGTGGGGATCGAGCGTGCCGAGGCGCTCTTCGAGCGCCTGCGCGACCACAGCTTCGCGCGGCTCGAGGGGCTCCACCTGCACATCGGCTCGCCCGTGCTCGACACGAGCCGGTACGCGGCCGCCATCGACGTGGCGCTCGCGTTGATCGAGCGACTGCGCCGTCGCGGGCACCCGATCCGCGTGCTGGATCTTGGAGGCGGATTCGGGGCCGACTACGAGACCGGGCAGTCCCCGGCGCCGCAGGCCTATGCCGACGCGATCGTGCCGCGCGTGCTGCCGCTGCGCGACCAGGGCGCGCGCTTCCTGCTCGAACCCGGCCGCTTCATCGCCGCCAACGCGGGCGTGCTGCTGCTGCGTGTGGTGCGCGTGAAGCACGAGGCGGGCAAGACGTTCGTGATCTGCGACGCGGGCATGAACGCGCTGCTGCGACCCAGCCACTACGACGCCTTCCATTTCATCTGGCCGGTCGAGCCGCGCGACGGTCTGGTGCCGGCGCGTCGCGCGATCGAGCCCGGACTGTCCGGACTTGCCCCCTGCGATGTGGTCGGTCCGCTCTGCGAGACCGGGGACTACCTCGCCCTCGACCGTGCCCTGCCACCCATGCGCGAGGGCGACCTGCTCGCCGCCTTCACCGCGGGCGCCTACGGCATGAGCATGGCGAGCCGCTACAACGCGCAGCCGCTGCCCGCCGAGGTGCTGGTCGACGGCGACCGCGCCACACTGGCCCGACGTCGCGAGTCGCTCGACGAGCTGCTCGCGCACGAGACCGATCCCGCACGCCTCGCCTAGTCTCTCCACATGGTCAAGCGCGAGGAGGACGGCATCTGGGTCACGCTGAAGGAGACCATCGCGGCCAGCCACGAGGAGGTCTTCGCGTGTCTGACCACCGATGCCGGCCTGACGCGATGGTTCACCCTCGCGGCCGAGGTCGACCTTCGCAAGGGCGGCAGCATGAAGCTTGCCTTCGACGCGAAGTTTCGCCGCGCCTTCGAGGTTCCGATCCTGGATTTCGACGCCGAAGGACGCGTGACCTGGGGCTGGCCACTGGGCGTGACCGACGAGATCGTCGCCCTCGAGTGGACCGTCACCCCCGATGTCGAGGCCGGATCGCGCGTGATCCAGCGCCATGGGCCCTTCCCCGAGGACGCCGACGCGCTCATCAGCGCCGCCAACGACGCCGAGAGCTGGCGCTGGTACCTCTGCAACCTTCGAACGGTGCTCGAGGCGAAGGTGGACATGCGAAGCGAGCGCCCGCTGTGATGAGCGCGCGCCCGCTGTGATGAACGCGCGCCCGCTGTAGCCTGAACCCATGAAACTCGACTGGCGACTCATCCGTTTCTCGGCGATCGGCCTCCTCTATGCCGTCGTGCTGCTCTCGCTTGCCGGCATCGAATTTCCGGCGAGTGCCAGCGTTGGGAGCTGGCTGGCGAACACCATGCTTCCGCTCAGCCTTGCGGTCGCCTTGGCCGCAACCTGCGTGATGGCCCTGTTCATCCGCCGAGACCGCATGATCGGCATGATCGGCATCCACGCCGGACTGCTGGTGGCGTTGATCACGCCACTGGCCCTGCTCTGGCACGGCTGGTCGCTCTGGGGGCAGTCGCGGCCCGTGTCTCAATACGTTCCGATGTTCATCACCGCAGCCTTCGGCGGCTTCGCCTTCGCTGCCATGCTGCGCACGCGTCCGCCCAAGGAAGAGCGCGACCAGTCCGACGCGTCCCGCGGCACGCTGGACTGAAGCCCGTCAACGGCCCACGGGCTGCAGCCATCGCACGAAGATCTCGAGCGAAAGCAGCAGCGCAATCGCCGCGTAGGGCGCCACCACCAGATCGTCGATCAGCACCCCGAGCCCGCCCGGCACGCGCTGCAGACCACGCGCCGGCGGCGGCTTGATGACATCCATCACGCGGAACCAGAAGAATCCACCTGCCGCCACGGCGAGAGCCAGCGTCGCGGGCATCGGCTCGGCCAGTCGCTGCAAGCCGCCGCTGGAAATCGCGACCCCCAGCACCGCAAGCGCCAGCGTGAGTGCCATGCCGGCGACCTCGTCGATCACGACAACACCGGGATCCTTGCGGCCCACGACCTGCTCCACGCGATCCCCCACGCGCACGCACGCGATCGACGCAAGCACCGCAAGCGCAAGCTGCACCAGCAAGTGCACCCAACCGGGCGCCGGCGTCCAAGCCATCCCTGCCATCAGCAGGGCCGGGGGCAGACTTCCCCAGGTGCCGCTGGCCGGCCACATGTGGCCGAGCCCCCCCGCCGTCACGCTGAACCACGGACCGAAGCCGATCGCGCTGCGCAGCACCCTCGAAGAAACGCGCGGCTTCACCGCTCGCCCCGCGCCTTCAGCAGCGTGGTGGCACGCAACAGCGATGGAAGTCCGCTCAATGCCGTGGCGATCACCGCGGCCCACAGCCACCATGTCGCGATGGCGTGTCCGTTGGCGGTCGGCTCGTACCAGCCGTTCGTGGCCTCATTGATCGCGTAGGGCACGGCCACGCACTGAAGCAGCATCTTCGCCTTTCCGAATCGGTCCGCGGGAAAGGGCTTCCCCATGCCCTCGAGCACGCCGCGCAGGCTGGTCACGAGCAGTTCGCGCGCCAGGATCACCACCACCATCCATGCCGCCACGCCGCTGCCGGGCCCCTCGCTGCCGGCCAGACCTGGCGACGCAAGGAACACGAAGGCCCCCAGCACCAGCACCTTGTCGACGAACGGATCCATCACGCGACCAAAGGGCGTGATCGCGTTCCAGCGCCGCGCCAGATAGCCATCCAGGATGTCCGTCAGGGCTGCCACGATGAAGACGTTGATGCCCCACGCTCCAAACGTCGCCCGCTCCGGACCTTCCAACGCGCCGGCTCGCGCCAGCGCGAACAGGCAGCCCACCGCCAGCACGAATCGGACCGACGTGATCGCGTTCGGGAGTGCGTGCCACCAAGCCACGGGCATGGGTGGAAGCGTACCCACCGATGGCCCCACAAGCGTCCGGCACCTCCACCGGTAGTGGCGGCGCGTTCGCGGAACGCATCACCTTGCGGACCGGAGATGAGGCGCATACCTTCCCCGCTCCTCGGCCCTCGCATGAGCCCCACCCAGACCTTCATGAACGCACCGCTGATGCCCTGGTACATCGCGGCCGCCATCGGAGCAGCCGGATTGCTCCTGGTGCTGCGGCCCGGACGCGCCGCAATTCGTCGCGCAGGCGCCGTGATCGGCCTTGCGGGCTTCGGACTTCTGCTGGCGGAGGGGCTGAAACTTGCGGGTCCCGCCGATGGCGCGATCTCCACCCCGTTCATGATGGCCTTTGCGGCCGTGGGCGTGATCGGCGCGGTACGTGTGGTGACCCACCCGCGACCGGTGTTCGCCGCCATCTACTTCATCCTCACGGTGCTTGCGGCCGCGGCCACCTTCCTCGTTCTGGACGCGGAATTCCTGGCTTTCGCGCTGATCATCGTCTACGCCGGCGCGATCCTGATCACGTACCTGTTCGTGCTGATGCTGGCGCATCAGAGCCCCGAGGACGAGATCGGCCACATCGGCGCCGAGGACTACGACCGCGTGCCGCGCGAGCCGTTCGTGGCGGTGCTGCTTGGGTTCTTCCTCCTGGCCTCGCTCGGCTCCGCGATCGAGCGCGGTCCCGAACTGGCCCGCGAGAACGCCGCGGCCGCCACTGCGCGCCTCGCGGCGCGAAAGGCCGAGGCAGCCAAGTCGATGCCGCGCCTGACGGCCGCCCTGCCGGAGGGCTCGAATCCATCCGACGCCGTGAGCAATGTGCAGATGGTTGGCCTGGACCTTGTCGCGAAGTACCCCGCAAGCCTCGAACTGGCGGGCGTGGTGCTCCTGATGGCGATGTTCGGTGCCGTCGTGCTGGCGCGCCGCCAGATCGAACTGGGCGAGGACGAGCGCCGCAAGGCCGCGGGCATGGGCGGCATGGTCCTTGACGTGCCAGAGCACGAGCGAGGTGGCGCATGATGCCGCTGCTCGCGCAAGCCGGTCTCACGCAGGGCGTCACGGTGGCGCTGGTGCTCAGCGCCGCGCTGTTCACCATCGGCCTGATCGGCTTCCTGGTGCGCCGCAACATGATCCTGATGTTCCTGTGCACGGAGCTCATGCTGCAGGCGGCCAGCATCGCGTTCATCGCGTTCGGTCGCATGCGCGAGGACACCGGCGGCCAGACCTTCGTGATCTTCATCCTCACGGTGGCCGCGGCCGAGGCCGCGCTCGCGCTGGGCCTGGTGGTCCTGCTCTATCGCCGCCGGGAGACCCTGAGCGCCGAAGCCTGGCAGGAACTCCACGAATGATGTTCGCCCCGTCCATGCTTGCACACTCCCTCACGCTCGCGCTCGGAGGCGGCGGCGATGCGGCGCACCCCTCGCTGGCCGACGCGCCGATCGTGGCCGCGACCGCCGATCCCTCGATCGCGTGGATGGGCTGGGTGCTGGCGCTGCCCGCGATCAGTGCGGTGCTGTGCGCGATCTGCGCGGCGTTGCGGGTCAAGAACAAGCTCCCCGCGATCTGCACGGTGCTGGCGCTCGGCACGGCCTTCGCCCTGGTGCTGAAGCTCTACCTGGCCCGCGGCCCCGGCGCCGCCCCCGTCACGGTGCACCTGTGGGACTGGATGAACTTCGGCTGGGGCGGCGGCCCGTGGAAGAGTTTCCAGGCCGACGTGAGCCTGTACATCGACAGCCTCACGCTGCTGTGGATGCTCTTCGTCACGGGCCTGGGCACGCTGATCGCGCTCTACGCAAGCGAATACATGGAGGCCGAGCGCGGGCCCGGCTACGCACGCTTCTTCTTCGGCGTGAGCGTGTTCCTGCTGGCCATGAGCGCGCTGGTGATGGCCGACAACCTGGTGCTGCTCTACTTCGGCTGGGAAGGCGTGGGCCTGGCGAGCTACCTGCTGATCGGCTTCTACTACCGGAAGCCGTCGGCCGTGGCCGCAGCCAAGAAGGCCTTCATCATGAACCGCGTGGGCGACCTGGGCCTGGCGGTCGGCATCTGGCTGATCTGGGTGAACTACGGCACCGTGGAGTTCGGCGCGCTGTTCCAGGCCTTCGACGACGCGGCGCGCGGCGTGGGCGGTTGGGACCGATCGCTGATCCCGTTCTGCCTGATGCTCGGCGCCTTCGGCAAGAGCGCGCAGCTGCCGCTCTTCACCTGGCTGCCGGATGCCATGGAAGGCCCGACGCCCGTCAGCGCGCTCATCCACGCGGCCACCATGGTCACGGCGGGCGTGTACCTGATCGCGCGCATGCAGCCGCTCTTCTCGCTGCACCCCGACGCGATGGCCACAGTCGGATGGATCGGCGCGCTCACGGCGCTGCTGGCCGCCACGATCGGCATGGCGCAGTACGACATCAAGCGCGTCTTCGCCTACAGCACCGTCAGCCAGCTTGGCTACATGTTCATGGGTCTGGGTGTGGGCACGGCGTTCGGCGCGGCGTACCACGTGTTCACGCACGCGTTCTTCAAGGCCCTGCTGTTCCTGACGGCAGGCGCGGTGATGCATGGTTTCGCCGGACAGCTCGACCTGCGCCACCTCTCCGGCCTGCGCCGCGTGCCCGGCTTCCGGATCGTCAGCTGGACGATGTTCATCGGATGCCTCTGGCTGGCTGCGTTCCCCTACAGCGCCGGATTCTTCTCGAAGGACCTGATCCTGGTTCAGGCGATGAGCAGCCCCCGCTTCCAGGTGCTCGGATGGATCGGCCTTGCCACCGCGGCGCTGACGGCCTACTACACCTTCCGCGTGTGGTTCCGCGTGTGCGCCGGCCCCGTGGCATACGCGCCGGGCGATGAGGATCACGGCCACGACGATCACGCGAACGGGCACGATGCGCATGGCCACGCCGCGACCGGCCACGACGCGCGTGGACATGGACTTGGACATGGCGCCCACGGCGGTGCCTTCCACCCGCATGCACCGCGCCTCGCGATCAACGCCGTGCTGCTGCTGATCTGCGCGGGCGCGATCCTGGCCGGCGTGCCCGGCATTCAGGCGCTGCGCGGCGAGCACAACTGGGTGCAGGAGATGGTCTACAACTCGAGCGCCGTGCGGGCGGCGGGTGTGGATCACGTCAACGAGCCGGTGGCCTTCGGCATGGATCCGCACAAGCTGGTCACCGTGTTCGGCACGGCAGCCTGCCTCGGCGGCATCGCGATCGCCTTCTGGATCCACCTGCTCGACCGCCGCATGGCGGATCGCCTGCGCACCGCGCTGCTCTCCAATGGGCTGACGCGCTGGCTGCCGACCTCGATGGAGAACAAGTGGTACGTCGATGAGCTCTACCACGCGCTGTTCCGCCTGCCCGCGTGGGTCACCAGCCACCTGCTGCACTTCTTCGATCGACACTTCATCGACGGCCTTCTGGTGAACGGCCTCGGCCGCATCCCCGTCGCGATGGGACGGCTCTTCCAGCCGCTCTACAACGGCGCGCTGCAGGGCTACGCGGGAACGATGGCTGGCGGACTCGTGCTGGTGCTGGCGTGGGTCGCGTGGAAGTGGCTTGGCGCAACGGGAGGTGCCGCGTGAATCCGCTCGGGTTGATCGTGCTTCCGGTGATCGGCGCGGCTGCGGCCGCCTTCGGACCCGCCCGGTGGGCGAAGTGGACGGCCTTCGTGGCGTCCCTGGCCGTGTTCGCCCTCAGCGTGGTCGTGGCGGTGCAGTTCCCCGAGTGGCGCACCGGCAACTACTGGCCCAACACCAACGAGGGCGGCGCGCTGAAGGCCTTCGGGGTGAGCCTGCTTCTCGGCGGCGACAGCGTGAACATGCTGCTCCTGCTGCTGACCACCTTCATGATGCCCCTCACGCTGGCGGGCAGCTTCACGGCGGTCACCGAGCGCGAGCGCGAGTACTACGGATGGTTCATGCTCCTCGAGGCGGCGCTGATGCTGGCGTTCCTGAGCCGTGACCTGATCCTCTTCTACGTGGGCTACGAGTTCACGCTGGTGCCGATGTACTTCCTGATCTCGATCTGGGGCGGCCAGCAGCGCCGCGCCGCGGCGATCAAGTTCTTCATCTTCACCTTCATGGGAAGCATCTTCACGCTCGCCGCCGCGATCTACGTCGCAGCGCGCGCGGCCGATGCCAACGGCGCGTGGGACTTCAGCATCGCGACGCTCACCCGGTTCGGCAGCGAGTCGCTGAGCAATCGCGAGCAGTTCTGGGTCTTCCTGGGCCTCATGGCGGGGTTCGCGATCAAGACACCGGTGTTCCCCGTGCACACCTGGCTGCCCCTGGCGCATGATCAGGCGCCCACCGGCGGCAGCGTGATCCTGGCGGCCGTGCTGCTGAAGCTCGGCACCTACGGCGTGTATCGCCTGGCGCTTCCGATGGCCCCCGCCGGCGCGGTCGAGACCGCGACCTTCTTCGGCGTGCTGGGCGTGCTGGCGATCCTTGCCACGGCCATGATCTGCTGGGTGCAGACCGACGCGAAGAAGCTCATCGCCTATTCCTCGGTCAGCCACATGGGCTTCGTGGTGATGGGTCTCTTCGCCTTCAACCCGATCGGCATGCAGGGCTCGGTGATGTACATGGTGTGTCACGGACTGTCGACCGGCGCGCTCTTCCTGTGCATCGGCATGATGTACGAACGCTTCCACACCAAGGAAATGGACGCCATGAGCGGGCTGGCCCGGCACATGCCGATCTGGTCGACCTTCATGGTCATCTTCACGCTGGCGAGCGTGGGCCTGCCCGGCCTGAACGGTTTCGTGGGCGAGTTCCTCTGCCTCATGGGAACGTTCGTGGCCGAGCATGACCAGCCCGCCGGCTACCCCGGCGTGATGGGCCCGTGGTTCGCGGTCGTGGCGGGCGTGGGCCTGATCCTCGGCGCGATGTACCTGCTCCTGCTGCTGGGCAAGATCGTCTGGGGGCCGCTGAAGGTTCCCGGCGCGCACGATGACCCGCACGAGCATGCGCATGGCGACAAGGGTCACGGAGGCCTGCCGCGCGATCTCTCCTTCCGCGAGATCGCGATCCTGGTGCCGATCGCCGCCGCCTGCATCGGCATCGGCGTCTATCCGAAGATCATGCTGGATGTCACCGAGCCCTCGGCGGCCAACGCGCTGGTGGCGTTCCCCGAGAAGGTGAACGCGTGGAACGCGGCGCACGGCAAGACCGCGCCCGCGAAGGTCGCGCTGCAGACTGAGGAGGTCTCGCGATGAGCGCTGCCGTGTCCGTCGCCGAGCGCATCGGCGCGCTCGTGCCCGAAATGATCGTCTTCGGCGGCAGCGTGGTGGTCAGCGTGACCGGGCTCAGCCCGAAGCGCTCCGTCCGCGCCGCCACGCCGTTCCTGTCGGTCCTCACGCTTGTTGCAGCCCTGGTGGCCCTCACGAAGGGCTGGGGCGGATCCACCACGGCCGGCCTGCTGCTGCCTGGCGTGGGCCCGTTCGCGCGCGGACTCATCCTGCTGATGGGCGTGGGTGGCGCCGCGCTGGCCGCAGGCCTTGTGGACCGTCGCTACGAGGAAGCGGTGGCGCGCGGCGCGGCCGCCTTCGATCCGATCCGCGTGGTGCGCGGCGAGTTCTTCGCGTTCATGCTGCTGTCGATCTGCGGCGCCCTGCTGATCCCCGGCAGCCCCGACCTGATCTGGCTCTTCCTGGCGCTCGAACTCACCAGCCTGCCGACCTACATCATGGTGGCGATGAGCCGCGGCACGCGCCGCGCGCAGGAAGCGTCCGTGAAGTACTTCTTCCTGGGCGCGCTCAGCACCGCGATCCTGGTGTACGGCTTCGCGCTCATCTACGGCAGCACCGGTTCGCTGCAACTCACCGAGATCCGTGCGGCCTTCGCGCAGCAGTCGGCGATGGGCGGCATCGACGCGATCGGCACCATCGGACTCCTGCTCGTGACCATCGCGCTTTGCTTCAAGCTGGCTGCCGCGCCGATGCACTTCTACGCGCCCGACGTCTACGAGGGTGCGGCGGCTCCAGTCACCGGCCTCCTGTCGTTCCTGCCGAAGATGGCGGGGTTCAGCGCGCTGCTGCTGGTGGTTGACGCCGCTGGCTGGGGTGGCCTGGCGAACGCCGGCAACGGCCTGCCGCCTGCCCTGCAGGCCACGCTCTGGATGGTCACCGTGCTCACCATGACGCTTGGCAACGTGGGTGCCCTGCTGCAGCGCAGCGCCAAGCGCATGCTGGCCTACAGCAGCATCGCCCACTCGGGTTACATGCTCATGGCGATCGTGGCCGGTCCGGAACTCGGCCTGCCCGCGCTGCTCTTCTACCTGCTTGCCTACGGCGTGACCAACAACGCGATCTTCGGCGCGCTCTCGGGCATCGAGCGCAACGGCCAGGAGGTCGAGAAGGTCGAGGACCTCGCCGGCCTCGCGCGTCGCCATCCAGGCGCGGCCACGTGGCTCGCCGTTGGCAGCGCCTCGCTGATGGGCATGCCGCCCTTCCTTGGCTTCTGGGCCAAGCTGGTCCTGTTCATCGCCGTGGTGAAGTCGGGGCACACCCCGCTGGTGGTCATCGCGGCCGTCAACAGCGTGGTCAGCGTGTGGTATTACCTCCGCCTTGCCGGCGTCCCGATCCTCGCGCCCAGTGGCGCCGCCGCCGAGGGCGTGGTGAAGACCCCCAGCGCTGGACCGCGCCTTGCCGCCGTCGTGTTCGGCGTGGGCGTGCTGGTGCTGCCACTCTTCATGAACCGTCTGGTTTCGCAGGTCGAGAAGGCCGCGGGCGTGCCCCAGAAGACCGGCGCGGCCGCGCAGCCGGACGCGCTTCAGGCCGCTTCCCGCTGACCCCGGCTTTCGCTACACTTTCCGACCCCCGCGGCTGTAGCTCAATTGGATAGAGCACAAGCCTACGAAGCTTGGGGTTGCAGGTTCGAGTCCCGCCAGCCGCGCTTCGATCGACGCCGCCGAGAGTCCCTCGGCGGCTCGCCTTTTTGGGAGACTTGCCGCCCGTGAGCGCCAACGCTGACATCGCGCGCCTTTTCGGCGAGATGGCCGACGCCCTGGAGCTGCTGGGCGAGAACGCCTTCCGCGTGAACGCGCTGCGCAAGGTGGCGCGCACCGCCGAGGACGCGGCCGAGGACCTGGCCGCGCTCGCCCGCACCGATGTGAAGACGCTCGAGGCAATCCCGGGCATCGGCGCCAGCAGCGCCCGCAAGATCGTGGAGTTCGCCACCACGGGCTCCATGCACGAGCACGCGGAATTGCTGGCCAAGCTGCCCGAGGGGCTCATGGCCGTCCTGCGCGTGCCAGGGCTTGGCCCCAAGACCGTGAAGCTGCTGTGGGAGCAGGGTGGCGTGACCGACCTTGCGACACTCAAGAACAAGCTCGAGTCGGGCGCCCTCGAGGGCCTGCCACGCATGGGTGCCAAGACGCTGCAGAACATCCGCGAGAACCTGGCATTCCTGGAGACCGCCAGCGCCCGCACGCGCCTGGGCGACGCCCTGCCGGTGGCCGAAGCGCTGGTGACCGCGCTCTCCGCGCTGCCCGGCGTGACGGAGGCCGCTTATGCCGGCAGCCTTCGCCGCGGCAAGGAGACGATCGGCGACATCGACCTGCTGGTGGCCACGAAGTCGCCCAAGCCGGTCATGGAAGCCTTCACCTCGCGCCCCGACGTGGCGAAGGTGCTCGTGCACGGCGACACGAAGTCGAGCGTCCGCCTGAAGAGCGGCCTGCAGGTCGACCTTCGCACCGTCGAGACTGCCGCGTGGGGCGCGGCCCTGCTCTACTTCACCGGCAGCAAGGAACACAATGTGCTGCTGCGCGAGCGTGCCCAGCAGCGCGGCATGCGTCTGAACGAGTACGGGCTCTTCCCCGACGACGGCGAACCCGAGCCGCCACAGGATCGCGGCGTGAAGCCCGTTGCACCCGCGACCGAGCAGGCGATCTACAAGGCGCTTGACTTGCCCTGGATCCCGCCCGAACTGCGCGAATCGAGGCATGGCCTCGCCGCCGCGCCCGCAGGACTGATCGAGGTCACCGACATCCGCCGCGAGCTGCATTGCCACACCACCGCCAGCGACGGATTCTGCAGCATCGAGGAGATGATCGGCGAGGCCAAGCGCCGTGGCTTCGACTGCATCGCGATCACCGACCACAGCCGCAGCAGCGCGCAGGCCAACGGACTCAGCGTGGAGCGCCTGCTCGAGCACGCCCAGGCCGTGCGCGCCGCGGGCAAGCGCGTGGGAGGCATCCACGCACTCGCGGGAAGCGAGGTGGACATCCTTGCCGATGGTCGCCTGGACTACCCCGACGACGTGCTCGCGCAGCTCGACTGGGTGGTCGCCAGTCCGCACACGGCGCTCAAGCAGGATTCCGGCGCGGCCACCGCCCGCCTGCTGGCCGCGATCGAGAACCCCTTTGTGCACGTGATCGGCCACCCGAGCGGCCGCATCCTCGGCGGACGCCCGGGGCTCGAGCCCGACTGGGCTGTGCTGTTCAAGGCTGCAGCGAAGGCGCAGGTGGCGATGGAGATCAACGCGAACCCGCATCGCCTCGACCTGCGCGACCAGCTCGTGCACGCGGCGCTGGCGGCAGGCTGCGCCATCGCGATCAACACCGACGCGCACGCGCTCGACAACCTCGACCTGCTTCGCTTCGGCGTGCTCACCGGACGCCGCGGCGGGCTCACCGCGGACCGCTGCGTGAACGCCTGGCCGTGGAAGCGATTCGATGCGTGGCGCACATCGCGCGGGCGCTGAGCCACACCGTTCGTCGAACCACGCGCGGCTTCAGCGGGCGGATGCGCCCTCCACTGCCGCGCTCAGTGATGCAGATCCTTCGCGATCCCCTTGTTGATGCGATCGGCAGGCATCAGCAGCAGGCTCACCGCATCGAAGAAGCGCCGCGCGAGCCGTTCGCTCTGTGAACCCAGCCGCTGCGTGTCGGCCAGCAGCGCGTCGGGGCTCTCGCCCGCGGCCTTCACCGAGGCCGTGCCCGTCTCGATCTCGCGGCGCACCGTGGCGGCGTTCCACTCGGGGTGATACTGGATGCCGTAGCTGCGCAGTCCCACGCTGTAGGCCTGCACCTTGCAGCCGGCGCTGCTCGCCAGCAGCGTGGCGCCCTCGGGCAGCTTCGACACGTGGTCGCTGTGCCAGCAGAACTGCGGACCCTTCCAGGGCTGCCCCGCGAAGAGCGCGTCCTCGCGGCCCTGCGGCGTCAGCGCGATGTCCTTCCAGCCGACTTCGGGCGCAGTCATGCGGCCCGTCTCGCCGCCAAGCGCCGCAGCCAGCAGCTGCGCGCCCAGACACAGGCCAAGCACTGGAATGCCAGCGCCGTGCGCATCGCGCAGCAGGCCCATCTCGGCCTGCATCCAGGGGGCGTTCATCTCGTGCACCGTCTGCGGGCCGCCAAGGCTCACCACGCCGTGCACGTCGTCAAGATCGGCGGGCACCTGCTGCCCCGCATGCAGCCGGATCACGCGCAGCTTCTGTCCGAAGCCGCGCAGCGAGTCGATCAGGATGTCCGCCGGGCAGTCCGCCGAGTGCTCGAAGATGACGATGGCCATGGGACGGGAAGATTAGCACCGAAAAAGGGCATGAGCTCCCCGGGACAGCGCGCCACCGCGTCACGATGCGGTCATGACCCCCACCAATTCCCTGCCCGATCCCCGCAAGGCTTCGGGAATGGCCGCGGAGCAGGCCGCCGCCTCACTGCTGGAGCGATTGGGGCACCAGATCCTCGCGCGCAACCTCCGGCTGGGGCATCTGGAGGTCGATGTCGTGTCCACGGATCCTTCCGACGGATCGCTCGTCCTGACGGAGGTGAAGGCGCGCCG
Source organism: Phycisphaerales bacterium (assembly GCA_049318245.1). Classification (GTDB taxonomy): domain Bacteria; phylum Planctomycetota; class Phycisphaerae; order Phycisphaerales; family SM1A02; genus SYAC01. Next base: position 3,624 of record JBMOGS010000021.1, on the reverse strand, counting down.
CGGCGGGCGGCACGCGCCGGAGCTCCGGGTGGATCACCGCAAGCGACTCCATCTGGAGACCGCCGCACGCATGCTGCTGTGCCGACCCGGGCTGCGCCGTCGTGCCGTCCGGTTCGACGTGGTCGCCGTCACCCTTGACGCCGCGGGGCGCCCGGAGTCGCTGCGTCACGTGCCCAGGGCGTTCGATGCCGAGGGACGCCGACCTGGCCAGTAGCGATCGAGCGCGAAGTTGAAGAGGCGCTCGCGCATCTGCAGCAGGTCCTCGGCGATCCAGCGCGTGCGAAGCGCGTTCAGATACCGGTTCTGCTCGATCGCGAAGCGTTCACCCTCCAGTTGCCGGCGCAACTGCAGCTGCAGGCGCGGATCGAAGATGCTGCGGGCCACGGCCTGCTTCGACTCGAAGAGCGTCATCCAGGACACCTGCGCGCGCTGCTCCACCGGGCCGTCGATCGCCCCCTGCTTCAGGCCCTTGATGCGCACCTTCAGGTCCTCCACGAGGTCGGGGATGCCGTCCACCCCCTGCGCACCCAGCTTGAACTCGCGCCAGAGACCGCCGTTGGGAACGCCCATCGCGGTGGCGACTTCCTCGAAGGTCTTCCCCTGCGCGAAGAGCCCCTTCACCTGATCCACCTTCGCCTGGTCCGCCTTGGGGACCGCGATGCGACCCACGCGCAGCATCGGAGGCGGGTTGTAGACCTCGAAGTTGCGCATGTAGAGCCGATCGATGTCGCGCCAGCTCACGATCGCGCGCGGGCGCACGCGCCGCCGCATCAGGTCGTTCGCGAGGGCCTCGTTCTTCTGGCGCTTGGTGAAGTCCTCGATCGTCATGCCCGGGAACTCCTCCTCGATGCTGCGCTCCGCCTCGCTGCGCGTGCCGCCGCGGCTGGCGATCTCCTTCTCCTGCAGTTCGCGCATCCACGCCAGCAGGCCCTCCTTCGCCTCGTCCGGGATGGTCGACTCCGCCTCGCTGATCACGAGCTCGTTGTTCACGAACTGGTCGAAGGCCTCGTAGATGATGCGCCGAAACTCCTCGTAGGCCTTCTCGCGCTCGTTCGGGCTTCCCGTGGCGATGCGCCGCAGGCGATCCTCTCGGGGGATCAGGAACTCGTTCGCGTAGAGCGGCTTGCCGTTGATCTGGCCGATCAGTGAATCCACCGGCCAGATGCCGTTGGTGATCGAGGCATCCGGCGTCTTCGTGCCGTCGGCGCCAGTCGCGGATCCCGACGCGCGCATGGTGCGCGTGACCGAGGTCGTGGCGCTGCCGGAGGCGTCCACCTGCACCGTGGTGTCCTGCGTCTCATCAGGATCGGGCTCGAAGTCCGAGGCGGGAATCTCCACCACCGATGGACGCACCCCCTCGGGCACCGATCCCTTCACGAACGCCGTCGTGGGGATGTCGCGGCTGTCCTCGGGCGTCTCATCCATCGAGAGGCACCCGACGAGCGGCAGGCAGCAGGCGGCAAGCAGCGCGATCCTTCGCACGGCGGGATCCTACCTGCGGCCTCGCGACCGCTGCCCTCCTGACCCCTATACTCGCGGATCTGGAGGCCCCTTGAGCGACGCCGAAACCCCGAAACTTCATGTGGACAGCGACTGGAAGGCACAGGCCCAGGCCGAAAAGGAGCGCCTGAGCAAGCAGGAGGCCGAGAAGGCCCCCAAGGGAGGCCGCGAGGAGATGCCTCCCGCCGACTTCCGCAGCCTGGTGGGCATCCTGGCCAGCCAGGCGGTGAGCGGACTCGGCGGCTATGCCGACGAGCAGGGCCGCGTGATGGTGGACCTTGTGGGCAGCCGATTCGCGATCGACCTTCTGGCGGTCGTGGAGGAGAAGACCAAGGGCAACCTGACCCCCGAGGAAGCGAAGGACCTGAAGGAAGTCCTGGCGGAGCTGCGCTCGCGCTTCGTGCAGATCGCCCAGGCGGTCGCCGCGCGCATGGCGAGCGGCCAGGGCGTGCCCACCGCCCCCGCCGGTGCAAGCCCGATGGGCCGCGCCGGCGAGCCTCCCGCCGGACCCAAGCTGGTCGTTCCCTGAACCCGACACGCATCGACGAGACCTGAACCGTGAGCACTGCCACCGCCGCTACGCCGAAGAGCTTTCTCGATCGCCACTACCACCTGATCCGCCGCCTGCACTCGCTGAGCGGCGTCTTCCCGATCGGGCTCTTCCTGATCCCGCACCTCACCACGAACAGCAGCATCCTGTGGGGCAAGGCGCTCAACGGCGCGAAGTTCGCCGACCGCGGCATCGACGCCGCGGGCGCTGGCGTGGCCACGTTCCAGCATGAGGTGGACTTCATCCACGGACTGCCCGCGCTGATCTTCATCGAGGTCTTCGTGCTGTGGCTGCCCATCCTGTTCCACGCGGGCGTGGGCGTGTGGTTCGCGCGCACCGGCCGCTTCAACACCTCGCGCTACGCCTATCAGGACAACTGGCGCTACGTGTGGCAGCGTCTCAGCGGTTACCTGGGCGTGCTCTTCATCTTCATGCACGTCAGCAGCCTGCGCTGGGGCTGGAGTTACGGCGGCCTCATGCCGACCTTCCAGGCCGACGCCGCGGCCAGCTCGCTGGCGACGCACCTGCAGAAGGGCTCGATGGGCATGTGGATGGCGGCCTTCTATCTCGTGTGCGTGCTCGCGCTGGTGTTCCACTTCGCCAACGGCCTCTGGACCGCGGCGATCACCTGGGGTGTCACCGTCAGCGTGGGCGCGCAGCGTCGCTGGGGTCAGGTGTGCGCGGCGCTCGGCCTTGGACTGGCCGGCGCGGCGGTGGCGGCCGTCTTCGGCTTCGCCACCCTGGACCCCGAGAAGGCCCGCGCGATCGAGAACCAGTATCAGGCCGGCGAGCTGGAGCGGGAAGTCGGTGCGGAACTCAAGACGGCCGCTCGACCCGGCCCGTCGGGCAGCCTTGAATCGGGCAGCGAAGGAGCCATGCGATGAGTGCACGTCAGCAGCGCGTGATCGTGGTCGGCGGCGGCCTTGCAGGCCTGGCGGCGACCGTGCGGATCGTGGAGGCCGGCATCCCGGTCGACCTGTTCAGCATCGTGCCGGTGAAGCGCTCGCACAGCGTGTGCGCGCAGGGCGGCATCAACGCGTGCAACGAGGTCGCGCGTCAGCAGGGTTACAGCGAGTACGAGCACTTCGACGAGTCGATCTACGGCGGCGACTTCCTGGCGCACCAGCCGCCGGTCTACGAGATGGCGCACTGGGCGCCGAAGATCATCGACCTGCTCGACCGCATGGGCGTGCCGTTCAACCGCACCGCCGAGGGCATGCGCGACCTGCGCCTCTTCGGCGGCAGCCTGTACAAGCGGACGCACTTCGCGGGCGCCACCACAGGCCAGCAGCTCATCTACGCGCTCGACGAGCAGGTTCGGCGCTGGGAGGCCGAGGGGAAGGTCGCCAAGTACGAGCACTGGGAGTTCCTCCGGCCCGTGGTCGACGGTTCGGGTGCGGCACAGGGCATCGTGGCGCAGGACCTGCGCACCATGCAGATCCGCGCCTTCCGCGGTGACGCGGTGGTGATGGCCACGGGCGGCTGTGGCCTGGTCTTCGGCAAGAGCACCAACAGCGTGATGTGCACCGGCGCGGCGGCCAGCCGCTGCTACCAGCACGGCGCGTTCTACGCCA
>JBMOGS010000020.1:0-36492 GCA_049318245.1 Phycisphaerales bacterium | reverse complement strand
CCCGTGCGCTCCTTGATGAGCGCCTTGAAGCGCTTCACCAGCTCGCGCAGGTGCGACTCGCTCAGGTGCGTGTCCTCGGTCACGCCCACTTCGTGCTTCAGGCCGTCCATCACGGCGTCGAAGGGCTCGTGCTCGTTCTCGTGACGCTTCTGCACGCCCATCACCACGTCGCCGTACATCTGCACGAAGCGGCGATAGCAATCCCATGCGAAGCGCGGATTGCCGGTGGCCTTCGACTGCGCCTCGACCGTCTGGTCGTTCAGTCCCAGGTTCAGGATCGTGTCCATCATGCCCGGCATGCTGTCGCGCGCGCCCGAGCGCACCGACACCAGCAGCGGATCGCGCGTGCTGCCGAACTTCTTGCCGACGGCTTTCTCCAGCTTCGCGACCTGCGACTTGATCTCCTTCAGCAGCGGCTGTGGAAGCTTGCGGCCCGCCTTGTAGTACAGGTCGCACACCTCGGTGCTGATGGTGAAGCCCGGGGGCACGGGCAGGCCGTATTCGCACATCTTCGCCAGGTTGGCGCCCTTGCCGCCGAGGAGCGCCTTGTTGGTTCCGTCACCTTCGGTGCCCTTGGCGCCAAAGAAGAACACCATCTTCGAGGGCATCTTCACCTTCGGGGCGCTCTTGGCGGATCGTGAGGCGGGCTTCTTCGAACGCGGGGGGTTGGCAAGCGACATCGGCTGCTCTTTCCTTGGAAGGCCCGGCCGCGCCGGGCGATGCGAGTGCGAGGCCTGCGGCGGAAGCCGCAAAGGCGGAACAAGGATAGTGAGACCGCTCGGCGCGGGGAAGATTCGGGAAATGGGCCGCAAAGCCCTAGCATCCGGCCATGCCCGCCGATGCCCTGTCCTGGCGCTGCACCCCTCTTCAGGCGATGGCCCGCTGGCCCGCCGAGGTGCCGCTTGCAGCGCTGGTGTCGGGCGACGCAGGCCCGTGGAGTCGCTGGAGCGTGCTGGCGGTGCCGGGTGACTGGCATTCGATGCCCCACCATGCGAACGCCAGCGAGGCCCGTGCATGGATCGCGGATCTCCAGCAGCGTGCGGTGGGCGAGGGCACGATGCCCGGCGACGGCGGGTGGATCCTGCAACTCTCCTACGAACTGGGCGCGGTGTTCGAACCGACCACGCACGCCGCGCCGCGCGACCCGGACACATGGCCCCTGGCGCAGGCCGCGCGCGTGGAGACCGCCGCCGTGCACGATGCACGCACCGATCGCTGGTTCCGGGTGGGCGGCAGCAGCCCGCACTGGACGCGCATCGAGGCCGCGATCGCGGCGGCCGAGCCAACCCGGGCATTTGAACTCGAGGCTCCGACCCCGTGCACCGACGACGCGCATTACGCGGCGCTAGTCGCGCGCACCGTGGAGTTGATTCGCGCGGGTGACCTGTTCCAGGCCAACATCGCGCGGGGCTGGAACGCGCGCGGTCGCGGCGATGCGCGGGGCTTCGGACTGGCGGCGCTGCAGGCGAGCCAGGCCCGCTATGGCGCGTGGCTCGAGACGCCCGCAGGCCACATCGCCAGCATGAGCCCCGAGCTCTTCCTGCATGTCGATCGCGAGCGCCGCGTGGTGACACGCCCGATCAAGGGCACGCGCCCTGCCGGCGCGGACACGCGGGAATTCCTGCGCAGCGAGAAGGACGCGGCGGAGTTGCACATGATCGTGGACCTCATGCGCAACGATCTGGCGCGCGTCTGTCGCCCCGGCAGCGTGCGCGTGCGCGAGGCCCGCGCCGCGGAGCCGCATGCCACCGTGCTGCACGGCGTGGCCGACGTGGAGGGAAGTCTGCGACCCGAGACGGATCTGGCCGACCTGCTTGCCGCCACCTTCCCGCCGGGCTCCATCACGGGCGCGCCCAAGGTCCGCGCCATGCAGGTGATCCGCGAGCTCGAATCCTTCGACCGCGGCCCCTACTGCGGCGCGATCGGGCTGCTGGGCGCCGATGGCACGCTGGCGCTCAACGTGGCGATCCGCACGGCCACGCTTCGCGGCTCACGCGCTTCGTGGCGCGTGCGCTATGCGGCTGGCTGCGGCATCGTGTCCGACTCCGATCCAGCCGAGGAGGTTCGCGAGACGCACGCCAAGGCCGCGGTGCTTCTGCGCGCGGCTGCGCATGCACGACAGGCGATGGACGCGACGGCGCGATCGCTCAGCGCTGCGGCATCTGCTTCGCCTGCACCCGCTGCACCTGGCGCGTGATCTGCGCGGTGACCACACCCTGGTGGCCGGGATTGAAGCTGAAGTCGAAGCTCACGCCGACATAGGTGTTCTGCATGCTGTCGATGTGCGTGTGCACCACCTTCGCGGTGGTCACCAGCGGCACCGGTTCCTCGGCGCCCAGCGGCAGCTTCATCCAGAACACGCGATGACGGCCCAGCACGCCGGCCTCCGCGCTGCCCACGCGCAGACCCACGCCGCCGCCACCGATGTTCATCAGCGTGGCGGTGATCGGCGGTCCCACCTGCGGCATCAGCGCGCTGTCCTCGGGGCTTGGCGCGTCGCCGCGCATGACGGCCTCGAAGGCGAGCTCGTTGGCACGCTCCGCGGGGATCACGGTCTTGGGATCAAGCAACGGCCACAGCGTCACGGTCGGAAGCTTCAGGCCCTGCAGGTCGAATCGGTCGAAGCGGCGCTGGCAGCGCTCGATCGCGCTTGGGGTGGAGAGCCGCACGAGTTCCATCGGTCGCGGGCCGCCGCTGCGCACGCTGCCGAGCACGCTCGTGTCGAAGGTGAAGCGGTTCTGGCCGATCACGAACGCGGCGACGAGCTGCACGCCCGACTGCAGTTCGATGCCCTTGCCGAGCGCCTGCGGGCGCTCGACCTCCAGGAAGTCGTCGCCGATCTGCGTGAGCTTGGTGCGCCACACCAGGTCCGCCTGCTGGTCACCGCCGGCACCCTCGGCGCGCGCGACGGCCAGCTCCAGCCCACCGCCCTTCTCCATCACCTGCTGGAGACTGCGACGCCATTCCGTGTTTCGACTGCGACTTGCGGGCATGCGGCAAGTGTAGGGCCGCAGGCCGCGCGCAGTTTCAGCCGTCCTTGCGCGGCTTGATGCTCGGGTCGTACTGCGCGGCCTCGTCGTAGATGCTGCGAGCGGCAGGCGGCGTGTTCACCTCGCCCTGACCGCCACGCTCCAGTTCAACGAGCAGCCGGCGCGAACCCGGATCGATCGGCAGTTCCACGGGACTCTGTGCCGGACCGTAGCCGGTGCGCGTGGCGACGATCTCCCAGCGTTCGTCGGTCCAGCCCGCGCCGAAGGTCTTGGTCTCCAGCGTGAAGGAACCGTCCCGCGTGCTGGAGCAGCTGGCAACCACCTCGCGGCGCATGCGATTGGGATCGCGCACGAGCTGGATGCGAACACCCGCGACCCCGGCACCCTGCAGCCGATCATCGGAGGCGTCGACCACGCTCACCGTTCCGAAGCCGCCGTCGACGACGCGGCCCTGCAGCTGGTAGCCGCAGGCACTGAGGGCCCCGAGGGACAGGACGATCAGCAGGGTCGGTGCGCGCATCCGAGGACTCTAGCGAGCAACTGTTCGAGCCGCCCCCTACAACCCCCGCAACCGATCCACCGCGGGCAGCAGTTCCTGCCAGCGCTCGGGCCCGAAGTCCCCTTCCTCCATCTCCACGCGCCAGTCGGTGATGGTCTTCGGATCCAGACTCACCTCGCTGCCGGCCTGCAGGTCGTCGCGGCTGCGCGGCTTCTCGAGCAGCGCGCCCACCACCTTGCCCGCCTCGAAACGCTTCACGCAGAACCACGCCTGCTCGACGCGGTCAGGATCATTGCCGTTCTCGAGCGGCGCCTGCATGGTGAATCCATGCTCGCGCACCGCGCAGGCCGCCTCGCCCTCGGCCTTCTTCAGGCTCGCGAAGGCCGTGGCGAAACTCTCCCAGCGACGCTGCGCGCGCAGCATGCTGGCCTTGGTGGCGTGCTCGGTGGCGTAGAGCGCGGCTTGCCCGCTCTCGATGGCGGCGACCGCATCACGCGGCCACGTCCACACCTTGCGGAACGCGCCGACCGGTTCGGGATGGCAGATCACCGCGCGCACGCCGAGCAAGGGACTGGCGTCGCCGGCGTTTCCAGCGGCGGCGCGGAAGGCCGTCGAACCCGGCATGCCCGCTTCCATGGTGGCCGCCACCTCACGCCAGGGCTGCAGCGTGACGGACAGGCCTGGACCGACCTCGAAGACCTCGCCCGCTTCGGGCATGTCGCCTTCAAGCAGGAGGCCCGCCATCGCATCGAGCAGGATCAGGCCCGCACGCACATGCGAGGCCGGAAGTTCAAGCAGCTCGAGCTCGGGTCGACCGCAGCGCCAGAGGCCCGTGGTGAAGAGCATCGTCGGGTGCTCGCCGCCCTCGGTGGGCGAGGCAAGACCCGCGCCACTCACGCGCCAGAGCCAGCGTTCGTGCGGCAGCGCCTCGGGCGCCAGGAAGCCGCTCTCCAGCACGTTGCGCGGCAGGAAGTGGCCTGTCACGGCGTCCAGGATTCCCGGCGAGTCGCCGATCGCCCCCGCCATCAGCGCGACCAGACGGAAGTAGGCCTCGTGAGGCTCCTCGCTGGGAAGCAGCGCCTGCATTCGGACCACCCACTTGCAGCGCTTCACCGCGTCCTCGACATCCTCGCCTTCGAGGGACTGCGCTTCCTCGGCCCAGACCAGGGCAGGCACCGGCAGGCCGTCCATCGAGAAGGTGAAGGCCCACAGGGTGCCGTCCTCGTTCTCCTCGGGGCTCTCGCCTTCGAGTTCGTGGCCAAGCCAGGCGGCGAAGGCCGTGCCGATCTCGTCTCGGGTGGGGGCTTCGGCGTGGGGCCAGAAGACCACCCAGCCCGAGGGGCTGGGCTCGGGGAGTTCCCAGGGATCCTCGCTGGAGGCGCTGGTTTCAGGCTCGGGTTCGGGCGCTGGCTCGCTCATGCAACGCGATGTCCGGCACCGCGGCGCGCATCTTATGGGGTCCTGCGCGGACCATGAAATCGGAGAAGTGCGGGCAATTGGGGTTTCGGCCTTGCGTGCGCGCGGATCGGGGATAGGGTGCGATCGATGTTCAGGACTTCTCGCATCGCGGAACTCGCGCGCCGACTCAAGGCGGGCTTGACCGGGCTCCTGCCCCGGCTCCCCATGCCTCGACCGGTTCCGGTTCCCGTGCGCGCCAGGTCCGGATCTCGTCGGGGCCGTTGATCCACCCTTTCACGACGGTCCCGAAACGACCAGACCCCGCCAGCGAGCGGGGTCTGTCGCTTTTTCAGTCCCGATGCTGACTCAGGTGCCGTCGCCGTCCTTGTCGTCATCGTCTTCATCGCCGGCGGCGTTGCCCTTGTTCTTGACCTTCACCTCCTCCGACATCTTCTCGATGGAGGCGGCGACGTCGCGGAGTTCGGACAGGTTGACCTGCGTGCTCAGTCGCGCGGTGTTGCCCTGCACGCCCTGACTGATGCGGAACATCAGGGGCTTGCCACCGCGGAGGTTCTTCATCGCCGCGGCCCCGTCGTCGGCTTCCAGCGAGTCGCCAACCATGGCCATGAGGTCGCGCAGATCCATCGCCATGAACCAGTCCAGCGTGCCCCAACTGCCGGTGACGAGTTCCTTGCGGATGTCGGTGGCCTGCGCGTTGCCGAGCTTGGCGATGTCGACCGGCTGGCCGGCGATTTCCTGCGAGATCAGGATCTCGTTGCCGCGGAACTGCAACGTGGTGGTCGAGGGCTGCATGGCCTTGTTGAAACTCTCGAGCGACTCCGCGTCCATCGGCTCGCGCGTGAGGACCTCGACCGCCTCCTTCAGACGCGTCGCGTTGGGCTCCGCGCGGACCATGAGCGTGTCACCCTTCTCCTCAACCTGCATGCGGCCAGCGCCGGAGCGCTCGAACGCGGGCGCGAGATCCTTCAGCGCCTTGCGGAAGGTCGCCGCATCCTGCACGCGGGCGGACATCACCTGTGCCGCGTCGCCCTCGGCGTTCAGCAGCGCGACGCCTCCCACGAGGCCGCCCTGCAGCTGCTGCACCACGGCGCGGGCGCGGGCCATCGCGTCGGCCCAGGCCTTGCGCTCCGCGTCGGTGGCGCCCAGGTTGGCGATCGCGTCGTCGATGGAGAGGCGCTCGCTGAAGAGCGTGTCCAGGCCATTGGTCGAGACGCCCCAGTAGGCCTGCAGTCCCCGCGGAAGCGCGGCGGCCAGTCGTTCCACATCCTCGGCGGCGAGGCCCGCGGGAAATGCGGCCTCGCGACTCCAGTCGGCCCAGATTCGAAGATCGTCGCCATCCAGCGTGACGGCGAACGAGGCGCGGCGCAGCATCATGAGCGCATCGATCAGCTGGTTCACCTGCTCCACGGCGGACTGCGCCATCGCGCCCTGCATCTCCTCGCGGCGGCGCTCCTCGGGCGTGGCGTCCTCGGGCAGCGGCTCCGGCATGAGTGACATCTGCAGGAAACCCGCCATCATCTTCAGTTGGTCGCCCTGCTCGTCGAGCAGGCGGCCGATGTCGATCCGGCCGCAGACCAGACTGGCGGGAAGGCGCTGGAGCAGCGCGCTGGGAGTCGCCTCGGCGCCGGGAGCGGCGAAGGGCTCGCGATCGCTCGAGACCACCACGAGATCGTTGGGCAGCACGCTCACCGAGCTGCCGCGCGTGCGAGCGCGGACGGGTGCGGCGGGGCGGGACTTCGCATCCTTGGCCTGCGCCGACTCGGCGCGGTGCTTCTCGGCGGCGGCGGTGGCGCCGGGGATGCGGAAGGCCTGGTGCGAGACGATCGCGCTCATGCCCATCGGCGGCTCGTCGCCATCTCCCGCGGGCTGATCGATCCACCACAGCACGGGCTGGTTCAGCGGGATCTCGAGATCGGTCCGCACCGAGTCCTTGAGGAACCGGCGGAGTTCGGACTGGACCGGCATGCCCTCGGCCAGCGAACCCGCGGCGGCGCGGATGCGTGCGATGGCTTCATCGGCACGCTGGGCGTCGTCGACGAAGATCACCGCGATCGTGTCGGGGCCGGTGAGGCGCGCGAGCTCGGCCGGAACCTCGACGGAGGGACCCGCCTCGGCAGCGGGCGTGACGGCGATCGGCTTGGCCTTGGGTGCGGGTGCGCCCTGCAGCGCGATCGAGAACGCCAGAAGGAGGTTCGCAAGCATGGGGCGCAGCATAGTCCGCGAACGAGGGTCAGAGGTTGTTACTGACCACTTGCCATTCGGTGGCACGATGCCGTTCGCCGCCGCAAGTGGTCAGTAACAACCTCTGACCCTCGTTACGGGACGATGTTCACGAGGCGCTTCGGCACCACCACGATCTTGCGCGGCGGCTTGCCGCCGAGCAGTTCCGCGATCCTGGGTTCGGCCAGCGCGAGGCGTTCCACATCCGCGTTGCTCGCCTCCGCCGGCACCGTCAGGTGCGCCTTCACCTTCCCGGCCACCTGCACCGCCAGCTGAACACTGCTGTCGACCAGCATCGCCGCGTCGAAGGCCGGCCATGCCGCCTGCGTGACGCTGGTTCCGTGCCCCAGCTTCGCCCAGATCTCCTCCGCCATGTGCGGCGCGAACGGCGCGAGCAAGCGCGTGAAACGATCGAGCTGCTCGCGCGCCATGCCGCCTTGCGTGGGGTCGGTCATCTCGGTCGGGCGCGTGGCCGCATTCACCACCTCGATCAGCGTGGCGATCGCCGTGTTGAAGGCAAGCCGCTCGATGTCCTCTGCCACCTTCTTCGTGGCGCGATGCAGCAGGCGCTCGATCTCCTCGCTTGCACTCGCCGCCAGCAGCAGGTCGCCCGTGCGCTCGCACACCGCCACGCGCCAGGCACGCTGCAGGAAGCGGAACACCCCCGCGATGTCGCGCGTGTTCCACGGCTTGCTCGCCTCGAGCGGACCCATGTACATCTCGTACAGGCGGAAGGTGTCGGCCCCGTACTCCGCGATCACGTCATCCGGGTTGATCACGTTCTTCAGGCTCTTCGACATCTTGGCCACGACCTGCGTGACCTCGCCACCGCCCTTCTCGAAGAACGTGCCACCGCGCTCCTCGACCTGGTCGACCGCCACGAGCGTGCGGTCCGTGCGCTGGTAGGCATGGCTCGTGATCAACCCCTGGTGGAACAGCTTCGCGAACGGCTCCGGCGTGCTCACATGTCCAAGGTCGAAGAGCATCTTGTGCCAGAAGCGGGCGTACAGCAGGTGCAGCACCGCGTGCTCGTTGCCGCCGATGTAGAGATCCACGCCGCGGCCGGTGCCGTCCGGCCCGGTCATCCAGTAGCGCTCGGCCTCTTTGGAGACGAAGCGGCCGACGTTCATCGGGTCGCAGTAGCGCAGGTAGTACCAGCATGAACCCGCCCAACCCGGCATGGTGTTGGTCTCGCGCCGCACCTTCGCGCTGGCCGGCAGCACCTGCGGGTCGATCCCCGCCTCACCCGCGGTGATGTTCATCCACGCCGTCGCCTTGCCGAGCGGCGGCAGCGGCGTGTCGCTCTCGATGGGTGCGTAGTCGGCGAGCTCGGGCAGCGTGAGAGGCAGCCTCGACTCCGCGATGGGGTGGTGCATCCCCTGCTCGTCGAACACCACCGGGAAGGGCTCGCCCCAGTAGCGCTGGCGGCTGAAGAGCCAGTCGCGCAGCCGGTAGTTCACGCGGCGCTTGCCGAGGCCGGCGTCCTCGAGCCACGCGATCACCGCGCGCTTGGCATCGACCGTGGTCTTGCCATCGATCGACAGCGCCTTGCCCGCCGAGTGCACCGCCACGCCCTCGCCGCTGGTGGCGCACTCGCCGGTCCACGGTTCGCCAGCGATCTCCACCACCTGACGGATCGGCAACTCGAACGCCTTCGCGAAGGCGAAGTCGCGCTGGTCATGCGCGGGCACGGCCATGATCGCGCCGGTGCCGTAGCCCATCAGCACGTAGTCGGCGGTCCACACGGGAATGCGCTCGCCGGTCGCCGGGTTCAGCGCGTGCAGGCCGGTGAAGCAGCCGGTCTTCTCCTTGCTGTCCGCCTGGCGATCGACATCCGCGCGATCGCGGCTCGCCTGCACGTACGCCACCAGCCTGGCGCGCGCAGCGGCATCCAGCGACCCCGCGCCCTTCGTCACCGCCTCGACGAGCGCATGCTCCGGCGCGACCACCATGTAGGTGGCGCCGAACAGCGTGTCGGGTCGCGTGGTGAACACGCGCAACGCACCAAAACCATCCACCGCGAAGTCGATCTCCGCACCCTCGCTGCGCCCGATCCACTCGGCCTGCTGCACGCGCGTGCTGTCGGGCCAGTCGACCAGCTTCAGGTCATCGAGCAGACGATCGGCGTACGCCGTGATGCGGAACATCCACTGGCGCAGCGGAAGGCGCTTCACGGGATGGCCGCCGCGCTCGCTGCGACCGTCGATCACTTCCTCGTTGGCCAGCACCGTGCCCAGCTTGGGGCACCAGTTCACGGTCTGCTGACCCAGGTAGGCCAGTCGACGCGTGTCCAGCCACTGCTGGCGCTGCTTGGGCGTGCACGCGCTCCACGCATGCTCCGCGCCGTCCACCGTCACCTTCGCGTCGCGCGAAACCATGTCGCGCTCCAGCTCGGTGATCGGCCGCGCCTTGCCCGCCTTCGGGTCGTACCAGCTGTTGTAGGCCTGCAGCCAGATCCACTGCGTCCACTGCACATAGCCCGCATCGATGGTGCCGAACTCGCGGCTCCAGTCGTAGCAGAAGCCGAAGCGCTTCAGCTGCCTGCGGAAGTTGTCGATGGCCTTGGTGGTGGTCACCTTGGGATGCACGCCCGTCTGCACCGCGTACTGCTCGGCGGGCAGGCCGAAGGCGTCCCATCCCATCGGATGCAGCACGTTGCAGCCACGCATGCGCTTGAAGCGCGCGATGATGTCGGTGGCCGTGTAGCCCTCGGGGTGACCCACATGCAGGCCCGCGCCGCTGGGGTACGGGAACATGTCCAGCACGTAGTACTTGGGACGCGAGGCGTCGAAGCCCGCATCGCCCGGGTTGCCCACGCGATAGGCGCCATCGCGCTCCCAGCGCGCCTGCCAGGCGAGCTCGATGCGATCAGCCAGCGCCGCGTCGTAGCGGAATGGAGTCTCGTCGGACATGCAGGCCGAAGCCTACCGACTCAGGCGCGGACGACTTCGGGCTTGGTGGCATCCTGCTGCAGATAGCGCAGCGTCTCGCCCACGAGATAGAAGCTGCCGGTGACCACGATCAGGTCCTCGCGGCTCACCGCACGCATGGCCAGTTGCAGCGCCTCGGGCAGCGTGCGAGCCGTCTGGCTCATCTTGCCGCTGCGCTCGGCGAACATCTTCTGCAGGTCTTCGGGAGCCGCCGCGCGCGGCGTGGTGCTGGCGCGCGTGAAGATCACCTTGTCGGCGCCAAGATTCATCTTGTCCAGCATCGCGCCCACGTCCTTGTCGGTGCAGCAGCCGAAGACGCACACCATGCTGTCGTAGGGCACATGCGCGCCCACGCACTTCATGAGCGTCTGCACGCTGATGGGGTTGTGCGCGCCGTCCACCAGGATCCGCGGCCTGTCGCGCACCAGTTCCATGCGGCCCGGCACCCTGGTGTTGGCCAGGCCACGCGCCACCTTGTCCTCGGGGCAGTCGAAGCCGCGACCACGCAGCACATCCACGGCCGCCAGCGCCAGACCGCAGTTGCTGCTCTGGTGCTCGCCGGGCAGCGGCACGGGCAGATGCTCCAGTCGGCTGGTCTTGCTGTACAGGCACACGCGGGTGTGCGGGCCCAGATCCTCGCTGGTGCAGAAGCGGCTGCTGAACTCGATGTCCTTGTTCACCACGCGCAGGTCGGCGCCCACCTTCTCGGCCACCTCGCGGAAGGCCTTGTCCACCTCGCTCGGCGGATCGAACACCACGGCGGGCACGCCCTTCTTGAAGATGCCGGCCTTCTCGCGGGCGATGGCGCCCAGCGTGTTGCCGAGCAGCTTCGTGTGGTCGAAGTCGATCGTGGTGATCACGCTGACTTCCGGCGTGATCACGTTGGTGCTGTCCAGGCGGCCGCCCAGACCCACCTCGATCACCGCGATGTCCACCGCCTCGTCGGCGAAATGCTTCAGGCCCGCCGCGGTCATGACCTCGAAGAAGGTCGGCTCGCTGGAGCACTTGGCGGCCGCCTTCGCGACCTTCTTCAGCAGCTCGGTGAATGCCGGCTTGCCGATCAGCTTGCCGTTCACGGTGATGCGCTCACGCACGTCGACCAGATGCGGGCTGGTGTACTCGCCCACCACGTAGCCGCAGGCGCGCAGCATGTTCGCGATCATGCTGACCGTGCTGCCCTTGCCCACCGTGCCCGCCACGTGCACGGTCTTGACCTGCTCGTGCGGATTGCCGAGGTGCTTGAGCAACTCGCGCATGCGATCCAGCTTGAAGGCGTCGTCGCTGTAGCGCGCGTTGCGCTGACGCTCGATGTCGGTGCGCTCGTAAAGCCACTTGAGCGCGTTGGCGTAGCTGCTCATGTCCGGGACCTTGGTGCGCGCGGGCTTCGGCTCGACCACGCTCGGACGACGTGTGGCGGTCGCGGAACTGCCCTTGGTCGCGGGCTTTGCAGCCGCGGCCACGGATGTGCGGGATCCCCTCGACGCCGACTTGCCAACCGGTGAGCGTGCCATGGAGCGATCGTAGCGAAATGAGGGGGGGCGATTCAAATCGCGTGTCGTAAATACCTGTCTTGCAGAGGTTTGTGATCGTCCGGATCCGCGCGCGCTTGGCGTACGCTCGGAGGTCGAGCGATGGAAGCCTCCAACCGACCCGAGAGTTCTGGCGCCGAGAGCTGGCGCGCCCTGCGCATCATGAGCGAGTTCGTCGACGCCACCGACGCGCTGGCCAACCTGGGGCCCGCGGTGAGCGTCTTCGGCAGTGCGCGCACGGTCGCGGACTCACGGTATTGGAGCATGGGCGTGCAGGTGGGCGCAGGTCTTGCCAAGGCCGGCTTCGCCGTGATCACAGGCGGCGGACCCGGCATCATGGAGGCCGCCAACAAGGGCGCCATCGAGGCCGGTGGCAAGAGCGTCGGTCTGAACATCCTGCTCCCGCATGAACAGAAACCCAACCCGTACCAGACCCTCTCGCTCGACTTCCGCTACTTCTTCATCCGCAAGCTGATGTTCGTGAAGAGCTCCGTCGCGACGGTCTGCCTGCCCGGCGGATTCGGCACGCTGGATGAGCTCTTCGAGGCGCTGACGCTGATGCAGACCCTGAAGGCCACACCCAAGCCGCTGGTCCTGATGGGACGCGCCTTCTGGCAGGAGATGTTCGCGTGGCTGCGTGGCGGACTGCTGGAGAGGCACGGCTACATCGCCGAGGTCGACCTGAACCTCATGCACATCACCGACGATCCCGCCGAGGCCGTGCAACTGATCAGCGACGTGCATGCGGTCCGACGTGCCTGGGCGCCGCACCTGCCACGCTTCCCCGAGGACGCCGGCACCGAACTGGGCGAAGGCACGCGTCTGGGCACGCGCCGGCACACGGGCGAGGGGTTCGTCTCGGGAACCGACTGACTCAGCGCCATTCGTGGCGCGGATAGCGGCGCCGCAGTTCGTTGCGCAGCTGCGGGTAGAGCACGGTCCAGAAATTCGCCAGGTCGCTCGTGACCTGCAGCGGCCGCATGTTCGGGCCGAGGATCTCCAGCGTGACCGGCACGCGGCCGCCGGCCACCGCGGGCGTGCGATCGAGACCGTACAGCCACTGGATGCGCGCGGAGCCCTTGGGAGGCTGGCCGGGTTCGTAGCGAAGGCGCATGCGCCGCCCGTCGGGGAGCGGCAAGTCCGCCGGCGCCATGCGATCCACGAACCGTTGCTGCGCATGCTCGAGCGCGCCGCGCACCACGCTCAGGCACTCGCGATCCTGGACTTCGCTGGCTCGATGCGCGCCGCTGCAGACCTCCAGCTGCAGCATCTCGATCTCGTCGGGCGTGTACTGGATCAGCCCCTGATCGGGGAACCACGCCGCCACGCAGCGCACACGTGCGATCCACTGCTCGACCGATTCGTCCCAGCACGCGAGCGTGATCGTGCCGTCCCGCACGCGTTCCCACAGCAGTCGCTCCGCGTCGGTGCGGTCCTCGGCACGTGGCGGGCGCGCCGTGGCATCGAAGGGCGTGCCTTCGAAGCACGCCTCCTCGATGCGCTCCACCGCGCGCGACGCGGGATTCCATCGAAGGGACTCGGTGATCTCGAAGCGATCGGGAAGCGCCTCGCGCACCCATGCCGTGTCGAGCGGCGAGGCCATCGACAGGATCTGCGTGGCGGTGTCCGCGGGGTTCTCGTCCGCCTGCAGCGCAAGCAGGAACCCCTGCCCCTGCACCACGGAATCGCGGTCGAGCACCGCCTTCCTGCGGCCGCCCGCCAGCAGGTGTGGACGCTGCGCGTCGGGACGCCACGCCACGCCGTCGCCGAAACCGGCGAGCATCGCGAGGCTCACCTCGCGCAGTCCCGCCTCCGGTCCGTCGCGTGGTCCGCGCGGCACGGCGCGCGCCAGCCGATCCGCCGCGCGAACGGCCTCGCGCGCGGACTCCTCGAAGAGCTGCAGTCCAGCGGGAAGGCGAGCCCCGCCCGCGAGCCGCTCCAGGATGCGCTCGCGCACCACCAGATCGCTCGGCGCATCGCCCTCGTGCAGGCACGCCAGCAGCGCGCGTCGGTCCGCGCCCCGGATGAAGTCACGCTCGCTCGCGACGGCGGCCCATCGCGCCACGCGCGTCACGCAGCCATGTCGTGCGGCCTCGACCAGGGCCGCGGCAAGTCGTGGCGCCGTGGGCACGCGCGCCATCCGCGTGCCACGCTCGGTGATGTGGCCCTTCGCGTCAATCGCGCCCAGTCGCTCCAGCAGCGTGCACGCGCGCGACCACGCCTCCTCCGCGGGCGGCTCGATCCACGGGAAGTCCAGCACCGATCCGGTCAGTGCCGCCACCTGCAGCGCGGTGTCGCTCAGTTCCGCGCGCGCGATCTCGGGCTCGTCGAAGGCGGCTCGGCGCGCGTGATCGGTCTCGCTCCAGAGGCGCACGCAACGCCCCGCCTCCATGCGGCCGGCACGGCCGGCGCGCTGCTCCGCCGCGGCGCGGCTGATCGGTTCCACGCGCAGCGCGTCCAGGCTTCGACGCGGATCCACGCGGTGCACGCGCGCGAGACCGCTGTCGACCACGCCGCGCACGCCAGGCACCGTGATCGACGTCTGCGCCACGTTCGTGGCCACCACGATGCGCGGCCGCGAGGACGGCTCGAGCGCCTGGTCCTGCTCGCCAGGCGGCATCGAGCCATGCAGCCGACGAAGGTCGAGGCGGGACGCCGCGGGAATCGACCGCATCGCCTGCAGCGTGCGCTCGATCTCGCGCACCCCGGGCATGAACACCAGCACGTCGCCATCGACCTCCTGCGCCAGTTGCGCAGCGTGCTCGGCCGCGCGCTGACAGAGATCCTCGCCCTGCCGCAGCGGGGCATGGTGCACGCGCACGGGAAACGCGCGACCCTCCACGTGCACCCGCTCCGCGCCAAGCGCTCCCGCAAGGCGATCCGCGTCGAGCGTGGCGCTCATCACGATCAGCTTCAGGTCCGGGCGCGTCGAGTCCTGGACGCGGCGCACCGCCGCCACGGCCAGATCCGCCTGCAGGCTGCGCTCGTGGAACTCGTCGACCACCACCGTGCCCACGCCGTCGAGCCGCGGCGACTCGAGCAGCATGCGCAGGAAGACGCCCTCGGTGAGGAAGCCGATGCGCACGGCATCGCTCCACGCCGCGTCGAATCGCGTGCGCCAGCCCACGCGATCGCCGGGTCGCGTGCCCTGCTCCGCGGCCACGCGTCGCGCCACCATGCGCGCCGCGAGCCGGCGTGGTTCAAGCACCAGCACCTGCCCCGGCGACCCCGCCTCCAGGATCAGCTGCGGCACCTGCGTGGTCTTGCCGGAACCGGTCTCCGCCGTGAGCACCAGACGGTTCGATCGCCCGAGCGCCTGCGCGATCTCCTTCGCGCGCGCGCGCACCGGAAGCGTGTTGCGCTCGACAGGCTTCATGCCGTCAACGCGGCGCGATCATGCGCGAGCGCACGTCATCCAGGAAGCGCACGATCTGACCCTGCTCACGCGGGCTGCTCGCGGGCTCCACCTCGCCCTGCCAGAGGTCGAGGAAGCCGTTCACGCCCCGATCGCTCAGCTGTCCGCCGCCCGCGAAGCGTTCGCGACGCTTCTCGGCGCGCTCGCCCTCGTTGCGCATGTCGGCCAGGCGCTCGGCATCGGTCTTGCCGCTGTCCTTGCCGGTCAGGCCGATCTCGGCGGTGCGCTGCCATTTCACGATCCAGGTGTCGATGTAGTCGCCGCGCTGGTGCGGAGGCAGCGACATGTAGCTCTCGGCGCCTTCCGACAGGACGTCCTTCATCAGGTCACGCACGTTCTCGCGAAGCTGCTCGCGTGCAGGCCCCGAGAGTCCCGCCAGGAACGCCGCGGCGGCGGCGCTCTCCCCGGGCTGCATGCCGCGAAAACGCTGCGCGAAGTCCAGCATGAAGCGCACGCGCTCCTCCACGGGAAGCCGACTGAAGTCCTTCAGCGCCAGATACCCCAGCGTGTCATCGACGGGCGCGTCGAAGATGCTCGGCGGCTTGCGCACGCGCAGGAACCCCCACCACCACGCCACGATCACCACCAGCAGAAGCGCGCAGGCGCCGCCGCCGATCGCGAGCCACTGTCGGCGCTCCAGGCGCCGGAGTTCCCACAGCATCGAGTCGATCCAGCGCCAGTCAGGCATTGCCGCCTCCCGACGCGTCCGCGTCATCCTCGTCGGCCTCGTCGGCCTTCGCGTTCTCGCCCACCGATCCATCCAGGAAGAGCCCGTTGCGGGGCTCGCGATTGCCTGGGTGGCGGTCCGCCGAGTCGATCACCAGCGCGTACTTCGCGGCACGGGGCCCGCCGCCCTTGCTGCCGGCATCGGGTTTCTCGATGCCCTCGTAGAAGGCCTCGAGCATGCGCGCCTCGAGGTCGTTGCGAAGCCGCTCGCGCGCGCGCGGATCGAGCTTCGGCTTGCTGAGCACCTGCCGCGTCACCTGCACCTGGATCTCGGGACTGAAGCGCAGCAGGCCCGGCACGTACAGGTAACTCGTGCCGGTCGAGCGGCTCGCCTCGTCAAGATCCGCCGGACAGAGCCACACTTCGCTGGTGGCGGGGATCGAGCCTGCAAGGACCTGCGGCAGTCCGCCCTCCGGACCCTTCGGACCCACCGCGGGCAGCATGTTGCACACGGGCATCTTTCCGCCGTTGGTGTCGGCGTAGGCCTTGTAGGGAATGAAGATCTGCCGAAGGTTGCTCAGGCAGACCGTGTTGCGGCTGCTCGCCTGCGCCATCTTCAGCGTTGGAAACGCGATGCCCAGCAGCACGCCGATGATGCCGATCACCACCAGCAGCTCGATCAACGTGAATCCTGGGCGACGCGCCATGGCCCCATGGTAGGAACCGCGCGGGTTCGAATCAGGCGGAATCCAGCCCCGTGAACAGGGCGTCCACGAAGCCCTCGGGTTCGAAGGGCTGCACATCCTCCGGGGTTTCACCGACGCCGACCAGTTTCACGGGCACGCCAAGCGCCTCCCGAATGCCGACCGCGGCGCCACCGCGCGCGGTGCCGTCGAGCTTCGCCAGGAACACGCCGGTCACGTTCGCCACCTCGCGGAACACGCGCGCCTGCGCGATCGCGCTCTGGCCGGTGGTCGCATCGAGCACCAGCAGCGTCTCGTGCGGCGCGCCCGGGATCCGCTTCGCCAGCACGTTGCGGATCTTGGTGAGCTCGCGCAGCAGCCCCTCCTGCGTGTGCAGTCGACCCGCCGTGTCCACCAGCAGCGTGTCGACGCCGCGTGCCAGCGCCGCATCGGCCGCATCGAAGGCCACCGCTGCCGGATCCGCGCCTGCCGCGCCCTTCACGATGTCCACGCCGAGCCGCTCGCTCCAGACGGTCAATTGCGCGACTGCTCCGGCCCGGTAGGTGTCCGCCGCGGCCAGCAGCACGGTGCGGCCCTCGTCGCGCAGCGCCTTCGCGATCTTCGCCACGCTCGTGGTCTTGCCGCTCCCGTTCACGCCCACCACCAGGATCACCGTGGGCGCCTTCGCCGCACGGGCCAGGCGAAGGTCGTCGCCCGAGAGCCGCGCCTTCAACCGAGCCTTCAGGATGCCGATCGCGTCCTCGCCCTTGCGCGCCACGCCCTTGCGGAACTGCGCGCGCACCTCGTCCACGAGTTCACGCGCGAGCGTCACGCCCACGTCGGCCGTGACCAGCGCCGTCTCGATCTGGTCGATGAGCGCCTCGTCAAGATCGCGGCCGTGCAGCAGCGATCGAAGCGAACCGCCGATCGCCGCGGCCGTCCGCGCGGCACCCTTGCGAAGGGCCTCGAGCGCCTTGCGGAACATCAGGCGCTCCCCGAGTGCCGCTTCCACCAGCGATCGAGCACGGCGTTCACGAACGCCGGACTTCGCTCGCCGCCGAACTCGCGCGCCAGCTCGACCGCCTGGTCGATCGCGAGCGCGTGCGGCACGCCGCCGCGGCGCATCTCGTACACGGCCAGCCGCAGCACGTTGCGGTCGACCACCGGCTGGCGGTGTGCCGGCCAGTCGGTCACGAGGTCGGCGAGCGCGGCATCGGACTCCTCGCGGAATTCCCAGGCCATGGCGGCCAGCGCGCGGCCCTGCTCCAGCGCCTGCGCGTCGTCGGTCGCGCCCGCGTCGTCGGCGAAGGTGCCCGCGAGCGATTCGGCCGAGGCACCCTGGTCAAGTTCGTACAGCGCCTGCAGCGCGCAGCGCCGTGCCTGCAGTCTCGAGACGCCGCTCATGCGCGCTTCCCCCGCTTCAGGCCGGCGATCGCCGCGTGCGCGCGCAGCGCCGCGCCCATGGCGAAGGCGCCCGCATCGCCCTTCGTGCCGCCCGCGCGCTCGCGCGCCTGCTTCAGGCTCTCGACGGTGAGGATGCCGAGCCCCAGCGGCCGGCGCGCCGCCACCGCCAGGCCCGAGAGCTGCGCGAACACGGCGTCGCTGATGTGACGGTCATGCGAGGTCTCGCCGCGCACGACGCAGCCGAGTGCCACCACCGCGTCAAAGCCCGCGTCGAACGCCGCCGCCACGACCGGCGGAAGGTCGTACACGCCATCGACGACGGTGATGCGCAGGTCCGTCTCGCGGCCACCCGCCCGCAGGAAGGCTTCACGCGCACCGGCGAGAAGCGCCTCGTGGATCTGACCGTGATAGTCGCTCGCGACGATCGCGGCACGAAGGCCGCGCGCGTCGTCGGCAGGTCGGGATGACTGGCGCTTGCGCATGGGTCGCGCATGGTAGGAGCCGCGCAGGCGCGCTGCAGGCCGTGCACCGCCGCGCCCTAGCATGCGCGCATGCGATCGCTCGTCCTCCGCGCGCTTGCCACGCTGCAACTGGTGCGCATGCCGCTGGCGCTTGCGGTGGGAAGCGATCTCTGGCTCGCCACCCTGCTGACGCGCTGGAATCCCGCAGCCGACGAACGCGCCGCGGCCACCATGCCCTTGTGGGCCGCGCTGGCGGTGGCCGCCCTGATCGGCGGCGGCATGCTGGGGTTCGCGGCTGGCATGAACGACCTGCTGGACCAGCGACGCGATCAGGCGCGCAACCCCGGTCGACCGCTGCCCGCGGGGCGCATGCGCACGCACCACGCGGCGCTGGTCACGTTCGGATCGCTGGTCACGGCGCTGATCGCGTCGGCGTCGTTCGGCGACGACTCGCTCAAGGTCGCGCTGCTGGCGGCCGGCGGCGTGACCGCGTGGAACGCGTTCGGCCGACACGTGCCCGCCGCGGGGCTTCCCATGATGGGGCTCGCGCACGCCGGCGTGATGTTCATTCCGTGGCCGGCCCAGCCGTTCACTCTGCCTGCGTGCGTCCTCTTCGTCCAGGCCGTGGTCACGGGCACGCTCATCCATCAGCGCAGCGGCAAGCGTCCCGCGATCGACCGGAACACGGGCATGCTGTTGATCGCGCTGTCGGCGGCCGCCGCGGTCGGACTCGCGCTTCTGGCGCGGTATCGCGACGCGCCGATCTGGCCGGCATTCGCCGCGCCAACCGCCGCCGCATGGCTGCTCATCCCGCTCGGCGGCTTCGCGTGGCTTGTCCGCGCGGCCTCGATCGAGTCACGCCCCGAGGAATCGCTCATGCTGCTGCAGCGCGCGGCGGTCGCCACGCCTCCAGCCATGGCGGCCGCATGGTCGCTCGCGCTCGACCGGCCCGTCTCGGCGGCCGCCTTCGCGGGCACCGCGGCGGCGTGCTGGTCGCTTGCGTGGGTCGCGCGCGAGGTGCACGCGATGCTGGGTGCGCCACCCGCCTGGCGCGGCTGAGCCACGCGCTGCCCAGGGGGGCGCGCCGATAGCATGCGTGCGTGCTCCGACGAACCCTGGCCATCGCATGGATCGGACTGCTGGCCGCCGCGCCGCTCGATGGCACGCCCGGTTCCGGATCCCTGCGTGACACGCCCATCACGGGCGACCGGCTCAGTGGCTTCGTGCTGCCGATCGTGCCGCTGAAGACGGACCTCTCCCTCCAGGCCACTCGCGCGTTCCGATGGAAGGTGGACGACACCCAGCGCCTCGCGCTCGAGGGCGACGTCCGCATCGTGATGGGTGGCTACAACTTCACGACGCGCAACGCGCTGGTCTGGATCAACCGGATCCCTTCCACCGACGGCGTGATCACCCAGGTCGCGCTGTGGTTCGCGGATGTCGCGGAGAGCTCGCGCGGCGCGGGCCTTGGCGTGGAGGGCAAGAACGTGCTGGTCACGGGCAGCCTGCGCGGAAGCGTCAAGTTGTCGGTGCCGGTGATGCTCGAGGAGCAGCCCTCGCGCGCGGTGACCTCGCCCGGCGAGGTGCGCGTCGCGGCCTATCTCAAGTCCATCGCGGCCGGACCGGCCACGCTGTCGAATCTCACCCGCGTGGACACGCCCAAGCCGCCGCCGGAGCGCCCACTGCAGGTGGCGGGTGCGCCCGCCGCCGCATCCACGGGCACATCCCCGACCACCTCCATCGCACCCGCGGATCCCGCCGGTCCCTCCGCGCCACCCGCGGCCGAGCCACCCCGCCGCGGCGACGTCGTCACGTTCGCCGGCCGCGAGGTCAACGTCGAGGAGCAATCCGACGTCATCACGGTGACGGGCGGTGCGCAGGTCGATGTGCTCGCGCGCGACCCCACGCAGCGCGGCGCCGAGATGCGCCTCAGCGCGGAGCGCGCCGTGCTGTTCCTGCGTGCGGGGGCACTTCGCCGGATCCGGGCGGGAACCGGACAGGCCGATGCGGGCGACATCGAGGGCGTGTATCTGGAAGGCGACGTGCTGGCGAGCGACGGCGACTACTCCGTGCGCGGCGCGCAGGTCTACTACGACATCGCGACGGGCCGCGCGGCGGCGCTGCAAGCGGTGCTGCGCACGTACATGCGGGGTGGCATCCCCGTGATCAGTCGCGCCGCCGAGGTTCGGCAGGTCGCGAGGGACCAGTTCGAGGCACGCGACGCAAGCGTCTCGCTGAGCGAGTTCTACACGCCGCATCTCTCGGTGGGGGCCGACCGCGTCGCGATCACCAAGGGGTCCGCCGCCGATCCCACCACCGTCGCCGAGGCGCAGCATGTCACGCTGCGCGCGGGCGGCATGCCGATCTTCTACTGGCCCTCCCTGAAGGGCGAGGCCGACAAGCCCTTGCTGCCCGCCGTGAGCGCCGGCTGGAACGAGTACCAGGGCGTGAGCATCGGAACGCGCTGGGACCTGTGGCGGCTGGTGGGCTGGCGACCGCCGTTCCCGATGGAGGCCGAACTCGCGCAGGACCTCTACACCAAGAACGGCATCGGGCTGGGCACGCGCTTCAGCGGCACGCCGGGCGACCTGAGCCTCTACGGCTTCTACGACTTCCAGAACACGGAACAGAGCTCCTCCGGCGTGCTCTACACGTCGCCCGAGAAGTGGCGCGGCCTGATCGATGGCGCCACCACCGCGCCCCTCGACGGCGCCTCGCTGATCCAGGGCCAGCTCGCATGGGTGAGTGACGGCGCGTTCATCAGCACCTTCAAGCAGCAGGACTTCGCGAACCGACGCGAGTACGAGACCAGCGGCTTCATCAAGCTGCAGAACGGCAACAGCGCCTTCGACGCGCTCGTGAAGTACGACCTCGATCGCTACGTGGTGAACAGCTGGATGCTGGCGAGCCGTCCCTACAGCGTGTCGAAGTTCCCCGAGGCCTCCTACCGCCGCTACGGCGATTCCCTGTTCGACGGGCAGTTGAGCTGGACCCAGGAATACAACGCGAACGCCATGGCGATGCAGCTCGAGCGAGGCTCGCCGCAGGACCTCGCCGCACAGGGCGCCTTCTACGGGGGACGCGGCGGCGCCTTCGGCACCGCGATCGGCCAGAACGCCGACATCAACAACGCGTACTTCGCCAATGGCTACAACGAGGAGACCTACGTCCGCACCTTCACGCGGCAGGAACTCGCCCTGCCGATGGGGGACGAGACCGTCCGCTTCGTGCCCTTCGCGCAGGGAACGGCGATCGGCTACCTCACGAACGAGTTCCAGAACTACGCGAACCTGAACGCGCCGGGCTCGGATGGCGGCACCTTCCGCGCGATCCTGGGCGCCGGCGTGCGCATGAGCACGACGATCAGCCAGAGCTTCGACGGCGTCCAGAGCTCGTTGCTGGACCTGAACCGACTGCAATGGGTGATCGAGCCCAACAGCACGCTCTGGGGCGGCTACGACTCCGCCAACGACGGCGAGTACCCGATCTTCGACCAGGATGTCGAGGGCGCCACCGGCGCGGCCGTCGCGCAGCTCGGCGTGACGCAGCGCTGGAAGACCTATCGCGGCGGACCCGGCGACTGGCGCAGCGTGGATTGGGCGATGCTCGACCTTGGCGCGGTCGTGAACGATTCCAGCGCGGACTTCCAGCGGCCCTCCAACGGCCTGGGCAGCCTGGCCTACTACCAGAGTCCCACGCCACAGTTCTTCACGTGGCGACCGGAACTCTCCCAGTGGGGCAATCACGGGTACGCGCGCGGCACGCTGGCCCTCTCCAGCACCCTCTCCGCCTACGGCAGCACCATCCTGCTCTTCGAGGATCGCAACACCGCGGCGAACGCCGGCCAGAGCAACTTCGCGCGGGGCTCCGTCGGCCTGTCGCTCGAGCACTCGCCCGACGTCAGCTTCTTCTGCGAGTACCGGATGATCAACAACTTCTACGACTCCACGCTGTATCCCAATGACGAGCTGCTGCAGCCGGGCGTGGCCTACAAGATCGGGAAGCTCTACACCCTCAGCGCCGGTCCGCAGATCGACCTTGGCCAGGGCGACCTGCGCGCCCTGACGGCGTCGCTCACCCGCACCTTCCCCGACTTCAATCTGGGCGCGGCACTCGGCTACAGCGCGATCACGGACCAGTACTCGTTCGGGCTGAACCTTTCGATTCCCGCAGCCGGGAGCCGGGGCCTCAACACGGGCAACCTGAACTCCGACGGCACTGGCACGCCCTGGTCCGGCCTGAGCAACAGCGCCTTCTGAGCGCGGCTCAACCCTCGAACGATTCCGCGCTCTCGATGCGCTCGCCGACGCGCGCCGCGCCGTCGGCGGTCAGGCGACGCCCCTGCCGCGTGCGCGCCAGCAGCCCGCTGCGCAGCAGGAACGGTTCCACCAGATCCTCGAGCGTGTCGGCGTCCTCGCCGATGGTGGCGGCGAGCGTCTCCAGACCGACCGGCCCGCCGCGATAGGTGCGCGCGAGGGTGCGCAGGTACTTCCGGTCGAGCTCGTCGAGGCCGTTCGCATCCACGCCCTCGAGTTCCAGCCCGGCCTTCACGGCGGCCGCGTCCACGCGTCCGCGTCCGCGCACCTGCGCCCAGTCGCGCACGCGCCGCAGCAACCGCAGCGCCACGCGCGGCGTGCCCCGACTGCGCTCGGCGAGCGTGGTCACCGACGTCGCGTCCACGGTCACCCCAAGCAGCTCCGCCGCGCGCGCGACGATGCGCTCGAGTTCCTCCTGTCCGTAGAAGTCCAGGTGATGCGCCAGACCGAAGCGGCTTCGCAGCGCCTGCGTGAGCAGGCCAGCCCGCGTGGTCGCGCCGATCAGCGTGAATGGCT
This sequence comes from Phycisphaerales bacterium, assembly GCA_049318245.1. GTDB lineage: Bacteria > Planctomycetota > Phycisphaerae > Phycisphaerales > SM1A02 > SYAC01. Next base: position 13,444 of record JBMOGS010000020.1, on the reverse strand, counting down.
TGATCGGCAGCGTCACCATCCGCGCGTGCATGCCCTGGTCCACCGTGAAGTCGACGCGGTACTCCTCCATCGCGGGATACACGTACTCCTCGACCGCGGCTGGAAGACGGTGGATCTCGTCGATGAACAGCACGTCACCGGCGCCCAGGCGCGTCAGCGTGCCCACCAGGTCGCCGGCCTTCGTCAGCGCGGGACCGCTGGTCACCACCGCGCGGGTGCCCATCTCGGCGGCGATCACGTGCGCCAGCGTGGTCTTGCCGAGTCCCGGCGGGCCGTGCAGCAGCACGTGGTCCACCGGCTCGCCCCGATGCTTCGCGGCCTGCACCGCGATCCGCACGCGCTCCACAAGATCCGTCTGGCCCACGTACTCGTCGAGACGGCGCGGCCGCAGCGCCGGCCCGCTCGCCGACGACTCCTCGTCCTCGACCCGGGATTCCGCGGAAACCAGCCGCTCACGGGCCATCGTCAGAACGCCACCTTCGGTGCCACGCGAACCGCCTCGTCGTCCTCCTTCAGGAAGGGCAGCGATCGGAATCCGAAGATCCCGGCGATCAGGTTGTTCGGGAACACGCTCAGCGTCTCGTTGTAGCCGCCGACCGCGCCGTTGAAGCCGTTGCGGCGCGAGGCGATGCGATTCTCGGTGTCGCTCAGCTCGCCCTGCAGGCGCATGAAGCCGCCATCCGCCTTCAGCTGCGGATAGGCCTCGGCGACCGCCATGAGCCGGCCCAGACCTCGCGACAGCGCCGACTCGGCCTCCACGCGCTCACCGATCGATCGTGCGGCGGTCGCGGCCGCGCGCGCCTGGATCACGGCCTCCAGCGTCTGCCGTTCGTGCGACGCGTAGCCCTTCACCGTCTCGACCAGGTTCGGCACCAGGTCGTGGCGCCGACGCAGCTCGACGTCGATGTTCGAGAACGCGCCCTCGGCGGCGATCCTGGCGCGCTGCAGCGCGTTGAACACGCCGATCACCCAGAGAGCGACCACGATCAACACGCCCACCGCAACCAGAACACCAATCGGCAATTCGCCCATGATGATCTCCTTCCATTCCGGGAACCTGACCCGAGTGCGGTCAGGCTACCCGCTCAGGCCTTCGCCATCCGCAGGATCCGCTCGAACTCCGCCGCGGTCACGGGAAGCACGCTCAGGCGGTTGCCCCGCGCGAGCAGCTTCATCTCGGCGAGCCCCGGTGCCTCGCGCAACGCCGCGAGCTCCACGCAGGCCTTGAATCGGCGATCGAACCGCAGCGTTCGCGCCCACCACACCGGGTTCGCGCGTGTCGCACGGGGCTCGAAGGCCTCGTCACCCTTGCGGAACTGCGTCTCGTCGGGCATCGCCTCGCCCACCACCGTGGCGGTGCCGACCACGCCGGTCGGATCCGCGTTGGAGTGGTAGATGAGCACGAGGTCCCCGGACTTCATTCCATCGCGCAGCGAGAGCTTCGCCTGATGGTTTCGCACGCGGTCCCACGCCGTCGTGCCGTCGCGTTGCAGGTCATCGATCGAGTAGACCTCGGGCTCCGTCTTCACAAGCCAGTGTCCCTTGGCCATGGCTCAGTTCCAGCTCAGGCCCTTGGGCCAGCTCTCGGGGTGCTGCGCCTCGGCGCCCGCCACCACGCCCTCGAGGTGCGCGATCGCCTGCGCCACCATGCGCGCCCGCTCCCACGGATCCCCGCTCTCCAGCATCGCGTAGCGCGCGGATTCGTCCTGCAGCAGCGCCGCACCGACCAGCTCGATCATGGCGTGCGTCGGGATGTCACCGCGCTCGGCCCACGGCATCACGGACTTCACGCTCGCCATGCGCTGCACACGAGGCCGCAGCAGCAGCTGCCGGAGCGCGCGGCGCGCCTCGGGCATCCGCGGAGGTGTCCGCGTCGGCGGCTCGATCGGTCGAAGCATGGCCTCGCGATAGAGCCGGGTGCCGTCGGCCTCGTGCATGCGCTCGATGCGCGCGCGACAGATGCCATGCAGAAGGATCGTGTGACGACCGTCTGCCAGCCGCTCATGCTGCACGATCTGACCCACGCACACGGCGGGGCGAAGCGGCACGGGCGCACCGGACACGCGCGCGCCACCCACGACCGTGGCCACCGCGATCGGTCGTGCCGTCAGCAGCACGCCCCCGCGCACCTCCGACAGGCACGCCTCGACCATCTGGCGATAGCGCGGCTCGAAGACGTGCAGCCCCTGCACCGCGTGCGGCAGCAGCACCGTTCCCCCGAGCGGAAACAGCGGCACGGGCCGGGAGAAGTCGATCGTGATCGAGCGTTCCAACAGGGTGGATGCTAGGCACGGACCTTCGCAGGGTCACGCCGTGGCCGAGATCAGCAGCGCGCCCCGTGCACCCGCCTCGCGACGCCGCGCGGTCACGAGTCGGTGCAACGTGAGCAGGTCCTCGGCGTCGACCGAGCCGATGCTGGAGTTCCCCAGCAGGTCCCCGTCCACGGCCGGCACCTTTCCGTCGGACAGGACCGTCAGTCTTCGAAGCGTGTCAAGATGCGCCCATCCGTCCGGAACGCTCGCGGGGGCTGGCGCATCCGCCAGGGGTCCGCCCCACGGATCCTGCTGGGGGGGCGGGTCGACCACCGCACCATCCGCATCGGCGCCCCACTGCTGCAGGAACGTGGCGACCCACGGCGAGCTGATGCGCAGCCGCTCGATCCGCGGAAGGATCCATGGATGTGGAAGCCCCGGTGGATGCGCGGCGCGGCGTGACATGAGCGCATGCAGGCCCTCGATGCCGCGTGCCAGGTCCTCCGTGCCCATCATGTGGCGATAGCCCGCCGAATCCACCGCGTGCAGGTCCACCGTGATGACATCCACGTCGATGTCCCTGAGCTGGTCGATCGAGTGCGGCGCGATCAGTTCAGTGCGGATCTCGATCGCAAGCGCCCCGGCGGCGCGGATCCTGCGCGCGAAGTCCTGCACATCCGGGTGGATCAGCGGATCGCCGGCGCCAGCGAGCGTCACCGCCACGTCGCGGGCCTCCGACACGCGCGACAGGATCCGGTCCAGTCGGCGCTGCGTCATCGGGGGCCGCTGCAGCGAGCCGAACCGGTGTGGACTGGCGGCACCGCAGCCCCGCCGACCCGTGTTCAACTCGATGACCAGGTGCTGCGGCGCGAACGCGGGCAAGGCCTCCGACTGCCGCGCGACCGCCGCGATCATCAGGTCCTGTGGAAGTTCATGGCCGCCGTGCAGCAAGGGCTCCAGCGCTCGACGGATCCTGCGGATCGACCGAGGGGTGTCCATCACCAGTCGCTCACGCAGCAGCGCGATCGACGACGGCGGGCGGAGACGCTCCGCGCGCCGCGACCAGTCCACCCGCCGCTCCAGCCATGCACCCACGCTCGGCACGTCGCCGCGCACGAGGGACTCCATCGCGACACGCGACAGCAGGCATCCGCTCATGCCGGCCGGCCCCGGGGCGAACTGCATCCATGGCCGCTCCGGAAGCGTGGCGAGCCGATCGACCATCGCGTCCACGCCCCAGGGCTCCCGGACCGACACCAGCGGCCAGTCCGGCCCGCACAGGAACACTTCCGATGCGCGCTCGCGCTGCGCGGCCTCCAGCATCACGCGCGGTGCCAGCACCTCGTCGAAGACGCTTCGTCCACCCAGGCCACCGCGCCAGCAGGCGTCGGCCCACGCACGAGCCGCTCGACGACTTCCGATCGATCCCGACAGCACGCCTCCATCCACCCACATCCAGGAGAGCCGCGCGCCGCCATCCAGGCCATCCAGCGCCTCGCCCGGATCCCATCCCGTCGGGGCCGCGATCACGACGCGCTCCAGATGCCGCGATGACAGCAGCCGCTCCAGCGTCCGCCTGAAGATCGTCCGCCCGCCAAGTTCCGACTCCAGGCGCCGCGCCACGCCGGTGCCGCCACGCGCGGGATCCACGGGCACGAACGCGATGGCCCGCGCGGTCTCCTGCGTCACGCGCACATCCGCGGCCACCAGCGCGCGCGCGCCTGCGCCACGGACCTCCGGCAGCACGGGGGTGCGGCGCGAAGCCAGTCGCTCCAGCACCACGGCCAATGGACGCTGCTCGGTGTGACGCTTCGTGCACCCACCCTCGGTGGCGTCGATCACCTGCAGGCCCGCGCGCCGATCCTCGTCGAACGCGGACTCCAGCATCGCGCGCTCGCGGTGCAGCATGCGATCGGTCAGCACCGCTCGCCCACCGCGATCGGGCTCGCGAAGCAGGCCACCCTGCCGCGAGGCGATCCGCCGCGCGTGCAGCCAGTCCCAGCTCCGGAAGGGATTGGTCTCGAGCGCCCACGCGTAATCGATCGCGTGTCCCGGTGCATGCGCAATGCCGTCGACGAACGCCAGGTCGACGCCCACCAGCGCCACCGGATCGCAGCCCAGGTGCCGGATCAGCAGGTGCGCGACGAAGGTCTCCTCGCCATCACTTGCGTCGCACTCGATCACGTGCGCGCCCTCGCCATGCAGCGCGTCGGCCGCGGCCGATCCCCACGCGACGATGCGCGATCCGAACTCCTTGGCGGCCTCGAAATCCACCAGGCGCGGCTCCTCGCACGCGACCACCACGTCCGGCCGCACGCCAAGCCGCTGCAGCGGGCCCATGCTGTCGATGGTCGCCACGATCAGGCGCCGCCCCGCATGCCGCGGATCCGCCAGCAGGAACCCGTTGCGCGCCAGGCTCGGTCCCGCGGATACGACGACCCCCAGACATCCCTGCGCGACATGCGACCACGCGGTGCCGACCGGTGACGCGACCAGCGCCTGCCACAGCGCGGCGCGACGGGCCGCGAGCGCTTCCGTCTTCTCGGTCGACATGGGCGGAGCGTATCCCGTGGAATCCCTCGTTTCATCGCTTTCTGCACCGCCTGCACGCGGCTGTCCGATCTCCCTGTCATGCGAACCATCGCCCGGATCCTCGTCGCGGCCGCGTGCATCGGCCTGCTGCTCGGCGGTGGCTGGCTCACGGTTTCGCTGGTGCAGACCGCGCGCCTGCAGCGGCAGGTCGCCGAACTGGAGCGCGCGATCGAGGCGGAACGCGCGCTGCGCGCACGGGTTCTCGAACGCCTCGGCAGCGCCCGTCGACTCGCACGGATCGAGGTCGTGCAGCAGCATCGCGCGGACGATCCCTCCGCGCGCGCGCTGAGCGCCGCCAGCGTCGCGGAATTGCCCGCCTCCGGCATCCTCACGACACTCGACTTCATCGAGCTCGATCCCGATGGCCGCGAGATCGGTCGTCGCCGCGTGCGCGTGCCCGGCACCACCGTGTTTCTGGACGCGTGGACTGTCCGATTCCCGCAGGGGTCGGTCGCGGAAGCGGATCCGCTGCGGGGTCGCACGCTGACGCTGCTTCGACGCGTCTACTCCGATCGCATGCCCCCTGCCGATGGCGTGGCGCTCGACACGCCCGGCGCGGTGCCGGGCGGATACGCCGCCAGCGCGGGCGCGCGTTTCGAACAGGCACTCTGGAAGCGCTTCTGGAGCCTGGCCACCGACGCGGAAGCGGCGCAGCAGGCCGGCGTGCGCGTGGCGCAGGGCGAGGCGGTGTACAAGCCCGTCGCCCCGGGCCAGCGCTACGACCTCGAGGTCGAGAGTTCCGGGGGCCTGATTCTGAAGCCCGCGGACGCGCCGTAGGTCGCCCGGGCCCGCGACCGCGCACGCGCCATGGAGGCGGTCGACGCACTACCTTGCGCGTCCATGCATCTCGTCGACCTTCGCTCCGACACCGTCACGCGCCCCACGGCCGCCATGTGGGACGCCATGCGCCGCGCACCACTCGGGGATGACGTGCTGGGCGACGAGCCCACGGTCACCGAACTGGAACGTCGGCTCGCGGCAACGCTTGCCAAGGAAGCCGCACTCTTCGTGCCCAGCGGCACGATGGCGAACCAGCTCGCCATCCGGTGCCACTGCGAGTCCGGCGACGAGATCGTCGCGCATCGCGACAGTCACATCATCCATTACGAGACCGGCGCGCCCGCGGCGCTCTCGGGATGCATGATCCATCCGCTCGACGGCGAGGGCGGCCTGTTCGCGCCCGAGGCCGTGCTCGCCTCGCGACGCAGTCGCGCGACCTATGCCCCTCGGCCCAGCCTGCTTGTCGTCGAGAACACGCACAATCGAGGCGGAGGGACGGTCTGGTCGCTGGAGCGTTTCCAGGCCGTCGCCCAGGCCGCACGATCACTCGACATGCGCGTCCACGTCGATGGGGCGCGTCTCTGGAACGCATGCATCGCTGCGGGCTATGCCCCGGGAGACTTCGCCCGCCACGCCGATACCGTCAGCGTCTGCTTCTCGAAGGGTCTCGGTTGCCCGGTGGGCAGTGCGCTGGCCGGCAACGCGGACCTGATCGATCGCGCGCGCCGCTTCCGCAAGATGTTCGGGGGCGGCATGCGGCAGAGCGGTGTGCTGGCAGCCGCGGCGCTGCACGCGCTGGATCACCATGTCGATCGACTCGCGGAGGACCATCGCCATGCGGTCCGACTCGCGACCGGTGCTTCGAGGATCCGGGGCATCTCGTTGGCCATCGCCCCGGACCAGACGCCCACCAACATGGTGTTCCTCCACGTCGACCCAGCCATCTGCACGGCCCAGGCGTTGTCCGAAAGGATCGCGCACCACGGCGTCCATGCCCTGGCGCTGGATCCCCAACGCCTGCGCCTGGTCACCCACCTGGACGTGACGGCCGCAGGAATCGACCACGCGATCAACGCGATCCAGTCGGCGATCGGTTAGCGCAACACAGCCTCATGTCGCGCCATTCTCGGACCTTGTCAGGCCAATTGTTGTTTTCCTCGGCTGCGCGGCTTGGATTGCCGTCCGGATGGGTCACAATGACGCGGTTCCGATGCGCAGTCTCGCAGGCACGACTGGGTTGTGCATTGCCGCACTCACGGCTGCGCTGTGGTCCACCGCCTTCGCGAGCGACCCAAGCTGCTGCTGCACGCCGCACAACAGTCCCTCGTGCAGCGACGCAACGTGCTCGGCGACCGTCTGCGCCATCGATCCGTACTGCTGCAGCACCTTGTGGGACGCGACCTGCGCGTCCGAAGCCGCTTCGTACTGCGGTGCCGCGGCCCCCTACTGCATCGACGCGAACCAGGACACCACGCCCGACATCTGCGCCGCCGGCGGCGGCGGTGGATCAGGCGGCAGCGACTGTGACAGTGACGGACAACCCGACACGCAACGCGATGGAGCGGCGGGAACGAGTTCCTGGATCGGTGAAAAGAGCGGCTTCCAGACCTTCGAGCCGGACGCCAACTGGACGCTGGGTCGGCCGGGTGCGCTCACCTTCGCGAAAGTCAGTGTTCCTTACACGCAGTACTACAACTATCTCCAGATCAAGACGAACTGCGACAACGCGGTCCGCGCGCTCGAGGTCGTCGACGGCGGCACCACGAACCTGCACGATCTCACCTTCGACCTGAACGCGCGCACGCTGCGCTTCGCCGGGCCGGCGGCAGACTCGGTGCTGGTCACGCCGGCGTCCTACAACAACCTTCGCTTCGAGTTCCAAAACGGCTCGATCGATGGCGCCAGCGACCCGTTCTCGATCACGAGCACCGGCGCGATGCAACTGACCTTCAGCAAAATCGACCTTGACAGCGACTCGTTCTCTTGGAAGACGACCTCGAGCTGGACGGCCGATCCGATGCTGCTCACGGACTCGGAGTTCCGGATCGATGACTGGCACTGGCCTCGGGACGCGGCGGGTGAGCCGCTCTACGCCAATCTCGACCTCTCGCGCAGCAGTCTGGTCTTCCGAGGCCAGTCGCCGACCTTCACGGTTCCGGATCGTGCCTGGATCACCGTCAGTTCCGACACGATCTACGACTTCAGCGACATCACGGGGACCGGCCTCTCGGTGGTCACCGCGCCCGGCTCGCTTGTCACCCTCGACGGCTCGCTGAGCGTCGGCGGCTCGCTCACCATCGGCGGCGAACTGCAGATCCGTCCGCACTGCCTCCCGCTGGCGCAAGGATGCCACCCGAGCCTGCTTTACACGCAGGAAATCAACTGCGACGCGGGCTCCAGATCCTCCATCACGTGCAGCGTGGACCTTTCGGGCACGTCCGGGACGACACCGTTCGGATCGGCTGTCATCTCCGCGTCGGTGGCGGCCGACATCGGTGGCATCCTGAACATCAACGACATGTCCAACGGCGAGCCGATCCTCGAGGACTACGCGGTCCCCCTGGTGTGGGCCTCGAACTTCGTGCCCGGCGGCTCGAACTTCGACGTCGTTCGAGTGCTCGGCGGCGGCCTTCCGAACGGCTTCTACGTGACCACGACCGAGTCGAGCGGCACCATTTCGCTCACGGTGCGTCGAGGCCCGCAGGTGGGCGCCACACCCGTCGCGAACGCCTCCGTCCCGGAGGCCCCGATCAAGACGGTCACGCTCGATGACGGATCGGTGAGCGGCGCTCAGCGCACCGCCTCGATCTCGGTCGATCCGCAGGGTCTCGCGGTGATCCGCGTCGACAAGCTGGATCCGCAGGCCGGATTCGTCGAGGAGTGGGCGACCTTCGGACCCGTCGATCCCACGGACCTCGACGTCGGCGACATCGATGGCGACGGCGACACGGACATCGTCGTGAGCTTCGGCAGCCCGGGAAAGGTCATCGCGTACAAGCGGAACGCAAGCAGCGGCCCGCTTGCCTTCGTCACGATGTGGCAGCACCAGCTCCCGACGGGTCGCCGCGCGGAGTGCGTGGCCGTGCTTCCGCCCGACAGCGCTCGCGCGTCCATCCTGCCAAGCGGCGCCTCGACCGCCACCGGCACCTCGAAGAACGGTTCGGGAGGCATCACGACCATCAGCGCCTCCGGCACCACCAGCGGAACCGCCGAGACTGCCGCAGTGCCGCGCACGGTTCGCGGTACCGACATCGACAACGACGAGGACACCGATGTCGTCGCGGGCGGTGGTGCGGACGCCGCTGAGCTGCTCCCCTCGGGTCCTGCAGGGTTCATCCAGGTCATCGAGCGTGATGCCACAGGCGGGTTCACGTCGCGTCCGGCGATTCCCACGGCTGGCATCCCGAACTCGATCGCGATCGGCGATCTGGATGGCGACGGATACCTCGACGTGGCGGCGAGTTGCGACGGCATCTCCGGCTCGTACCCCAGCGGCGCCCGGCCCACCGGCATCGTCCTGCGCGGCGCGCCCGCCACCGGACCCGGCTCGCGTCTGCCGCTCCTCCGCAATCCATGCCCGATCGACGTTGGCAGCTCCACCGCGCAGGGCACCGGCGTCTCGATTCTCGACGGCGACGGCAACGGCAATCTCGATCTGGCTCTTGCGTGGGAGAGCTTCGACTCCCAGACGCCCTCGGGAGGCGCCGCGATCTTCCCGATCCGCGACCCACGACCGACCGGGGGCCTGTCGATCGCCACGCCCGCGCAGTTCGTCACCGGCCGAGTGCTTCAGATGATCCCGGTCGGGAACGTCGGCCTCATCACCTTCACGCAGTCCGCACCCCAACTCAGTGAAAGCATCACGGTGGACCAGACGGAGTTCGATGCGGCAGCTGTCGAAGGCGACCTCGACGGGGACGGCCTCGTTGGCACTTCGGACATCTCGCTCCTGCTGCTCGACTTCGGCCCCTGCCCCGGCCTGCCGTGCCCCTCGGATCTCGATGGATCCGGCGAGGTTGATACCGGCGACATCTCGCTGCTCCTCCTGCTGTTCAGCTGATCTCGGCACGAGCGCCCCCATGCGAAGATCCCCCGCCATCCGACGCGCCCTGACGATCTCCGCGCTTTCGATCGCTTCCCTGGGATGGGCACAGACGACCACCGTTCCGGATGACTGCGATGGCAACGGCATTCCGGATGTCCAGCTGACCGGCCCCTCCTCCGCCATCTGGAACGGCAACTACACGGGTTCGGGAACGGCGGGGCTGTTCAACTTCGGCACCTCGACGACCAGCAACTGGCGCAACAGCCAGAATGTCGTCGTCGGACGACCCGGTACCCGAACGGCGGCGCAGGTCATCCTGCCAAGCACCCTTTCCTCAGCCGGCGGCACGATCGCCTTCTCCTGCAGCAACGCGGTCGCGACGCTGCTTGTCTCGGACGCCTTCAGCCGCAACACCTCGCTGTCCTTCGACCTCAACGGCCGCACGCTGGTCGTCGCATCCGAATCGCTCGCACTCCAGAAGACGGGCAGCGGATCGCTCCTGGGCATCTTCGAGGGTGGCGGCATCACCTCGTCGAAGGGCGTGCAGTTCCTCTCCCTCGCGGGAAACACATCCTGGTGGCTGCGATCGTGCGATCTCGTGGCGCCGTCCGTCTCGTACGCGAATCTCCGCATGTCGGGCGGCCTGCTGCAGACCTCGTCGATCGACGGAACAAGTCTCGAACTCGGGGGAACCACGGTCGACCTTCCCACGGGCCATGTCTGGGCGATCACGGGCCAGCTGACGGTCCGTGATGGCAGTTCCTTCGTGAACTCCGGCTCGACCGGCGTGCTGCAGGCGTCCGCCGGATCCACCCTGGACATCCAGTCCAAGCTCTCCGTCCAGGGAAGGATCACCCTCAACGGCAGCGCGTCCATCGTTGGAAACAGCACCACGGCGACCGAGGTCGGATCGCTCACCGCGACCAACATCGAGGTGGCTCCATCGTCGAGCGCCGAGACGCTCACGATCGTCGCCGACGTTTCCGGTGCGGCGCCCAACCGATCGCTCGCCGTTCTCGAAGCGGACAGCGCGATGACGCTTCGAGGTCGGATCCTGATCGAACCCTCGAACGGCTCGGAGAGCGCGCCCCTGTTCGGCTGGTCCATGCAGATCGCGCGCGGCAGCACACTGGACCTTCCGACGCGCGCCACGCTCGCGCTCACGTCCCCCCTGCCAAGCGGCTCCTACCTGGTGCCCGTGCTCGAGGGAAGTGGAAAGATCCTGACGGCGCGGGTCGAGCGCGGCCGATTCCCCTCGCCAACCACGCTCGGCAACCGCGACCTCACCGCATCGCTGGTTCGGTCCGCGCCGCTCAACGGCGGCGTGCGCGCGCGCATCGCGGGCATCACCAGCAACCCGACCAGCGCGTCGCAGCTTGTCGTGCTGATGCGCAGCGCCTCGGGTTCCAATGGCTTCGATGTCCAGACGACCACGAACATCTCGGCGAATGCCCGTGACGTGGCATGCGGCGATCTCGATGGCGACGGCGTCGACGAGATCGTCGTGGCCTACGGCTCCTATTCCTCAGGCGCTGCCGTGATCCCAGGTCGCGTGATCGCCTACAAGGTCACGGGTTCCGGAGTCGTCACGACGTACTGGACCCACAACCTTCAGTCCGGCCAGAGCGCCAACTGCGTGTGCGTGATCCCGCCAAACGGAGCGAATCTCGCGCCGCGAAACAGCCTCATGCCCGCTGGCGGTTCCGTTGGCGTTGGCACAGGATCCGGCAGCGGCGGCTCCGTGAAGAAGCTGACCGGCACGACCGGGACCAGCACCGGCGAGACCTCGACCACCGAGACCGTGAATCGAATCCGCGGCACCGACATCGACAACGATGAGGACACGGATGTCGTCTCGTCCGGAACGGCCACCTCGCTTGTCACCTCGACGGGCGTCGTGCGGATCTTCAGGGCCGACTCCAACGATCGTCTTGTCGCCGAGAGCCCCGTCGCTCTCCCAGGCATCGCGAGCGACTTCGCGATCGATGATCTCGACGCCGACGGTTTCGTCGACCTCGTGGCAGCGCTTGTTCCGGCGTCTCGAACGGAGCCTGCGGGCACCACGCCTCAAGCCGCGCTCATGCAGGGATCCGCCACGACCTTCGCCGCGCCACGCCGCATCGAGATCGGCCAGGCACTTGCCGAGGGAACCGACGTCGAACTGGTCGATGCCGACGAGGACGGAGACCTCGACATCGCGCTGTCCTGGAATGTCTTCAACACGCCCACCCTTGGCGGCACCACCCTGATTCCAGTCCAGGGCGGCTCGGCCGGCATCGTCACGGGCCAGGTGATCTCGGCCGTCACGCGACCGTGCCATGGCCTCGCAGTGACTTCCGATGGTCTTGCCAGCCTCGCGACGCCGGCCTCCAGCGGATCCTCCGCGGTCGTGCTGACGGGCCTGACAGGCTCCAACGCGCCGGGTGACCTCGACGGCAACGGAGTCATCGACTTCGGTGACATCGCGCTCCTGATGCTGGAGTTCGGCGGATGCTCCGGTTCGAGCTGCCCCGCCGATCTTGATGGCACCGGATTCGTCGACACCGGCGACATCGCGCTGCTGCTGCTGATGTTCGACTGACCTTTCTGGCCGCGTCGATTCGCGAACATCCAGACAAGGGTGGCTCGGGGTTGCTGCTTGACCTTTCGGCTTGGACTGCTGGGCGTGGCTACCCTCATGGTCATGCTCACCGACCCCCGCGTCCGCCGACTCGCGGACCTGCTCGTGAACCATTCCGTCCGCACCGGCAAGGGCGATCACGTGCTGATCGAGACCTTCGACTGCCCCGACTTCGTCGCCACCGCCCTGGTCGAGCAGGTCCAGAAGGCCGGAGGCCACGCGCACGTGGCGCAGCGCAGCACGCGCGTGATGCGCGCGCTCAATCTCGGTGGCGATGACGCGCTTCGCACCTGGGGCGAGTACGACCTCGAGCGCATGAAGCGCATGCAGTGCTACATCGGCGTGCGCGGCGCCGAGAACGCCAGCGAGATGAGCGGCATGCCGGAGGCCCAGATGAAGGCGGTCGGTCGCCTCTATGGAAAGCCCGTGCATTTCGACCAGCGCGTGAACCACACGCGCTGGTGCGTGCTGCGATGGCCCAACGCCAGCATGGCCCAGCTCGCCCAGACATCCACGGAAGCGTTCGAGGACTTCTACTTCCGCGTCTGCACCCTCGACTACGCCCGCATGACGCAGGCCGCCATGCCGCTCGTCGAGCGCATGAAGCGAACCGACCAGGTGCACATCGTGGGCCCAGGCCCCACCGACCTGCGCTTCAGCATCAAGGGCATCGGGGTGGTGCCCTGTTGCGGCGACCGCAACATCCCGGATGGCGAGGTTTTCACCGCGCCCGTGCGCGACAGCGTCGAGGGCGTGCTGCAGTACAACACCCCCACGCTGCACAACGGCAACACCTTCACGAACATCCGCCTGGAGTTCAAGAAAGGCCGCATCGTGAAGTGCGGCTGCGACGGCGGCGATCCCAAGCTGCTCGAGAGCATCTTCAACACCGACGAAGGCGCGCGATACATCGGCGAGTTCGCCATCGGCTTCCATCCACACATCCGCGAGGCGATGAAGGACATCCTGTTCGACGAGAAGATCGCGGGCAGCTTCCACTTCACCCCGGGCCGCTGCTACGAGGAGACCGAGAACGGCAACCGCAGCGAGATCCACTGGGATCTGGTGTGCATCCAGCGGCCCGAGCACGGCGGCGGCACCATCGCCTTCGACGGCGAGGTGATCCGCAAGGACGGCATCTTCGTGGTCAGCGAT
>JBMOGS010000019.1:0-36616 GCA_049318245.1 Phycisphaerales bacterium | reverse complement strand
CAGCCGCAGCCGCGCGCCAGAGGTTCCATGGCCGCAGATCGTCGGCATGCGGAACGTGCTCATTCATGTCTACTGGGGCGTCGACTTCGACCGCCTCTGGAAGACCGTGACCGACGAGCTTCCTTCGCTCCTCTCGATGCTGGAGGCCGCGGCGAAGGACTGGCCGGCCGCGCCTGATGTGTGACAGCGGCACCGCCTGATTCGGGGTGGGCTATCCCGCTCGCTCCAAGCGAGCCGGAACCCCAGTCTGAGCGCGCCAGAGGGGCGTCTCGCTCTCTAGGAGATCCAAACCCCAACTCGACTGTTCGAAACCTGTTCCGCTCGGACTACTTCAAGAGGCGCGCGCGAAACTGGCGCGCCTGCAGGTTCAGAGTGAACGCCCTGGCCTCCCGGCCGGGGCGTTCGCGTTTTGCGGCGTGCGTACGGCGTTTTGCGACAAGGGGTTGCGTGCGCGGAGGTCTCGCGTGGTGGGCCAGGGGCGAGGTGCGTTGGGTGCGCTGGCCGACCGTCGCGGAGCTCGCGGCGGATTGTCTCTCGGGGCATCGAGAGACCCTTCCGGCGTCGGGTGTCTCTGTTTAACGCTCACGGGTGCGTTTATGTCTCGGAGGTCATAACCGCGATTTCGCAAAGGAGAGACATAACCGGAAGCGGCGAATCTGAGCATGAGCGATCGATGCGACGGCAACCGCGATGCGGGCTCATGTCATCGCGGGCTCATGCGCACATGCCGATCCCGATGCCGAAGCGCTTCGGCTGTCCATCGACTCGCCGCTCGTCGTGAGGGTGATCGGCCTCTACGCGGAGGGGGCGCCGGGCATCCTGACCCACCACGGATCGAACGTGCACATGCACGCCATCCTCACGTTCGAGGGCGAGCGCGTGACAGCCCACGTCGACTCGATTTCCCTCGCTGCGGGGGCACGGCTCACTTTGCCCGGTGCGGGAAACCCGCGGCCAGCGGAGGCACGATGACGGCGACCAGCGAACGAATCGACCTGGAGGCCGAGCGCAGGCGGATCGGGGCGATGACCGCGGGCGATGTGGTGGTGTGAGGCTGTGCCATGGGGTGCACCCTGACGCAACACTTGCACATCGCAAGTGTCACGCCATCGGCTTGCGCCGGGCCGGCGCGGAACGGCTCGCTATCGGGTGGACCAGAAGTCCGCAGAACTCTGCACTTCAGTGATATCGAAGTCGACGAGATCTGCCCAGTTCGCCACCCAACCATCGAACGCGCTTCGACCGGGGGCCTTCATGAGCTGGTAGCAACCAGATCCGTCGGCGGCCATCCAGCTCGCGATGTACTCGAGACCCGCTCCATCGGGCACAAGCCTGCCGCGGGACTTGAATCGCGCGCCCACCTCGTCTGGCCTGCCTGATCGAAATCGTTCGACAACCATGTAGAGCATGCGGGCAGCCTACTGGCGGCCCGCGATGTTTCGAGGGGATTCGGGACGATGGGCGAAGCCAACCTTCGCGGCTGGCACCAGAAGATCAGCGTGCGACGGCGGCATGGGGTTCGCTTGCCTGACTTGAGGTGCCGCCCTCCGGCGGCACGGCCAGCAGTGAACGGAGAACGCCTTGGTCCGAAGCCCCCGGGTGTCCCTCGTAACTTCGTACCTTTCGGGTGCCGAACACTGTGTCTGACAAGCACGACCCCCCCACCCATGCAAAGCGCCCAACGACACCTGCCGGACGACTACCGGATCCGCCTCATGCGCGAGGAGGACCACGCCCAGGTCTCCGCGATCTGCGCGCAGGTCTACCCCACCGAGCGCCCATACACCGAGGCGGAGCTGCGCGCGCACCACACGCTGTTCCCCGACGGTCAGTTCATCGTGGAGCACGCGCCCTCGAGTGCGGTGGCGGGCGCGCACTTCACGCTGCTGGTGAACATGATGCACTTTCACGTGGACGACTCGTGGGACGCGCTGACTGCGGGCGGCAGCTTCGCCGACCACGATCCGCAGGGGCACACGCTGTATGGCGCCGACCTGTTCGTGCATCCGGGGCACCAGCACCACGGGCTGGGCCGAGCGCTCACCGAGGCCACGCGCGGGCTGGTGCAGACGCGGCGGCTCTGGAGGATGGTGGGCGGCAGCCGCATGCCGGGCTACGGCCGCGTGGCAAGTGCCGTTGCGCCGGATGACTACATTGGCCGCGTGAAGCGCGCCGAGGTGACGGACCCCGTGCTCACCGCGCACCTGCACGATGGCTGGGATGCGATCACCGCGATCCGCGGCTACCTGCCGCACGACGAGGAGAGCGCTGGCTGGGCTGCAGTGATCCAGTGGCTGAACCCAGAGTGCCCGCCGCCCGCACAGTTCGACCTGTCGCGGGTGCCGCGGAAGGCGTGAGGACAGTCGCTTCTCAGGAGCCGTGCGCGGGGCCAGATGCTGGCGTGGTGCAGTGCACTAGCATCGCGGCCATGCACGACTTCCAGCGGCATTTCATCGACTTCATGGTGTCCTGCGGCGTGCTCACCTTCGGTGACTTCACCACCAAGAGCGGGCGCAAGACTCCGTACTTCGTGAACACCGGCAAGTACCGATCAGGCACGCAGCTGGCGCAACTGGGCCGCGCGTACGCGGACACCATCGAGCGCGCGTTTCCCGCGGGTTTCGACTGCCTCTTCGGACCGGCCTACAAGGGCATTCCGCTGGTGGTGGCGGTGGCGATGGCGTTCGCCGAACGCGGACGCGAGGTGGAATTCTGCTTCAATCGCAAGGAGGCGAAGGACCACGGCGAGGGTGGCGTGCTGGTGGGCCGGCCGCTGCGCGATGGTGATCGCGTGCTGATCGTGGAGGATGTCACGACCGCAGGCACCTCCATCCGCGAGACGGTGCCGCTGTTGCGCGCGGCGGCGACCATCCGCCTGGCGGGCCTGGTGGTTTCCGTCGATCGCCAGGAACGCGCGAGCGAGACTTCGGAACGCACGGCACTGGCCGAGGTGGGCGCGGAATTCGGCATGCCCACGGCCGCCATCGTGACCATCGATGAGGTGGTGACGCACATGGGCGATCGGCTCACGCCGGCGGATCGCGAGCGCATTGCGGCATATCGCGCGAAGTACGGCGCGACGGCGCGGTGAGTGCACGCGCGCCACGCGTCGGTCGCCTGAATGCGTCATCCATCCGCGGCCTGCCACTAGAATCGCGTGGTGCTCGAGTCCCCCGTCTCGCTGCAAGGCCTGTTCCTGGTGATGGCTGCCTCGACCCTGGTGGTCGTTGCACTGGGCGCCGCTCGGCGCCTGACGGTGCCCTCGGTGGTCGGCGAGATCCTGATCGGCATCGTGATCGGACCCTCGATGCTTGGTTGGGTGCATCCGCAGGACTGGGTGATCCGCGTGCTCGCCAACTTCGGCATGGCCTACCTGCTGTTCGTGGCGGGCCTGGAGCTGGATCTGCGCGCGCTCAGGCATCGCCGACTTTCCGTGCTGTTGCTGGGGTACGCGCTCACGCTTGCACTGGCTTTCGTTGCGACCTGGACGCTGCATGCAGCGGGACTGGGGGCGTCGCCCCTGTTCGTCACGATCGCGATCTCCGCCAGCGCGCTGGGTGTGCTCACGCCGGTCCTGAAGGAACGTGGACTGCTCGAGGACGAATTCGGGCAGATCGTCTTTGGCGCCTGCGTGATCGCCGAGGTGATGCCGATCACCCTGCTGTCGATCTTCTACGCGACCGATCATGACACGCCTCTGCAGCAGGTCGGCCGCGTGCTGGGTATCGCCCTGCTGGCATCGCTGGTCGCGGCGTTCATGGCGTGGTCGGCGGGCAGCCGATGGATGAACGAACGCTTTCCACCCGACGAGCGCCCCACCACCCAGGTCCGCATCCGGCAGACCATGCTGATCCTGATCGGTCTGGTGGTGGCCGCGCACGGCGTGGGCGTGGAGGTGATTCTGGGTGCGCTTGCGGCCGGCGTTGTGGTGGGCGCGGTGCGGAGGCGCAACGGAAGGACCGCCGCGTACTACGGCAAGATCGAGGCGATGGGCTTCGGACTGTTCATCCCCGTGTTCTTCGTGTCGGTGGGCATGTGCTTCGACCTTGGAAGCCTGACATCCTCGGTATCCAGCCTGGTGAAGGTGCCGCTTTACCTTGCGCTGCTGCTTCTGGCGCGCGGATTGCCGGCGGTGCTTGCCTATGGGCGCATCATGACGCTGCCCGAGCGCGTGGCGGCCGGGTTCTTCCAGGCGACCAACCTGTCCTTCATCGCCGCCGCCACCGCCACGGGCCTTCGGCTTGGGAAGATCGGGGTGGCCGATGCTTCCGCGCTGGTGGCGGCGGGCATGCTGTCGGTGGTCGCTTTCCCGCAGGTCGCGGGCATGATCGCCGGACGCTCCGCGGCGGCGGAAACTCCGAAATCCGGCGGCAGGGCCATCGGTTCCAAGGCCTGAAACCCCCGGCACCGGATGCGGAAGGTCCGGGCCATGGCCATGATTCTTTCGGCTGCACTTGCCTCCGTCCAGATCGCGCCTATCGTGTCGCTGTCATGAAGCGGTCTGCCACTCCCTGCTCCCAGTTCCAGTCGACCCACACGGCGACCGCCATGTGCGCCTGCTGGTGCCATGGCATGGATCACACCTGCATGCACGATCGCTTCGTGCACTCGCAGGATCGAGCAGGACCACGACGGACTCGCTGAGCGCACGCATCACGCAGCCCGAACGACCAAGGCCCTGCTCGAAAGCAGGGCCTGTTTCGTTCATGGGCCACATCCAGACACCGGAGACACGCCATGGAATCCATCCCAGAACCCGCACGCTACGAGCCAGCCAACTTCGCCACCCGCCGGAACACATCCGCGGCACGCCAGAGCACGGGCCTGCACGCGCGCTTTGACGCGCTTCCGCCCGTGGATGACCTGATGCCCGAACGCAACCGGCTTCGTCTTCGATCTGGATCGTTGCCGGTGGCGGCGGCCTGCCTTGCCAGCACGCTGGCGGAGGGATGCACCATCGTGACCGAGATGTCCGGTGCCGTGCGTGTGCTGGATGACCGCTGCCTCGCCACGCTGGTGCGAGAGGACGCGCTGCAGGCGCGCGCAGCCGTGCGGCTTGCAGCACGTCCCGAGTGCGTGGACCAGACGGACCTGTTCGCGGTGGCGCGCGCCCTGCGGCTGGAGCGGGACCTGCTCGAGTCCGATGTGCGGACACTCTGGACCCTGCAGGCCTTCGGCGAGGAACTCGTGCTCCAGAGCCTTGATCCTGCCGCCCCGCTGTGCCTGCTCTCCGAAGCGATCACCGGCTACGCACAAGTCCAATTGGGAGAACGGCGCCTGCCTCGGCTGCCCCGGCGATTCGCCTGCGAGCTGCTGCAAGCCATCACGATGGAGATCGTGCCCGACGACACCAAGGTCTGGGGCAGCTTCCTCGAGATCGGCGTGCGACTGGGCGCGGGGCCCGCGAATCGAGACTGCGAGCGGACGATCGTGTTCGATCGCCCGAGCGCGACCTGGCACCTGGGGGACTGATCTGCCGACAGGAACATGTCGTCGAAAGTGCAGACCCCGGGTGCTGAAGTGCCTGAAAGTGCGCCTCGTCACGCAAGGGATGGATCGCTCGCGAATCCAGAAGAACGCCGACGGCGCCGGATCAGCCCACGTCGAAACGGTCCAGCATCATCACCTTGTGCCACGCCGCGATGAAGTCGTGCACGAACTCTTCCTTGGCGTCGTCGCAGGCATAGACCTCGGCCAGCGCGCGCAGCTGCGAGTTGCTGCCGAACACGAGATCCACGCGGCTGGCGGTGAACTTCGCCTGGCCCGTGGCCCGGTCGCGGCCGTTGAAGAGTTCCTCGTCGCTGCTGGCGGGCACCCAGTCGATGCCGATGTCCAGCACGTTCACGAAGAAGTCGTTGGTCAGGCGACCCGGGGTCCTGGTGAAGACACCCACGGCTGAACCGTCGTGGTTCGCGCCCAGCACGCGCATGCCGCCCACGAGCACCGTCATCTCGGGCGCGGTCAGCGTGAGCAGGTCAGCCTTGTCCACAAGCAGGTGCTCGGCGCGCGTGGGCATGCCGTGGGCGAGATAGTTGCGGAAACCGTCCGCCACCGGCTGCAGCACCTTGAACGACTCCACATCCGTGTGCTCGGCGGTGGCATCGGTGCGGCCCGGACTGAACGGCACGGTGACCGACACGCCAGCATCCTTGGCGGCCTTCTCGATCGCCGCGCAACCGGCCAGCACGATCAGGTCGGCCATGGAGACCTGCTTCGCGCCAGCGTTGAACTCCTTCTGGATCGCCTCGAGCGCCTTGAGCACGATCGCAAGGCCCGCCGGGTTGTTCACCGCCCAGTCCTTCTGCGGCGCAAGACGAATGCGCGCGCCATTGGCGCCGCCACGCTTGTCGGTGCCGCGGAAGGTGCTGGCCGAGGCCCACGCCGTGGTGACGAGCTGCGAAACGGTGAGGCCGCTCGCGAGCACCTTCGCCTTCAGCGTGGCGATGTCCTGCGCGTTGATCGACTCGCCCTTGGGGGCGGGTACCGGGTCCTGCCAGATCAGGTCTTCCTTCGGGACCAGCTTGCCCAGATAGCGCGACTTCGGGCCCATGTCGCGATGCGTGAGCTTGAACCACGCGCGCGCGAAGGCGTCGGCGAAGGCGGCCGGATCCTTGTGGAAGCGGCGCGAGACCTTCTCGTAGGCGGGGTCCATGCGCAGCGACAGGTCGGTGGTGAGCATCACCGGCGCGTGGCGCTTGGTGGGGTCGTGCGCATCCACCACCAGCGTCGCAGCGGCGGGGTCGGTCGGAATCCACTGGTGCGCGCCGGCGGGGCTCTTGGTGAGCTTCCACTCGTACTTGAAGAGCAGCGTGAAGTAGTCGTTGCTCCACTTGGTCGGCGTGGTGGTCCACGCACCCTCGAGGCCACTGGTGATGGTGGCGGCACCGTTGCCCGAACCGAAGCTGTTCTTCCAGCCCAGGCCCATCGCCTGCAGCGCCGAACCCTCGGGCTCGCGGCCCACGAACTTGCTCGGGTCGGCCGCGCCATGCGTCTTGCCGAAGGTGTGGCCGCCCGCGATCAGCGCCACGGTCTCCTCGTCTTTCATGGCCATGCGCGCGAAGGTCTCGCGAATGTCGCGAGCCGCCAGCATCGGATCGGGATTGCCGCCCGGGCCCTCGGGGTTCACGTAGATCAGGCCCATCTGCACCGCGGCGAGCGGGTTCTCGAGCACACGATCACCCTCGTAGCGCTTGTCGGCCAGCCACTGGCGCTCGCTGCCCCAGTAGGTGGTGTCGGGTTCCCAGAGATCCACGCGACCACCACCGAAGCCGAAGGTCCTGAAGCCCATCGAATCGAGCGCCTCGTTGCCCGCCAGGATCATGAGGTCGCCCCACGAGAGCCGCTTGCCGTACTTGCGCTTGATGGGCCACAGAAGGCGGCGCGCCTTGTCCAGGTTCGCGTTGTCGGGCCAGCTGTTCAGCGGCGCGAAGCGCTGCATGCCCGAGCCACCGCCGCCGCGACCGTCGCTCACGCGGTAGGTGCCCGCGCTGTGCCAGGCCATGCGGATGAAGAACGGCCCATAGTGGCCCCAGTCAGCGGGCCACCACGCCTGCGATTCGGTCATGAGCTTGCGCAGGTCGCCGCGCACGGCATCGAGATCGAGCGACTTGAACTCCTTGCGGTAGTCGAAGCCGCCGCCCATGGGGTCGCTCTTGGGGCTGTTGCGCGCGAGCGGCGTCAGGTCGAGCTGGTTCGGCCACCAGGTGCGGTTGGTGGCACCCTCGACGGTGTTGCGCTGGAACGATCCCGAGAACGGACACTTGCTGACGGCGGTGCTCATGGTCTTCTCTCCTGAAACGGCATGTTGCCGAATTCGGCGAGCGTAGCACCATCGATGCGGACAATTCCACCCGCAATCCCGTGGCCACGCGACCGAGGATTTCGCACCTCAGCCCGCACCTTCGGCCGGGGCCCGGATTTCGAGTGCCGTGGCCCTCCTAGCGTCGCACGGCCCCGCGCCAGTTCCAGATCGCCGCGATCAGCCATCCGATCGCGAAGCCGAGGCCCGTGGTGAAGAGCACGAGCAGCAGCGCGTTCGTGAACTCAAACGGCGCCACGGTCTCCGACGACTCGATGAAGTTGAGGCGCCAGATGAAGTCGCGCAGGGGCTGGGCCCAGCCCACCGCCACGAGGAAGGCCCAGGCAAGATGCGTGGCCCCCAGCAGCAACCCGACCGTGAAGCCGGCGCGCGCGGGCGGGATGAACGACACGGTCACCGGCCGGTCGAGCGGCTTGGTGGCGGTCACGCTGGCGGGATGGGGCATGGTGCTCATGACTGCAGGATCCGGCACGCGGCGGATGACGTCCACAATCGGGTGCAACGAATGCTCAATCCCTCGCGAGCACGCGGGGTCAGCGCCCGGTTCAAAGCCTGAAATCGGCTGAAATTGCTCGCAATGCGAGGCCCACGAAGTATGTTGAATTCGTCGATGAGGGCCTTTGCCATCGGACGAGAACGCCTGCTTGCCGTCGCAGCGACGCTGTGTCTGGGCACGGCTACATTGGCCCAATGGGTCACCCCGGCCGTGACCGCACCGGGCGTGCAGTACCGAACCTTCGAGAGTGCGGCCGCGGGACAAACGGTGAGCTTCCATGTGTGGCTGCCACCTGAGTACGCCTCGCAGCCGGCTCGCCAGTTCCCGCTGCTCATCTGGCTGCATGGATCGGGCGACGGCACCTTGGGCATACCTTGGATGTCGAACTACTTCGGCACCGCGATGGCGCAGGGCGCGATCCCGCCGATGATCATCCTGTTCCCGAATGGCATGCCGTACAGCATGTGGTGCGACTCCAAGAACGGCGCTGTCCCGATGGAGCGCGTGGTGATCGATGACCTGCTGCCCTTCGTGGATGCCAACTACCGAACGATCGGCGGCCGCCACCGGATCCTCGAGGGCTTCAGCATGGGTGGCCACGGCACGGGCCGGCTCGGCTTCCGACGCACCGACCTGTTCGCGGGCCTGTCGATGCTTGGTGCGGGTCCTCTGCAGGACGACTTCCTGGAGGCGCCGCTCGGCAGCGACATCTCGCCGGTCAAGCGCGCGATGATCTACCAGAACGTGTGGGGCAACGATGCCGCCTACTACACCCTGCAGCACCCGAAGACGGTGATCACGCAGCAGGCGGCGGCCGTGATCGGCCGTCGCACCGTGGTGCGGCAGGCGCTGGGCTCGCTGGACACGCTCGTGCCGATGAACCAGGACTTCGACGCCTTTCTGAGCTCGCTGGGCGTGCCACACACGCTCACCGTGGCGCCCGGCATCGGGCACTCGGCGAGTGACCTGCTGCCGGCGCTCGGCTTCGGACAGTGGGCCTTCTACAACGCCGCGCTTGCCGAGGCGTGCAGGCCGCTCACCGACGTGGATGGCTCCGGCGTGGTCGACGCTGGCGATGTGTCCCTGCTGCTGCTTGACTTCGGCATGACCGGATCGTCCGCCGATCTCGATGGCGATGGCGTGGTCTCGGCAGGCGACCAGTCGATGGTGCTGCTCGACTTCGGCAACGCGTGCGACGCTTGATCGAGCGTCTCATGCAGCCGTGAACGGCGGTTCGCGTCGCTAGACTTCGCGCATGACGTTCGAGCAGCTGCTGCAACCCGTCCCCTTCGCCCAGTGCATGGCGACCGCGATGCTCGCCATCCTGTTCCTGCAGTCGGGGCTCGACAAGGTGTTCGACTTCAAGGGCAATCTGGCGTGGCTGACCGGCCACTTCGCCAGGAGTCCGCTGCGGGGGATGGTCGTGCCCATGCTGCTCACGATCACCGTGACCGAGGTCGCGGCGGGAGCCCTGTCAACGGCGGGCCTGCTGCACCTGGTGCTGCACGACAACATCACGCTGGCTCTCTGGGGCGCCCGCCTGGCCACGCTGAACATCGTGATGCTCTTCCTGGGACAGCGGCTGGCGAAGGACTACGTCGGCGCCGCCTCGCTGGTGCCCTACTTCATCCTGTGCGTCGGTGCGCTGGTTCTGCTGGGGGCGTGAGCGGGGATCAGGCGCGCGGCGATTCGCCGCGGAACTCGCCGGGGAGCATTCGATAGATCAGCCGCGGGCTCGGCACGCCCCCCACCGTCACCTGCTGTCGATCGTGCAGCGTGGCACCGATTCGCTCGAGTGCCTTCTGCGAGCGCAGGTTGCCCGGGCTCACGTGGAACCAGACGGTGCGCGCCCAGCGGAAGGCATGGTCCAGCATGAGGCTCTTCATCTGGCGGTTCGCGCCACCACCCCAGTGATCGCGCCTCAGGAACGAGTAGCCGATGACCACGCTGCGGTCGGAGGGGTTCCAGTCGTAGTAGCGGCTGGAACCGATCACGATGCCGGTGGGCGCATCCACCGCCACCAGCCCGCCGCCGCAAGACAGCGCGCCAGCGAAGAACTTCTCGAACACCGCGCGCTCGTGGCGGTTCGTCTCGGAATGCTGCGCCCAGATCAGCGGGTCGCTCGCCGCGGCGTGGAGCGCATCCAGGTCGTCGGCACGGATCGGACGGAGCGCGAGGCCATCGCCACGGAGCGTGGGTTGCCAGTCGGGCATCGTGTCTGGTGAAGCGTGGCGCATCGCGGCTCTGGGAACCTCACGCCGAAGCGCGTCAGCCCTCGACCACCAGCGCGATCAGGCTGGCGATCTTGCGGTGCGCCTCGATCGGATGGCGAAGAGGAAGATCCCGGTTCACGCGATAGCGGTTGCGCCGACCACGACGCTCGCGATGGAGATAGCGGCTCGCCTCGAGATCGGCCACGATGCGCTGCACCGCGCGCTCGGTGATGCCGATGCGTTCGGCGGCGTCGCGCAGGCGCAGTTCAGGATCCTTGGCCAGCAGAAGAAGGACGTGGGCGTGATTGCTGAGAAACGTCCACCGGACGTCGCCATCCGGCTTCGCGCGCCTTGTCGCGGGACTCCTGGTCTTCTTCGCCACAGAACGGCTCCCAGCCCAGCCCGGGTCTCCAACGGGCCACCGCGGCCCCGTGAGGGTTGAGCGAGAACAATCGTACCCAACCATGCTCGACCAACTCGCGCACCGCCGGCTGTCGCTCGAGCACGTGCTCGATCCGCTGCCGCTCGAAGCCCACGAGCACCGTGAACCACCCGACGATCGCCACGAAGACCACCACAAGCGCGGCTGCCGCACGATTCGCGACGGATGCAGGCGGAACGTGGACGGCATTCATGTGCGACATTTGTGTCGCGTATCGTCGCTCGTGCTTTGCGTGTCGTCAACGGCATCGCGTGCGGCAGCCAGCACGGCCCCCGGGGCCCACGGGCAAAGTCCGCCCGTTCCTGGAATTACCGATATTCTTGTCCGCATGCGGATCGCGACGCTGCGCTGGACCCCTGCATCGCAATGGACCGGCGAGGCGGATCTTCAGGATGCGCACGTGGTTCTGGTGTTTGGAGAGCACGCGCACTTCCACACGCCGGAGTGCTTCTCGGCTCTGCGTGCCAGGTTTCCAACCGCCAGCATCATCGGCTGCTCCTCCTCCGGCAACCTGCTGGGGTCGCAGATCACCGACGGCGACGTGCTGGCGACGGCCGTTCGCCTTGATCGAAGCTCGGTTCGGCTGATCGGCGCGCAGATCCTGCCTGGGGAGGACGTGGCGGCATGCGCGCGCGAGCTTGCGCTGCGACTGAAGTCGCCGGACCTCAGGCACGTGATCGCGCTGTGCGACGGCCTGAACGTGAACGCGACCCAGCTCGCCGACGGCCTGAACGCGTGTGGCGTCACCGTGACCGGCGGTCTTGCCGGAGACGCGGACCGCTTCGAGGCCACCTGGGTCATGGCGGACGGCCCTGCCCGCCAGAATCAGGTCGCCCTGCTGGGCCTGTACGGCGACATCGCCGCCAAGAGCATCTTCTGCACCGGCTGGACGGAGTTCGGTGCGGAACGCGCGGTCACGCGCTCGACCGGCAAGATCGTCTACGAGATCGACGGCCAGCCCGCGCTCGGCCTGTACAAGAAGTATCTGGGCGACCTGTCCAGCAACCTGCCCGCCAGCGGCATGCGATTCCCGCTCAGCATCACCACCAAGCCGAGCGGGCACACGCTCACCCGCACGCTGCTGGCGGTCGACGAGGCGGCTCAAAGCCTGACGTTCGCCGGCGAAGTGCCCGAAGGCAGCACCTGTCGGCTGATGCGCACGAATCTCGACCATCTGATCGCGAGCGTGGACACCGCGTCCCAGGAGGTCGTTCCGGCCAGGCGCGACCCGGCCCTCTGTCTGGTCTTCACCTGTCTGGGTCGACGGATCGTGCTGGGCCAGATGGTGGACGAGGAGCTGGAGGCCGCGCAGCGCCAGCTGGGAGATCAGGTCGTGATGACCGGCTTCTACTCGTACGGGGAACTCGGGCCGCTTGGCAAGGGTCTGGTGTGCGACCTGCACAACCAGACGATGTGCATGACCACGCTGCAGGAGTAGGCCCCTGTCGAAGCCGTACCACCGACTGCTCGCGCGACAGCTCCGAAGGGCGATGGGTGCGGACTTCACGCCCGATGCGCGCCTGAGCGGACTGCTTGCATTGGTCAACGACTATTACGAGCAGGTCGAACGTGACCGCGTGCTGATCGAGAACGCGCTGGCGGTGAACTCGGAGGAACTCGAGTCGCTCAACAGGCAGCTCCGCGAACGGTCCGATGCCGAGCGCGCCGTGCTTCGAAGCCTCACCACGTCGGTGCCGGACCTGCTGTTCGTGAAGTCGGTGGATGGCGTGTACCGAACCTGCAATCACGCCTTCGAACGCATGCTGGGGCTGCGGGAGGACGAGGTGCTGGGGCGGACCGTGCACGACGTGCTGCCGGGCGACATGGCGACGGAGATCACCCGGATCGAGCAGGAGGTGCTGTCTTCGCGGGCACCGGACCTTCGGGAGCAGTGGATCGTGCTTCCGAACGGCGAACGGCGCTGCCTGGAGATGCTGCGCGCCCCCTACTTCGGCAGTGACGGCGCCGTGCTGGGACTCGTGGGCATCGGCCGCGACGTGACGCAGAAGAAGCAGACGGACGACCTGATCTGGAAGCAGGCGAACTTCGACACGCTGACCGGCCTGCCGAACCGTCGGATGCTGCGCGAGCGGCTGGAGCACGAGATCCGGCAGGCCGATCGCGCCCGCTGCTCGGTCGGCGTGCTGCTGATCGATCTGGACCACTTCAAGGAGATCAACGACACGCTGGGACACATGGTGGGCGATGACCTGCTGGTCGAGGCGGCGCGCCGAATCAGCGCCTGCACCCGCGAGTCGGACACGGTGGCTCGGCTCGGTGGCGACGAGTTCATCGTGGTGCTCACGCGGCTCACCGACGCACGGCACGCCGAGAACGTGGCCTCGAAGATCATCGCCCGACTGGCCGAGCCGTTCCAGCTGCAGGACACCGTGGGCTATGTCTCGGCCAGCGTGGGGATCACCACCTACCCGCATGACGCCCAGGACGTGGAGGACCTGCTCAAGAGCGCGGACCAGGCGATGTACGTGGCCAAGCGCCAGGGCCGCAACCGCTTCAGTCACTTCACCCAGGGTCTTCAGACCGCGGCGTACGAGCGGCAGCGCCTGATCACCGATCTGCGCGAGGCGATCGCGCTGGGAACGTTCCATCTGCAGTTCCAGCCGATCGTCGATGTGGCGACGGGCCACATCCACAAGGCCGAGGCCCTCCTGCGCTGGGACCACCCGGTGCGCGGCGTCATCCATCCCGACGAGTTCATCCCGATGGCGGAGGAGACCGGCCTGATCGTGCCGCTCGGGGACTGGGTCTTCCATGAGGCCGCACGATGGGCCGCGCGATGGGCCGCGCTGATTCCGGGATTCCAGGTCAGCGTGAACGTGTCGCCCGTGCAGTTCCGTGCCGAGGCGGCCGAATCACGCGCATCGTGGATCGCCCGCGCGCGCGACCCTGCGATGCCGCGACAGACCCTGGTGATCGAGATCACCGAAGGCCTGATCCTGCACACCGACGTCGACGTGATGTCGGTGCTCGCGTCGCTGCGTGCGGCGGGCATCGAGGTGGCGATCGATGACTTCGGAACCGGATACTCGTCGCTGGCCTACCTGCACCGCTTCGACGTGGACCTTCTGAAGATCGACCAGGCGTTCGTGGCCTCGCTCGACAAGGATGGCGGCGAGACCGCTCTCTGCGAGGCCATCATCGTGATGGCGCACAAGCTCGGCGTGAAGGTGGTCGCGGAGGGCGTGGAGACCCAGCGTCAGGCCGATCTGCTGGCCGGCGCGGGGTGCGACTCCATGCAGGGCTACCTGTATTCGCGACCCATTCCTCCGGAGCAGCTCGAGGCGATCCTGCGTCACGGCGCGCACGGCCGCTGACCGATCACGACCCGTCAGTCCGCCGCGTACGACGGCCACGCGATGCCGCGCAGGTGCTTCTCGTAGTTGCGCCAACGCTCCACGCTGGTGGCGTAGAGCGGTCGATTCACCTGGTCATAGCTGAGCGTGCGCACCGTGCGCGTGGACTCGTGGAATCGCGTGCAGGCGTCGTCCCAGGGCAGGCCCAGGAAGGACACGAGCGCCGGAAACGCGGCACCGGGATCGGTCACCAGCTGTTCGTAGCGCATGTCCAGGATCGGCAGGTCGGTCTGGAGCCGCCAGTGCGCCATGAGTCGCTCGCTCTCGCGCCAGGCGGCGGCGATCCAGTCCAGCCGCGTGGTCCATGGATAGTGCGCGTTGTTGAAGCCCCCCATGAAGCAACTGATCGCGACATCGCGCGGATCGCGCAGCGCATGGATGATCCTCGTGCGCGGAAAGAGCAGGGCCAGCAGCCCGATCATGCGGTTGTTGCTCAGCGCCTTGTTCACCACCCTCGACTTGCCGGGCGCCAGGCGCGCGCACATGTCGAGGTAGGACCGGGCGGTGTTCCTGAAGGCCCGATCGCGCATCGGTCCAAAGCAGTCGGGAGCCGGGCGATCGGGCACCCAGACACGCTCCAGTTCGAGCGCGAAGGCCTCGACGGCCTTGATCTCCCCCACGCCGGCGGCCTCCGGATGTGCGTCGATCACGCGATCGAGCAGGCTGGTCCCGCTCCGCGGCATGCCCGCGATGAAGACCGGGACCTGGCTTTCGGAGCCGCTGGCGGGAAAGTCGCGCATGGCCTCGCGGGTCCAGATGCGCATGAGTCCATCGACCGCGTCGTGGTAGGCGGCGGGGTCGAACGGGGTCTGGAGGATCGCGTTGGCGCGCGAGGCGGACTCGAAGGCCTCGTCGAAACGGCCCGACCGGTCCAGGGCCTTGGCGCGCAGGTACCAGCCCCGACGGATGAGCTTCGGATTGGAGCAGGCCTTCAGGATGGTGCCATCGAGGGCCTGCACCGCATCCGCGAAGCGACCGCGCTGCACCAGCAGGACCGCGTGAAGGTGCTCGATCCGCTCCGCGATGCGCGCATCCACCCCACGCGGATCGGCGCGCAGATCCGCGACGGCCGCCTCGGCCTGATCGACTCGATTGGCGGACTCGAGCGCCTCGGCCATCAGCATGCGCGCCGGCGCATGACCTGGCGAGAGCCGAAGGATCTCGCGGCACCTCTCCACCGACGCGTCGGTGTGTCCCGACCGCATGTCGCCGGTGGCCAGGATCAGCAGCGTGTCCGGATGGGAGTGGATCGACTCCGCCACGGCGGCCCAGCGCAAGGCGGCACCAAGATCGCCACGGTGACGTTCCAGCGTGGCGCGGTAGCGCATGAAGTCCCCGTCGCGGGATCCGGGGCGCAGGTAACGCTCGGTGATGGCGATGGCCTCGGGCACGCGGCCCGCACGCGCAAGCTCCGCGGTGCGTCGCAGATCGTCGAGGCGGCGGGCCCCGAACGACGCGCTCACCGGCCACGATCCTCGCGAATGGCCCGCGCCAGCGCCAGGAGATCCGTGGCGGCGCTGGAGCCGGCAATCGCCGACAGCACGATCATCACGGCGTAGGAGAGGATCGTGGGCAGCACCACCGCAGCGGATCCCGTGCGAAAGAAGACCCAGATCGCGATCCCGGCATGCACCGCCGCCGCGACACATCCAGCCACCAGCGTGGTGCGCGGCCGCAGGCGCGTGACCCAGAGCGCGATCAGCAACGGGATCATCAGCACGATGGGCGAACCCAGCTGCTCGATGGCCTGGTCCAGGTCGCAGAAGAACTGGTTCGCCACGAACATGGCCACCACCAGCGCCATCTCGACGGCGGCAGTCGTGGACCAGAAACGGTTTCCAAGAGCGCGGCCAGCCTCGTTCTCGCGGGTGACGATCTGGATGCACTTGGCGCAGTAGAAGACCCCACCGATGAGCAATCCGATGCGCGCGGCCAGCGCCCCGCCCTCGAGGGTCTCATCACCCAGCACGCGCCGCACCAGCGAGAGCACCGCCAGCATCGCGAAGAACGCGAACAGCATCGTCAGGCGAAGGGGCTCGCGGTTCTGGACCTGCCTGCGAATCTCGACAAGCGTGGGGTCGGGCTGCGAAGTGTTCATGGTGTGCTGGAGATCCTAGGGCACGGACGTTCATGGTGTCGCATCGAGCCGCAGTTACACTTGTCGCCTCAGACGCGTTCCTCACTCGATTCATCCACGGAGCAACCGACCCGATGTCCACCGCCGCAATCACGGAGATCCTTGCCAAGTTCGACCTGCGCGAAGCGGATTTCGCCCGCATTCGTGCGGCCGCACCCGTGCTGAAGAAGGATCTCGACGGTTTCATCGAGGACTTCTACCGATGGATGTCGGCCCATCGCGAGTACCAGGTCTTCTTCGGCTCGAATCCCGCCCGGCTGGAGCGCGTGAAGCAGATGCAGCGCGCGAACTGGGTCGGATTTCTGGAGTCGAACGTGGATGAGGCCTGGATCGATGTGCGGCGTCATGTCGGCGCCGTGCACGCGCACATCGACCTTCCGAACGACATCTACTTCGCGGGCATGTCGATCTCTGCCAACCTGATGGCGCAGCGACTCCGTGCGGCCAACCCGGCCGTCAAGGACCTGGATCAGACGATCGATTCGATCAACAAGCTCCTGTTCCTCGACACCTTCGTGGTGATCGAGGAGATCGCGCGCATCAATCGCGAGAAGATCTCCGCCAGCTCCAAGGCGCTGATGGAGATGTCCACGCCGGTCACCCCGATCTGGGAGGGCATCCTGCTGCTGCCGCTGCTGGGCATCCTGGACTCGCAGCGCACGCAGGACGTGATGAACAAGACGCTCGCCAAGATCGCCGAGACGCGATCCAAGGTGTTCGTGATGGACATCAGCGGCGTGAGCGCCATGGACACCGCCGTGGCGAATCAGTTGCTGAAGATCACCAAGGCCACCCAGCTCATGGGCTGCGAGACGATCCTGTCGGGGCTTTCGCCCGCGATCGCCCGCACGCTGGTGGAACTGGGCGTGAACATCGGCGAGGTGCGCACCACGGCCACCCTGCGCGACTCCTTCGAGCTCGCCCTGCGTGCCGTCGGGGTGGATCGGAACCGCCTGACGAGCGGATCCTGAACGAGGCAGCGCGCCATGAGCCTTCCGTCGAGCCATGGCGTGACCGGCACGCGTGTGGGCCAGTGCCTGGTGGTCTCCGTGGCCACCGACCTGTCCCCCGCCACCATGGAGCACCTTCGCGGCATCACGCTGCAGGGCATCGAGCATCAGGACGCGACCGCGGCGGTGCTGGACCTGACCGCGGTGCCCTTTCTGGACCGTCAGGAGTTCGACGAGATCCGCAAGATCATCCGCATGGGCGGCCTGCTGGGCGCGCGCGTGATCCTGGCGGGACTGCGGCCGGGCATCGTGGCGCACCTGATGGCGGCGAACGCGGACGTGTCGGGGGTGCACGCGTGCCTGGGCCTGGAGGAGGCGCTGCAGTTGCTCGGCGCACGCCCCCATGCTTGAGATCCGGCCGATGCAGGTGTCCTTCGCCGTGCGCGACTCGACCGATGTCATCCTTGGCATCCGTCAGGTGCGCGACGCTGGCCTGCTCGCGGGCGCTTCGGAGGTGGATCGAACGCTGACCGAGACGATCATCTCGGAACTGGCGACGAACATCGTGAAGT
Organism: Phycisphaerales bacterium; assembly: GCA_049318245.1. Classification (GTDB taxonomy): domain Bacteria; phylum Planctomycetota; class Phycisphaerae; order Phycisphaerales; family SM1A02; genus SYAC01. The sequence goes on along the minus strand of JBMOGS010000019.1, from coordinate 18,613 downwards.
ACGCGGATCGCGGATTCGTGCGCGTCAGGCGGACCGAGCAGGCGGGAGACGTGGACGTGGACATCTGGGCGGAGGACCATGGCCCGGGCATCCCGGATCTTGCCCAAGCCCGCTCGGACCACTTCTCCACCGGCAACACGCTGGGGCTTGGACTGCCAGGCGTCGAGCGCATGTCGGATGCCTTCTCCATCCGGTCGACGATCGGATCCGGCACCGAGGTGCATGCGCGCCGGAGGATCCTGGGTCGTGCAGGCGCCGCATTGCGAAGACTCCCCGCGCCCGATCCCGTGGCCGCGACGCAGGCGCCGCTCCAGTCGCCGCAATGGGACATCGGCATGCACGCCAAGCCCATGCGCGGCGAGCGCGTGTGCGGCGACCTCACGCTCGCCGTTCACGTGGATGGCGGACTGCTCCTGGTGATCGTGGACGCCACGGGCCACGGCCATGCCGCGAGCGAGGCCGCTGCGCGCGTGTCGGAATTCGTGCTGCGGGACGGAGGCTCCGACCTGAAGCGACTGATGTCCGGGCTTCACGCGACCCTGAACGGCAGCGCGGGCGCGGCCGTCGGCGCCCTCTTCATCGATGTCGAGCGACGGAACTTCCGGTACTCGGGCGTTGGCAACACCGGCGCCTCGCGTCGCATGGGCGTGACCTGGCGCTCGGTCTCGCGCGACGGCGTGCTGGGCATGCGGCTTCCGACGTTGCTGGAGCAGAGCGGGACCCTGGAGCGCGGCGACCTGATCCTGATGTGGACCGACGGCATCTCGGAGATGGCCGCGGGCAACATGGCCGCGCGCCAGGCCTATCGCGCCTCGGCGCAGCTGGCGCGCGACATCGTCGAGGAGCTCGGCAAGCCGCACGACGATGCAAGCTGCATCGTGCTGAGGTGGCTCGACTGATGCTGCTCGCAGACCTTCACATCCGTTCCGACGATGACTTCGTGTCCGCGCGACGCAAGATCCACGAAGCCATCGTGGTGCTGTGCGGCGACCTGCAGCTGTCGGCCGAAGTGACCGGGGAATTCAGCGATCTTGCCCGCCAGCTCACCGCGGCGGCACGCCGCATGGTGGTGCGGGTCGCCCTGATCCGCAAGGGCGCGGGGCGCGCCCTCCAGATCGACTGCACGATCACCCACCAGCCCACCGGAGGTCTTGTCCACTCGCACAAGGACGGCGATGGCTGGCACTTCGTCCGCATGCGGCAGGTCTCGACCGGCTGGATCGACAATCGCCTGATCGAGCGGGTTCGCGAGATCCTGGCGCAGAAGAGCCGCGAGGAGCTGCTGAGCGAGAACAACGAGCTTCTGCGCAAGACGCTCGCCGCGCGCACCGAGTCGCTGAACCGGCTCGCCGTGGAGTTCGGCAGCATCCAGGACCTCGACACCCTGCTGGCGCGCGTGCTGACCGAGGCACGCGGCGTGTTCCGCTGCGAGGCCGGCAGCATCCTGATGCACGAGGACGGCGTCCTTCGCTTCCGACATGCCTCGAATGACGGCACGAATCACGGCGACCGCATCCTCACCTCCACCGCCAACCCGATGCGCCTGCCGATCGACCGAGACAGCATGGCCGGCGCCGCGGCGCTCGACGGCATCGTGATGGTGCGCGATGCCTACAACCTGGATCCGGGCGTTCCCTTCAAGTTCAACAAGTCGATCGATCTGGCAACCGGGTTCCGGACCCGCGCCGTGCTGTCCATCGGCATGCGCAGCAGCCAGCGAGAGCTGCTGGGGGTGCTGCAGCTGATCAACCCACGCTCCGAGGACGGCGAACCGCTGGAGTTCACCCCGGAGGACCAGAAGCTCGCGGTGCACTTCGGCGGCATGGCCTCCCTCGCGATCGAGCGCTCCAGCATGACGCGCGCACTGGTGCTTCGCATGATGCGACTGGCGGAGCTGCGTGATCCGAAGGAGACCGGCGCGCACGTGAAGCGGGTCGCCGAGGTCGCCGTGCGCCTGTTCGTGGCATGGGCGAACAAGCGCGGCATGAGCGAGGATTCGATCTTCAAGCGGCTCGACCACCTGCGTCCGGCCGCGATGCTGCATGACGTCGGCAAGGTCGGCATCGAGGACGCGATCCTGAAGAAGCCTGGCAAGCTGGAGCCCCCGGAGCGTGCCCGCATGGAGCAGCACACCCGCATCGGCGCGGAAACGCTGCTTGGCGTCAAGACCGCGATGGACGAGACCATCCGCGAGGTCACGCTCTATCACCACGCGCGGTGGGACGGCACGGGCTACCCCAAGCGCGAGGAGATCGCGCAGACGCTCCAGCAGCTGGGCGTGGATGCGTCGGACGTGCCCGAACCGCGCGGCGAGTCGATCCCCCTGCCCGCACGCCTGGTCGCGATCGCCGACGTGTTCGACGCGCTGATGTCGAAGCGCGCCTACAAGGAGGCGTGGACGCCGGACCAGGTTCGCGCGGAGATCGAGCGCTCCAGGGGGACGCACTTCGACCCGGAACTGGTCGACCTGTTCCTGGCCGATTTCGACGAGTACTGCCTGATCCACGCCACGATCCGGGAGTGACGCGGGCCCCGGCGCTCAGGCACGCGCAGCTTCCTGACGTCCGCGTTCCAGGAATGCCTCCGGAGGAATCGCTTCGCACAGACCGCGACCCTGCGCCAGCGGACACCCAAGTTCGCGAAGGAGCTCCATCTGCTCCGGTCGCTCGACGCCCTCGGCGGTGCACGCAAGGCCAAGATCCCGGCTCAGCGCGATGACGCTGCGCACCACCGCCCTGCTTGCGGCGTCGTGGTTGATTCCAAGCACGAACTGCTGGTCGATCTTGATGCCGCTGAACGGATGGTTCAGCAGCGTGCGGAGCGACGCGTAGCCGGTTCCGAAGTCATCGAGCACCAGTCGGACACCTGCCTGGGAAAGTTCCCGCAGCGACCTGCCGGCCCGCGCCTCGTCGCCGAGCAGCGCGGATTCGGTGAGCTCGCAGGCGACCTGATCCGTGCGCACGCCGGATGCGCTGAGCATCTCCAGCAGCTCCTTGACGAATCCGTCGTGCTGGAGCTGCAGCGGCGAGACGTTCACGTTGAAGACGATGCCCTGCATCGGACCCGCCCAGGATCCGATCCTCTCGAAGGCGGCCTGGAACAGGTGCCTCCCAAGCTCGCGGATGTTGCCGGTGCGCTCGGCGGCCACGATGAACTCCGACGGACCGATCGATCCGAGATCGGGATGGCGCCAGCGCGCGAGGACCTCGGCCCCCACCATGCGACCGTCATCGAGACGGTGGATCGGCTGGAAGTGGACCCCCAACTCGCCGCTGCGACGCTCGAGCGCACGGACCATGTCGACCACGATCTGCTGCTCACGTCGGCGCGCGCCCGCGATCGCCCGATCGTGCACCTGCACGCGAGCCCGACCCGAACGCTTGGCGTGGTACATGGCCAGGTCCGCCTGATGGATCACGTCGGCCGCCGAGTGGCCACAGATGCCGATCGCCAGGCCCACGCTGCAGCTCACGTGGAGCCCCTCGATGGCGCCACCACGCAACGGACGCACCAGGTCCGCGACCAGCCGTTCGGCAAAGGCGCGGGCCCCCGAGAGATCGGCGTCCAGGAGCACCACGAACTCGTCGCCGCCGAGGCGCGCGGCCACCCCGTGCGTTGGCAGCAGATCGTGGATGCGCTGCCCGATCGAGCGCAGCGTCTCGTCGCCGGCCAGATGACTCAACGAGTCGTTGATCACGCCGAAGTGATCCAGGTCGATAAAGAGCACGGCCACCGTCCCGTCGGAGCGGTCGAGGCGCTCCTGCAGCACGCGGAAGAGTTCGGCGCGGTTCAGCAGCCCCGTGAGCGAATCGCGCGTGGCCAGCTCCATGCGCTGCCGCTCAAGTTGCGCGGCGGTGATGCGACCGCTGGTCATGGACGCGATCGCGACGAAGAGGTCCCGGTGCCACTCCGTGAAGAACCCCAGCCGCGAGTGCTCGCTGTCGATCACGCCGATCACGCGCCCGTCGTGGAAGATCGGCACCGCCAGTTCGGAAAGCCGGATCTCGTCGTCGGGCACGTACCGCAGGTCCTTTCGCGTGTCATCCACCCGCTCGACCTGCCCCGACGCCGCCACGCTTCCGACGATGCCCCGGCCGATCTGCAGGCGGATCGGGTTGAGGATCTCGCGCGCACGGGGATTCTTCGGCCCGTACGCCGCGCGCTGCACCAGGTCGCCACGCTCGGGGTCGACCAGATAGATCACGCAGTCCTGGAGATCCAGCCGCGCCACCGCCAGGCGTGCAACGTCCCAGAGGATGTCGTCGATGTCGCGCCGATAGTCCAGCAGCGTGCTGGAGAAGTCCTGCAGCACCCGAAGGTCGCGCAGACGACGCTGGAGCTCCGGCAGGGATCCCGGAACATCCGCCGCGGGCCTGGATTCGTCTTCCTCGTGAGGCTCGCCGGCCATGTCCTGCAGGGTACGCGGAGAACCGTCGATTCCTACGCGAGCGCCTGCAGGCACTCGCGTGCCACGGACTCCGCCTGTCCACGCAGTTCAGGCACCGCGGTGGTCTCCCACAGCGCGGGTCTGCGCAGCGAACCGATCACCCAGAGACCGCCGCTTGATCGACCCGAGCGCGAGAGCGGACGCCCCAGCGGATCGGTCTCGAGCCCCAGGCCGATCGGATCGATGCGCGCGAACCCGGCGTCGATGAGCGAGGCGGCAAGGCGATCCTCCGCATGACCGACGGTTGGGCTCGGACCCGTGCAGTTGATGGCCCAGCGAGCCTCGATGATGCGCTCGACCGCGGCGGCGCCACGCTGGAACACCTCGACGCGCAGGCGCAGCCTGCTGGCATCGGCCTCGCCGGACCGGATCCGGCCCCGCACGGCCGTGAAGAAACCGCTCGCGCGCAAGGCCTCGACGCGTGCGCCGATCTCCGGCGCCATGCGGTGCCGATGCGCGTCCCAGATCGCGCGCACATGGCGCATGAAGCGCCGCTTCTCGGCTTGCGACAGCGCGCTCCAGAGTCCGTGCGTGTACGGACGCAGGCCATCGATCACGGCACGCCAATCGTGCGGTGGCGCACCCGCGGCGCCGCGAATGACGCGACGGACGGCGCGAAGCAGGCCGCGCACGCTCGTCACGCGCCCGGAAAGCGCGAGATCGTTCAGCATCGGCATCGGGTCGACGGGCGGCTGCGCGACCGGCGCATGCACCGCAGGCATGAGGCCGCTGCGGGACACCAGGGTGACCGGCGCCGAGCGACTCGGCTGCCGCGCCGCCAGGCTGAGCAGCTGGTCCACCGCCGTGAGGCCGGCCCCGAGGATCACCACGGCATCCTCCGCGCCGATCGGTTGGGTCGCACCCGGCCGCCAGGGATCCGCGATCCAGTGATCGGTCGGCCCCTGCCAGCGACCGCCGAGCGGATCGCCTGGCGCGCGGTGACCTGTCGCCAGCACGATCGCCTCGCACGGAATCACCCGACCCGACGCGAGGTGGACCTCCCATGCACCGTCGGCACGCTGCGTCGCGCGGATCGCCTCGTCATGCACGCGATGGAGTTCGCAGCGACCCTGCGCCGCCACCTCCGCCCGGGCCAGCGTGTCCAGCAGGTAGTCCGCGTAGAGCCGCCTCGGCACGAAGTCGCAGGACTTCACCTCCGGCATTCGCGCACGGACCCACTCCAGGAAGTCGTCGGGCCGGTCGACCCATGCGCTCATGCCGCGCGCCGGCACGTTGAGCAGATGCACCGGTTCCTGCGTGGCGTAGGCCGCGCCTCGACCCATGTCGGGCCTGCGTTCGATCAGGTGCACGCGCAGCGGGGCGCGGTGTCCGGCGGATCGCGTCAGAAGGTTCGACGCGACCATGCAACCGGAGAATCCTCCACCCACGACACAGATGTCCTGCATGGCCGTGCGTGCGCCCACACCTTGCGTGAATTGCGCATCCGCCGAGAGAGGCATGCTCGAAGTATGACGGATTGCACGCTCGCTTGCGCGGACGAACCGGGGCTACCATCGCCGTCCCGGATTCACCGGACTGTCCCCAGGAGGAGCTTTCCATGCCGAGCCGCACCAACGCCGCCGCCGCCCGCACCCGTCGCGAGAGCGACTCGATGGGAGACATGCTGGTTCCGCATGACGCGCTCTACGGCGCGACCACGCAGCGCGCCGTGCTGAACTTTCCCGTCTCGTTCCGACCCGTCCCGCTGGAGCAGATCGCGGCACACCTGCTGCTGAAGCGGTGCTGCGCGGAGGCGAACGCGGACCTGAAGCAGATCGATCGTGCCAAGGCGAAGGCGATCGCCGGCGCGTGCGACGAGATCCTTCGCCGGCTGGCCCAGCCGAACGCGCACGGCCGCTTCCCGGACTTCATGCGCCACTTCCCGATCGACGTGTTCCAGACGGGCTCCGGCACCTCGACGAACATGAACGTGAACGAGGCGATCGCCAACGTGGCGAGCGAGCGCGCGGGCAAGCCGATCGGCTCGAAGCTTCCCGTGCACCCCAACGATCACGTGAACTACGGGCAGAGCTCGAACGACACCTTCCCCACCAGCATGCAGGTCGCGGGCGCGGTGCTGATCCAGGACGATCTGGTGCCGGCGCTCGAGGCGCTCGCGAAGGGCCTGCGCGCGAAGGCGAAGGCGTGGGATCGCGTGGTGAAGATCGGCCGCACGCATCTGATGGACGCCACCCCGATCCGCGTGGGCCAGGAGTTCGGTGGCTACGCGGCGCAGGTGGAGCTGGGCGTGAAGCGCGCGAAGACCGCGCTGGCGGCGCTGGCGGAGAACCTCCCGATCGGCGGCACCGCGGTGGGCACGGGCATCAACGCGCATCCGAAGTTCGCGGCGAAGGTGTGCGCCCGGCTCTCGAAGGCCACGGGCGTGGCGTTCCGCGAGGCCGCGAACCACTTCGAGGCGCAGGCCACGCGCGACTGCGTGGTCGAGGCGCACGGCCAGCTGAAGACGATCGCCGTGTCGCTGAGCAAGATCGCCAACGACATTCGCTGGCTGGGCTCGGGCCCCCGCTGCGGCCTGGGCGAACTCAGCCTGCCGGCCACGCAGCCCGGCAGCAGCATCATGCCGGGCAAGGTGAATCCCGTGGTCTGCGAGAGCGTGATCATGGTGGCCTGCAAGGTGGCGGGCAACGACGTGACCATCACCGCGGGCGGCTTCGGTGGCGTGGGCTCGCTGCTGGAACTGAACACGGCCATGCCGGTCGTGGCGGAGTGCCTGCTCGAGTCGATCGAGCTGCTGGCGAACGTGAGCCGGACCTTCCTCGAGAAGTGCATCAAGGATCTCGAGCTGAACGCCGCCGCGGCGGCCACGGTGGAGCGCAGCCTGATGATGTGCACCTCGCTCGCGCCGGTGATCGGCTACGACGCGGCCGCCAAGGTCGCGAAGGAAGCCTTCAAGACCGGCGAGACCATCCGCGAGCACTGTCGCCGGACGGGGATCGTGAGCGACGCACAGCTGGATCGCCTGCTTGACGCGACCGCGATGACGAAGCCCGGCGGCAAGGGCCCCGGCGGCGGCTGATTCAGGTCGCAGGCGCGTTGTCGGGGATCGGTGGCGGCGGACGCTTGGCGTCCTTCATGCACTGCACGTTCAGACTGATCGGCACGCCGCCCCACACCAGCGTGGAGGTGTCCTTGAACAGGCCGAAATCGTCCACGCGCCGGAATCCCGTGAATCCGTGCGATGTCAGGATGCCGACGAGCGTGTTCAGCGAGAACCCCGTCTTGTGGAAGTCATGCGGCTCGGTCTGCCCGCCCATGATCATCCGCTGGACCTCGAACTGCGCATTCAGGTCATCGCGCGTCTGAAGGTAGAGCTGGCAGAGCACCTCCAGATCCGGCACCGCCACGCGGAAGACGCCGCCCGGCATGAGCACGCGCCAGGCCTCGCGCAGCGCGGTGCGAAGCTCGCGGTGGTAGCCCAGGTGCTCGTAGACGTGACTGGCGTAGATCTCGACGGCGCTCTCGTCGGGGAACATCGAGAGGTCGGTCACGCTGGAGCGCACATCCACGCCGGGGCGATCCTCGACATTCACGATGAGCCAGCCCGGCTTCACCTCCCAGCCACCCAGGTGAAGCTTGAGTCGCTGGCCCTTCTGGAATGGCGGCTGGGGATTGCTCATGGCGCTCAGGCAAGAATCCTAGCGCGGGCCAGGCACGACCTTGCGGCCGCACTATCTTCCCGGCATGGATGCCGCAAGCCCGGGCCCCACGCAGACACCCGGACCTGCAACCGGCCCGCGATCCGGCGCACGGCGACCGCTCTACCTGCGACCCCACATGCTCGTGCTGATGGGGCTGGGCTACAGCGGCGGCGTGCCGCTGGAGATGAGCTTCAACCTGATGCCAACCTGGGCCGCGAAGGCGGGCTGGAGCGTGGTCGACATCGGGTGGCTCTCGCTTGCGAAACTGCCCTACTCGTTCAAGGTGCTCTGGGCGCCGCTGGCGGACCATCTGGGGATTCCCGGGCTTCGACGACTTGGGCGCAGGCGCGCATGGCTGCTCGTGACGCAGCTTGCATGCCTGTTGGCGCTTGGCGTGCTGGCCCTGAACATGGATGACCGCGGCAGCGCGCTGCCGGTGCAGGCGATGATCGCGCTCACGGGGCTGCTGGTCGTTGCGGGTGCCACGCAGGACATCGTGGGCGATGCGTATCGCGCCGAGGTGCTCGAGCCGCGCGAGTTCGGCGCGGGCGCCAGCATGTTCGTGACGGGCGCGCGAATCGCGAGCGTGATCGGCGGCGCGGCGGCCCTGATCATCGCGAGCCGGCTTGCCGAGTCGGAGGCGTCGCGGCCCTGGGCGTGGGCCACCGCCATCGGCGTGCTGGCGCTCTCCACCGTGGCAGGCATGGTGGCCGCACTGCTTGGGCGCGAGCCGGAGCCAGCGCCCGACATGGCGCACGGCCTCACCGCTTCGGTGCTGCAGCCCTTCCAGATCTTCGCGGGCCAGTGGCGCTGGCGGCTGCCGGTGCTGTTCCTGTTCGTGATCCTGTACCGGTTGCCCGACAACCTGGGTGGCGCGATGAACTCGCCGCTGCTGGTGCAGGGACTGGGCTACTCCACCGAGTCGATCGGCTGGATCCGACAGGGCTTCGGCGCGGGCATGAGCGTGCTGGGCGCCATGGTCGGCGGATGGCTGATCTCGCGCTGGGGCATCCTGCGCTGCCTGTGGGTCTTCGGGGTGCTGCAGGCGCTGAGCAATGGCGCGTTCCTGACGCTCGCGCATGCGCATGGTGCGACGGTTCAGGCAAAGGCCGCCTTCGCGGCGCCGATCGCTTCGCTGATTCCCGCGATCGCCGTGGAGAACTTCTGCGGCGGCATGGTGGCCTGCGCATTCGTGGCATACATGATGAGCACCTGCGACCGTCGCGCCACCGCCACGCAGTACGCGCTGCTCACCTCGTTCATGGCGATCGGCAACTCGTTGAGCGGGTGGGCCAGTGGCTGGATGGTGGCCAACCTGGACTACAAGCCCTTCTACGCACTGTCGATCGCGGCCGCGCTGCCGGGAATGGCGTTGCTGCCCCTGCTGCGGCACACGCCGGGTTCCGAAGCCAGCCGCTAGCCTGACCGCATGTTCCGAAGAAGCGCGCTGATCGCCACGATCCAGGTGGCTCTCGCGACGAGCGCCGTGGCGGGGGTCGCTTCGGTGTTCATGCGGCAGGGCTCAATGGCCGGCCGGACCGCCGGCACCGCGCTGGTGGTGCTGCTGGGCGCGATCTGCCTGATGCCCCTGAGCCGACCGAGCAGCGATGGACGCACCTCGGCGCTGGAGATCCTCTGGAGCGGATTCGTGTGCATCGGCGCGGTGCTGACCGTGGGTCTGATCTGGCCGGTGATGCCGGCAGGCACGCCGCGCGATCTCCTGCTGGCAACGGATCTGGCGTGGATCGGTTACGGCGTTCCAACCTCGATGGTGCTGATGCCGGCGCTGCGACGACGCGCCACGCCGTCCCGGATCAGCTATCCGGCCTCCTCTCGGGTCGTGGTGATCGGCGCGGGAATTTGCTTCCTGGCTGCGGTGAGCGCCCATGTGACGATGGAGTGGAACGGATCGACGCGCACCGAATTCGTCCCGTTCGCGTTCGTCATCTCCACGCTGGCGCTGGTGCTGGCCGCGGCGAACCTCGTGAGCTTCCGGATTCCACGACCGATGGATCGTGCCGGCTCGATCGACCGGGTCGTCGGAACCATCGGCGTGCTCGCCTCGGCGATGGGCTGGGCCGGATGGATGTGCATCGCGACGCTCTCCACGAACCTGCTGGAGCCTCTGGGCAGCGGCTCGATGCCCGCCCGGCCTCACCTGATCTCCAGCTTCATGCCCCCTTCCGTCGGCTTGACCGGCCTCTCGATCTCGGGCGCGCTGTGGTGCTCGTTGCGCGCCGTGGGGTTCCGCGGCTGGTGGGCGGCACTGCCCGGCATCGCCACGGGCCTCACGCTGCTGCTCTGCGGGCTGCTGACATTCGCCTCCATCGAGCAGGGGCTGCCCGACTTCCTGCAGCGCACGGTGATCGCCCTGGGGATCATGGATGCAAGCGCGCTGGTGACCGTGGTGCTGGTGCTTCGCGCCCGCCGATCGGGTCCGGACACCGACGACTTCCTGAAGCCCATCGAGGGTCTTCCACTGAAGTGCCCGCGCTGCAGCGCACCGCGGATGGCGACGCTTGGCGAGAGCGCATGCGCCTCCTGCGGGCTGGTGCTGCTGCTGGCGGTGCGGGATGACCAGTGCCCGGCCTGCCGGTACGACCTTCGCGGCAACTCGCAGACGTGCTGCCCCGAGTGCGGCCGCCTGCGGCAGCTGCCGGATTCCGCCACCGCGGTCTAGAGGAAGAGTCCCGCGATCGCGCCGGTCATCCAGCAGGCGAGCGCGCCGGCCATCATGGCTCGCAGGCCGATCGCCGCGAAGTCGCCACGGCGCTCGGGCGCCATCGCGCTGAGTCCGCCGATCTGGATCGCGATGCTGGGAAGGTTCGCGAAGCCGCAGAGCGCGTAGGTTGCGATGGCCGATCCGCGCGCGCTGATGGAGCCGTCCTTGATGCTCTGCGCCAGGTCCACGTACGCCACGAACTCGGTAGCGATCACCTGCTGGCCCATGAGCGAGCCGACCTTGCCCGCGTCGGACCCCGTGCCAAGGCACCACGCCAGCGGCGTGAACACGTAGCCCAGCAGGTTCTGGAAGGTGAAGACCGGCAGTCCAAGGCTGGCGCGCCACGATGCCACCGGCTCCAGCTCGCTGAGCGCGGCAATGGGCCAGTTCAGCATGGCGATCAGCGACACGAAGGCCACCAGCATCGCCGCCACGTTCAGCGCCAGGCGAAGCCCGTCGGTGGCCCCCTCGGCGGCGGCATCCATCACGTTGACCGTGGTGCGGGGCATGGTTCGCAGCGCATCCAGCGATTCCTGCGGAACGCGCTCGGTCTCGGGCAGCATGATCTTCGCCATCACGATCCCGGCGGGGGCGCTCATCACGCTGGCCGTCATGAAGTGCTTGGCCACCTCGATGCGCGCCGCAGGATCATCGCCACCCACCATGCTGATGTATGCCGCCATCACGCTGCCGGCGATCGTGGCGAAGCCGCCGACCATGATGCACATGATCTGGGAACGCGTCATGCCCGCGATGAAGGGCTTCACGGTGAGCGGCGCCTCGGTCTGGCCCACGAAGATGTTCGCGGCGGCGCTGAGCGCCTCGGTGCCGGACACGCCCAGCGCGCCCCGGATGATCCAGGCCACCCCCGCCACGACGCGCTGCATCGCCCCCAGGTGGTAGAGCACCGACATCAGCGACGCGAAGAAGATGATGATCGGCAGCACCTTCACCGCGAAGATGAAGCCCCACGCCCCCGAGGCGTCCGCGGCCTTGCCGAAGATGAACTCGGTGCCGCGATCGGCAAAGCCGATCACCTGCGTCACCCCCGCCGCGAGGAGATTGAAGGCCGCCACCACGGGCGGCACCCACAGCAGCAGCGCGGCGAGCGTGAACTGCAGCAGAAGTCCCATGACCACCGTCCGAAATCGAATGCGGCTTCGGTCCGCCGAGAGTGCCCAGCCCAGCGCGAGAATCACCGCCACGCCGAGAAGTCCGATGGGCGCGTTCACGGCAGGAATCCTCGCCGGGCGTCATCGCGGCCGGATTGCGTGGGCTCGAAGCACGCCGCGCAACGCGCCTCGTAGCTCTCCTCGCCGCCGGCCACGATCCGGTCCGGGGAGGGAATGAGGCGCTGCGTGTGCGTGCTTGGCGCCCCGCAACGCGCGCAGGTACCCGCAAGCCGCTCGACGCGATTGGCGATCGCGAGAAGTTGCGGGAAGGGAGCGAAGGACTTGCCGAAGTGATCGATGTCCACGCCCGCCACGATCACCGCGCGACCCGAAGCCACCAGCAGCCGGCAGGGTTCGACGGCCGACTCCCCGAAGAAGTGGATCTCGTCGATCACCACCACGCCTGCCTCGCCGGCCGCGGCCACGATCTGTGAACCCGCCTCCACCTCGATCGCGGATTCGTGCGCGCCACCATGGGTCTGGATCGCGCCCGGCATGGACCGCGTGTCACGCGACGGCCGCAGCACCTGCACGGTGGCACCCTGCCCGCGCAGCGCACCGATCCTTTGTATGAGCAGCGTGGTCTTGCCGGCGAACATCGGGCCGCAGATCACGTCAAGATGGCCCTGTTTCGCGGCAGCGCTCACGGCCGCAGGCTAGCGCAGGATCGCGCGTCCAGCTCCGGCGCTAGAGCCACGCGTGGGCCATCAGCGTGATGACGATGATGGAGATCAGGTCCAGCAGGAATCCGGCGCGGATCATCTGCCGCTGGCTGACTCGACCCGTGGCATAGACCATGGCGTTCGGCGGCGTGCCGACCGGCAGCATGAAGGCCAGGCTGGCGCCCAGCGCGGTCGCCATCACCAGGCGCTCCACCGGCACGCCTAGCACCGGCGCCAGCGCGCCCACGATCGGCACGGCGGTGGCCGTGAGCGCGGTGTTGCTGGCGATCTCGCTCGCGAAGACCATCACCGCGACCACGGCTGCCAGCGCCAGCAGCGCATGCGTGCCCCCAAGACCGGCGAAGGACTGACCGATCGCCACGCTGAGGCCGGTTCGCTGCATGGCATCGGCAAGTGCCAGGCCCCCGCCGAAGAGGATGTAGACCCCCCACGGCAGTCGCTGCGTCTCGCGCCACGGAAGGCAGGGCGACCAGCCGCGTGCGCCTGATGGCAGCGCCATGAGCAGCACCGCGGCGATGGCCGCGATCGTTCCATCCGACATCGACGCCGGACGCCATGGTGCTCGCCAGTCCGATGGCGTGATCCAGCACCCCACCGCCAGCGCGAAGATGGCCAGGGTGATCCACGCGGGAACCCGCAACGGTGGCCCGCGATCACGGCCCGGCTCGCACTCGATGTCCTGCAGCGGGAACAGGCGCACCAGCGCGATCACCGAAAGCGCCGCCATGAGCGCCGCCAGCGGCGTCGCGAAGGAGGCCCACTTCAGGAAGTCCACGGAATGCCCGTTGTCCGAAAGCCACTTGGCGGCGATGGCGTTGGGGGGGCTGCCGATCACCGTCGCCGTGCCACCGACGGTCGATGCGTAGGCCACGCACAGCATGGTCACGGTGGCGAAGTTGGCGCCGGAACGCCGCACAACACCCGCCTCCGCGCCAGCGGCTCCCCGGACCGTGCCTGCGAGTCCGGCCACGATCGGGATCATCATGGAGGTCACCGCCGCGTTGCTCATGAAGGCGCTCACCGCGGCGGTGCCCGCGAAGACCGCAGCCACCACGCGCACCGGCGAGCGCCCCGCGATACCCAGGAGCATGCGCGTGAAGCGCTCGGTCAATCCGTGTCGCTCGAGCGCCAGCGCCAGCACGCCTCCGCCCGCGAACAGGAAGATCACGCTGTCCGCGTAGTGACAGGCGTTGTCCCGAAACGAACCGACGCCCGCCAGGGGAAGCAGGATCGCCGGCAGCAGCGCCGTGACGGCCAGCGGAGCGGCTTCCAGCATCCACCAGATCGCCATCCAGGCAAGCAGGCCCAGCGTGAGGGACGCCTCGGCCGAGAGCGAGCCCCGTGCACCCATCGCTGGATGCATCAGCATCGTCACCGCCGCGCCCATGAGCGGTCCAAGCACGAGCCCCACCCGACTCGCCAGCGGCAGCCGCTCCGGATCCGGTTCGATTGGCTCGGAAGTGTTCACGGTGCAAGTGTGCCATGGTCGGCAGCGGCTGTCCCGCCGGCGCTAGGCTGACGCCATGCCCCAGACCACCGCCATCGAGGTCCGGATCGAGGACCTGCACAAGTCCTTCGACACGAAGCCCGTGCTGACCGGCGTGAACCTGACCATCGGCCGGGGCGAGATGGTGGCGATCGTGGGTGGCTCGGGCTGCGGCAAGACCGTGCTGCTGAAGCACATCACGGGACACCTGCACGCCGACAAGGGCCGGGTGATGGTGGCGAACCACTCGGTGGAACCCGACGGCACCGGCACGGCGCCGCTGCTCGACATCGCGCGCGCCACTGCAGACCAGCTGGACCAGGTCCGCGAGCACTGGGCCGTGGTCTTCCAGCGCAACGCCCTGCTGACGGGGGACGTGTTCGACAACCTGGCCATGCTGCCACGCGAGCTCAAGCTGATGCAGGACGAGCAGATCCTGCCGCTGGCCCGCAAGGCCCTGACGGATGTGGGCCTGGATCCCGAGACCGTGCTGCACCGCGACCGCGACATGCTCTCGGGCGGCATGGCCAAGCGCGTCGCGGTGGCGCGCGCCCTCGTGATGGATCCCGTGCTGGTGCTGTACGACGAGCCGACCTCGGGCCTGGATCCCGAGATGTGCGTGCAGATCCATGACCTGATCGCCGCCACGCACCGTGCCCAGCCTGCGCTGGCCGGCACCCGCAAGGGCGCGGTCCGCACCAGCATCGTGGTGACGCACGACACCGAACTGCTGCGCAGGCTCCAGCCGCGCGTGGTGATGCTGCATGGCGGGCGCGTGCTGTTCGACGGGTCCTTCGACGCATTCGCGGCCAGCGACAACGAGCACGTCGCGCCATATCTGGCGCAGATGCACGTGCTGAACGCCCGCGACCACGGCAACTGATCCCCGCCGACTGCGGCGCACACGAGGGGATGCGCGCCCAAGATTTCGCGCGCCGTCAGGAGACGCGCGATCGCGGATCCATTCTCTTGAAGCAGGCCCATTCCGGTCTATTCCTGAGGTTCACGCCCGCTCCAGCGGCATCACTCTCTCGCCACGCGTCGTGGCGAATCAGGTCATGCATCGTGGCGGGTTCAACACGTTCAGGAGATTCGAATGCTTCAACTTCCGCGTTCCCTCGCCCCCCTCGCCCTGTCCATGCCTGCCCTGCTGCTCGCGGGTTCCGCCCAGGCCGTGATCGTGCTCGGCAACGGCGACGTCATCAACCTCGGTGCGCTGATGGGCAATGGCAGCGACCGCACCGTGATCATCGACGACAAGATGTTCGTCTTCGAGTCGTTCAGTTCGTCGCAGTTCAACGCGAACAACTTCTCCGTGATCGGCTTCATCTCGGCCGGCACCAACCAGTACGGCCTGCGCAACGTCGGCTTCGACCTGACCGGGCCGTTCGGCGATGGCACGCTGGGCGACAACCTGGTCCACGAGATGAACATCCAGTACGAGGTGTCGGTGCTTCCCGACTACTACAGCCGTGGCGTTCGCCTGTGCGACGCGCGCCTGACCTTCAACGGTTCGGCGGGCGGCGACGGGTCGTTCTCGCGCGTCGACGAGACCATCTGGGATCTCGACACGAACACGTACCTCGGCCAGATGGAGGTCTACGACATCGCCAACACGCCCAACATCACCAAGCTCGTCGACGCGATCGACTTCTGCGACGTGTACGGGACCGATGGCTACCGCGCCTTCGAGGTGAACAAGGACCTGAAGTTCTTCGCCGGCAGCGAGAACGGCTTCTCCACCGCGTCGTTCGTCCGCCAGGAGTTCAGTCAGATCCCGTCCCCCGGCGCGCTGGCGCTGGTCGGCTTGGGTGGGCTCGTCGCTCGCCATCGCCGCAACGCCTGATTCCACACACCCCCCAGAGGAGAAAAGATGCGTCACACCCATTCCATCCCATGCGTTCTTGCGCCGCTTGCGGCGATGCTCGTCACGGCCTCCAGCCATGCCGTCATCGTGCTGGGCAACGGCGACACGGTGAACATGTCCACGATCTTCGCCGCCGGCAGCGACCGCAAGGTGCTGATCGACGACAAGATCTTCACGTTCGAGTCGTACACCTCGTCACAGTTCAGCATGTCGAACTTTTCCGTGATCGGATTCATCTCGGCCTCCACCAACCAGTGGGGGCTGCACAACGTGGGCTTCGACATCACCGGTCCGTTCGGCGACGGCACGCCCGGCGATCTGCTGGGCCACGAGATGAACCTGCAGTACTCGGTGGAAGTGACAGCCGAGGCGTATGCACGCGACGTGAGCCTCTGCGACACCCACCTGACCTTCAACGGTTCGGCGGGTGGCAACGGGTCCTACGCGCGCGTGGACGAGACCGTGTGGGATCTCGACAACAACGTGTTCCTGGGCAACCTGTCGGCGTTCGACCATGTCGGACCGCCGCGCATGACCCGGCTCACCGATGCACGCGACTGGTGCCAGATGTACGACACCCACGGGTACCGCGCCTTCGAGGTGAACAAGGACCTGAAGTTCTTCGCCCGCACGGCGCAGGACTTCTCGACCGCCTCGTTCGTGCGTCAGGAGTTCAGCCAGATCATGGCGCCCACGCCGGGTGCGGTGGCATTGCTGGCGCTCGGCGGCGTGATGTGCCGCCGCCGTCGCGACTGAGTCCGCAACGATCCGCGGCTGCCCGGGCCGGCTTCGGCCGGCTCGGGCGGCGGGTCAGTGGCTGAACTCGACCAGCGTCTCCTTGCCCTGCTGCAGACGCAGCAGGCCTGCCTCGACGGAGAAGCTGTCCACCTTCGTCAGCGCTTCCAGGAATGATCGTTCCAGCGCCATGCGCGCGGGATCGCTCGCCATCTTGGTGCTCACCATCTGCCCGAACCGCACGGCGCCGCGCGCACTCGTGTAGTCGGTCGAGAACCGGTTCACGCCGCTGAAGCCCGTCACGCGGCCGTCATCGCCGAAGGTCAGCGTGGGCGCGCGCTCGCCACCGGCAGCCTTGCCGCCGATGGTGACGCAGACCCACTCGCCACCCAGCAGCTTCGAGGGCTCCAGGCCCGCAGCCTGCTCCTGCTTCATCTGCTCCTGCAGCTGCTTCTGGCGATCCTCCTTGCGCTGCTCATGCGCGCGCTCGGCCTGCGCGTATTCGGCCTGCGGGCCGCAGGCTGGAAGGGAGATCGCGGCGACAGCCAGGAGAGCAAGATCGATTCGCATGCGCGAAGGCTACCGGACGCGACGGAGACCGCGTGCGCCGGTCAGTTCCCGCCCGTTGTCGTGGCGATCGAGCCGAAGTCGAACATCTCGCTGCGCTTCCAGCGGGGCTTCCACTTCTCCACCAGCGCCTTGTGGCGCGGATGCTCCAGGTAGGCCCGGTAGTCCTCGACCGTGTCGAACTCGGTCACGATGCCCACCGTGTACCAGGCCTGCACCTGCGGCCGGCCCGTGTCGACCTTCGGCCCCGCCTGCCAGCCAGCGAGCGCCGGGATCGCCTCGAAGGCCTCGCGCATGTCCTGCATCATCTCGCTGGCACGCGACGGGTCATCGAGCTCCACCAGCACCACATGCTGGACGCGCTGCGCGGGACCGCCCGCGGGCTTCACGCGCATCGTCATGCCCGAGCAGGCGGTCAGCAGGATCGATGTGGTCAGCAGGACAGCGTGTGCGAGCCTCATGCGCGGGAATCTACCCGCACGCTGCCGCTAGCATTCGCCCATGCGCGAGAAGGCAGAGATCGTGCGCGAGTGGCTCCCCCGCTACACCGGCCGCTCGGTCGGCGAGTTCGGTCACTACATCCTGCTGACCAACTTCACGAATTACGTGGAGGCCTTCGCGGCCAAGTTCGGCGTGCCCGTGGTCGGCCGCGATCACCCGATGCTGTCCGCGACCGCCGAGAACATCACCATCATCAGTTTCGGCATGGGCAGCGCGATGGCCGCCACGGTCATGGACCTGCTGGGCGCGATCGACCCCAAGGCCGTGCTGTTCCTCGGCAAGTGCGGCGGCCTGAAGAAGACCAAGCTGGGTGACTTCGTGCTGCCGATCGCGGCGATCCGCGGCGAGGGCACCAGCAACGAGTACATGCCCGCCGAGGTGCCGGCGCTGCCGAGCTTCCGCCTGCAGCGTGCCGTGAGCGAGAGCATCGTGAAGCACAAGTGCGACTACTTCACGGGCACCGTGTACACCACGAACCGCCGCGTCTGGGAGCACGACGAGCGCTTCAAGGACTACCTGCGGCAGATCCGCGCGATCGGCATCGACATGGAGACGGCCACCATCTTCCTGGTGGGCTTCGCGAACGGCATTCCCAAGGGGGCGCTGCTGCTGGTGAGCGACAACCCCATGAGCCCCGAGGGGGTGAAGACCACGCAGAGCGACCGCGAGGTCACCGAGCGGTTCGTGGCCAAGCACATCGAGATCGGCATCGACGCGCTGCGCGACCTGCGCGACAGCGGCGAGAGCGTGAAGCACCTGCGGTTCGAGTGAGGG
>JBMOGS010000018.1:0-37198 GCA_049318245.1 Phycisphaerales bacterium | reverse complement strand
ATCGCCGTGGCGCAGCATCTGGAGCACGACGAGATCGCGAGCTACGAGAGCGTGTGCACCTGGGCAGGACTGCTGGGCTTGAAGCAGACCGCGGGCCAGCTCGCGCTGACCATGGCCGAGGAACGCCGAGCCGAGGGCCGGCTGCGAAGGCTCTCGGAGTCGCTCCATGCGACGGCACCCACGAAGTGATTCCACCGAACGCTGGAGTGCGCACGTGCATGCACGAGCGCACTCCAGCGCATCTCGAGGACCGCGATCGCGCGCTGCACGAGAACAGGCGCAATGCAACGCATGCGCGCGCCGAAACCCTTGCGTGTCGCCGAAAGAGAGGCGATCGTCCCGCGCACCGTCCGATTTCCGTCACTGACCACGAGACGCTCAACCACCACCTTCGATCGGAGACAACGCATGCTTCTCGAGACCCTGCCCCCCACCGCCGTCGCGCACGCCATGGAGCGCGTCGATCCATTCCTGGCCCTGGTCGACGGGGACGGCACCGTGCATGAACGCCGCCCCAGCCGCACGGGCCGGCTGCCGGAGGACCTTTCCACCGCCGGATCGCTGCGTTCCGTGCTTTCGCCCCGCGTGCTGCAGGAATGGCTGCGGATCATCCGGAGCACCGCCGGCAACGGCTGCTGCCACTCTGCGCTGGCGATCCTGGATGGCGTGGGCCACGACCTGGTCTCCATCCCCCATCCCACCGCGCGCGCGGGCTCTGGCGCACCCATGGCGGTCGTCGGGCTGTTCCCGTCGGCGCATCCGTCGCCCACGCGAGGCACGACGGCCGACGGCTCGCGCAGCGCGTTCGTGCACCTCACGATCATGGAGCACGAGTGGGGTCCGCTGGAGGACCTGACCCGCTGCCAGCTCGACACGCTGCGGCGCGTGAGCCTGGGCATGAGCAACGACGACATCGCGCGGTCGATCTTCCGCACCAAGCGCGCCGTCGAGTGGCACATCCGGTTCCTCAACGAGACGCTCGGGGTGCGCGGTCGCGAACGACTCGGCATGATCGGCCGCGACGCGGGGCTCCACCTCTTCTCCGACGAGGAATGGGGCCGCGTGGTGCGCACCCGGCCTGCACGACGCAGCCAGCCCGCCGCACCACCCGTCACGCGCGAGCCGTTGCAGCCGGCCTGACCCCCGGTTGCGGCCGCGCGGACGCGCCGCGACAATCGCGGCATGCCATCTCGCCTCGCGCTCGTCGTCGTCACCCTCGTCGCCCTCGCCGCGGGCTGCACCCGCAAGACCAGCGATCGCGACGTGGTGTTTCTGGAGCCCGATCAGGCGCTCGCCAAGTCGCACGAGTCGCCGGGCCTGTTCGGCGGCGAGCGGCGGCCGGTGTGGGTGGACCCGCGCACACCGGAGCACTACGCGGAGTGCCACATCGCCGGCGCGATCAGCCTGCCCTTCCCGCGCATGAGCGCCGAGGCGCCCGTGGTGCTGCGCGGCTACGACATGTTCTTCGTGTACGGAACAAGCCACGACGACACCATCGCCAAGGCCGCCAGCAAGCGCCTCATGGAGCTCGGCTTCGACGACGTCTACACGCTGAAGGGCGGCCTGGACAAGTGGAAGGCCGACGGCCTTGAAGTCGTCTCGAATCCCGCAGCGAAGCCGGCCGAGGCCCCCGCGAAGGGCACGCCGGCCCCCAGGAAGCCCTGAGCGTTCGCGCGGAGCGGCTGGATCACTCGAGCGCGGCGGCGCCCGACACGATCTCGGTGAGCTCGGTGGTGATGCGGGCCTGGCGGGCGCGGTTGTAGCTGCGGTTCAGCGTGCGACCCAGTCCGGCGGCGTTGTCGGTGGCGCTCTTCATGGCCACCATGCGCATCACGTTCTCGCTCACGATCGCGTCGATGATGGCCTGGAACAGGCTCACCTTCACGGTGCGCGGCAGCAGTTCTCCCAGCAGCTGGTCGGCCGCAGGGGTGAACTCGTAGAGGCTCTCGGAGCCCTTCGCCTCGGCCTGGGCGGCCGCAGGCAGGCTCATGGGCAGAAGCTGCAGGCTCTCGGGCACCTGCTTGCTGTTGCTGACGAACTTCATGAAGACCACGCGGCACGCGTCGTACTGGCCCGCGAGATACTCGTTCATCAGGCGATCCGCGAGCGTCTCGACCTGCTCGAACTTGGGGCGGTCGCCGAAGGCGTGCCGCTGGACGATCGCGATCTTCTGGAACTTGAAGAAGGCGACGGCCTTCTTGCCGACCACCTCGATCACCGGTTCGCGGCCCGCCTCGCGGCAGGCCTTGATCGCCTTCATGGCGGTTCGAAGCACATGGCCGTTGTAGGCGCCACAAAGGCCGCGGTCGCTCGAGACCACCAGGATGAGTTCCTTCTTCGCCGACTTCGCGGGCGGCAGGCACAGCGGGTGCGCGGCGTCGCCGGCCCGTGCGGCCACCTCGGCCACCAGCTGGCGGATCCGCTCCATGTACGGCCGGCTCGCCTTGGCCCGCGACAGGCTCGCGGTGAACTTGGCGGTGGCGATCATCTGCATCGTCTTCGTGATGCGCCGGATGGTCCGGACCGCAACGATGCGCTTCTTGATCTCGCGGATCTGTGCCATGGGGCGGAGATGGTAGCCGAAGCAGAGCGGCCGCTCCACGCCCGCCCGCCCGGCGAAACCCTCAGGAAAGCGGCTGGATGTCGCCTTACGGCAGCACGAGCCCGTCGAAGCCAAGCCGCATGCCGGCCGGCAGCGTGGGGTCGAACTCCGCGTGCCGGATGTCGTGGGTCATGTGCACGAACACGGTGCGGTCGGCACCGATCTCCCGAGCGGCCGCGATGGCCTGCTCGCAGGTGAAGTGCGTCTCGTGCGGATGCGGCCGCAGCATGTCCAGCACCAGCGTGCGCACCCCCTGCAGGTGGGGGCGGCTCTCCTCCGGAATGCGATTCACGTCGGTGCAGTAGGCCAGCGGGAACAGCGGATCGTCCGCGGGGCCCTCGATGCGCCAGCCGAGAATCGCGAGCCTGCCATGCCACAGGGTGAAGGCCGTCGCGCGCAGGCCGTGCAGATCGACCTGCTCGCCGTGACCGACTCGGTGCGGCACCAGATCGGCCACGAAGCTGGCGTTCACGTTCCGGTCGCGGAACAGGATGTGGCTGTAGACGCGCTCGAGCTGCTCCCAGGTGGACGCATCGCCGAACACGGGAATAGGACGGCGCATGATCGCGTTGTAGCGACGCACCTCGTCCAGGCCGAAGACATGATCCACATGGGCGTGCGTGAGCAGGATGCCGTCGCAGCGGGCGAGCCCGATCCGAAGGCTCTGCTCGCGGTGGTCCGGTGGCACGTCGAGCAGCACCGCGCGCCTTTCGCCGCTGTCGCACGTGAATTCCAGCAGCGCGCCGCAGCGCAGCCGGCGATCGCGCGGGTCGCCGCTGCGGCACGTCCCGCAGTCGCAGCCGATCACCGGCACGCCGCTGCTGGTGCCGGTGCCGAGCAGCGTGAGTCTCGCGGGCGCCCGGCTCATCGCGCCGCCGCCGCACGCAGCGGATCACGCAGCGCGGCGGCCACCGCGCCCGGATCCCGCGCACCACAGATCGCCGCGCTCACGGCCACGCCACGCGCCCCCGCCGCGGCGAGTTCGCCCACGTTTGCAGGCGTGATGCCGCCGATGGCAAGGTGCGGCGTGCGAGGGAATCGCTGCACGAAGGCGCCCAGATAGGCGGTTCCGCCGGGCACGCGCTCGGGCTTCAGTGCCGTCGCGAACATGGCGCCCACGCCGCAGAGATCCGCGCCCGCCTCCACCGCCGCGCTCGCCTCGCCCAGGTCGTGGGTGCTGGCTCCGAGCAGCAGGCCCGTGCCGGCCAGCCGCCGCGCCTCCATGAGCGGAAGATCGTCGGTGCCAAGGTGCACGCCATCGGCACCCGCCGCCACAGCGATGTCGACGCGGTCATTCACCACCACCGGCACGCCGAGAGGTCTCGCCAGCGAGATCACCTCGCGCACGCGCGAGAGCAGCGCGCGCGCCGGCATCTCCTTCTCGCGGACCTGCACCATGTCGACGCCACCCGCGATGGCGGTCCGGAGCGTGTCACGCCAGGGCCGCGAGCACAGCGATTCGGTGAGCAGCAGACAGAGCGCCGGCTGGAAGCGCCGCGCGCTGCCGAAGGCCAGCAACGCGTCGCGTTCCAGGTCGTAGGCCGCGTAGCGAATGGCCGCGCAATCGGCGCTGAACGCGACATCGCTCAGCTTGCCGAACTCCTCCAGGGAGCGCAGCGCCTCGGCCGCGCGACGGATCGCGGCCGCCGCCACGCCCTGCACGCCCTCGCGGTCACCCTCGCGCTCGCCGCGCACCTCGCGGCCCGCGTCGCCCGCGGCGTCCCGGTGCGCGAGCGCACGACCCGCGGGCAGTCGCTCCATTGCGGTGCGCAATCGATGGCGCAGTCCCTTGCAGCGATCCACCAGATCGGCGCGGTCCAGCGCGAAGCGGACGGCGTCCTCGAGGGTTCGCAGCCCCTCCGAGGCGCGGTTCGCGGAGGCGTCGATGGCGCGATCAGCGTCGCTCATGTTCGTAAGCCTACGCGGCGACGCAGGTTTGGACGGCGGTGGCGGTCCCGTGCCCCGCCCCCTATCGTTGCCTCCCATGACCGGACCGCGGAACCCGCGCAGGGACTTCCTCAGAGGCTCGCTTGCCTCGCTTGGCGCCGTCGCGGCGCTTGGCGGCGTGCAGGCGTGCGCGGCGACCGCGTCGACTTCCTCCAGCACCTCAAGCACGAACCCACAGGAGCGATCCATGCCCTTCACCCTGCCCGCGCTGCCGTACCCCGAGAACGCCCTCGAGCCCTCGATCGACGCGCAGACGATGAACATTCACCGCACGAAGCACCATCAGGCCTACGTGGACAACCTGAACAAGGCGCTGGAGGGCCACGCGGACCTGCAGTCGAAGTCGATCGAGCAGATCTGTGCGGGCGTGAGCACGCTGCCGGACGCGATCAAGGCCGCGGTGCGCAACAACGGCGGCGGTCATTACAACCACTCGCTGTTCTGGGTGCTGATGGCGCCCAAGGGCCAGGGCGGCGCGCCGAGTCCGGCGCTCGCGGCGGCGATCGACAAGGCATTCGGCAACATGGACGAGTTCAAGGCCAAGTTCGCCGACGCCGGCATGAAGCGCTTCGGCAGCGGCTGGTCGTGGCTGATCAAGAAGGCGGACGGATCGCTGGCGATCACGAGCACGCCGAACCAGGACAACCCGCTCATGACCGGCCTCGTGGACGCCACGGGCACGCCGCTGCTCGGCTGCGACGTGTGGGAGCACGCGTACTACCTGAAGTACCAGAACCGCCGCGCGGACTACCTGAAGAGCTGGTGGGACGTGGTGAACTGGAACGAGGTCAGCAAGCGATTCCAATAACCAGGGTCGGAGGTTGTTATTGCCCACTTGCGCGCCAGACGCGCGCTGATGCACTACGCCCACGCTCGCGCGACCGCACCCGGTCACCTCCTGACCTCTTGAAGTCCAGCAATGGGGACTGGGCCCGTCTAGCCGCCCTTCCCATCGCCGCGACCGGCGGGAGCCAACTCCTTGCCAACGTCAAAACCGCCGACATCGTCGGTGTTGGGGATCACCGTCCGCCAACTCGCAGGATCGGCGCCCATCTTCCGCCCGAGTTCAACCAGCGCCTGCATCGTCTGCTTCTGGAAGGTGCCCTTGACTGGCGGCTCCCACGCGTCGGGGATCGCGACGAACCGGAACTCGACCTCGCCCGGGAGTTCCTTGTCTACCTTCAGCGCCGCGTACGCGGTGAGCTTCATGTCCTTGAGCATCGTGGATCGAAGCATGATCGACACGCCGCGCCCCGCCAGATCGATCCACTCGCGCTTGGCGTCGCCATTCTTGGGAAAGAGCTGGTTGTTCACGATCACCCAGATGCGGATCTTCGGCGGCGTCTTGCCCGGGTTCGCGCGAATCCACGTCTGGAGCACGCTGTCCGTCTGTGACTGGTCGCGCACCGCCCAGATGTTCGCGGTCACGCCGCCATCCACGTACAGCGAGCCATCGAGCTCGATCGGCGGAAAGACACCAGGAATGGCCGCGGAAGCGAGCAGTCGCTCCACGATCGCCTGACGGAACGTCGCATCATCCTGCCCGGCCGACTCCAGAAGGTCGAGGGGCCGGAAGGTGCCGAAGTCCACGTTCGTCGACGCGCACGCCAGCGCGCGGTTCTTCTTCAATCCAGCCCTCAATGCGCCGAGCATCTCCGGGGTGAGCTGCTGCTCGAGCGTGCGCCGCAGGCCCGTGGGCTTCATGAGCGACTCGTTCCAGGGAACGATCGGTACCAGTCCGTTCTGCTCCACCAGATCCGCCGGGGGATCGGAGTACAGATCCGCGCCCACCTTCAGCGACGCCTCGGTGCCGACATACGCCAGCGGGGCCAGAAGCGCGCCGGTGCTCGTGCCAAACACCGCATCGAAGTCCGGCCGCCGACCTCGCGGATCGGATGTCTGCCCCCACCCCTGCAGGAATCCCGCGCCGAACGCGCCGAAGTCACCGCCGCCCGAGAGCACGAGCACATCGAGCATGCTGCCATCCTCGAATCCGCTGCTGATGCGCTCGCTGACCCGCTCCGAGAGCACGCGGTAGAAACTGCGGCACACTTGCTGCTCCGCGACGAACCGATGCTGCCGCTGCTCCGCCGACTCCAGCGGCCGCGGAGGGGCGCCGCACGCGGCAGCGAGCAATCCGATTGAAATCCAGCACAGGAAGGCCGAGGAGGGCGTCATGCGACGCCGGCGAGCGCTCTGGAGCATGGCGAGGAGAGTACCCGCGCGTCGTCATGGGTCCCTGCATCACGAAGTGCCTTCGGCCGGTGGGGGTCAATAACAACCTCCGACCCTGTTACGCGGACGCAGATCAGGGCTGCGCGCGCACGCCGGCGACGAGCGCCTCGAAGTCCGCGCGCGCGGCCTCCACCGCGCTGGCCGGTCCGAGCAACCGGATGAACACCGACTGCTTCGGCGCCTGCACGATCGCCCCCAGTTGCAGCATGCCCGTGCGCGGCTGCGCCATGCCCATGCCCTTGAAATCCCCTGCGAAGTCCACGCGCGTCACGCGAATCTCGCCGACGACGCGATCCACGCGCGCCTTCACGCTGCCGGCGCCGCCGAACTGGTTCGCCCAGCGCTCGATGTTGGCTTCCAACGCACCGCCATCGCCGGCGGGGAACACGCTCACGATCAGCTCCGATTCGCCCGGCACCGCGTACTGCAGCGTGCGGAACTGCGCGCTCGGCTTCACCCATTTCCACGCCGCCGGCTTCGGAAACTCGATCGACCCGCACTGCATCCACGCGGGGTCGCTTGTCTCGGTGCTCACGCCCGTCGGCGTGGCAGGTGGCGCTGGAGCACCGGGCGCGGCGGGTGCCGTCGCGACGGCGGAGCCAGGCGCCTTCGCCTGTGCCGCCGCCTGCGGAAACGGCGCGGGCGGCTTGGGTGCCGGAGCCGAGCGTCCACACGAGGCGAGCAGCAGGCCGCTCAACGCCAGCATCGCGATTCCGTTGCGCATCACCCTACGATACCGCTCCCATGCCCCGCCTTCGTGTGCGCGCCGAACGCATCTGGACCGCCGATGCGAACACCTCCACCGCGCGCAGCCTCGTGATCCACGATCGCCGCATCGAGCAGCTCGACGGCGGCGCCTTCGACCGCGAACTTGACGGCGGCCCCTGGGTCGGCCCCGCCTTCATCGACGCGCACCTGCACCTCACGCTCGGCGGACTCTCGCTGGGCGAGACCGACCTGACCGGCGTGACGTCGCGCGAACGCTTCATCGAAGCGATGGCGGCTGCGCACGCGCGCCTGCCACCGGGCCGCTGGCTCAAGGCCAACGGCTGGGACCAGTCCCGCTGGGGCGGCGAACTTCCGGATGCCGGCTGGCTCTCCGCCTGCGGCGACCGGCCGGCGATCGCCTGGCGCATGGACCAGCACGCCTGCGTGGTGAACGAGCCCGCCCTTCGCGCGATCGCCGCACGCTTCGATCTCTCGACCGATCCCGCTGGCGGCCGTGTGCAGCGCGACTCGCACGGCCGCCCCACCGGCCTCTTCCTGGAGCAGGCCGCCTGGAAGCGGGCCAAGGCCTGCGTGCCCGAGCCCTCCATTCAGGAGCGTCGCGAGGGCCTTCGGGCCGCCGCCGCGCACCTGGCCCGACACGGCATCGCGACCGTGGGCAGCATGGAGTACGCGCGTGATCTGGTCGAGGCGATCGACCCGCTGCGCCGCGAACTGCCGATGCGCATCCAGGCCACGCTGCTCGATCGCGATTGGCCGCTCGACTGGAGCCTGTCCAACTGCATCCAGCGCGACGACATGCTGGGCATCATCGGCTGGAAGACATTCGTGGACGGCACGCTTGGCAGCCGCACCGCGCGCATGCTGGAGCCGTACGCCGATGCGCCGGACAACAGCGGCCTCTTCATGGAGCTCACCGAGCGCGGGCAGCTCGCCGAGTGGATGCGCGAAGGCCTTCGCCGCGACTTCAGCATGAGCCTGCACGCCATCGGCGACGCCGCCGCGCGCGCGGCACTCGACGCGGCCGACGCAGCCGAGCGCCGCGGATCACCCGCGCGCGAAGCCCTGCGCATCGAGCACGCGCAGACCCTGCACCCCGCCGACCTGCCCCGCATGAAGGGTCGCTGGGCCAGCATGCAGCCACTGCACAAGGCGCACGACGCGCCCGGCGCCGAAACCGCGCTGGGCGCGGCCCGCATGGACCGATTCTTCGCCTTCCGCGCCCTGCGCGAGGCCGGCGCGAACCTCGCCTTCGGCAGCGACTGGCCGATCGTCGCCCCCGATGCGATCGCCGGCCTGCGCGCCGCGATCACCGGGCTCGACATCCACGGCGACGTGTGCAGGCCGGAGGACAACCTGGATCCCGAATCGGCGCTGCGCGCCTACACGATCGATGCCGCGCGCTGCCTGCGCTGCAACGGTCGCACGGGCCGCATCGCACCGGGACTCGGCGCCGACCTGGTCTCGCTGGACCGTGATCCCTTCCGCTGCAACTGGGTCACCGATCCGCCGCGCGTGCGCTGGTGCATGGTGGGCGGCCAGGTCGTCCACGCAACCTGAACGCCGCGCACCTATGCTGCGCGCATGGCAAGCGGCTGGTGGATGCATGACCTGTGGGAGCGCAGCCCCGTGCTGCTGGCAAGCTGGGTCTTCTGGGTCCTGCTCAGCGTGATGCTGCATGAGCTCGCGCATGGCTGGGCCGCGATCTGGCAAGGCGATGACACCCCGCGCGTGACGGGTCACATGAACCTGAACCCGATGGTGCACATGGGCCCGACGGCGCTGCTGTTCTTCGTGCTCGTCGGATTCACGTGGGGACAGATGCCCGTCGCGCCGTGGCGCTTCCGCATGGGCCGCATGGGTGACGTGCTGGTGAGCGCCGCCGGACCCGGGATGAACCTGGTGCTGGCGTTGCTCGCGCTCACCACGCTCGGCGTGTGGTTCGTGAAGGGTCCCGCCGGCACACCCATCTATGACAACGTGCAGGTGTTCCTGACCACCGGTGGCTGGCTGAACCTCTTCCTCGCCTGCTTCAACCTGATGCCCTTCCCGCCGCTCGACGGCAGCAAGGTTGCTGCAGGTCTGCTGCCGCCCGTCCGCCCCCTCATCGAGAGCCCCGAGGCACAGCAATATGGCTGGATCGCCATCTTCGCGTGCGGCATGCTGGGGCTCTTCGCCCCGATCGAGCGCTTCTGCAAGGTGTTCGGCACCGAATGGGCCCTCCGCGTGGCCACTTGGGTGGGCTGAAAGCGTGGCCTGAAAACCCGTGTTTCCAAGGGCTTGGAAGGCTCCGCGGCTTTCGCTACACTCGACGATTCGCACCTGCCCGTTCGAAGGTGTCCGGCACGGCGCGGCTGAAAGGCCCGCCCCACCGGCACCCGGGACTGGCGAGCCGTTCGAGTGAACGGCGCGTCCCGAGGCGGCGGCTGACGAGGTACCCCAATGGTTGTCCTGCGTTTCAAGCGTTTCGGTCGAATCCACCGGCCGTTCTTCCGTCTTTGCGCCACGGACCAGCGCGCCCCGCGCGATGGCGCCGTCATCGAGGAGCTTGGCTGGTACGACCCGGGTGCGCCCGAAGGCAAGCAGTGGAAGTTCGACATGGATCGCGTGCAGCACTGGTTCAGCAAGGGCGCGCAGCCCAGCCTGACCGTGGCCAACCTGGTCAAGAAGGCTGGCGGCACCATTCCCGCCGCCGCCGTCAAGGCCCTGGCCGTGCGCAGCAAGGTCAGCCGTCATCCGAAGCCGGCTCCGGCCGCCGCCGAGGAGAAGAAGGAGGGCTGATCCCCTTCTTCGGAGGCCGCGCGCATGCGCATCGACCTCCTCACGATCTTCCCGGACATGATGACGGCCCCTCTGGCCGCCAGCATTCCCGGGCGGGCCGCAGCCGCGGGTGCCGTGCAGTACTTCGTGCACGACATCCGGAAGTGGGCCACGGGTCCCCACCACAAGGTGGACGACCGGCCCTTCGGCGGCGGACCCGGCATGGTCTTCATGTGTGACCCCCTCGTCGACGCGGTCGAGGCGGTCGAGAAGATGGACAACCGGGCAGCCTGCCGCGTGCTGCTCACCCCGCAGGGGGAACCCCTGCGACAGGCCCGCGTGGAATGGCTTGCGAAGCAGGAGCGACTGCTCCTCATCGCCGGCCACTACGAGGGCATCGACGAGCGCGCGATCGAGGAACTTCGCCCGCTCGAGATCAGCGTCGGAGACTTCACCGTTTCGGGTGGAGAGCTTCCCGCGCTGCTGCTCTCGGATGCCGTGGTCCGGCTCCTTCCAGGAGTCCTTGGCCACGACCGCTCGGCCGCGGAGGACTCCTTCAGCCGCCGCGACGAGCAAGGCAATCCCCTGCTGGATTGCCCTCACTTCACCCGCCCGCGCTCGTGGCGCGGTCGGAGCGTTCCCGAGGTGCTGCTCTCGGGCGACCATGCCGCGATCGAGGCATGGCGACGCGAGCAGACGATCCACCGTACGCGCGTGCGTCGGCCGGATCTGATGGAACGGTCACCCCTGGGCACCGAAGGGCCCAAGTGACCAGCGCCCACGCGGCGTCTTCGGAAGGATCCGAAGGCTGCAACGGGACATTCAGGATCCAACAGCGGATCCAGGACTGAGAGACCGAACATGAACCGCCAGCTGACCATCGAACAGACCGTCTCCAAGCAGCTCAAGGACGCGAAGAGCTTCCCCCCCTTCAAGGTGGGTGACACCATCGACGTCCACTACAAGATCATCGAAGGCGACAAGGAGCGCGTCCAGGTCTTCCAGGGCGTGCTGATCGCCCAGAAGGGCCGCGGCGTGAACGCCACCATCACCGTGCGTCGCATCGTGGCGAACGAGGGCGTGGAGCGCATCTTCCCGCTGCACTCGCCGCGCCTGTCGAAGATCGACGTGGTGCGTCGCGCCGACGCGCGTCGGGCCAAGCTGTACTACCTGCGCGAGCGCACCGGCAAGAGCCGTCGCCTGCGCGACCAGCGCCGCGGCCTGAAGGGCCTCGAGGCCGCGCTCGCCGCCACCGACACCGTCGGCGCGCAGGCCGAGGGCGGCGCCGAGACCGCGCCGAAGGGCGAGGGCAAGAAGAAGGCCAAGAAGGACTGACCGCACGGGGCCCGGCGCGACCCGCCGGGCCCCTGCCTTCTTCCCGCGCCCCGCGCCATGCTGGTGCGACTCAGCAAGACATTCGGATTCGAGGCAGCCCACTGGCTGCCTTGTTTTCCACCCGAGCACAAGTGCCGACGCATGCACGGCCACAGCTTCCGCGTGGAGGTGGTGGTCGAGGGGCCGCTCGATCCGGCCAAGGGCTACCTGATCGACTTCGGCGACCTGAAGGCCGCCACGCATCCGATCGAGCAGGCGCTCGACCATCGCTGCCTGAACGAGATCCCGGGGCTCGAGAACCCCACCAGCGAGATGCTGGCGAAGTGGATCTGGGATCGGCTGAAGCCCGCCATGCCGCTGCTCTCCGAGGTGATCGTGCAGGAGACCTGCACGAGCCGCTGCGCCTACCGCGGCTGAGCGTCACTTCGGGTCGGGCTTCAGCGCACGCACGTACAGGTTCGCGAACTCGATCGGGGCGCCGTGATGCTGCAGGCCGATCGGGCCACGGCGCGGCACGCCCGGCAGCTGCGCGTTCTCGATCACGGTCTTCCCGTTCAGGTTCACGGTGAGCCGGTCACCCTGCATGCGGATGCGGAACCGGTTCCACTGCCCGGGCGGCGCGTCGGCCTTCTCGGTGGGCGTGACGGCCGCTCGCACCGCGGCCGGCTGGCTGATGTCGTTGCGATAGCCGTAGACCTCGCCGCTTCCCACGGGCCAGCACCAGATGTTCACCTGGCTCTTGTCGTTGCCGCGCAGCAGGATCCCGCTGTCGCCGAAGTCGTCGATCTCGACCGTGAGCGGCTTGCCGTCGGGGCCTGCCGGCGTCGTGCCGTCGGGTCGGATCACGGGCACCTTCGCCTTCGTGGCGGCGCCGGTCCACCGCCAGTCGCAGATCAGCTCGAAATCGGCGTATTCGATGTCCGTCCAGAGCGAATCGCCGCGGCCGTCGTAGGTCAGTCGCCAGTCGGCCGGCTTCCAGTGGCCGTAGTGGCCGTCCGTCTCGTGCCAGCCGTCCAGCGTGCCGTCGAAGATCGGCCGGAACCCCTCGTCGGCCGCGCACTGCTGGTCGGCGGGCAGCGGCTTGCCGTCATCGGGCAGTCGGGTGATCGAGAGGTTCCGGAAGCGGATCGGGGAGCCCTCGCTCTCGAGGCAGATGAAGCCCTCGCGCGGGCTCATGTCGCGGCCGCCACTCACCTCGACGCCATTCACCTCGAGTTTCATGGCGCCGTCCTTCGCCGTCACCTTGTAGTGGTTCCACTGGCCCGCGGGCTTCGTGCGCCGCTCGCTCGGCAGGCAGCGCGCCCAGCCCGCGGGATGCGGGCGGTCCGGCACCATCGTGGCGCCATGGATCGAGAAGATGTCGCCGTGCCCGGTGTAGAGCAGTCGGCCTTCCTTGTCCTTCACGTCGTCGGTCAGCATCACCTGCACCTCGATGCTTCGCGTGAAAGGCTGTCCGCGCGCCGGCAGCGGATCGCTCCACACGAACAGGCCCGCGTTGCCCCCCGGGACCTCGTGCATCCATTCCATCTCCATCACGAAGTTGCGGTAGCGCTCGGCGGTGCGCAGCACGCCCGTGGGCTTGCCGGTGCAGCGAATCTCGCCGTCCTTCACGGTGAACGTGGCGGGCGCGCAGTTCACCGCCACCCAGCCCGCAAGATCCTTGCCGTTGAAGAGCGGCTCGGCGCGCGGCGCCTGCGGCGCGAGCGCCAGGGATCCAAGCGAGGCGAGCAGGACGAGACCGAACGCGTGCGCACGCTGCATGGCGAAATGCTATCGCGCACGCGTACCCTGACCGCATGAACCTGCATGTCCTGCACGACGCGCGCACGCTGGCTCGCCTCACGGGCGCCACGCCGCCGGCCTGCGACGCGCTCGCCTGCAGGCTGGGGCAGCCCGACCGGATCGCCGCCGCATGGGTCGAGGGCAACCCGCTCGCCCCCGGATGGATCGCCGCCGCGGACGGTCCGGGACCACGCCTGCTGTGCTGGAGCGGATCGCTCGCGGGTGCGCTGTTCGAAAGCCATCCGCACAACTGGATGCGCCCCGGCCGAGCCGCGCTCGACGCGCTGATCGCGCAGTCCGCGCCCGCGCTGGAGGCGCAGGGCCGCGCGCTCTGCCTTCGGCCGCATCTGCGCCACGTGCTCAGCGACGCGCAGGGATGCCTGCGGTTCCTCACGGATCACGCGGGCATGCCCGTGCAGATCGCGCTGAGCCCCGCCGACATGATCGGCGCCGACATGCTGCGCGACCTGCCGGAGCATCTGGAGCGGCTGTTCGCCGCGCTGGGGCCGCGCGCGGCGGTGGTGCTTCTGGAGGACATCGGCCCGATGACCGAGGACGATCCCCCCCGGCCCTGCCCGCTGGGCCAGGGCGCCCTCCCCCGCGACCTCGTTCGACGACTGCTGGACGAGCATGTCCCCGCGACAACCCCCGTGATCGTGGGCCACCGCGATCTGGCCGCACAGCGCGCGTGGCTTGGTGCGCAGGACTGAGAACCTGAACCCGACGGCAACAATTGCGGGTTCCAATTGCTCCGGGCCCGACCGGGGGTAGACTTCCGAGAACCCAGCGGAGGATCCGCGGGTTCAGGAGGTTCGTCAGGATGACCGCGCTGGCGTCGGGTCTCGACGCTCGAGTCCTCGTGCTCAATCGCCTCTACGGCGCGATCCGCGTCGTCGACGCGCGCCGGGCCTTCACCCTGCTGTGCAAGCAGGTGGCGGAGATCGTCTCGGTCGAGAACGGAACCTACGTGAACTACTCGCTGCAGAGCTGGGCCGAGGCGGCCGAGTTCCAGCGGGAATTCGAGCACGAGCAGCACGACTGGATCCGCACGCCCAGCCTGGTGATCGCGGTGCCGAAGATCATCCGGCTGCTTGGCTACGACCGCTTCCCGAAGGAGCAGGTGAAGCTGAACCGCCGCAACATCTACGCGCGTGACGGCAATCGTTGCCAGTACTGCGGCAAGCACTTCGCCACCAAGGAACTCACGCTGGACCACGTGGTGCCGCGCGTGCAGGGCGGCCTGAACACCTGGGACAACCTCGTGTGCGCCTGCGTGAAGTGCAACGCGCGCAAGGGTGGCCGCACGCCCAGCGAAGCCGGCATCAAGCTGATACGGCCTGCGGTGCGCCCCAAGCGCAACCCCGCGATCGCGGTGCGCCTGGGCAGCCCGAAGTACCAGAGCTGGAAGGCCTTCCTGGACGAGGCCTACTGGACGATCGATCTCAGCGAGGGGTGATCGGCGGAAACCCGCCGGATTGCGCTTCAGCCACGCCTCGAGGCCGTCGATGAGCCCTGCGGAGCCGCCTGCGCGGCCCCGGATAGGCTTCCCATGCGCACGCAGATCATGGACACCGACCCTTCCGATTCGACGCAGGGAAGCGACCGCGCGCCGCCCGCGCGCGCGGACGTCGACGGCCGGCTTTCCGAGGGCTCGACGCTCGGCAACTACACGATCAAGCGGATCATCGGCAGCGGCGGCATGGGCCGCGTCTACGAGGCGCGCCAGGAGAATCCCCGCCGAACCGTCGCCATCAAGGTGATGTCCCGCGGCATGACGAGTGCCTCGGCGCTGCGTCGCTTCGAGTTCGAGGCGCAGGTGCTCGGTCGCCTTCGCCATCCAGGCATCGCGCAGATCCTGGAGGCCGGCCGACTGCAGGACGGCACCACGCCATGGTTCGCGATGGAGTACATCGCCAACGCCAAGCCGATCACCGAGTACGCGCGCGACGCGCGGCTCTCCACCCGGGACCGACTGCGACTGTTCCGACAGGCCTGCGAGGCGGTTGCGCACGGGCATCAGCGCGGCGTCATCCATCGCGACCTGAAGCCCAGCAACATCCTGGTGGACGGCGCCGGGCACGTGAAGGTGATCGACTTCGGCGTGGCGCGCACCACGGACAGCGACATGGCGGTGACCACGCTGCAGACCAGCGTCGGACAGCTCGTGGGCACGGTGCAGTACATGAGCCCCGAGCAGTTCGACGCGGATCCACACGACATCGACATCCGCAGCGACGTGTACGCGCTCGGCGTGGTGCTGTACGAACTGCTGACCGATCGATGCCCCTACGAACTGGGCCGCAAGGCCATCCACGAGGCCGCGCGCATCGTGCGCGAGGAGGATCCACCGCGCCCATCGACTGTTCGCGCCGCCCTCCGGGGCGACCTGGAGGTGATCGTGGGCACCGCGATGGCGAAGGACCGCACGCGCCGCTACGGGAGCGCAAGCGAACTCTCGCAGGATCTTGGCCGCTGGCTCGAGGGCGAGGCAATCGCCGCGCGCGCGCCGGGCGTGATCGAGACGATTCGCCGGTTCGCGCGTCGCCACCGTGCGGCCGCGGCGGCGATCGCGACCGCGTTCGTGCTGCTGACCGGATCGCTGGCGGTGATGATCAACCTGCTGCAGCACGCGCAGCGGCAGAACGTGGAACTGCAGACACAGACCACCCGAAGCGAGGCGAACCTGGCGGAGGCCCTCGACCAGCAGAAACTGGCCCGCGAGGCGCTCGGCGAACGCGACGCAGCACTGGCCAGCAAGGGACCCGCGCTCTACGCCGGCGCGATGCGCGCGGGCTTCGAGGCGCTGCGCGCGGGCGACACCTTCGATCTTCGCCGTGCGCTCGAGGACGCGCGCGCCGCTGGCATGACCGGCGTCGAGCGGCGCTTCGAGACGCGGCTGCTCGAGGCCAGCGCCCACACCGAATTCCTGGCGGCGCAGGCGACCCCCGACACGCTGGACGGCGTCGCCCTCTCCCCGGATGCGCGCATGGCCGCGATCGGCGGCCGGGACGGAACGACGCAACTGTGGGACACCGCCTCGGGCAAGCGCATCGCGACCTGGCAGGCGCACAAGGGCGCGGTGCACGCGGTCGCGTTCAGTCCCGACGGCAGGACGCTCGCCACGGCCTCCGATGACACCACGATCGCGCTCTGGAACGCGCTCGGACAGGAAGCCGTTCGGATTGCGGCGTTGCGCGGACACACCGGCCCGGTGCGTGCGCTCGCGTTCAGTCCGGATGGCCGCCAGATCGCCTCCGGCGGCGTGGATCGCTCCATCCGCATCTGGGACACCCTCTCGCATGCCACGCTGCGGACCATCACCGGACACGAGGGGGTGGTGCTTGCGCTCGCGTTCCACGCCAACGGAAGCCGACTGGCCAGCGGCTCGGCCGATCGCTCGGTGCGTGTGTGGGATTCCATGACGGGCACGCCGATGCACCCGCCGATCGAGCTGGCCGAGGCGCCGTGCGGACTCGCCGCGCCAGGCGATTCGAACACGCTTGCCGTGGCCGTGGCCGGTGGCCGGGTGAGCCTGCATGACCAGACCGGCGCGATCACGGCCTCGCTGATCGCACCGGATCCGCTGACTGGACTCGCGGCCTGTGGCGCGGATCTCATCATCGCGTCCGCACGAGGCGTGTTCCGCTCGAACGCCGACCGGACCGTCTCGATGGTGGCGCCCGACATGGCGCGCTGCGTCGCGGTCTCCGCGGATGGAAGCACCGTCGCCGCGGGCGACACCGATGGCGTGCTTCGCTGCTGGCAGGCGCAGACGCGCACCACGAACGATCTGCCTCCCGACGGCCTGCCCGCGCATTCCATCGCGATGCTCGCGGGACCCTCCCCACTGCTGGCGCTGGGATCGACCGACGGCCGCACCGTGATCGTGGATCCCGTGGCACAACGCTCGCTGGCGGAACTCGCCGGAGCCGGAGCGGGCGTCACCGCGCTGGCCGCCTCGCGCGATGGCACGCTGCTGGCGCGGGGCGCGCGCGACGGGCGGCTGGAAATCTGGAACACGCAGACCGGCGAGCGTGGCGCGGTGCTGCAGGAACGCGGACAGGCGTTGGCGAGCCTGTCGTTCTTCAAGGATGCGCAGACGCTCGCCGCCTGCGACGACGCGGGCCTCCTGCAACTCTGGAACGTGGCGACCCGCGCGCCCCTGGCCACGCTGCAGCCGCGTGGCGCGCCGATCACGGCGATGGCGGAATCCGCCGATGGCTCCCTGCTCTTCACCGGTGGTGCCGACGGCTCGGTGCGCGTGTGGGATGCGACCGCGCGCCGCGAGCTGGCCACGCTGGGCGGCCATGAACGACCCGTCTCGTCGCTCGCGATCTCCGCCGATGGCAAGCGCCTCGCGTCGGGCTCGCTCCAGGGCGACGTGCGCCTGTGGGACCTCGCGTCACGCAAGACCGAGGCGACCTTGGCGCTCCCGATGCAGTCGGTGCAGACGGTCGCGTTCGATCCCACGGGCCAGACGGTGCTCTGTGGAACCGATGCCGGACAGGTCGTCCTGTGGGACGCGGCTTCAGGCCGAAAGCTCGGGCAGCTGCGGCCCGGCGTGGGGGCCGTTCGCGCCCTTGCGCTCGACGCGGCGGGTTCCATGCTTGCGGTCGGCGGCAGCGAGGGCGCCGTCGCGCTGCGGACCGAATCCGCCGGGCGCACTGCCCGCGCTCGCGCCCAGGCCGAATCCCTGCTTCGCTCGCTTCGGCCCACGCTGCAGTCCTGGATCTCCGCGGGAGGCACGGACCGCGCACTGCAGGAGATCCAGCGCGCACCGGCGTCCGATCAGCCGGCGCTGCGCGACCTCCTGCTGCTCGAGGGCCCCTCGGGGCTCCGCTGAGACATTCAGTCGCCGCGCCGACGCAGGCGGTGCGCGTGATGCACCACGAGCAGCGCACCGATCGTGGCCGCCGCGATCATGCCCAGCGTCACGATGCCACCGAGCACGATCGACTCGCGGATCAGGCCGCGCACGCCGCCATCTCCGCCCACGCGATCGCTCAGCTGGCCGATCGATCCCGAGAGATCGGCGAGCTTCGCCTGCACCTGCTCGAGATCGTCCGCACCCTGCCGAAGGTCGCCGAGTGCCCCCGTCACCTCGGGGCCGGTCAGCGCCAGTTCGGCCTGCGCCTGGATCTCCCAGCCCGCCGCGGTCGGCATGCGGCTGAGCAGCCAGAGCATCTGCTGTCCCGTGATGCGCGCCTGCTCGAGTTCGCGCGTGGCGTCGTTCACCGGGGTGAACATGCCTTCGTCGGCATCCTGCAGCACCGCGTACCCGCCGGGCGTGATGCCCTCGGTGTGCCGCCGATCCTCCAGGTCGACCAGACGCAGCAGCGTCGCGGTCTGGATGTCGGGATTCCTCTTCAGGAAGGCCTCGATCGCCGCGTCGATGCGTTTCATCCGCTCGGGCTCGATCCAGTCTTGGGCCAGTGCGTCGATCCGGTGCGCCAGCGGCGCGAACGTCTCGTCACAGATGCTGCTGAAGAGCCTCGGGATCAATCTCGCCCGGTTCTCGCAGGCGACCACCGACAGACGGCTCCAGACGTACAGATCCACCAGGTTGCGACCCGGATTGTCGCCCAGCACCATCGCGCGCACGTTCATCGTGGCCTCGTTGCGGGTCGCGGCGAGAATCGCCAGCTTTCGCGGCTCCTCCTGCCTCATCACGGCCCGCAGATAGGCCGCCTCGAAGCGCGAGATCGACAGGTCCGCCAGGTCGAGCAGGTCCTCGGAGAGCTCCGCGCGGGTTCGCTGCTGCGGCGTCGCCAGCCGTTGCTGCGGCGCGCACGCGGTCAACGCGAGCACCAGCGCGAGCAGGCGGATCCGTGCGGGCATGCGAGGCATGCGGCGAAGGTACGCGACGCTCACGGCTGCAGCACCATGTTCAGCGCGAGCAGGATGCCGTTGTGCACACCATGCGCCACCATGCCGGGATACACGCTGCCCGACCACTCGCGCGTGATGCAGAACCCCAGCGAGACCCCCGCCAGCGCCGGCACCGCCAGCACGCCCTGCGGGTGGATCGCGGCGAAGATCGTGGCGCTGAACAGCATCGCGAAAGCGATGGAGAGAACGCGTGGCCAGCGCGTGGTCTCCTGGCGCACGTGTCCGTAGAGCAGTCCACGGAAGGCGATTTCCTCGACCACCGGGGCGGCCACGCAGGCGACGGCGAACAGTGCCACCACCATGCCTCCCGAGGCTCCCGGCAGCATCTCCTGCACCGGATGGCTGACATCCTGGAAGCTGCGGCCCTTCATCAGGCTCGACAGCAGCAGTCCCACCGCGACGCCCAGACCCATGCACGGAAGCGCGCAGGCGTAGCTGGTGGCGCTCATCCAGCAGAGCCGGAGGAATCCGCCCTGCCAGCGCAGGCCCGCCGCCGCGGCGAAGGTGCGCCAACGCACGCCGCGAGCACGCACCCACAGCAGCGCGACCAGGCTGGCGAAGGTGCAGGCCATCGAGAGCCACATGGCGCCCGCTCCCGGCTCGCCCCGATCGAACAACCACGAGGTCACCACCCGGATCACCAGGAACACCAGCATCCACGCGATGAACGTCTCGCCAAGGATCACCTGCATGCTCGGCGCGGACTCGATCGCGCTGCGGATGCGCTTCACGATCGCAAGGCTCACCAGCACCACCAGCAGGACCACGCCCGCCAAGCCGACGCCGACGAACCAGATCGCGGCGATCGCCAGCAGGACCATCAACCAGCCAAGTCCCTCGTTCACGTCCTTCACCGCAACCGCATCGCCCTCCAGATCCGCACGCGCGAGCCTGGCGAACCAGCCCATGCGAGCATCAAGCACGCTCCACTGCTCCGGGGTCAGCGCATTCGGTGCGAGCTGACCCCGCTGGGGCCACGCCCGCACCGCGGCGCGAACCGCCTCCACCAGTTCCGCCTCGGGTGCGCCACGCTCGGCCGACTCGGCGAGCTTCACCTGCTCGAGCCCACGCTCCCGCTGGCCTGCTCGCGCAAGCACCATCGCCGAAGCCAGGCGCGCCATCGGCCGCGTGCCAAGAGGATCGGTCGGCTCCAGAGCCTGACCCCCGAGCAGCGCCGCCAGCCGACCCTGCACCACCGTGATGGGGCTCAGGCTCGCCTGGTCCGAGGGCGCCTCTCCCTTGGCCGGATGATCCGCCTCCCCCAGGCGTTCGATCC
This sequence comes from Phycisphaerales bacterium, assembly GCA_049318245.1. Taxonomy (GTDB): domain Bacteria; phylum Planctomycetota; class Phycisphaerae; order Phycisphaerales; family SM1A02; genus SYAC01. The sequence goes on along the minus strand of JBMOGS010000018.1, from coordinate 16,646 downwards.
CGATCCAGAGAGCCGGAACAAGGACCAGAAGCAGCCAGACAAGGCCTTTTCGAAGCGCGGAGGGCATGCAAGGCAGGCTAGCCACCCAATTTCGGCCTTGCCGGGGGATCCGCGCCTGCCCAGTTCGCCCCCCTGAACCCCTTGACAGAAAAGGCGATTTTCCTATCCTTCGCCGTTCTGCCCATTGGGCAACAGGAACACGAAACATGCCTCGCCAGACCACCTTCATCAAGCCCGGTTCCAACCGCCTCACCTGGCGTCATGTCGACGCTTCCGGCAAGGTGCTGGGCCGTCTCGCCACCCAGGTCGCCACCGTCCTCATGGGCAAGCATCGCCCGGACTACACGCCCAACGTCGATTGCGGCGAGGCGGTCGTGGTGACCAACGCGAGCGCAGTTGCCCTGACCGGCCGCAAGGCCGACCAGAAGACGCTGCGCCGCTGGAGTGGCTACCCCGGTGGTCTGCGCGTGCGCACCTATCGCACCCTGCAGAAGGAAGATCCCTGCTCGATGGTCGAGCAGGCCATCATCCGCATGCTTCCCCGCGGCCCGCTTGGCAGCAAGATGCGCCGCCGCCTGAAGGTGTTCGCCGGTGCCGAGCACCCGCACACCGCCCAGTCGCCCAAGGCGCTGGAAGTGAAGTCCCGCCGAACCACCCGCTGAATCACGAGCTGACGCATGACCACCTTCACCGCTTCGACTCCCGCCTCCCGCCCCCTGCGCGCCCAGCAGCCCGCCGACCGCTTCGGTTGGTGGTGGGCCACTGGTCGCCGCAAGACCAGCACCTGCCGCGTGCGCGTGAAGCCCGGCAAGGGCGAGATGCTCGTGAACGAGCGTCCGTTCGAGGAATTCTTCGTCATCGAGCGCGACCGCAAGAACATCCTCGCGGTCCTCGAGAAGTCGGGCCTGAAGGGCTCGATCGACATCCGCGCCAACTGCGCGGGCGGCGGCGTGACCGGCCAGGCCGGTGCCATGCAGCTGGCCCTCGCCCGTGCCGTGCTTGCCTACGAGCCGGCGCAGGAAACCGTTCTTCGTGAGCAGAGCATGCTCACCCGCGACGCCCGAAAGGTCGAGCGCAAGAAGTACGGTCAGGCTGGCGCCCGTCGTCGCTTCCAGTTCAGCAAGCGCTGATCGGCCTTCACCGGCCCGCTGCCGCTGCACGAAGCCTTCGGAAGGCTTCCGCTGCCATCTTGCCCGCCTGGCGCACGTCCATGCCCTGGCCTTGCGCCGCATCCTGCCCCGAGAGCGGCGTTGCGCCGTCCCATCCGAAGCGTCGCTCGAGCAGTCGCGCGCCCATACCCCGGTCGGTCGCGGCGAGCGCCGCCAGATCGTCTCGCAGCGGAACCCACTCGACCCACGGCACCACCGAGTCTCGAAGCAGCGGCGGCAGCGCGACGTCCGACTCGCGACTGGCCGCTCCCGGTCGCAACCACGAGGCCCCAGACACCGCGCGCTCGACGGTCGCGGCCGCCAGCGCCCCCAGGCGCGGCCGTTCGATGGCGCGCTCGCTGAGCATCGCCTCGGACACCGCCTCGCCGGAAGCTGACACCGCTGCCACGATCGATCGCCTCAGCGCGCTCGTCGGCAGTCCGGTCAGCGGCCCTGCACGCATCGCCTGCAGTCGACCCAGGGCGCCAGGCAAGGCGCTCTCGACCAGCGAGAGCTTCAGCCGCGCGGCCCAGCGCAGGCCAGCCTCGGCCCGGTCCAGCCCCGGACCGGGGTCGGATCCTCGCAGGCCGCTGATCTCGCGCTCCACGCGCCAGAGCAGGTAGCGCAACGCGACCAGCCGCTGCGCGTCGGCCGCCCAGGCCCTGTCGGCGCCCGGTGTCGCAGGCGCAAACCGCTTCAGGAACGCGCGCGCCTCGTCGGGCCAGGGACGTGCCGACAGGCCCGATCGCACCGTCCTTGGTGCCAGCAGCGTTTCCGCCGCATCGCCACGGGAGAACGTGGGCAACGACGGCACCTGAAGCCTGAGCGATCGCAGCCGGTCACGTCGCTCACGACGGATCAGCCGAAGCGTGGCGGCCGAACTGCGCGCGAGCGGCTCGGCCACCTCGGCCAGTCCCGCGCCGCGCCGCCACGCTCGCCAGGCCGCCGACCGCGTGCGCGCGCCAGGCATCTCGCGGCGCGTCATGCGCGGAAGCCCCCCGCCTCGCTCGGCCGCCGCCAACGCTCGCCGCGCCGTCGAGATCGACGCGCCCGCCGCACGAGCCACCGCGCGAGCCGCCGCGTGCAGCGAACTGCCCGCCGGCACGATCGATCGCGCGAGCGCCACCAGCTGCTCGCGTCGCTGGGGGTCTCGCGTGCGCACCGGGAGCTTCGCCGCCAGCTCGCGCTGCGCCCATGCCATCGTCTCGCCCGAGATCGCCGAGCGAACGGATCTTCCGAACCGCACCCGCACCGACACGAGCCCCAGCCTTCGCCATCGCTGCAGCGATCGCACGGTCACGCCCAGCCGCCTGGCCGCCTCCTCCAGCGTGATCGCGCCGCCAGGCAGGTCGTCGGGTTCCAGCGGACCCCGTTCCGACCAGCGCAGCGCCAGCGCCGCGCTGTCCATCGCCACGGCCTGTCCCACAAGCGTGGGACTTGTCTCCGCATCGCGGCTTCGCACGCCGGTCAGGCGCTCCACGAGCCAGGCCTCGCTCACCAGCGCGTCGCGTGAAATCTCTCGCACCAGCCGCTCGGCCCGCAGCGCGTGACGCCGCAACGCGTCCGCCCCGGCGAATTCCAGCTGTCGATCCAGCCGCGCCGCGGCGCTCAGGCGCAGGCGGGCGCGGGGAGGCATGCGCTCTCCAGCAGGGCCAGCGGCCGATGGCGCTCCAGCAGCCCGGCCTCGAAGGCTCGCTTCCAGAAGCTCTCCAGGCCCTCACGCTGGCGATCGCTCCACTCGAAGCGCAGCAGCTCGTTCAGGTAGCGATGCGCCTGCGGAACCGGCCACGCATGCGCGCGTGCCTCGATCGCGGCCAGCGCCTCCCGGCGCATCGCGTTGCGCCGGCGCTGGTGATCCAGCAGCTGTGCAAGCGTTCGCAGACGAGCGTGCGCGGCGGCATCGCGCGGCCGCGGCGCCATCCAGCACGCGAACGTGAAGGGAAGCCCGGTCCACGCCTTCCATGCCTGGCCCAGGTCCAGGGTGTGCGGGAATTCGCGCGCCTCGGGCGCATGCAGCACCACCTTGTCGCCGATCAGCAGCATCGCCTCGGCGTGGCGCGCGTCACCTGCCGCGGGCAGGCCATCCACGAGCGTCGGCATGCGGCCGTTGCGATGCCCCAGCACCAGCTGCGCCAGCACGCGGCTCGTGTGGCTGTCCGCGTCGGCGTGCAGGCGCTCCAGCCGATCCAGCGGCACGCGCGAGAAGATCTTCACGGTCATCGTGGGACCGTCACACCCAAGCAGGCCGACCGGCAGGATCACCAGGTCGGACTCGCTGCGCTGGAAGTCGATGCTGGAACAGAGCGCCGCGTCGGTCTCGCCACGCTCCAGCGTGCCGATGAGTTCCGCCGGCACCTCGCCGCGCATGCGAAGCCCCTGCAGCCGCTCCAGGCCCGCGATCAACGGCCGCGTGTTCAGGTATCGCACCACCCCAAGGCGCGTCACGCCCGCCGCGACATGCTGCGGGGACGGCACGGCAACGGGATCCGCAGAAGCCAACGCCATGGGAGGGAAACTGTAGGCGAAGCGTGCGGGGCGCGCCCGCGCTTCAGCCGGCCACGCGCGCGACGGCGACCGGCGCGTCGGCAACCCGCACGACCGGCTCCTGGCCCGCGAGATAGCGCCTTGGAACGCGAGCCGGAATGCGGCAGAGGAGCTCGTAGGCGTGCTGCCCCGTCATCGCGGCCACACGCGCGGCGTGATTCGGCGCCGAGGTGTCCCCCGACACGATCTCGACCAACGCGTCCTGGCCCGCATCCGGAAGCACGCCCGCGATCGAGGTCAGGTCGATCGCGATCTGGTCCATGCTCACGGCGCCAATCACGGGCGCTTCCGCCCAGCCGGTGGCGCCCTCGGAGCCGTACTGCACGCGGACCACGCGGCGCTCGGGCTGCGCCGGACGCAGCGTGCGCGAGTCCATCGGCAGCAGCGGATAGCCGTCGGCGTAGCCCACCGGCACCAGCCCCACCACGCTTGGCGTGCGCGCCACCCAGCGACTGCCGTAGCCGACCGCGCTGCCCGCCGGAAGCCGGCGCACCTGCATCACGTGACTGCGCCAGCTGAAGACGGGTCGCAGCGTGCGCGCCGCGGTCAGGCTGCGGCCATCGCGCGTGCCCTCGAAGGAGAGCCCCGTCCACGCCAGTCCCACGCGGACCATGTGGTGATGGAAGCGTGCGTCGCGGATCGCCGCGAAGGTGCTCGCCGAATGCAGCAGGCAGTTTGGCGGCAGCGCCGCCTGCGCCACCCACGCCTCGAACCGCTCGCGCTGCACGTCCGTCGCGATCTCGCTTCCACCCGCGCTGGCGTAGTGCGTGAAGGCGCCCGCCAGTTCCAGTCGATCGCTCGCGCGGATGCGCGCCACCAGCGCGGTCGCGTCCTCCGGCAGGCATCCTCCGCGACCAAGACCCGTGTCGACCTCCAGATGCAGCGGCATGCGCACGCCCAGTTCGGCCGCCACGCGCTCCAGTCGCGTCACCTGTCCCGCGTCGTGCGCGGACAGATGCAGCAGCCCGCGCAGCAGCATGCCGTGCATGGGGCTCCCCGCCTCGATCTCGTGGGTCGGCATCAGCGCCAGCACGGGCGTGGTCGGAGCGGCGGCGTGAACCACCTCGGCCTCGTCCAGACCGAAGACCACCAGCATGTCCACCTGCGAGGCCATGCGGCGCGCGATCCGGGCCGCGCCGAGTCCATAGGCGTCGGCCTTCACCACGGCGCCGAATCGCGTGCCCTGCCGGAGCATGCCGCGGATCGTCGCCAGGTTGTGGTCGAGGGCCGCAAGGTCGATCAGCACTTCACTTCGAGCGCGCACGGCGCACTTTGTATCGACTCCCGGCTTGCCTTACCATCACCCCTCCCCCGGAATTTCATGGCAAGCGCAGAAACCTTCGATCTCAACGTGCGGTTCGCCGACCTCGGCCTTCCCGCTTCCATCCTCCAATCCTTGGAGGCGAAGGGCTTCCAGCACCCGACGAAGATCCAGGCCGCCCTGCTTCCGGTGGCGCTTTCCGGAAAGGACTGCCTTGGGCAGGCCAAGACCGGCACCGGCAAGACGGCCGCCTTCGCGCTGCCCATGCTGGCGCGGGTCAAGCCCGACGAGGCCTTCTCGGGTCTCGTGCTTGTGCCCACGCGCGAGCTCGCCATCCAGGTCGCGAAGGAGTTCCACGAGTTCGCGCGCCACAGTGGCCACACGGTGGTCGCGGTGTACGGTGGCAACTCGGTGAACGCGCAGGCGACCAAGCTGCAGAAGGGTCCCGCGATCATCGTGGGCACCCCCGGCCGCGTGATGGACATGAACGAGCGCGGTCTGCTGCCCTACACCAAGGTGAAGGTGGCGGTGCTCGACGAGGTCGACCGCATGCTCGACATCGGCTTCCGCGAGGACATCCGCCGGATCCTCGGCAGCATGAAGCAGCACCCGCAGACGGTGTTCGTGAGCGCCACCATCAGCCCCGAGATCGAGAAGCTGGCGCGCAGCTACATGCGCGATGCCGAGAAGATCGTCACCACCGAGAAGAGCCTCACGGTGAGCCAGGTGGACCAGAGCTATCTCGGCGTGGAGCACTGGGACAAGCGCCGCCTGCTGCACCACCTGCTCACGCACGAGACCCCAGGCCTGACCGTGGTCTTCTGCCGCACCAAGCGCACCGTCGACGACGTGGCGGAATACCTGCAGAAGAAGAACATCGACGCCCATCCGATCCACGGCGACATGTACCAGCGCGCTCGCGACAAGGTCATGGAGAAGCTGCGTGGCGGCTCGCTCAGCGTGCTCGTGGCCAGCGATCTGGCCGCGCGTGGCCTGGACGTGGACGACATCAGTCACGTGATCAACTACGACGTGCCCGAGGATCCCGAGGTCTACGTGCACCGCATCGGCCGCACCGCGCGCGCCGGTCGCCGCGGCGTGGCCTGGACCTTCGTGTGCCCCGACCAGGGCGAGCTGCTCACCAACATCGAGATGCTCACCAACGTCGAGATCCCGCGCAAGGAATACGCGGACTTCACGCCAGGCCCCGTGCCCAGCGAAGTCACCGCGCGACGCGAGCTTGAGGCCAAGCGCAAGGTGGATCTGGAACAGCAGCGCAACCGATTCGAGGTGCAGGCACCCGTGCCCGAGGCCGCCGACCCCACGAAGTTTCCGGGTGGCGTGGTTCCTTCGGGACTTCCGCCCAAGCGGCTCGGCGGCCGCGTTGCCACGCGCCGGCGCTGAGCGTGGCCACGGGCACATCCATCCGGATCCACCCCGAGGTCGCGGCCGCGTTGCGCAGCCGCCAGCCCGTGGTGGCGCTGGAGACAGCCGTGCTCACGCATGGCTTGCCCCGCGAAGCAGCGCCGCAACTGCGTGATGTCGCCGGCCCCGGCTGGGACGGCGCCGCACCCGCGAACCTGGCCCTTGCGCGCGCGATGGAGCACGCCGTGCGTCAAGCCGGCGCCGTTCCGGCCACGATGGCCGTGCTTGATGGCGAGCTGCGCGCAGGCCTTGAAGCGTCGGAACTGGAGCGACTTGGCGCCGACCGCGCCGCGCGCAAGCTCAGTGCGCGTGACCTTGGTCCCGCGATCGCCGATCATGCCTGCGGCGGTCTCACCGTCGCGGCCACGCTGGCGGCGTGTCGCCTTGCGAGCATCCAGACCTTCGCCACGGGCGGCATCGGCGGCGTGCACCGCGGCTTCGCGAACACGCTCGACATCAGCGCCGACCTCGCCGCGATCGCCTCCACGCGCGCGGTGGTGGTGTGCGCGGGCGCGAAGTCGATCCTGGATCTTCCCGCCACGCTCGAGGCGCTCGACACGCAAGGCGTGCCGGTGATCGGCGTCGGCACCGCCCACTTCCCCTGCTTCACCTGTCCGCCGGATCCCGTGCTCCGCTGCTCGGCCAGCGTGCGCGATGCCGCAGGCCTGGCCCGCGCAGCCGCCGCGCACTGGTCGCTCGGCCTTGGCACCGGCGTGCTCGCGGTGCAGCCCTGCCCCGAACCCTTCCAGATGCCGCGCGCCGAGTTCGAGCGTGACTACGCGGAAGTTTCCGCGGAGATGGCGCGCGCGGGCGTGTCAGGACTCGACGTCACGCCCTTCCTGCTGGGCGCGATGGCTCGAAGGACCGGCGGATCGTCGCTGCGCGCGAACGTGGCGCTGCTGCTGCACAACGCGCGCACCGCCGCCGAAATCGCCCGGGCGCTGCTTGACTTGGAAGCCTCCACCTGATTCACTTGCTGTGTCGGGTTCCCACCCGGCTTGCCACAACCGACCTGGAGATGGGGCCCCCGCGCGGGGCTCGTCGGCAATCGGTCCATGAATGGATCGTCCAGAGCGCTGAACCTGATGGCATTTGGGGATTTTGGCTGTCATGAACACCCACACTGGGATCCTGGAGCTGCCCTCCGGCGGCGGCGACGGACGGATCCGCAAGTTCAACAACGGTCTCGAGGAGACCCCCGACGACCCGTACCTGCCCACCGAGCTGGCGCAGAAGTTCGCGCTTCGCGCCGGCCAGGAAGTGACCGCCGTCATCGAGGATCGCCACGCGCCGAACCGTCCCACCGGCGTCAAGCGGGTCGCCATCGACATTCAGGCCATCGAGGGACTCGCCCCCACCGACTACGCAAGCCGCAAGGTCTTCGCGGAACTCACGCCGCTCGACCCCGCGCCTCGGATGCACCTGGAGCATCGAGGCTGCCCGCCCAGCTGCCGGCTGATCGATCTGTTCTGCCCGATCGGCTTCGGCACGCGCGGCCTCATCGTGGCGCCGCCCAAGGCCGGCAAGACGATCCTGCTGCAGAATCTGGCGTTCGGCATCAAGCACAACCACCCGCAGGTGGAGCTCATCGCGCTGCTCATCGACGAGCGCCCCGAGGAGGTCACCGACTTCAAGCGCAACGTTCCCGCGCACGTGCTGGCCAGCAGCAACGACCAGGACGTGGAGCGCCACACCGCGCTGGGCATCCTGGCGATCGAGCGCGCCAAGCGCATGGTGGAAGCCGGCAAGGACGTGGTGGTGCTGCTCGACTCGCTCACGCGCCTCGGCCGTGCCTTCAACAACAACCGTCGCTTCGCCAGTGGCGGCCGCACCATGAGCGGCGGTCTGGACAACCGCGCGCTGGAGGTGCCCAAGCAGCTCTTCGGCGCCGCGCGCCGCTGCGAGGAGGGCGGCTCGCTCACCATCATCGCCACCTGCCTGGTGGACACCGGCAGTCGCGCCGACCAGATCATCTTCGAGGAGTTCAAGGGCACCGGCAACATGGAGCTCATCCTCGACCGCGACATCTCCGAGAAGCGCATCTTCCCGGCGATCAATCTGGCCGCCAGCGGCACCCGCAAGGAGCATCTGCTGCTGGGCGAGAAGGAACTGAAGACCGTCACGGCCCTGCGCCGTCGCCTGCTCAGCCTTCCGCCGCATGTGCAGGTGGAGCAGCTGCTGGCCGCGCTGAAGCGCTACCCCACCAACGAGGTCATGGTGGGTGGCCAGGCGGCTGCGGCAGCCGGCTGAGATCTGCGGCGAACGCGGGGCTTCGATACCCTTCGGCCCATGGCCGAGTCGACCTCCCTCAACAGCATCCGAGCGGGCATCTTCGTGGGCACTTCGCTGCTCCTGCTCGGTGCAATCGCGTTCATCCTCAGCAAGACCGATTTCTCGGGGAAGCACCAGTACGTGATCCGGTTCACGACCACCGAGGGCGTGTCCGGACTCAACGTCGGCAGCGACGTTCGCGTGGGCGGCATGCTGGCCGGCAAGGTCGAGGCGGTCACCCCCGACCTGCCGAAGGATGGGGGCGTGCTGCAGTTCATCGACGTGAAGATCAGCCTGAACTCCGATGTCACGCTCTACTGGTCGCCGAAGCCCGATGACCTGCCCCGACGCGGCTCGATCCCCGACGCGCAGTGGACCACGCTGGCCGAGAAGCACGCCGAGGCGATGAAGGTGCACAACGAGGCCGCCATGGCGATGCGCGTGCCCAGCCTGCTGGGCAACTCCGCGTCGATCAACTTCATTCGCGTGGGCAGTCCGCCGGCGGCGCTCGTCAAGCCGTTCGAGGAGGATTCGAACTCGCGGATCATGGCCTTCGAGGGGGGTGGCATGCTGGCCGCGCTCGTGGGCCCGGACAACGCGCAGAAGGCGCGACAGATGCTGAACGAGGCCGCGGACACCATGGCCTACATCAACCAGAAGCTCCCCGAGGCCTATGAGCAGGATGTCGCCCCGATGCTCAGCAACGCCAACACCATGGTCGCGGACATCAAGACCAGTTACACCGATCGCTGGCGCGGCAACATCGACAGCACGCTGCAGGGCGCGGCCGGCGCTGTCACGCGCGCGGACAGGCTTCTCGCCGACAACGACCAGGCGATCCGCCAGGGCGTGGCCGACGCGGCGAAGACCCTGGAGAACGCGCGACAGATGACGGGCGAACTTCGCGAGAAGGGCATGCCCAAGCTGCTCGCGCTCCTCGACGACGGCGCCTCGGCCGCCGACAGCCTGTCCAAGGCGCTGGAGCAGGCGCGCGACGCGATGACCTCGTCGCTGCCCTCGCTGGAGATGTTCCTGGACGACTCGCGCCAGATGGCTGCGCAACTCAAGCTCGCCTCGATCGAGGTGCGCCACAGTCCGTGGAAGCTGCTCTACCAGCCCAAGGCCGGCGAGGTCGCGCACGAGAATCTCTACGACGCCACCCGCAGTTTCGCGATGGCCACCGACGATCTTCGCGCCGCGGGCGAGACCCTGAAGCAGGCCGTCGACCACATGCCCGGCAAGATGGAGTCCGACGCGGCGTTCCGCGCCCGGATCCAGCGCGAGGTGATCGACGCCATGGGCCGCTACGAGGAGGCCCAGCGTCGGCTCTATGACGTGCTGAACGCGCCCGCCAGCGAGGGCGGCGAGAAGCGCTGAGGCGCGCGGCCGATGGGCGCGCATGAACCCAATCCCCTGCGCGAGGCGCGCGCCGGCCTGATCACGCTTTCCACGGTGATCGGCGCCACCGTGCTCTCGATCGCGATCGCCACGATCCAGTGGGGTCAGTGGAACACGTACCGCGTGGGCTTCAGGATCACCCAGGACGCCACGAACATCGTGCCCGGAACGCCGGTGATCCTGGGTGGCCTGCAGTGGGGCAAGGTCGTTCGCGTCGAGCACGCGGAGTTCCGCGCCACCGGCTCGATGGAGGATGCCCTGCGCGCGGCGCAGACGCACGCTTCGCGCGGCACCGTGGTGGAGTTCGAGCTCGATCCGCGCATCACCCTGCATCCGGGCGCCACCATCTCGCGCTCCGCCACCTTCCTGGGCAGCAACGTGGCTCTCGTGATCAACGACACCGGCAGCATGCGTGGCGGCCGCTCCATGCCCGGTCCCCGCAGCACCCCCATCGATCAGGGCATCGTGCTGGCGGCGGCGGATCCGGTCGATTCGAGGGTCGCGCTGCTCGGCCTTCGCGCGGCGAAGAGCCTGGAGCAGCTTCCCGACCAGTTCGCGGCCATCAAGGCCAACTGGGCCCGGCTCTACGCCAAGCAGGCCAGGACGGCGTTCGCGGCGCTGCAGGAGCAGGCGATCCAGCTTCGTGACGCCTTCGTGGGCGACGAGCCTCGCTGGTCCGGCGCGGTCGAGCGGACCTCGCAGGCGATGGACCGTCTGCGCGCGCGCTTCGCCAACGGCACCCCGGGGACGCCGAGCCTGGACGAGACCGTCCGCGCCACCAGCACGCGCGCCTCCGCGGACTGGGACGCGCTGAAGGTGGACGCCGAGGCGCTGAAGGAGCGCTTCCTGAAGGACGCCGAACCCAGGGCCATGGACCTCTGGAGGCGCTCCAGGAGCGAGTGGGCGCGCACCACCGAGCTGCTGGACCGGTTGCGCAAGGCGGGCGGCGACTCGGCCGACGCCTTCTACGACTTCATGGCCGACAGCTCGCTGATGGGTGGCCAGATCTCGCGCACGCTCGAGACCCCGCTGCTGGCGGCCCTGCGCGCGGTGTTCGGCGTGGCCGTCGCCATGGTCGACAGCGACATGATCACGCGCATGGAGCGCTACGACGCGGCCAGTCAACTGGTGATCGCCACCGACGAGCTGCGCCGCGCGAACGAGGCGCTCGAGAAGCTGGCCGCCGACGCGAAGGAACCCGCACCCGGCCTGTCGCAGGAACTGCGAGACGATGCGACCCGTGCCGTGACGGCCTTCCGCACGGCGGTCGAGCGGCTCGTGGATCTCAGCCAGCAGCCCTGACATGACGGCTGCGCCCGACGGCGATCCCCGTCTTGCCCCCTACCGCGACGTCCGTGACGCCGACCTGCGCGGCGCGCACGGCCTCTTCCTGGTGGAGAGCGCCCGGTGCGTGGCGCGCTTCCTTCGCGCCTGCACCATGGGCCACTGGCAACCCGTCAGCGTGCTCACCGCCCCGCAGCACCTGGAACTGCTGGAACCGCTGGCTGCGCGCGCAGGCTGCCCTCTGATCGAGGCGCCGCTCGAGTGGATCGCCGCGCACAGCGGCTACCGCTTTCACCATGGCGCGCTGGCGCTGGGCCGCCACACCGAGGGCCCCGGCCTGCCCTCGCTGCTCGCGACTTTGCCGGCGGGGCCGGCCACGCTGGTGATCGCCGATGGCGTGGTGCATGTCGACAACATGGGCGCGCTGTTCCGCAACGCGGCCTGCCTGGGTGCCTCGGCGATCGCGCTGGGGCCGGGCTCCGCGGATCCGCTGGGGCGCAAGAGCATCCGCATCAGCATGGGTCGCGTGTTCGGGGTGCCCTTCACGGGTGTGCCGAATGCCGTCGAGGCCATCCACGCCGCCAAGGCCGCCGGCTTCGAGTGCATCGCGCTGGAGCAGGCAGCGGGATCGGTGCCGCTGCACGCGTGGAATCCGGGCCCCCGCGTGGCAATCGTGATCGGCGCCGAGGGCCGCGGCGTGGCCCCCGAACTGCTTGCCGCCTGCGATCGCTGCGTGGAGATCGCGTCCAGCCCCGATCCGCTGGCGGGCGAACTCGACGGCCCCCCAAGCCTGAACGTCTCGACCGCGCTGGCGCTGGTGCTACATGAACTGCGCCGTGGCCACTGAGGCCCCGGCACCGCGCACCGGCTCGCCCTCCATGGGCGCCGGCTTCTCTTCCTTCAGGCGCTCCACGCGGGCACCCAGGGCGTTCAGCGTCTCCTCCATGCGGTGGTAGCCGCGATCGAGGTGATACACGCGGTTCACGATGGTCTCGCCCTCGGCGGCAAGACCCGCAAGCACCAGACTGGCGCTCGCGCGAAGGTCGCTGGCCATCACGGGGGCTCCGATCAGCTTGTGACCGCCGGCCACCACCACGGTGGGGCCCTGGCGGTAGAGCTGCGCACCCATGCGCATCAGCTCGGCCACGTGCATGAAGCGCTCGGGATAGATCTTCTCGGTGATCACGCTGTTGCCCTCGGCCAGGCACAGCAGCGCCATCATCTGCGCCTGCAGGTCCGTGGGGAAGCCGGGGTGCGGCTGCGTGGTGATCGTGGTGGGCTTCAAGTTGCGCTCGCTCGTCACGCGCACGGTGCAGCGCATCGGATCGTCGCCCGCCACGCGGTCCACATGCACGCCGATCTCGTGGAAGTGCTGGATGCTGGCCAGCAGCGCGTCGTAGGGGAAGTCGTCCAGCGTCACGTCGCCGTTGGTGATCGCGGCCGCGGCGGCATAGGTGCCCGCCACGATGCGGTCGGGCATCACCACGTGGTCCACGCCACCCAGCTCATCCACGCCGTCGATCACCAGTCGCGGCGAGCCCGCGCCCTGGATCTTCGCGCCCATCGCGTTGAGCATGTTCGCAAGCTCCACCACCTCGGGCTCGCACGCCGCGCACTCGATCGTGGTGCGGCCCTTGGCCAGCACGGCGGCGCTCATCACGTTCGCGGTGCCAAGCACGGTGCTGCCGAAGGGGCCGCCCAGGAAGACGGTGCCGCCCTTCAGGCGATCACACGTGGCCAGAATGTCGCCACCACGCAGCTCGATCTTCGCGCCCAGCGCCTCCAGGCCGCGCAGGTGCAGGTCGACCGGGCGGTGACCGAAGGCGCAGCCGCCGGGCATGCTCACCATCGCCTTGCGGCGACGGGCCAGCATCGGTCCCAGCACGCAGATGCTTGCGCGCATGGTGCGCACGATGTCGTAGCGCGCATGCACCCGGTTGGGGTCGGTGCTGTGCAGCGTGAGACCGCCGGCCGCAGGGCGCACGTCCACGCCAAGTTCGGCCAGCAGGCGGCCCATGTTGGCGATGTCGGCCAGCGGCTTGATGTTGCGAAGGGTGACGGGCTGATCGGTCAGCAGGCTGGCGGCCATCAGCGGCAGCGCCGCGTTCTTCGCCCCCTCGATGCGAACCCGTCCACTGAGTCGTCGACCACCTTCGATGCGGAAGAAATCCATGAGTCGTTCCTTGCAGGTCCCCAGGCGCGGGGAGAGCCAATCCATCGGCCAGTCAGCGGCCCCAGGGTCACTTTCCCGGGGGCGGGGCGTAACATAGCGGCGTGAGCAACGTCCTTGAAGTCGTCGGCGAGCCGAAACTGCCGGAAGTGAAGATGCACCTCGTCCCCCCCACGGCTCCGGCCCCGGGGTCGGTGGTCAGCAACCAGCTCTGCATGAAGGGCCGCTCGGCCAGCTTCGTGCGCCACGTCTGCATCGACGTGGGAAACACCGCGCTGGCCGGCAATTTCCGCGCCGGACAGAGTTTCGGCGTGGTGCCCCCCGGCACCGACGCCCACGGAAAGCCCCACAAGGTGCGCCTTTACTCGATCGCCAGCCCAAGTTGGGGCGAGGACGGCCACGGCAAGGTCCTGGCGACCACCCCCAAGCGCCTGATCGCCGAGCGGAGCCCCCAGAAGGCGGGCGATGACCCGGCCGACCACAGCCTCTTCGTGGGCGTCTGCAGCAACTATGTCTGTGATCTGAAGCCGGGCGAAGCGGTCGCCGTCACCGGTCCCGCCGGCAAGCGCTTCCTTCTTCCCGAGGACCCCAGCCAGCACGACTACCTGTTCATGGCCACCGGCACGGGCATCGCGCCCTTCCGCGGCATGGTCATGGAGCTGCTGCAGGGTCCGCCCGAGGGCAGCCCCTGGCGCGCGAACTGGAAGCGCTGCACCAGCCGGATCGAGCTGGTGATGGGCAGCCCCTACACCACCGACCTGCTCTACGACGACATGTTCCGGGCGCTCGCGAAGCAGCACTCGAACTTCCACTACCACCCCGTCATCAGCCGCGAGACGCGCGCCGACGGCGGCAAGGGCGAGTACGCCCACCAGTTCATCGAGCGCATGCTGGGCGAACGCTACGACGCGATGCTGCGCAGCCCACGCACGCTGATCTATGTCTGCGGTCTCGCGGGCATGCAGATGGGGTTGTTCCGCATGCTTGCCGAGAAGGGTCTCGGCGCGGGCTACCTGACCGTGGACGAGCAGATCGCGCAGGTGCCCGCGGCCGAATGGACCGACGAGCACCTGAAGCGCCGCGTGCGGCCGACGCATCGGTGCATGATCGAGGTGTATTGACCGGAAACCTCCGCAAATAACGCGGAAATCTCGAATCGTGGGAGCCTCGCGGCCCGCACGCCCTATCCTGACCCCATGCCAGACTGGAGCGACCCCGACAACCGCGCCGAGGAGCTGGCCGAACAGGCCCGCGCGCTGTTCCAAAAGGGTCGCTTCAAGGAAGCCGAAGCCTGCCTGCGCGAGGCGATCGAGCTCGATCCCGAACACGGCGCGTGGCGCATGAACCTTGGCGTCACGCTGCAGGCACTCGGTCGCACCGACGAGGCCCTGCGCTGCTTCGAGCTGGCCAGCGCCCGATCGCCCGATCATGCCGAGCCTCGCGTGGCCGCCGCGGTGGCCGCCGCATCGCTCCAGCGCTGGCAACTTGCGCTGAAGTGGGCCGAGGAAGCCACCCAACGCAAGCCTGACATCGATCCCGCGTGGGCCGTGCGCATCGAGTCGCTTCGTCGCCTCGGTCGCCGTGAGGACGCCTCGCTCGCCTTCTACTTGTCGCAACAGCACCTGGAGGCTTCGCCCGCCTCGCTGCAGGCCATGGCCGAAGTGCTGCTGGAGGAAGGCAAGACCGAGCGCGCCGCGTGGAGCCTGCGAGAGGCGCTTCGACTGGAACCCGCGCTTGCCCGCGTGCGCGTTCGCCTGGCGCAACTCGCCGCTGACAGCGGACAGCCGCATCGCGCGATCGAGCTGCTGACCGAGGAGACGCGCCACCACCCCGGCGATGTGCAGGCATGGATCTCCTTCGGCGATCTGCTGGTACGCCTGCGCCGCGGACCCGAGGCCGCCGAGAAGTACCGCCGCGCCGTGGAGCTGGATCCCGACAGCGCCGCCGCGCGCTGGCGCATGGGTTCGCTCGCGCTCGCCGCGCGCCGCCTGGATGAAGCCTGCGCCGAACTGGAAATGGCCATGCGCCTGGATGCGGACAACCCCGCCCCGCGCGTGGAACTTGCGCACGCGCGTCTGGAGCGCGGCGAACGCGAGGAGGCCGCGCGCCTGCTCGAGGTGCACGCCGAGCGCACCCCGCCCGAGCAGGATCCGCGCCTCGACAATCCTCAGGCCGCCGTCTCGCTGGCGGAACTCATGCTTCGCGCGGACCGGCCCGCGATGGCTGCGCGCACGCTCAGCGCCGCGCTGCGCTTCGCGGCCTGCCGCAAGGACGCGGCGCTCTTCCGCAAGCTCGCGCTGGCCCGCTACCGGACAGGCGACCTGAAGGGCGGTGACGAGGCAAGCCAGCACCTGCACCGGCTGGATGCCACCGACGCCGCAGCACCCTACAACCTTGCGCTCAGCGCGCTGCAGCGCGGCAACGTGACCGAGGCCGCCACGTGGGCGCGACGCGGACTCTCCGAGCATCCACGCGACGCGGGATTGCGCCGTGTGCTGCTGCGCATCTGGATGGCACGGTTCATCCCGTGGCTTCGCAAGGCCACCCCAAGCGACATCTGACACGCATCCTGCGACGCATGCGCGAGGTCGAGAGTCCCCGGCGGGACTCAGTTCGCGGCGTTGGTGAAGGGAAGCAGCGCGAGGTGACGGGCGCGCTTGATCGCCTGCGTCAGCTGCTTCTGCTCGGTGGCCGACAGGCTGAGACGCTTGCGGCCGATGATCTTGCCGTTGCCGGTCATCATGCGGCGGAGCTCGTCGGCGTTCTTGTAGTCGACGGGGCCCTTGATCGTGCGTCGTTCGGTCGGTGCGGAGAACTGGCTCATGGTCTGTGCGTCCTGGATCTCGGTTTCGAGAGCCCCCGACGGTCGGGGGCGACGAGCCGGGTAGTGTAGCGGAACCCCGGCCCCCCTCCAATGCCCCTGATCCTGTCCGACCTGCACTTGGGCCTTTCCCCGCTGGAAACGCGGCATCTCGCCCCGCTGATCGAGGCCGCCGACGAGCTGTGGCTGAATGGCGACACGGCCGAGGTCCGGCACCCCCGCTACCGAGCGCGCGGGGTCCGTCTGCTCGCGGACCTGCAGGAGGCGTGCGCGCGCCGCGACCTTCCGCTGCTGCGACTGGCGGGCAACCACGACCACGACGAC
>JBMOGS010000017.1:0-38820 GCA_049318245.1 Phycisphaerales bacterium | reverse complement strand
TCAGCGAAGCGGTACGAACGGTCGATCGCTTGGCCATGTCGACCGGATTCCGTCAGCCGACCAGGGTTCCTGGCCGGTGACCGGATCCACGAACATGACCCCCAAAAAACGGGTGGTGCCGGCTGTCGAAAGACTCCGGCGCCGCCCACACGCATCTGAAGCATCTCGATTGCGCCTTGCGCAGCGGTGCTTGCTCCCGGACTTGTCCGGCAACCATCCAGTCTCAGCAAATCCCGTCCGTGCGTGAAAGCGCCCGGACGGATTTGTCGGTGAATTTACGCAGGGGGAAATACCTGATCCCATCCCGAACTCAGAAGTCAAGACCCTGCGGCCGATGATACTGCTCTGCGGGAAAGTAGGTGATCGCCGACTTTGACGGGCCCCGAAGGCCAAAAGCCTTCGGGGCCCGGCTCTTTTTTCGGCGGCGTGCGCCTGGTTGATGGGCTGCTTTCGCCGCGGGATCGGGCGTGGGAGCACGTGCAACCCGCCTTGCATGACTCGTTATCATGGTTCTCGGTTCAGTTTGGCGTGCTTGCGACCTTTCCGGGTCCATCGTTCGGATGCGCGTGCATCCGAACGGGACGTAGCCGGGTGAAGGAGCCTGTCCGATGCCGATGTTCAAGATCTTCGTGGGCAATCTCGACGCGAAGGTGACAATTGAAATGCTGAAGCCGATGTTCGAGGCCTTTGGCGAGCTCGATGAGGTCATCCTCGCCAAGGACGAGGACGGCAAGAGTCGCGGTTTCGCCATCGTTCTGTACAAGGACGCGATGAAGGGGCAGTTGGCCATCGAGACGCTGACCGGCCGGAAGATCCTCGGTCGCGAGATCGTGATCAACGAGGCGCTGAAGAAGGGCAAGAAGAAGCCAGTCGGCGATGACGCGAACAAGCCGCGTGGACCCTTCGGTCCGAAGTTCCGTGCGGGTCCCGGTGGGGCCGGCCCACGGGTCGGTTTCGGTGGTCGCGCTGGTGGCGCAGGATTCTCTCGAGGTGTTCGGGGTGGCGCGCCCGGCGATCGCCGCGGTCCCGGTTCGGGTGGCGCCGCTGGGGCTGGGCCCGGTGGCTTCAGTCGCAACCCGCGTCGAGGTCTCGGGGGTCCGCGCCCCGGGGGTGCGGGTGGTTCCCCTGGAACAGGGGGTCGCCCTCCCGCGGGTCCCGGTGGGCCAGGGGCGTCGGGCCGACCGCCGCTGGGCGGAGCGCCCCGGCCTCCAAAGCCTCCTCCAGACGAGGATTGAGGCGGTTTCCGTATTTCGGCTGCCCTTGGGGCGGGCGACCCATTTCTGCTATCATTCGGACCGGCTCAGGTTCGGGACTGGCGTTCAGATCCGTTCTTGCGTCACGTACGCGGCCACGATGGCCTGCACTGTTACTGAAGGACGGATCGGCACATGTCATTTCGGATCTACGTCGGCAACTTGAACTTCCGCACCACGGACGACGGCCTTCGCGCCGCGTTCGAGGCGTTCGGCCCTGTCACCGAGGTCTACATCGGTACGGACCGTGAAACCGGCCGCTCGCGCGGCTTCGGCTTCGTCACCATGGGCGAGAAGCCCCACGGCGAGGCGGCGATCGCTGCTCTCAACGGCAGCCAGCTCGATGGCCGCGCCATCGTGGTGAACGAGGCCCAGCCCCGTCCGCCCAAGACCGGCGGCTTCGGTGGTGGCGGCGGCGGCGGTGGTGGCTTCCGTGGCGGTCGTGGCGGCGGCGGCGGTGGTTTCCGCGGCGGTCGTGGCGGCGGCTACGGCGACTGAGCCACGAACCATCGTGCAGGATTTCCATGAACCCCTCCGCATCACGCGGAGGGGTTCATGCGTTTTCCCGCGTGGAGTTGACCTTGCCCGATAGGATCTGAACCATGCCTTTCCTCGAGGCCCGAGGTGGCGCCAAGGAGCAGCGAATCGAACTGGCCGGCCGGCCAGTCGACATCGGAAGGCTGCCCGAAAGTGCCCTGTTCATCGACGAAGATGGCGTCTCGCGACGCCACTGCGTGGTGGAGCCGTCCGCCAACGGGGGATGGAAGGTCCGGGACCTGGGCAGCCGCAACGGCACCCGGGTGAATGGGACCAAGATCACCGAGCATGCGCTTCAGAACGGTGACAGTGTTCGGGTTGGTCGCGTGGAGATCCGTTTCATCGATCCCCAGCAGGCGGTGGCGCATCCCGGGCCGCGCACTGCGGAACCGTCGGTCGCTGCGCCGCTTTCCGACGACATTCTGGACCCCATTCCGGTCGGCCGCGATCCGGTCCGACCGCAGGCTTCCAAGGCACCCAAGGTCGCCCTGCCGGGACAGGACCGGAAGGAGCGCGGCAGCTTCGGCAGCGGCATGAACACGGTGGACGTCGACCTGAACTCGGTCGTGGCGGGCGGCAGCGCGGAGGATGCGGAGGATCGACTGCAGCGCATCTGCGACGACTCGCCCGTGCGCCCGTTCGAGGCCAAGGACATCTCCCTGGTGGACATGCGAGGTCAGGTGGTCCATCAGGCCGCCTCGATGGGCGGAGAGCGCACCGACGACGCCCGCGAGAGCGTTCGCATCTTCCGGCTGCTGCTCCTGACTGCGCTGCGCACGCGCGCGAGCGACGTGCACGTGGAGCCGCGCGTCGATGGAGGCGCCATCCGACTCCGCGTGGACGGCCTGATGGTGCTGGCGGCCGAGATCCCCGCGGACCTGCTCCGGCGGCTGCTCGGCATGATCAAGGTGCTGTGCCAGATCGACACGAGCCTGAAGGCCCAGGTCCAGGATGGTCATTTCAGCGCGACGATGAAGGGTCGGCGCGTGGATTTCCGCGTGAGCCTGACGCCGGTGATGCACGGCCAGAAGCTCGTGCTTCGCGTGCTCGACACGGCCAACGCGCCCACGCGCCTGCACGAGCTGGGTGTGCTGCCGTGGATGTACGAGAAGCTTCGGGTGATGGCGAGTCGCGACAGCGGCATGGTGCTGGCCTGCGGCCCGACGGGCAGCGGCAAGACGACCACTCTCTACGCGTGTCTGCGCGAGATCGACGTGAACACGCGCAACGCGATCACGATTGAGGATCCGGTCGAGTACTACTTGGAGGGCTGCACGCAGATCCCGATCGATCACAAGCAGGGCAACACCTTCGCCACGATCCTGCGCAGCGTGCTGCGTCAGGATCCCGACGTGATCTTCGTCGGCGAGATCCGCGACATCGAGACGGCGCAGGTCGCGATGCAGGCCGCGATGACGGGCCACCTGGTGTACAGCACGGTGCACTCGAAGGACACGATCGGCGCGATCTTCCGCCTGCTGGATCTGGGCGTGGAACCCTATCTGGTCGCGAATGCGCTGAACCTGATCATCGCGCAGCGGCTGTGCCGTTCCCTCTGCGAGCGCTGCCGACGCGTGGCGCGACCCACCTCGGCGCAGATCATGCGCATGGGCAAGATCGGCGAGGGGCTCGGGGCCGTGCACGTGCCGGCCGGGTGCCCGGCCTGCCTCCAGACCGGCTACTTCGGGCGTCGAGCGCTGCTGGAACTGCTTGAGTGCACGGAGCCGCTGCGCGACGTGATCCTGAAGCGGCCCACCATCGGCGAGATCCGCACGGTGCTCAACCAGGGTCACTTCGTCACCCTCCAGCAGTTCGGCTTCCAGCTGGTCGCGCAGGGCGCCACCAGCCTGGAGGAGATCGACCGCGTGGCTGCGGGAGACTGATCCATGGACCCCTTCGAGGCGCTTGGGCTGCCACGCTCCTGGCGGCTGCCGGCGGAGCAGATCCGATCGGCGCAGCGGCGTGTCTGCGCCGCATCGCATCCGGATCGATTCCACGATCCCGCGCAGCGCGCGGATGCGCAGGCCCGCGTGGCGCTCGCCAACCAGGCCGCCGCCACGCTGCTGGATCCGCTGGGCTGTGCGGAGTCGCTGCTGGAGGCGCTTGCGCCCCGGCCGCGTCCCGCGGAGCCGCGCCCGAATCCGCTGTTCCTGGCGGAGATGATCGAGTTGCGCGAGCGTCTGGACGCGGGCGAGTCCGCGTCGGTCGCCGCGGACCTCTCGGCCCTTGAGCAGGCCGCGCAGTCCGACGCGCAGGCGGGATTCGAGCGGCTTCTGGCGGGGGACTCGAGTGCGTGGATCGGGGCCGCGGAGGCAACAGGCAGGCTTCGCGCGGTGCTGCGCGCGCGAGGCGAGGGTCGCGCGTGAGCGAGGTGGTCGGATGGTCGCTGCTGCCGCTCGTGCCGCCGCTGCTTGTGGCGAGCGCGTTCTGCAGTTGCGCCGAGACCACGGTGTTCGGGCTCACGGGGGCGGATCGCGACTGGCTGCGCAAGCACCGCCCGGCCACCGCCGACCGCGTCGATGAGCTGCTGCGCGAGCCTCGCGCGCTGCTCGTCAGTGTGCTGCTTGGCAACAACATCGTGAACACCATCTACTTCGCGGTCTCGACGGCCATCGCGATGTCGCTGGAGGAGGGGATCCTGACGGAGCTGCTGGTGGGCGCGGGCACGCTGGTCACGCTGGTGCTGCTCGGCGAGACGCTGCCGAAGCTCGCCGGCAACGCCGCTCGGCGGGCGATCGTGCCGTGGGTCGCGGGTCCGCTGCTCATGCTGCATCGCGTCCTGGGGCCCGTGCGCGACGCGCTGGATCGCTTCATTCTCGTGCCGCTGGCACGGCTTGGTGGAAGGCCCTCGAGTCGGACCGTGCAGGACCGCGAATTGGCTGAACTGCTCGCGCTGAGCCAGCGACGCGGCGTTCTTGCCGAGGAGGAGGGGCGCGCGATCCGCCGCGTGACCCGCCTGCGCGGGCGGCGCGTTCGCGAGGTGATGACGCCCCGCGTGGACCTCGTCTGGGTCACCCTCGCCGCGACGATGGACGAGGTGCGCTCGGAGGTTCGCCGCTCCGGCAGGCGACGTCTTGTGGTTGCGGATCCGGATCTTGACGAGGTGAAGGGGTTCCTGGACGTGCGCGCCTACCTGCTGGATGCACGAGGCGTCCGCGCTCCGCTGAAGGATCATCTGACGCCTGCCTCGTTCATTCCCGAAGTCGCGTCGGTGGACCAGCTGCTCGGATGGTTCGCGACCTCGGGCAAGCGCGTGGCCGTGGTGGTGGACGAGTTCGGCGGAACGGCCGGCGTCGTGACGCTGCGCGATGCCGTGGCCGAGGTGTCGGGTCAGCCGGTCGATCTTTCCAGCAGCGGCTGGGTGTCGGTCGAGCCGGGCGTCTGGGAGAGCGCGGGAGACGTGGATCTCCACCTGGCCTTCGAGCAGTTGGGGCTCGCGGAACCGCCTTCCGCGGCCGACACCGTCGCGGGCGCCGTCATGGAGCGGCTGGGACGCGTGGCTCGGCCCGGTGACCGCGTGACGCTGGGCGACGCTGCAATCGAGGTGCTGCATGCGACTGGCGCGCGCGTGGACCGCGTGCGCTGGCGGATCGGAGGCGTGGCATGACCTTCGCCACCGCGATGTCCTGGCTGGTGCTGCTTCTTGCGAGCCTGTGCGCGTCGGCGTTCTGCAGCGGCGTGGAGACGGGCGCGTACAGCCTGAACCGTCTGCGTCTTGCGATCCGCGCCGAGCGCGGGGAGCCCCGCGCTCGCATGCTGCAGGCCGAGCTGCAGCGGCCCAACCGGTGGCTCGCCACGCTGCTGATCGGCAACACCGCGGTGGGGCAGCTTGCGTCGATCGCGATCGGGCGCATGCTGGACGGGTTCGGCCTGTCCGTCATCGCGCTCATGGTGCTGAACGCGCTCGTGCTGCTGCCGTTGCTCGTGATCTTCGGCGAGGCGCTGCCGAAGGAGCTCTTCCGCGTTCATGCGGATCGCTGGACGGTCGCGCTGGCACCGGTCGCGCGCGTGGCGCGTTGGATCCTGTCCGCCACCGGGCTGGTCTGGCTGCTCGAGTGGGTGGGTGAGGGACTGGTGCGACGCCTGGGGCTTGCGCCAGGTGAAGTCGTGGACGGACGTCAGCGCGTGGTCGATTTGCTGCGGGAGAGCGCCGGCGCGGTCGACGAGCGGCAGGTGGCCATGGCCGGTCGCGTTCTTGAACTCTCGCGTCGCAGGGCGGCGGACGTGATGCGGCCGTGGAAGCGCGTGACCAGTCTCGCGATGGACGCGCTGCCCGACGTGGTCCGTGAGGTCCTGCGCGCGCGCCCGCATGGCACGTACCCGGTGGTGGACGAGTCCGGCGCCTGCGTGGGATTCGCGTCGGCGGTGGCGCTGCTTGCCGCCGGCGAGACGAACCTGCAGCACGTCACCCGGGCTCCCGTGGTGATCACGCCGGACATGTCCGGGATGGAGGTGCTGCGGCGACTTCGCGAGTCGGGATCCGACCTGGCTGTCGTGCAACTGGATGGCCGCCCCTTGGGGATTGTCGGACTCCGAGACCTGCTGGAACCGGTCGTTGGCCGACTTCCAGGGTGGTGAGCGTTGACTTTCCGCACCGGGCTGCCAGAATTTCCGCGGTGCAGGGCACACGCCGCGCCGCCACCCCGGGTAGGTGGTCCGAAGGAGACTCGACATGACGACACCTGCTCGAATCGGAATCGCCCTGGCTCTTGGTCTTGCCAGCGCCGCGCTTGCGGACGGGGCCAATCCGCGGCGAGATGCGTACGTGCAGTCCGCGGACCAGCTCGACGCGCTGGTGGTCCGGGCGCGTGACGGCCGGATGGATCCCGAACGGCTCCGGCGCGAGCGTCGTCGCCTGGAGTCCAGGCTCGACCGTGCGCTCTCCGACATGCCTGTCGACTTGAAGCCCGGGGACCTTCGCGAGGTGAGTCAGGCTCGCGCCGAGATGAACCAGTCGGTCATCCGCAGTCAGGAGTACGAGTTCTTCGGACCGGACGACCGTCCGGAGTGGGGCTGGTATCCAAGTCGCCGCATCCCAAGCACCGGCAGCACGCTGACCGTGCAGAAGGACGGTCGAACGTCCTACAACGCCTTGCGCTGAGCAGGCTTGGGGGGCTCGGCGGCCACCGTGATTTGCGGTATACTCTTCGACCCTGCGCGCCAGTAGCTCAGCTGGCTAGAGCACGCCCCTGATAAGGGCGAGGTCGAAGGTTCGAGTCCTTTCTGGCGCATGCGACGGCCGTCCCTTTGGGGCGGCCGTTTCCATTGGGGCGACGGTTCGTCGCACCACCGCTGCGGACGCAGGGGCGCGACCGCGCTATCCTTTCGGCCCCTTGCGGCCGGAGGTGGTCGCGGAAGAACCCCACGAGGAACGCCATGCGTCGAGCCAAGATCAGCGTCATCGGAGCCGGAAACGTCGGAGCCACCTGCGCCCACTGGGCCGCCGCCAAGGAGCTGGGCGACATCGTGCTGCTCGACATTCCCGAGCGCGAGGGTGTGGCGAAGGGCAAGGCCCTCGACCTGATGCAGTGCGGTCCGATCGAGGAGTTCGACAGCAAGGTCACGGGCACGAGCGACTACAAGGACATCGCCGACAGCGACGTGGTGGTGATCACCGCGGGCCTGCCGCGCAAGCCGGGCATGAGCCGCGACGACCTGATCACGACCAACGTGAAGATCGTGCGTTCGGTCAGCGAGAACGTGGCGAAGTACGCGCCGGGCGCCGTGGTGATCGTGGTGAGCAACCCGCTCGACGCGATGGTCTACACCGCGTGGAAGGTGACCGGCTTCCCCACGAGCCGCATCCTGGGCCAGGCGGGCGCGCTCGACGTGGCGCGTTTCCGCACCTTCCTGGCGATGGAACTTGGCTGCAGCATCGAGGACATCCAGGCGCTCCTGCTCGGCGGTCACGGCGACGACATGGTGCCGCTGCCGCGCTTCACCAGCGTGCACGGCATCCCGATCAACCAGCTGCTTTCCAAGGAAGTGATCGACCGCTGCGTGCAGCGCGCCAAGGTCGGCGGCGGCGAGATCGTGCAACTGATGGGCACCAGCGCCTATTACGCGCCCGCCAGCGGCACGATCCAGATGGTCGAGGCCATCGTGAAGGACAAGAAGCGCATTCTTCCCTGCGCGGCCTACTGCGAGAACGAGTACGGCGTGGCCCCCGGCCAGAAGGGCCAGGGCTACTTCGTGGGCGTGCCGTGCGTGCTCGGTTCCGCCGGCATGGAGAAGGTCGTCCAGGTGCAGTTCGAGGGTGACGAGAAGAAGCTGATGGACGAGTCCATCAGCCACGTCAAGGACCTCGTGGGCACCGTCCGAAAGATCTTCCCCGACCTGGCCTGACCCACCGGATCGAGGAAGAGCGAAGGCGGCCGGCCTGCAGGCGGCCGTTTTCGCGTTTTGGGGGTCGCGTTGCCGAAGAAGAGGGGATGCGTCGGACCGCGCCGCTCTTCCAGATCGATCCAGGCTGGCTGTTCACCATCGCCGGCCTGGCGATCATGGTCTCGGCGGCGCTTCTGCCAGCGGAGCTCGATCTGCACGACCTGCGTCAGCAGCGCGCAGCCATCGCCGCGCGAGAGTCGTGGAATCGCGAGCGCCTGGAGGCCTACGACCGGTTCCTGGGCGAGTTGGATCGCCGGGACCCGGCGCTGCTTCGTCGTCTGGCCGCAAGCCAGTTGAACCTGATGCCCAAGGGCGAGCAGCCGCTCCTGATGGCCACCAGCATCGAGCACACCGTGAGCGACTGGATCGAGGCGACGGTGCCCCCGATGGAGTTCCAGCCCCAGCCCGCCCCCGACACGCTGCTGGCTCGGCTTGCCGAGGGGCAGCGCCGGCTGTGGTTGATGGCGGGAGGCGCCATGAGCGTCTTCCTGGGCCTGGTGCTTGGCTTTGGGGTGTCAGCGCGGCCGCAGCTGGAGCGCTTCGAGCCGCTGCCCTTTCCGCTGCCCTCCATCGATGCCGCGGCACTGGAGGAACCCCTGGATTCCGAGTCCAGCGCGGAGACCCGCGAGACTCCCGACCAGGCCGAGGAGCTTGCGGCCGAGGCGTTCGATGTCGAGGACCCGCTGGCGACGGCCGAGGCCGTCGCCGAGGAGTCCTTCGAATGGCCGGATCCGGAACCGGCTTTTGAGCCCGCGGAAGCGGACTCGTTCGCGCTGCACGACGGCACGCCGGAGACGCCGCGGGCCGATGCATCGACCGACGCCGACGACGCTTGGCTGCGTGATCACGGATCGGACTGATCGGAACACGTGAAAAAGGGCACGTGTTGATCGGATCGCGATCGGCGCGCTCTAGGGTGCGGCATGCCCAGGGCTCCCGATGACATCCCGGTCGCGCATCTGGCTCTCGCGCTCTCGACGGGACCCGTGGAGGGACGGAGCCTGCTGGGCGCGTTCGGCGGTGATGCGCAGGCCGCCTGCGCGGCCTCGCAACGGGAGATTGCGGCGGTACTCGGGCATGGGGCTGCGCTGCGCGTGCATGCGGCTTTGCGGGCCGCCCAGCCAGATCAGGAACTGGATCGCATGCACAAGCACGGGCTCTCCTGCATCCTTCCTGCGGATCCGGACTGGCCGGCACTCCTTGCCGCCACCGATGGTGCGCCACTTGCGCTCTGGGTGCGCGGGACGCTCCTGCCCGAGGACCGGTTCTCGGTGGCGATCGTGGGCAGCAGGGCGTGCACGGCGTACGGACTCGAGCAGGCGGATCGCTTCGGAGGATGGCTGGCGCAGCAGGGGTTCACGATCGTGTCGGGTGGCGCGCGCGGCATCGACGCGGCCGCGCATCGGGCCGCGATGCGCCACGGGGGCCGCACGATCGCGGTGCTGGCCGGTGGCCTTGGGGTTCCCTATCCACCGGAGCATGCGCCCCTTTTCGACGCGATCGTGGACGCCGGCGGATGTGTCTGCAGCGAGATGCCGACGCTTCATCCCAGTGCGCCTGGACTGTTTCCGCGCCGCAACCGAATCATCAGCGGACTCTCCCTTGGCACGTTGCTGATCGAGGCGCGCATGCGCTCGGGCGCGCTGATCACCGGTCGCATCGCGGCCGAAGAGCATGGACGCGAGGTCATGGCGGTGCCCGGTCGGGTCGATGCGCCGGCAAGCGCCGGATGTCACCGCGCCATCCGGGAGGGTTGGGCCGCGCTCGTCGATTCGCTGGAGGCGGTTTCGTCGCAGCTTCGCTGCACGCCCATGCTGGTCGCGGCGAGCATTCGGCAGGTTTCCGCAGCGACACCCGCGCCCCCAGGCCGGGCAGGCGAGGTGCTGCAGGCGATCCGCGCGCTCGGGCGGCTTGACGTGGATGCGATCGCCGCGCACTGCGACATGGGTGCGGCGGAGGTGCTGGCCGCGATCACGATGCTGGAGTTGTCGGGGGTCCGTATCCGGGACGCGGTGGCGGCCCCGTGAACCGTCAGTTCCAGCCGAAGGCGTAGAACAGCGCGCTGAAGATCAGGTCGGCGATGACGACCATGACCACGGTCTGCACCACGGTGTCGGTGGTTGCGCGCCCCACGCCGGCAGCGCCGCCGGTCACCCGAAGACCGTTGTGGCAGGCGATCAGGCCGAGGATCGTGCCGAAGACGCCCGCCTTGAACAGGCCGGTGAAGAAGTCGCTCATCTTCAGCTGGTCGATCGTGTTGTTCTTGTAGAGCTCGTAGGGGATCTCCAGGAAGAACACGCCGGTCACCCCACCCATGATCACGCTGGTGAGGTCGCCGATCACGGCCAGCAGCACCAGGCTCATCGTCGTCGCGAGCACGCGCGGCACCACCAGAAAGCGCACCGGATCGAGTGCCATGCTTTCGAGCGCCTCGATCTCCTCGCCGACAACCATCGTGCCGATCTCGGCGGCGATGCTGGCACCCGCGAAGCCGGTGAGCACGATCGCCGCGACCAGCGGCCCGAGTTCGCGGAACACGGCCACGGCGATCAGGTTCGCGACCTTGTCGGTCTGTCCGAAGTCGGCGAGGCTGGGCGAGGTCTGCAGCGCCAGGATGATGCCGATGCATCCCGAGACGAGCATCACGATCGAGATGCTGCGGACGCCCACGCGCACGATCTGCGCCACGGCGGCGGGGAATCCGAAACGAACCTGCCTCAGAAGCACCGTGCGATGCAGCCACTTGAGCACCACGCCACCCAGCAGGGTGATCGCGCCGACCAGTTCCAGCGTGGAGAGCACGCCGTCGATCCAGCGGTTCGC
This sequence comes from Phycisphaerales bacterium, assembly GCA_049318245.1. GTDB lineage: Bacteria > Planctomycetota > Phycisphaerae > Phycisphaerales > SM1A02 > SYAC01. The sequence continues at coordinate 27,823 of JBMOGS010000017.1, read as the reverse complement.
CACGTTCCTGGATGCAGCGATCAGTCGGGACATGGTGGCCGATCAGCCCGCGATCGCCGCGTCCCGCGACTCATGGATCGCGAACACGGTGTTCAGCCGCGCGATCTCCAGGATGCTGCGCACGCGCGGCGTGAGGGCGCAGAGCGACAGGGCGATCTGGGACTTGCGCGAATTCTGCAGGGCCTCGACCAGCGTGGCCAGCCCGGAACTGTCCATGTAGGGCACCCCCGAAAGGTCGAGCACGACCTTCGACGACCCGCCCTTGAGGGCTTCGGCAATCGCCTTGCGCATGATCGGCGAACGCGCCATGTCCACATCGCCCTTGGGAGACAGGATGGTCGCGGAACCCGCGGTTTCCTTCACGATCTCGAGGGTCGGGCCGCTGGGGTGCATGCGGGCATGGTAATGGCCGTGGGGCACGGCCGCCACACGTGGCGTTCAGGCCACGCCCGCGGTCGCGTGCGCAGGGCGCTTCTCGAGCACCATGCGCATGCCGCCTTCCGAGCGCGCGGCGTGCTCGAAGCGGTCGACCAGCGATCGAATCAGGTGCATGCCGAGACCCCCAGGACGGATCTCGTCGAGATCCCGGCTGCGCAACTGGTCGGGATCGACGGTGCGGGCGCGATCGAGGATCTCCACGCGCAGGCCCGGGCCATCGGGAAGCCGCGCCAGCCGAATCCAGATGCGCCCGTCGGGGCTGCCTGCGTAGCCGTGTCGAATGACGTTGGTGAGCGCCTCGTCCATCGCCAGCACAAGGTGGCATGCGGACATGTCGTCCAGACCCGCGTCCTGCGCCAGCGCATTCGCCATCGAGCGAACGGGGGCGAGCAGCTCGGGACGGCTCAGGATCTGAACCTGGATCTCGGGTTCCGTGAGGGACTCAGCCACGACGCACCTCCGCCGCGGCCGGCGCGATGCCTTGCTGCCTGCACCAGGCCTTCCAGTTCTCGATGGCACGCTCGCGGCTGGCGCTCGAGGCCGCCCAGTCGTAGCCGTTCGTGGTGCCAGCCAGTTGCAGCAGGGTTCGCTGCGCCGTCCAGCGCACCAGCGGATCGTCGCTGGCCAGCGAGGGGAGCACGGAGGGAACGTCGGTCAACGTGCCGCTCGAACCCAGCTGGGTGAGGGCGGTGATGCGGTCCTGCGAACGCGCGCTCGAGGTGGAGGGCGCCGAGCACCCAGCCAGAAGGGCCGTCGCCGACGCGAGGATGGCTGCTGTCCGACGCATCATCTGCATTTGTACCATCGGAATTCTCCCGGCCCCACCATGACTCCAGCCACCACAAACGCCGCTGAAACAATCCTGGTGCTCGATTTCGGCAGCCAGTACGCCCAGTTGATCGCCCGGCGGGTCCGGGAAGCGGGGGCGTTCAGCCTGCTGGTCTCGCCCAGCGATCCGATCGAGAAGTTGCGCGCGATGCGGCCCAAGGGAATCATCCTCAGCGGCGGGCCGGCGAGCGTGACCGATCGCGGCGCGCCGACCTGCGACAAGGCGATCTTCGACCTCGGCGTTCCTGTGCTTGGCATCTGCTACGGCATGCAGCTTGGGTGCAGTCTGCTTGGAAGCACGGTTGGCAAGGCGCCCGCCCGCGAATATGGCCGCACGCGACTGGACGTGAAGCGCGCGGACGGCCTGATGAAGAACATCGCGAGTCCCACGACCGTGTGGATGAGTCACGGCGACCAGGTGAGCGAGCTCTCGAAGGAATTCGAGATTCTCGCCAGCACGCCGAGCTGCCCCTACGCGGCGGTGAAGCACCGCAGCCGCGACTTCTGGGGGGTGCAGTTCCACCCTGAGGTCACCCACACGCCGTGCGGCGAGGACATCCTGCGCAACTTCCTCCAGCAGGCCTGCCAGTGCAAGGGCACGTGGGCGATGGCCGACTTCATGGAGAGCGAGGTCGAGCGCGTGCGCGCGCAGGTGGGCAAGGACCGCGTGATCTGCGGGCTCTCGGGCGGCGTTGACAGCGCGGTGGCGGCGGCGTTGATCGCGCGCGCCGTGCACAAGCAGCTCACCTGCATCTTCGTGGACAACGGCCTGCTGCGGAAGAACGAGCGCGAGCTGGTCGAGAGTGCCTTCCGCAATCACTTCGACGCCGAACTGCGCGTGGTGGATGCGAGCGACGCGTTCCTGTCGGATCTGAAGGGCATCGAGGAACCCCAGGAGAAGCGCAAGCGCATCGGCCACCGCTTCATCGAGGTGTTCAAGGAAGCTGCGAAGGGCGTGGGCCCGGGCGTGAAGTTCCTGGCGCAGGGCACGCTGTATCCCGACCGCATCGAGAGTGGCCACAGCCACGCCGGCACCGCGGCGAACATCAAGCTGCACCACAACGTGGGCGGCCTTCCCGAGGACCTCGGCTTCGAGCTGGTCGAGCCGCTGCGCGACCTCTTCAAGGACGAGGTGCGGCGCCTTGGCGAGGTGCTCGGGCTTCCACCCACGCTTGTCTGGCGACATCCGTTCCCGGGCCCGGGCCTGGCGGTTCGAATCATCGGCGAGATCACGCGCGAGCGGCTGGCGCTGCTGCGCGAGTGCGACCACATCCTGCTGGAGGAGATCCAGGCCGCCAACCTGTACCGCAGCACAAGTCAGGTCTTCGCGGTGCTGCTGCCGATTCGAAGCGTGGGCGTGATGGGTGATGGCCGCACCTATGACAGCGTGGTGGGCATCCGGGCCGTCGAGACGACCGACTTCATGACCGCGGACTTCTGCCGCCTGCCGTGGGATGTGCTGGCGCGCGTGTCGAGCCGCATCGTGAACGAGGTGCGAGGTGTGAGCCGGGTGGTCTACGACGTGACCACGAAGCCGCCGGCGACGATCGAGTGGGAGTGAAGGCTCGGTTGGAGCCGCGCTTCAGGCAGAGGGCACCGACCCAGGCGTTTGGGGGTGGTGGTTCGGCCGCGGGGGTTTCCACGCTACGCTTTGCCCATGTACGACGTGATCGGCGACGTGCATGGCCACGCGGAGGAGCTCGTCGAGCTGCTTGAGCGCATGGGCTACCGCCGGCAGGGTGGCGCGTTTCGCCACGCCGAACGGACCGCCGTCTTCCTGGGTGACTGGATCGACCGCGGGCCGCACATTCGTCAGGCGCTCGCCGTGGTGCGCGAGATGGTCGACGATGGGTCCGCGCGGGCGGTGCTTGGCAACCATGAGACGAACGCGCTCGCCTACGCCACGCCACGCGCGGCCGAGCGCATGCCGGTGACACCGCAGGACTGGTGCCGTCCGCACACCGAGCGCAACCGCACGATCCACGCCGAGACGCTGCGCCAGATCAACGCGGCGGAATGGTCCACCTGGGTCGACTGGTTCCGCGGCATCCCGTGGTGGATCGATCTTGGCGCGCTGCGTTGCGTGCATGCATGCTGGGACGATGCCGCGATGCAGACGCTCGTGCGGGCGTTCGGGCCACGCTGGCAGGCCACACCCGAGGTGATCCGCGCGGTGCACCACCGCGGCAGCGCCGAGGCGGAGGCCTTCGAGGCGATCCTGAAGGGAAGGGAGGTGCAGCTTCCGTCGGGCGTGACGCTGTCCGATCCGGAAGGTCATGCCCGGAAGGCGATCCGCGCGCGTTGGTACGAGCCCGCCGATGGCCGCACCTATGCGCAGTTCGCGCTGCCGGCGCGCGATGGCGTGCCCGACGAGCCGCTGCCCGGCGATTTCGTGGCCTCGTGGCGGCACTATCCGCCCGACGCGCCGCCCGTGGTGGTGGGGCACTACTGGCTGCCTGCGAGCGAACACCCGGCGCCGCTTGCGCCGAACGTGGCGTGCGTGGACTACTCGGTGGCCAAGGGCGGGCGCCTGGCCGCCTATCGCTGGGATGGCGAGCGCGCGTTTCGCGCGGACCGATTCGTGACGGTGCCCGCGCGGGGCAGCACGCAGATCGCGGCCGATAGCATTCGGGCATGACGCCCGCCACGGCCATCCGACCCGCCGTTCCTGACGCCACGATTCCGCCAGTCGCGCTGCAACCGGACGCGGTGCAGGCGATCGAGTCGCTGCTTGATGCGGCCGAGGCCGCCACGCGCGACCTGACCGGCGCCCGCGCCGCGCGCGAAGGCGGCAAGGAGACGCTGCACGCGTGGCTCGATCGCGCGAAGACCGTGCGTGGGCGTGCGGGCTACTTCCCGTACCTGGGAAGCGGGCGTGGTCGCGGGCCGCTGGTCGAACTGCTTGACGGCAGCGTCAAGTGGGACCTGATCAACGGCATCGGCGTGCACATGTTCGGCCACGGCGATCGCGAGGTGATGCGCGCCTCGCTGCAGGCGGCGATGGGCGACACGGTGATGGAAGGCAACCTGCAGTACAACGCCGACAGCGTTGCCTTTGCCGAGTTCCTGGCCACCGAGGCCGCGCGTGCCAGCGCGATGAAGCACTGCTTTGTGACCAACTCGGGCTGCATGGCGAACGAGTCGGCGCTGAAGATCTGCATGCAGAAGCGCAACAACGCGCCGCGCGTGCTCGCCTTCAGCGACTGCTTCATGGGCCGAAGCATCACCATGAGCCAGATCGGCGACGAGCCTGGCTACCGGCAGGGCGTCGCGCTGAGCACGCTGGTCGACTACGTGCCGTTCTACGAGCCCGAGATGGGCGCGCGCAGCATCGAGATGAGCGTGTGGCACCTGAAGGAGGCGCTGCGGCGCTGGCCGGGACAGCACGCGTGCTTCGTGTTCGAGCTGGTGCAGGGCGAGGGCGGCTTCAAGACCGCGCCGCGCGAATTCCACGTGGCGCTCATGCAGGCCTGCCGGGAGGCGGGCGTGCCGATCTGGGACGACGAGGTGCAGACCTTCGGCCGCACCACGAGCATGTTCGCCTACGAGGCGCTGCAGCTCGGCGAGTACATCGACGTGGTCACGGTGGGCAAGCTCACGCAGGCGTGCGCCTGCCTGTACACCGAGGCGATGAACCCGAAGCCCGGGCTGCTTGCCGGCACCTTCAGCGCGAGCGTGTCGAGTTTCCACACGGGGCTGAGCGTGCTGCGGCGCCTGCAGTCGGGCGGGTACTACGGCCCTGATGGGCGAATCGCGAAGCTGCATGCGGCGTTCCGCGCGCACGCGGAGGCGCTGGTGAAGAAGCACCCGGAATGGTTCCCGCCGGCGAAGTTGCCGTTCGGCCGCGAGAGCCGGCAGTTCGTGGGCGGTACCGGGGGCATGATGCGCCTCACGCCCTTCGGCGGCGACAAGGACCGCATCGGCCGGCTGCTGCAGAACCTTTTCGAGGATGGCGTGATCGCCTTCTCTTGCGGTCACGGTCCGTACCACCTTCGCTTCCTGCCGCCGATCGGCGTGATGCAGCCGGAACACTTCAGCGAGGTGTTCTCGATCCTTGAGAAGAGCATGGCCCGCACGGCCTGAAAGGGACCCCGCATGTTCCTGATCCGACAGGCGCTGCCCGACGACCTCTCCACGCTGCTGAAGCTGGCGAAGATGGTGCACTTCCTGAACCTGCCCGCCGACCGCGACCTGATCGCGGCCAAGATCGCGCGCAGTCGCCGCAGCTTTGCGGGTCAGGAGACGAACGAGCGTGAACGCGAGTACATGTTCGTCCTGGAGGACCACGACACGGGCAGCGTGGTTGGCACGAGCTGCGTGATCGGTCGCGTGGGCTGGCCGGGCTGGCCGCACGTGTTCCTGCAGGTGCGCCGCCGCGAGCATTGGAGCCGCGATCTGCAGCAGGGCGCAAGTCACGTGACGGTGGAGTTCGGCACCGAGGAGACGGGCTTCAGCGAGGTGGGCGGCCTGATCCTGGCGCCCGGGTACCGCGGACATCGCGAGCGTCTGGGATCGTTGCTGTCGCTGGTGCGCTTCCATTACATGGGCCTGCACCGCAAGCGGTTCCTGAAGCGCGTGCTGGCCGAACTCATGGGACCGGTCACGCCGGACAGCCGCACGCTCCTCTGGGAGTACCTCGGCCGCCGTTTCATCAACCTGAGCTACGAGGAGGCCGATCTCTTCTGCCAGCACAGCAAGGAGTTCATGACGAGCCTGTGGCCGCGCGGCGAGATCCACGCAAGCATCCTTCCGCCGGACGCGCGCGCGCTGATCGGCAAGGTGGGCGAGGAGACGGTGCCCGCGAAGGTGCTGCTGGAGCGGCAGGGGTTCAAGGAGACGGATCATGTCGATCCGTTCGACGGTGGGCCGTACCTGGCCGCGAACGTGGACGAGATTCCCCTGGTCAAGGCCACGCGCTCGATGCGACTGGCCGGCTTCGCGTCAAGCGGCCTGCGCCAGACGGCGTTCGTGAGCGCAAGCGGCAAGGAGCATGGCTTCCGTGCGGTGCGCTGCGCCTGCATCGCGAACGCTGGCGCGGTGCGGCTGCCAAAGGGCGTCGCCGAGATCCTGGGCGCAAGCGTGGGTGATCGCGTGGGCGTGACCCTGCTGCCCGACGCCGAGCGTCCGAAGCGCAGGAAGCGCCGGGCATGAGTGCCGTCGGGCCTGTGCGCGCCCCGAGCGACTTCATCGGTGGGCGCTGGGTGGGGATTCCGGGCGACGAGGTGCAGAGCCGTGATCCGGCCGCGCCCGATCACGTGGTGTGGAGCGGTTCGCCCAAGGTGCAGCATGTCGACGATGCGGTGACCGCCGCGCGCGCGGCCTTCGCGGCATGGCGCGCCCTCGGTTTCGACGCGCGGGCGGCGCTGCTGCGGCGATTCGCCGAGTGCTGTGGGCGCCATGCCGAGCGCCTCGCGCGCACGATCACCGCCGAGATGGGCAAGACGCTCACCGAGAGCCGCGCCGAGGCGAAGCTGCTGCAGGACAAGGTGGCGATCACGCTGGAGCCCGCGACGCTGGCGCGGGTGAAGGGCTTCGAGGTGGATGCGGGCGCAGGGAAGCGTGGTGCGTGCGACTTCCGGCCCCTCGGCGTGATGGCGGTCATCGGGCCGTTCAACTTCCCGGCGCACCTGCCCAACGGCCAGTGGGTGCCGTCGCTGCTGCTGGGCAACACGGTCGTGTTCAAGCCGAGTGACCGCACGCCTGCGACGGGCCAGATGATCGGGGAGATCTTCGAGGAGGCGGGCTTCCCCGCCGGCGTGTTCAACGTCGTCCAGGGCGGCGCCAACGTCGCGGGTGCGCTGGTGGCGCACGGGGGCATCGACGGGGTGCTGTTCACGGGATCCTTCGCGGTCGGTCGACGCATCCTGGAGGCGAACCTGGACCGCCCCGGTCGCATGATCGCTCTGGAGATGGGTGGCAGCAATGCCGCCATCGTGTGGAGCGACGCGGACCTGCGCCGCGCCGTGATCGAGTGCGTGCGTGGGGCCTACGCCACCACGGGCCAGCGATGCACCTGCACGCGGCGCATCATCGTGCACGAAGCGATGGTCGAGCGGTTCGTGACGGCGTTCTGCAAGCTGGCGAGCACGGCGATCGTGGCGCCCGGAACGGATCCGGAGCCGGTGTTCATGGGTCCGGTCGTTTCCGAGTCGGCGCGAGCCGCGGTCCTCGATCGGCAGACGACGCTCGCACGTCAGGGCGGAAGGGTGCTTCTGGAGGCCGCCGCGTTCGATCGTCCCGGATGGTTCGTGGGGCCGGGACTCGTGCAGGTGGAACGCTTCGATCGGGCGCAGGACTGCGAGACATTCGGCCCGCTTGCGCAGCTCTCGGTGGTGACTTCGCTGGACGCGGCGGTCGAGCAGGCCAATGCCACGGATTTCGGTCTGGTGGCGTCGGTCTTCACCGGCGACCCGCGGGTCTGGAACGCCTGCGTGGATCAGCTGCGCGTCGGCTGCCTGAACTGGAACACCGGCACGGCCGGCGCCAGCAGCAGGCTTCCCTTCGGCGGGCTTGGGCGCAGCGGCAACCTTCGGCCTGCGGGCAGCTTCGCCGTCGATCTGGGGGTGTATCCGCTGGCGACGATGGTGGATGCCACGCAGGTTCCGGCGGTGCCGGCGGGTCTTGATCCAGATTGCGTCTGAGCACCCGGCTCAGAGCACGAAGAGGCGCCGCGCCAAAGGGCGCATGAATTCTGGGAGAGCCGAGATCAGTCGTTCAAGCGTGGTGGTGTAGCCGAAACGAAGCAGGACCGCGGCAAGAATGGAGTACACGGTGCCGGCCATGACGCACTCGATGCCTGCGGCGGCCCGGTCTCCCACAATGAGTCGCATCGGCTCCGTGGCACTGTGGGCAAGTCCGGCCGCCGCAACCGCGCTGAGTAGGGCCGCAAGCGGCGTGGAATACAGCTCGTAGACGATCGTGTGGCGCGGCATGCCGGCACGCGAGAGAATCCGGATCAGTTCAATGCTGGAGACGAGTGCGCCTACACCCCCGACGGCTGCTGCCAGCACCATTCCTGACGCGGAGGCATTCAGCCCAAGCCAAAGGATGCAGGCTCCGCCAATGGCTGCTGGCACGATCTTGGACACCGCTCGCAGCGCGTCAAGCCGGATGGCAAGTTTCCAGTCGCGCAATCCCGCGATGGGTGCCGCGACGAGCTGGAGCGCCGTCGGATACACCAGAGTCGCAGACAGGATGAGAACCGGAAAGCGACTGTCTGCCCACTTGCCCTGCCAGGCGGCGCGCTCGAACGATTCAAAGACCGCTGGAATGGACATGGTGACGAGCGGCATGAAGACCATCGCTCCGCTGAACACGATTCGGATCGACGAATCCTCGCGTTCCCGATCACCGCGAACCTGAGCTGTGGTGGCCGTGAACAGCGCACGGAGCGTGTTGCCAACAAGATTGACCGGCTGCGCAGCGAGTTGGGACGCGAAGTAATAGAAGCCGAGCACGGCTGCGGGAATGAAGGCACTGCTGACGAGTGAGTCGGTCTGGGTGTTGAGCGTGACCATCACACCCATCACGAGAGGAAGCCGCATCTCGCGAAACGTTCTTGCAAGCCATGGTCCGCGTACCCGAAGGCTTGATGGAGAGAGTCCGCTCCGAGACCAGGTCCACCCAGTCTCGAGGACTTGAGCGAACAGAACCGGAAGAGCGAGAGCCAGGGGTCCGAAGTTCGATCTCGCCAGCGCCCAGGTCGCCCCGAACTTCACGAATCCGATCGCGGCATCAAGTGAGGATATTTCGCCCAGCCGCAGGCAGCTGATCATCTTGGCGCGCGGGAACACATTCAGATTGAAGATCACGAAGCTGGCACCGCACACGATCGTTGCCGTCAGCAATGCCTGCATCGGGTAGTCAAGAGCCTGTGAGTACCGCGCGGCGAATGGCGCTGCCGCCAGACCGGTCGCGGCAGCGCCCAAGCAGGTGAAGATCATTCCAAAGCGAAAGAACCTACCCGCATCCGCATCAAACTCTGCGGGAGTCATCGTCTGAACATGGTTGCCAGTTCCGCCCGCCCGCAGCGCCGTGGTGAGTGTGGTGATGCCAACGGCGGTCGCGAAGACACCAAAATCCTTCGGCGAAAGGTAGATCGCCGCGACGATCTGCGACAGGGCGGTCGACATCCGGCCAAAGACGGCCGAGGCCAGCACCATGAGGATCGATCGTGGGGAGAGTTTCGAGAGCATGGGCGTGGGGGCAACCCCGGTATGCCCACACCTAACTGTAATGGATCCGAGGGGATTGCGTTGCGGACGAAAATTCCGGAATGATCGGGAGCGCCCGGCTCAGGCCCCGGACACCGCCATGTTCAACCACTCCGAGGCGCGATCCACGGCGATCCGCTCCTGACGCTGGTCATCGCGGTGCCGCACCGTGAGGGTGCCGTCCTGAAGCGTCTGGCTGTCGATGGTCAGGCAGAAGGGGGTCCCCGCCTCATCCATGCGCGCATAGCGCTTGCCGATCGACTGCTTCTCGTCGAACTCGACGACATGTGACTTGCGCAGTTCGCGCCAGAGTCGCTCCCCGATCTCGGGCATTCCATCCTTGTTCACCAGCGGGAAGATTCCAGCCTTGATGGGGGCCATGCGCGGCGCGAACTTCATGAACACCTTGCTGGCGCGGCTCTCGTCGGGGGTGTACGCCTCGCAGAGCAGGGCGAGGGTGCCGCGGTCGGCGCCGGCGGAGGGCTCGATCACGTGCGGGAAGTACCGCTCGTTGCGCTCCTGGTCGAAGTAGCGCGCCTTCTCGCCCTTGCCGCTGTGCTCGGCGTGCTGCTTCAGGTCGAAGTCCGCGCGGTGCGCCACGCCTTCCAGCTCGCCGAAATCGGGGTCGGTGAACGGGAACTTGTATTCGATGTCGCACACGCCGGCGCCCGCCTTGGCGTAGTGCGCCAGCTCGTCGCGGTCGTGCTCGCGCAGGCGCAGGTTGCTGCCCGTCAGCCCGATCGACTGCCACCAGCGGAAGCGCTCGTTGCGCCACCAGGCATACCACTCGTTGGCGCTGTCGGGGCGGATGAAGAACTCGATCTCCATCTGCTCGAACTCGCGGCTGCGGAAGGTGAAGTTGCGCGGCGTGACCTCGTTGCGGAACGCCTTGCCGATCTGCGCGATGCCGAAGGGCACCTTCACGCGGCTCGAATCGACCACGTTCTGGAAGTTGACGAAGATGCCCTGCGCGGTCTCGGGGCGCAGGTAGGCGTAGTTGCTCGGGTCCTCGACCGCGCCCACCAGCGTCTTGAACATCAGGTTGAACGGCTTCGGATCGGTGAGGTCGCCGCCGCAGTGCGGGCAGGGCGCCTGCAGGCCGGTCGCCGCCACCTGCTCGCTCGCGAGGTGCATGATGAATTCCCGCAGCGGCATCTGCAGCGGGCCGCCCGCCATGCGGTCGACCAGCCAGCTCAGCGTGACCTGCGGGTTGCGCACGAGCGCGAGGTTCGGTGCGAGCTTCTTGCCCTTCGTGTCGGCCCAGCGCTTCAGCTGCATGCTGTCGACGGCACCATCGGCGTACAGCTCGCCCAGAGCCTTGAACCACTCGGTCTCCGCGATCATGTCCCAGAGGTGGTCGGTGCGCATCAGCCGCTTGCAGTGGCGGCAGGTGCTCATGAGGTCGGCGAAACCTCCGACGTGGCCCGAGGCGATCCACGTCTTCGGATGCATGATGATCGTGCAGTCGACGCCCACGATGTCCACCGGATTGCCATCCGGGCCCGTCAGCTCGCCCTGCACGACATCCTTCCACCAGGCGTTCTTCAGGTTGCGCTTGAGCTCGGTGCCCAGCGGGCCGTAATCCCAGAAGCCGTTGATGCCCCCGTAGATCTCGCTCGACTGGAAGATGAACCCGCGGCGGCGGCACAGCGCGACGATGTCGTCCATTTTGCCTGGCATGAGGGCCGCGATGGTACGGAAAAGGCGGCCCGCGATGGGGCCGCCTTGGAGGGTCGGGTTCGGGCTTCCGCCGTGTCGGGCTCAGTCGTTCGAGCGGCCGCGGGAGGCGATCAGCCGCAGGAACTCCTCGCGGGTGGCCATGTTCTTCAGGAAGATGCCGGTCAGCTTGCTGGTGGTGGTCCATGCGCGAGGCTGGTGCACGCCGCGATAGCACATGCAGAAGTGGCGGCACTCGATCACGACGGCCACGCCGAGCGGATTCAGGTGCGTCTGGATCGCCTCGGCGATCTGCGCGGTGAGCTTCTCCTGAACCTGCAGGCGCTTCGAGAAGATCTCGACCACCTTGGCCAGCTTGCTCAGGCCGACCACCTTGCCGTCGGGGATGTACGCGACATGCGCCTTGCCCACGAACGGCACCATGTGGTGCTCGCAGTGGCTCTGGATGTCGATGTCGGTGAGCAGCACCATCTGGTCGTAGCCCTCGACCTCGCTGAAGGTGCGGCTGAGCGCCTCGGCCGGATCCATCGCGTAGCCACGGTAGTGCTCGTGCATCGCCTTCACCACGCGCTTGGGCGTGTCGAGCAGGCCCTCGCGGGTGGGGTCCTCGCCGATGAAGGCCAGCAGGGACCGCACGTGGTCCATCGCCTTGCGGCACTCGGGACTGTTCAGGTCGGGCTCGCGCATGGGATCGAAAGGATACGGGTTGCGGCGGCTGGCGACGGTTAGCATGTCGTGCATATGGCTTCCTTCCTGCGAGCGATGTCGTCCGAGGCGCTTGCGGCCCTGACGCCGAGGCGCGAGGGGGAGCGTCGCCTGGGCGAGACCTTTCGGACGTTGCCCGCTGGTGCGAGCCTGAGCGAGAGGCTTCGGGCCGTTCCTGAGGCCGGATTCGCGCTCCTGCTGATCCCGGAGGACATCGGGGTTCGGGCCAATTTCGGGCGTCCGGGCGCGGCTGCACTGCCGATGGCCACGCTTCGCCGCCTCGCCGCCATGCAGGACAACCCCTCGCTTCGCGGTGCGGATGTCGTCGTGGTGGGCGAGGTCGAGGTGCTGGACCTGATGCAGCAGGCCGTGCGCCTGGACCCGAATCGCGCCACGGATCTCGGGGCGCTGCGCGCGCTGGTGGCGGAGGTTGACGCGCGCGTGGCGAGTGTGGTCGAGACGATCGTGCGGGCGGGCAAGGTGGTCGTGGCGATCGGTGGTGGTCATGAGAACGCCTTCGGAATCCTGGCGGGCATTCGTGCGGCGAGGGGCGGCGCCGTCGGCTGCCTGAACCTGGATGCCCACGCCGACCTGCGTGACGACGAGGGGCGCCACAGCGGCAATCCGTTCTCGCACGCGCTGCGAGCGGGGCATCTGTCCCGCTACGCCGTGATCGGTCTTCACGAGGCCTACGTGAACGAGGCGATGTGGCGCGTGCTGGAGCAGGACGAGCGCGTGCTCGGCGTGACGCTGGAGCGCATGCTGTGTGGCGACCTGCAACTTGATGAGGCGTGCGACCGTGGCATCGCGCACCTGGGCGCAGGCCCGGTCGCGCTGGAGGTCGATCTGGACGCGATCGCGGGTGTGCCGGCGAGCGCGTCCACGCCGAGCGGACTGTCGGCGGAGCAGGTGCGCGCTGCGGTGCATCGCGTCGCGGGCGGCGCCGACGTTGCGGCGCTGCACGTGTGCGAGGGCATTCCCGGCGACGGTGATCCGCTGGGTGTCGGGAAGCTCGCGGCTCTCGTGGCCTGCGACTTCATCAAGGCGCGACAGGGGCGCGGTCGGTGAGCGCACGCCCGCTGATCGGGGTGGATCTTGGCGGAACGAAGGTCGAAGCGGCGGTCATCGAACCCAACGGCGCGGTGCTGTGGCGTGCGCGGGAGTCGACGCCGCCCGGGGACTACGAGGGCACGATCGCGACCGTCGCCGGTCTGGTGCGCCGCGCACGCGCGCAGGCGCCCAGGGCGCATGGTGTCGGCCTGGGACACCCCGGCTCGCGCAGCCCCGTGACCGGCCTGCATCGCAACGCCAACAGCACCTGCCTGAACGGCAAGCCGCTGCTCGCGGATCTGGAGCGCGAGCTCGGGATGCCCGTGCGTGGCGCGAATGACGCGAACTGTCTGGCGTTGAGCGAGGCCATCGATGGAGCCGGCCAGGGCGCGCGCACGGTGTTCGGCGTGATTCTTGGAACCGGATGCGGCGGCGGGGTGGTGGTGGATCGCCGCGTCATCGAGGGGGCCAACGGAATCGCGGGGGAGTGGGGTCACATGCCGCTGCCCGGGGCTTCCGCGGCTGAACTGGAGATGTCATGCTGGTGTGGCCGACGTGCGTGCCTCGAGCTGTTCCTGAGCGGTCCGGGCGTGGAGGCCGATCATGTGCGCCATGGCGGCGAACGGGCGATCCGACTCCCGCGCATCGCGTGGCTTGCCCAGTCCGGTGACGCCTGCGCGAACGCCACGCTGGAACGCTGGATCGAGCGGCTCGGGCGCGCGCTGGGCGCGGTCTGCAACATCCTGGATCCGGACGCGATCGTGCTGGGCGGAGGCGCGAGTCTGGTGCCGGGTCTTGCGGCGCGGTTGCCTGCATCGATCGCGCCGCACTGCTTCAGCGATCGCCTTGTCACGCCGGTCCGGCCAGCGATGCATGGTGACAGCAGCGGCGTGCGGGGTGCGGCGTGGCTGTTCGCTACCTTCCCTCCATGAAGCGGATCGGCATCATCGGAACCGGATCGATCGGTCGCGTCCACGCGCATCACGCGGCCCGGGTGGGATTGCCCGTCGTCGCGGCATGGGACCCGAAGCCGGCGGCCGTCGCGGCCTTCCAGTCCGAGCAGCCCCGGGTGGAGCTTGAGCCGAGTCTGGAGCGGCTTCTCGCCAGGGCCGATGTGGACGGTGTCGTCATCGCCGTCCCCAACGACCTGCACGAACCGCTGGCCGTGCAGTCGCTGAAGGCGGGCAAGCATGTGCTGCTCGAGAAGCCGATGGCCACGAGCGTGCCGGCCTGCGATCGCATCATGGAGGCGGCGAAGTCGTCCGGGCGGTCCGTGCAGATGGGTTTCGTGTGCCGTCGCATGCCGGCGGTGGAGATCGCGGCGAGCATGGCGCGGGAGGGTCGCCTCGGCTCGATCTATCACGTGAAGGCCAGCATGTACCGTCGCCGCGGCGTGCCCGGCCTTGGCGGGTGGTTCACGACCAAGTCGCGCTCAGGTGGTGGTCCGTTGATCGACCTTGGGGTGCACCTTCTCGACGCGGCCCTTCACCTGATGGGCCATCCGCGCGTGCTGCGCGCCAGTGGCGCAACCTATTCGACCTTCGGCCGTCGCATGAAGGGCTATGCGCACACCGACATGTGGGCGGGCCCGCCGGATTTCACCGGCACCTGCGACGTGGAGGATCATGCGACGGCGCTTCTCCGCTGCGAGGGTGGCGCCACGATCGAGCTGAACGCGACCTGGGCGATGAACATTCCCGACGAGTCGCTGCCGGATGGCCTGGCGGTCTTCGGCGACGCGGGGGGCTGCCGGTTCGGCCTGCAGGATCGGCGGCTCACGGTCGCGACCGAGGCGCATGGCATGCCCGCCGACTTGACGCCGCACTTCAAGGCGGACGCGCCGGGCAAGCAGGCGTGGGATTCGCAGGCACGGGCCTTCCAGACGCTGCTGGAGCACGGCGGTGAGCCGATCGCCACGGCGGCGCAGGGCCGCGCGGTGCAGGCCGCGATCGACGCGATCTATCGCAGTGCCGGCGAGGGGCGCGAAGTCGAGGTGGTCTGAGGCCCGCGACTCAGTTCGTCCTGGCCTTCGCCGCTTCCTCGTAACGCTGGAGCGAGGCCTTGATCTCCTCCAGGTTGCGGCCGCTCATGCCCGCCTTCTCGGCGGCCTCGACAGCGATCCGCTGCACCTTCGCCGCCTGTGCCGCGTCGCCCATCTCGAAGTGAACGCGCGCCTGCGTGTCCAGGATGCTGGGGTCGCCCTTCGACAGTTCGACCGCGCGCTGGGCTGCCGTCAGCGCCAGTTTCAGGTCGCGCCCATCACCCTTGAGGTCCGTGGCGATCGACCACGCGATCATGTTCAGGTCGGAGGCCTCGAGCGGCGCGGCGAGCAGTTGCCTGGCGGTCGCACACGCGTCCTCGGTGCGATCGCTGGTGGCCATCACCTGGAACTTGAGCAGACGAACCTGCGTCGGATCGGCCGCGCTCGCCTCGAGCGCCGCGAAACGATCCATCATCGGCTTCCAGTCGCCGCTCGCGGTCGCATCCTTCAGCAGCACCGACAGCTCGTCGGACGCGAACTTCTGCAGCGCGCGCTCCGCCTCGGCGTCGGCCTTCGCCTTCGCGCGGTCCCATGAGCCGGCCAGCACGGACGCAAGGGGCTTGTCCATGCCCATCGGGTGGCCGATCCACTCGACCATGCCGTCCTTGCCGACGATGAAACTGCAGGGGATGCCATCCTGACCCGCCGCGTCCATCCACGCGACGCCCATGCTGCGATCCTCGTCGAAGGCCACGCGATAGCCCATCGCGTCACCGCGCTTCTCGACAAAGGTCTTGAGACCGCTCAGGCGCGTGTCCGCGCCATCCTTCTTCTTGCGCTCGCTCGCGGCGATGCCCAGCACCGCCACCTCGGGGTGATCCTTCTGGATCTGTGTCAGGTGCGGGATGCTCGCGATGCACGGCCCGCACCAGGTCGCCCAGAACTCGACCACGTACACCTTGCCGGGTTCGAACGCCTGCACCGGATCGCCCTTCAGCCACTGCTCGGCGGAGAGCGGCGGGGCCTTGCTTCCGATGTCGAGCGAGGCGGCGTCGGCGGCGAGCGAAAGCGCGATGAGTGCGGCGTGGATCATGGGCGATCTCCTTGGTCCGGAATCGTATCCGCACCCGTATCCTGCCCGGCATGAGCGCGAGGATTCTCGACGGCAAGACCCTTTCGGCCCGCGTGCGCGCGGACCTGCGCGAGCGCGTCCGTGGTGCGGGGCGTCCGGCGCGCCTCGACGCGGTGCTGGTGGGCAGCGACGCGGCCGCCGAGCTCTACGCGCAGAGTCAGGCGCGCACGTGTCAGGAGGTGGGCATCGAGTATCGCCTGCATCGCCTGCCGTCCGGCAGCGCCTTCGAGGAGATCGCCGGCCGCGTGCTGCTGTTGAACGAGGATGAGCAGGTGCGGGCGATCATGGTGCACCTTCCATTGCCGACGGGCGTGGACGTGGAGCGCGTGCAATCGCTCATCGACCCGGACAAGGACGTGGAGGGGGTGAATCCCGCGAACATCGGCAACGTGGTGTACGGCCGGCGCAGCCTGGTCCCATGCACGGCACGCGCCGTCCTCGAGCTGGTCGAGAGCAGCGGCATCTCGTTGCGCGGCGCGAACTGCGTGGTGGTGGGGGCGAGCAACATCGTGGGCAAGCCGGTGGCGGTGCTGCTCATGCGTCACGAGGCGACCGTCACGAGCGCGAACAAGCACACGAAGGGCACGGAAGCGATCGCGCGTCAGGCGGATGTGCTGGTGGTCGCGGCGGGCGTGCCGAAGCTCGTCACGGCGCCCTGGGTCAAGCCTGGCGCGGTCGTGGTGGATGTCGGCATTCACCGATTGCCCGGTCCGGATGGAGCCACCGTGACCACCGGCGACGTGGACTACGCGGGCGTGTCCGCAGTCGCGGGATGGATCACCCCGGTCCCCGGAGGCGTCGGCCCGATGACGGTGGCCATGCTGCTTCGCAACGTCGCGGACGCCTGCTTGCGCTGAGCGCGGTCAGGGCATCGCAAGCAGTTCGGCCGCGCGCTCGTACCGTTCGCGCGTGCGCCGAACCACGTCCGCAGGCAGCTGCGGGCCAGGCGGCGTGCGGTTCCAGCGCCCCGCGCGCTCCTCGGCGAGCAGCCAATCGCGCAGGAACTGCTTGTCAAGGCTGGCAGGTTCAGCGCCAGGCCGAACCGTTTCCTCGAGCCAGTAGCGGCTTGAATCCGGCGTCAGGACCTCGTCGGCGAGCAGGAGCCGGTCCGTCGGCTGTCCATCCGCATCGAGGGCGAATCCGAACTCGAACTTGGTGTCCGCGAGCACCAGTCCGCGATCCAGCGCGCGCTCGGCCGCGACGGCGTAGAGCTGAAGGCTCAGGAGGCGAAGGCGCTCGGCCAGCTCGACGCCGACGCGATCGGCGACCTGATCGAAGGTGCAGTTCTCGTCATGGCCGGCGTCGCTCTTGAAGGCCGGCGTGAAGATCGGTTCCGGGAGCCTGCCAAAGGCCCGAAGGCCCGGGGGCAGGGCGACACCGCACACCGTGCCCGAGGCCCGATACTCCGTCCAGCCGCTTCCGGTCAGCCACCCGCGCACGACGCACTCGATCGGCACGATCCTGACCTTCCGGCACACCATGCACCGGCCGATCAGGAGGTCCTGATCCTCGCGCGAGAGGCCTGGAACCTCATGTGGATCGGCGGACAGCAGGTGGTCCTCCACGATGCGACGGGTTCGCAGGTGACGGAACCACTCCAGACTGATGCGGGTCAGAAGCCGCCCCTTGTCCGGGATGGGCGTGGGGAGGACCACGTCGAAGGCGCTGACGCGATCCGTTGCCACCACCAACACTCGGGGCGGACGTCCGGCCTCGCCGGGAACGTCGTATAGATCGCGCACCTTGCCGGTGCGCCGTGAAGGGAGCGGCAGGTCCGTCGAGACCACGGATCCATCGCTGTGGAGGAGCGCGCGTGCTGTCACCGGACGGATCTTATCGCCGGCCTTTTCGCCTCCGGGAAGGGGATTCCTTGGACTCCCGCTACACTCGACCGCGGATGCTGCAGTTCGATGTTCATGACCTGAAGGGCCTTGCCCCAGGCGGCGCCGTGCGGGCGCACCTGCTCGGCCGTGATGATCAGCCGATCGCGGGAAGCGTGTCCCTGGTGGGGCGTCGCATCGTCTGCAAGCCGGTGGAGCCGATCGCGGCGGCGCTGTGCCTCGAGTACGACGCGGCGCCGATCGGACGCCTGATGCTTCAGACCTGCCTGCTGCCGGAGCGGGTCGAGCCATACCGGCTCAATCTCGAGCTCGCGCGTCATCGCATCAAGCAGTACATCGCGAAGGGCGAGGAGTGGCTGCTCTTCGATCCGGGCAGTGGCGGGGACAGCTTCAAGATCTGGGAGCGCGCGCGAACGCTGTTCGTGCACGCGATGAACGAGCGTGACCCCTCCGTGGCGGAGGCGAAGGCCCGCGAATCCCTGGTGGCCGGGCTTGAGGCGACCGAGCGACTGGCCATGATGCAGGCCGAGGGGGCGCTGCAGCGCCGGTACGCGTCCCGGCCCGCAAGCAGCACCCTGGTCGGTGTGCGCATCGACCCGCGGGACGACCCCGCCGCCGTGGGAGGGTTGGCGCGCGAGTTCGACGTCATGGCGGTGAACCTGCCGTGGCGCGTGATCGAGCCCAGCCCCGGCCAGTACGACTTCTCCATGGTGGATCGCTGGATGGCGCTCGCCGCGCAATCCCGCCGACCGATCGTCGCGGGTCCGCTGCTGCGGTTCGACGATGCCTGGCTGCCCGCCTGGATGCAGCGATTCAAGGGGGACTACAAGGCGATCGTCGACCGGACCTACGCCTTCATGGAGCAGGTGGTGCACCGCTACCGAGCGGTCGCGACCCTCTGGAATCTCTGCAGCGGCCTGCACCTGAACGCGTGGCATCCCTTCAGTGACTCGGAGCGGATCGACCTGACGCGACGCGCCGCGCTGCTGGTCCGTCAGAGCCGCCGTGGCGCGCGCACGCTGGTGGAATTGGGCGATCCATTCGGCGAGGCGTGGGGCGCCTCGAACGGATCCGCGACGGCGTGGCAGTTCCTGGAGCGCCTGCTTCAGGAAGGCGTGCATCTGGATGCGGTCGGGATGCAGTTGTGCCTCGGTGGGCCCGATGGCAGCGTGCGCGACATGATGCAGGTGTCCGCGATGCTGGATCGCTTCATGGGGTACGAGTGCAAGGTCATGCTGAGCGCGCTCGGGGCTCCGAGCGCCTCCGTGGGTGGCGGATGGTGGCGCAAGCCCTGGACCAGCGCGGTGCAGGACGCATGGGCGACGAGCGTCGCCACGATCGCGCTGTCGAAGCCGTTCGTGGAAACGCTGGTGTGGGAGCGGCTGAGCGAGAGCGCAGATGATCCGCGCGGATCGTGCGCGATGATCGACGCCGCCCGCCAGCCGCGCCCGGTCGCGCGCAAGCTGCTCTCGATCCGGAACCGGCTCCGCAAGCCGCTGCAGTCTCCCGGGGCTCCGCCGCGCGAGGAGAAGGATCCGAGCGACACCACCGCGACCGGCGCGGCCGCGGTGTGAGCGCCCGTCGGACAGCATGGGTTCCGATGTGGTCCGGCCTCCTTGGCGCCGCGCTGTGGATCGCCGCGGTCCGCGTCGCCGACCGAGAGCTGGCGTCCTCGGCCTGCGAGATGAGCCTGCGACCTCTGGCGTGGAGCGTGGACCTGAATCAGGCTGGACTTCGCGAGCTTCAGGTCCTGCCCGGGGTCGGTCCCGCCCTGGCCGAACGGATCGTGCGTGATCGGGACGCGCGAGGTCCCTTCGCGGGGCTCGGTGACCTGGACCGCGTGCCCGGCATCGGGCCTGCGTTCCTTGAACGCATCCGCCCGCACGTGCGCTGAGAGGAGTCTGCGGCTAACGTGTTGCAACGCGCGGCCCGCCGGCTTGCGCGGCAGATCATGGCGTGGTTCCAGCGCATCCAGTCCTCCCAGGCGCTGCTGGCGCTCGCGGAGAAGGTACGCCTTGGGGGCCACCACACGGCGCGTGGTGTTGCGGGAAGCGCCACCACGGTGCTTGCGGGAGCGCTGCACGTGCGACTGGGCTGTCCGGTGCTGCTGGTGGTCGCGCATCTCGACGAGGCCGCCGATGCGGCCGAGGAACTTCGCGACCTTGGCGTCCCTGCGTGGGTGTTTCCAGCGATGGAGGCTTCGGCGGCCGACTCGGCGGGGGGGCTGGAGACCGCGCTGGAGCGGCTTCGAGCGAGCGATCCGAGTGCGCAGCCGCGCGTGACGGTGGCGCCGGTCGCGGCGCTGATGCAGTCCGTGGCCGTACCGGCGCGTCGGGATCGCTTGCGTCGGGCGGTGAAGATTGGTCAGCATGGGTCGCCTGCCGCCCTTGCGGAATGGCTCGCGAAGGCGGGCTATCGGCGGACGGAAGCGATCGAGAGTCCGGGTGACTTTGCGGTTCGCGGCGGCGTGGTGGACGTCTTCCCGCCCGCGGGCCAGTTGCCGATCCGGCTGGATCACTTCGGGGACGAGCTGGAGAGCCTGCACGAGATCGACGTGTCCACGCAGGCAAGCGACCGCAAGATCGACGGCTTCGAGTTGCCGTGCGCGGATGGCGCGCGCTTCGGACCGCAGGATGGCGATCCCTTGCCCGGCGAACTGCTGGCGCGCGAGGCGCTGGTGGTCTGGTCGGAACTTTCCGAGGTGATGGAGCAGGCGCGCGGCTACTGGGAGCGCGTGGTCGATTCGATCGGGGTGAGTCCGCCCAAGGACGCCGTGCGCGCGGTCACCGCCTCGGCACGCGCCACGCTGACCGTGAACCACTTCACGGTGGCGGGGCCGGACGAGATCCAGCTTCCCTTCGCGACGCTTCCCGGATTCGACCATGACTCGGCGAAGGCGTTCGAGCGTCTTGGCGATCTGGCGCGCGAAGGTTCCGCGGTGCTGCTGGCCGCGACCGAGGGCGACCAGTCGCGCGCCGCGGAACTGGTGCGCCGCCACGGCCTGGAAGGACGCGTGCAGATCGAGCGCCGACTGCTGGGTCGGGGCTTTCGCTGGCTCGAGGCTGGCGAGCGCCCGCTGTCGGTGGTGCCGGAGCACGAGCTCCTGAATCGAACGGGTCCGCGGAGGCGCAAGGCGGCGGTCGTCGCCGGGCCGGGCACCGATCGGGTGCGCGACGCCTTCCTGGCCTTCGAGCCCGGGGATTACGTGACGCACCGCGACCATGGCGTGGCGCGCTACCTCGGCCTGACCACGCTGGCCCGGTTGAAGCAGGGTGGCGAATTCGCCGCGGATGGAGCGGGGGAGAGCGAGTACCTGACACTCGAGTTCGAGGGCTCGACGAAGCTGCACGTGCCCGCCGCGCGGGTGGACCTGGTGCAGAAGTACATCGGCGCCGGCGCCGCGCGCCCGCCGCTCAGCACGATCGGCGGCAAGCGATGGAAGGCGCAGAAGGAGCGGGTCAGCGAGGCGGTGCGCGACCTGGCTGGCGAGATGCTGCGCGTGCAGGCCGTGCGAGCGGCGATGCCGGGCGTGGCCTATCCGCCCGACACGCCGTGGCAATCCGAGTTCGAGGCGGCGTTCCCCTACGAGGAGACGCCCGATCAGCGCACGGCGATCGCGGCCGTGCAGCGCGACATGCAGCAGACGCGACCCATGGACCGGCTGGTCTGTGGCGACGTGGGATTCGGCAAGACCGAGATCGCCATCCGCGCCGCTTTCCGCGCCTGCGCCGCCGGCAAGCAGGTGGCGGTGCTGGTCCCGACGACGGTGCTGGCGGAGCAGCACGAACGCACCTTCCGCGATCGCTTCCGCGCCTATCCGTTCCGGGTGGAGGGACTCAGCCGCTTCAAGACCGCGGCGGAGCAGTCGCAGGTGCTCGCGGATCTCGAGGCCGGCAAGGTCGACCTGATCATCGGCACGCATCGGTTGCTCTCGAAGGACGTGGTGTTCAAGGATCTGGGACTGGTGGTGGTCGACGAGGAGCAGCGCTTCGGCGTGGAGCACAAGCAGCGGCTGCTCGCCTTCCGCGCCACGGCCGACGTGCTCACGCTGAGCGCCACGCCCATTCCGCGCACGCTGCACATGTCGCTGCTGGGGTTGCGCGACATCAGCAGCCTGACCACGCCCCCGCCCGACCGCCGCGCGATCGTGACGGAGGTGATCCCCTTCAGCGCCGAGCGCCTGCAGCAGGCGATCAAGCGCGAGTTGGCGCGCGAGGGTCAGGTCTACTACGTGCACAACCGGATCAAGGGGCTGGAGGAGGCCGCGGAGCGCATTCGCCGACTTGTGCCCGAGGCGCGCATCGAGGTGGGGCATGGGCAGATGCCTCCGGAGGCGCTTGAGCGCGTGATGCTCGCCTTCATGCGTCACGAGTGCGACGTGCTGGTGAGCACCAGCATCATCGAGAGCGGCGTGGACAATCCGCGCGCGAACACCATGTTCATCGACCTGGCCGACCTGTACGGCCTGGCCGACCTGCATCAGCTGCGCGGACGCGTGGGGCGCAGCGGGCACCGCGCGTACTGCTATCTCTTCCTGCCGCAGGATCGCCCGGTGACCGACGAGGCGCTGCGGCGGCTCAAGGCGATCGAGGACTACAGCATGCTGGGCGCGGGCTTCCGCATCGCGATGCGTGATCTGGAGATCCGCGGCGCGGGCAACCTGCTGGGCGCCGAGCAGAGCGGTCACATCGCCGCGGTGGGCTACGAGATGTACTGCCAGCTGCTGGAAGAGGCGGTGGACGGCCTGCAGAACCGCGAGCGCCCGAAGGTCGCCGACGTGCTCGTGAACATCGGCGCGGGCGGCTGGATCCCGCGGGGCTATGTGCCAAGTGATCGCCGACGTCTGGAGGTCTATCGGCGCGCGGCCTCGGTGCAGGACCCTGCGGCGGTGGAATGCCTGCGGTCGGACCTCGTCAGCGCCTACGGCGATCCACCGCTCGCGGTGCAGGGACTCCTGGACGTGGCCGAGATCCGCGCGATGGCGGGGGTGCTGGGCGCGCGAAGCGTGGAAGTCTCGGGTGCGGACCTGGTGATCCGGTGCAAGGATCCCGCGCCGTTCCACACGGCGTTCAAGGGCATGCAGGGCTCGGTGCGTGATGTGGGGGGCGTCGGCGCCGACGGTCTGCGCGAGGTCTACGTCCGGCCGCCCAAGGCGTTCCTGGAGCCGGCGTCACTGCTGGCCGTGCTGCGCAAGCGGCTGGGGCCGCTGGTGACTGATGCGGTGGCGAGCCAGGCGCGGAAATGAAAACCCCGCGGGGCCGTGCGGCCCTCGCGGGGTGGGTCGATCGCGTCGCGTCAGCGCTCCACGCGCTCGACGAAGTTGATCTGCAGGTAGCGGGCCACGTAGTCGAGGATGCTCGCCGCTTCCGGGATGTCCGGATTGTTCGTGGGACCCATGGGCTCGAACCGCATGCCGCGGAAGCGGTCGCTGGCGTCATGCACGCTCAGGCCATGCTGCAGGGCCAGGCTGAAGGCGCGGCAGAAGCCCTGGATGAGGCCTGACAGCGTGCTGCCTTCCTTGCTCATCTTGATGAAGATCTCGCCCGGTCGGCCATCGGGGAACAGGCCCACGGTCAGGTAGCCCTCGTGGCCACCGATCATGAACTTGTGGGTCTTGCTCTGCCGGGTTTCCGGCAACACTTCGCGACGAACGGCCATGGCACTCATGAGATCGTCCTCCTTGACGACGTCAACCATCGGCCCTTTCGGCTCGATGACCGCACTTTCCGACGATGCAACGTCCAGACCGCCCGAATCGGGGGCCGGGAACCCGTCCACGGGGTCCTTGTGGTCCTGCTGCAGGCCCACGAGGGATCAGGCCTTGCGGCTGCGGGCGCTCTTCGTGCCGGACTCGCCGTCGGCCTTCTCGGCCTTGGCCTTGCCCTTGGCGGGAGCCTCGGCGGCCGGGGCCTCCGCGGACTCACCCTCGACGGGCGCTTCCTCGGCGGCGGGCTCCTCGGTGCGGGCGTAGAGCTCGAGCGTGCGGTCGGGAGCGACCTCGACGCCGATCTCGGTGCGCAGCTCGCGATCGAACACGATCGCGCAGCTGTAGCTGCCGATGCGGCGGATGGTCATGCCCAGACGCACGGCGCGCATGTCCACCGGGAAGCCGTCGGCGGCCAGCTGGTCGGAGATGTCGCGGTGGGTGACGGCGCCGTAGAGCGCGCCCTGATCGTTCACGCTGCGCACCAGCTTGATGGTGACGCCTTCGAGGCGCGCGATGAGAGCGGCGCGATCGGCGCGCATCTTCTCCATCTCGGCGGCGGCCTTGGCGCGCTCGCTCTTCAGGGCCTCGATCTTCTCGGGGGTGGGGGCTTCGGCCAGCGCGTGCGGCAGCAGGTAGTTGCGGGCGTAGCCCGGCTTGACCTTGACCACATCGCCGATGAGGCCCAGGTTCTCGACGGTCTTGTTCAGGAGGAGTTCGACTTTGCGTGCTGCCATGGTGCTGTCCTTCCCCTTCGAGGGGAGTGAGGGCGGTCGCCTGCGCCCAACGGTTCGGGGCCACCCACGCGGGCAGCCTCGCGGCGACGAGCCGAGCATTATGCACGGAAAGCGAAGCCGCCTCAAGGCCCTTGGAAGAGCCTTGAGGCGGTTGTTTTGTGCCGTGATGGGCGGCAACCGAGGCGGCTGCCACCCGTCAGGATGGTTCAGAAGGGGATGTCCGCCTCGGCCACCTCGGTGTGGGCCTGGTGGCTGGCCTGCTGGGTGCGACCGCCCGTGCGCTCGCCGCCGCCACTGCCGCCGCCGCTCTTGGAGTCGATGAACTGGAAGTTCTCGACCACCACGCGCAGCTTGGACTGCTTCTTGCCTTCCTTGTCCTCCCAGCTGTCGAGCTTGAGACGGCCCTCGATGAAGACCGGCCGACCCTTGGAGAGGTACTCCTTCATGACCTCGCCCGTGCGGCCCCAGGCCTCACAGTCGACGAAGGTCACTTCCTCGCGCTCCTCGCCCGACTGCGTCTTGAACTTGCGGTTGCAGGCGATGCCGAAGTTGGCGACCGACTGGTTGCCGTTCGGCGTCTGGCGCAACTCCACGTCGCGCGTGAGATTTCCCATCAGCAT
The DNA here is from genome assembly GCA_049318245.1 of Phycisphaerales bacterium. Lineage (GTDB taxonomy): Bacteria > Planctomycetota > Phycisphaerae > Phycisphaerales > SM1A02 > SYAC01. Next base: position 2,897 of record JBMOGS010000017.1, on the reverse strand, counting down.
CACTTTGTTGAAACTAGCCATTGTGTTCGCACCTCCATGTTGCGTGCATGCATTCTAAAGCCGCGCAGGGACACACTTGGGACATTGGAGAAAAGTCCTGCGAAAAGGCGCAAAAAAGAACGCGGCCCCGCCGAAACGGGGCCGCGTGTGGATTTCCTGTCGGAATCCGCGGTCTCAGACGACCTCGGGCTCGGGCTCCTCGCCCGGTGCACCGCGCAGGCGTGCCTCGTCGGCCGTGCGCTGCATGGCCTCGGCGTTGCGCAGCTGCTCCTCGGTCAGGTGATCCGCGCGGGTCACCATGCTGCGCAGCAGCTTCTCGCTGAGGTTGCAGTCGCGCTCGATGCCGGCCAGCTTGGTGCTGAGCACGCGGAAGAAGGCCAGCACGTACACGCCGCGCTTGTTGCCCTTGATGTCGTACGCCAGACGACGCTCGTCCCACTTGGCGATGGAGAGGATCTCGGCGCCGCTGCGGCCCAGGATCTCCTTCACGTGGTCCAGGGCGCCCTGCAGATCGGCCGTGGCCGACTGCGGGAAGAGGAACATGCCCTCGTAGGGGCGGGTGCGTTCTGCGGTGATCGTTGCGTCCATGTCAGTGTCCTTTCGAAAGAGTGTTGATTGGAAGTGTCGTGTTGATGTGTCCTGCGTGGAGGCGCTCGCCCGTGCGAATCGCTCACGCCTCCTTGGCCGAGGCGCCAACGCCCCGGCGATTGAAACGGTTCATCGCCGCCTCCAGGCCCTCGGTGGCCCAGCAGGCGACGGCCTCGGCGGCCTCGTCCAGTCCCGGATCGAGCTGCTTCCGCTGCTCCGGCGTGAACACGCCAAGCACGTAGCTCTCGGTGCTGATGCGCCCGGGCGCGTCGATGCCCACGCGCAGGCGTGGCCAGCGATCGCTGCCCAGCCTGCGGGTGATGTCGGCGAGCCCGTTGTGACCGCCGTCTCCGCCCTGCGCCCGCAGGCGCATGGCGCCGCAGGGCAGGGCGAAGTCGTCGGTGACCACCAGCAGGTCCTTCGAGGCGTCCAGCTTGTGGAAGCGCAGGGCTTCCAGCACGCTCGAGCCCGAGAGGTTCATGAAGGTGGTCGGCTTCAGCAGCAGCACGCGCTCGTCGCCGATGCGGCCCTCGACCAACAGCCCGGCAAAGCGGCTCTTGGCCGCGCCGCCCGGAGGATCTCCGTAGCGGCGCGCAAGGCGATCCAGCACCTCGAAGCCCGCGTTGTGGCGCGTGCCCTGGTGCTCGATGCCTGGATTGCCGAGGCCGACGATGAGTCGCATGACGTGCTTCCGGGAAGGTCCGATCGAGTCCGATCAGCCCTTCTTGGCCTCCTTCGCGGGGGCGGCGGCCTTCGCGCCTGCGGCCGGCGCGGCGCCTTCGCCTTCCTTGTCCTTCTTCGCCGTGAGCACTTCGGGCTCGGCGCCTGCGGTCGGGGCAGCGGCCTCGCCTTCGGCCTCCTCGGCGATCGTGACGACGCGGCTCAGCGCGGCGTGCGGATCGGTGACGGCCTTCAGACCTTCGGCCAGCTTGAACTCGCTCACGGTGTACACGTCGGCGGTGATGCCGCCGAGGTCCACGCGGATCTCCTCGGGAATGTCGCGCACCTTGCACTCGATCTCGAGCTCGGTGACGTCATGGGTCAGCACGGCGCCGGGCTTCTTGGCGCTTTCGGGCGTGCCGACGAACTGCAGGCGGACCTTCACGGTCACCACTTCGTCCAGATCGACGCGGGCAAGGTCGACGTGGATCACGTTGTCGCCCATCCAGCCGAACTGCAGGTCCTTGACCAGGCAGGTCTCGGTGGAGCCGCCTTCCATCGCCAGCTTGACCACGTGGGCGCCAGCCTTCAGGGAGGTGACGGTCTCCTTCTCGTCGAGCGTGATCGACATCGGCGCGGTGCCGTGGCCGTAGAGCACGCCCGGCAGCTTGCCCGAGGTGCGCAGGCGCTTCGCGTAGCGCGAGCCGAGGCGCTCACGCGGCGCGGCCTTGAGGGTGGGGGTGTTCTTCGACATGGTGTGTTCTCCTTGTGTGAAACGGGGTGAAAGAGTCGGATTCAGCGGCGGGGGCCCATGCCCTCGCGGAAGAGCGCGCTGACGCTCAGATCGTGATGAATGCGGTGCACCGCCTCGCCCAGCATGCGGGCGACGCTGAGCACGGTCAGCTTGCCCTTCAGCGGATCGAGACGGCCGTCGGCGGGAATCGTGTCGGTCACGACCAGGCCGGTGATCTCGGGGCTGGCGAGGCGCTCGATGGCCAGCCCGGCGAGGACGGCGTGCGTGCATGCCGCGTACACCGCGGTCGCGCCACGCTCGCGCGCCACGCGGGCGGCCTCAAGCACGGTGCCACCGGTCGTGATCATGTCGTCGAACATGAGGACCGTCTTGCCCTTCACGTCGCCGATCACGTTGCGCGCCTTCACGTCGGTGGCGCCGGTGCGGCGCTTCTCGATGATCGCGAGGTCGAGGCCGAGCTGGTCGGCGAACATGTTCGCGGTCTTGGCATTGCCCACGTCCGGGCTCAGCACGGCGGTGGGCCCGAACGACGGAAGCACGCGCCGGAAGTGCTCCATGAGCACGGGTCCCGCCGTCAGGTGGTCCACGGGCAGGTCGAAGAATCCCTGGATCTGCGCGGCATGCAGGTCCATGCAGAGCACGCGATTCGCGCCCGCAGCGGTGATCAGGTTCGCCACCAGCTTGGCGGTGATCGGCGTGCGGCCCTCGTCCTTGCGGTCCTGGCGCGCGTAGCCGAAGTAGGGGATCACGGCGGTGATGCGCTTGGCGCTGGCGCGGCGGAGGCAGTCGATGAAGACAAGCAGCTCGACCAGGCTGTCGTTCACGGGCGCGCAGGTGCTCAGCACCACGTAGCAGTCGCGGCCGCGCACGTCCTCGTCGAGCTTCACCAGCAGCT
>JBMOGS010000016.1:0-39423 GCA_049318245.1 Phycisphaerales bacterium | reverse complement strand
GCAGACGACCATTCCCCCGACCGCCGCCTCGTTGCAGATGGCCACGAGCGAATGGGTGGTGCCAAGGTCGATGCCCACGATTGGGTCGAGCATGGGGGCGATCGTAGTCGCCCAGCCCCGAAGGATCCTGATTCAGCTCACGGGCTTCTCTGCCGACACCGCGCCCTCCACCTTCGGCGGCTCCGTCGCCTTCGGCAGCATGTCCAGCTCGGACTTGTGGCGATCCTTCACCCACGGCTTCAGCAGCTTCACCCACTTGTCAACCTCGGGCTGCTCGCCGCGCAGCGTGAACGTGCGCTCGATGCCGCTCGGCATGCCGATCGTCACCTCGGTGATCGGCTCGGCCTTCTCGGGGCCGCGATCATCCGGCTTGGCCTCGGTCCACGGACACGCAAGGATCGCCGCGCGGAATGCATCGGCCTCGTCGGGCGTGAGCGCGCGCTCATAGGCCGGCTTCAGGCCCTCCATCGCAGCCATGCCACCGGCGTAACCAACGCGCCCCTCACGCGAGACCATCAACGCCTCATAGCGCTGCTGACTGGGCTGCTTGATGAGCAACCTGATCGAGTAGCCACCCGTGTCCGCCACCACACGCGCAGCCTCCATCGCGTTCCGGTCCTTCGCGCAGGCCACCAGAGCAAGCAGCAGACACACGGTCCAGCGCACGATCAGGCTCCCGGCTTCTTGAACCACACGTAGGGATCCGGGCCGAAGTCGTATCGCACCGGCAGATCCATGCCCTCGGGCAGTTCGCGCAAGAACGCCGCCTCGGCCATGGCCTTCACCCACTGGCTGGTGGCCTCGTCGGGGCCCTTGTCCACGGGAAAACGGCGCACGAAGGTCCAACGCTGCCCGTCACCCGTGAAGGCGAGCACATAGAGCAGCTCGCCGTCGGCGGCCTCGAGCATGTCGGGATTGCCGTCGAAGTCGGCCTGCTCGGGCGCGGCGAAGCCGAGTTGCCGCGCGAGCTCCCACATCTGCCGCACCTGCCGCTGGTAGAGCACCCGCGCACGGCCAGGCCGCGTGCGACCGTTCACCGAGGGCCCAAGGTCGGCCAGCACGGTGCCGTCGCTGAACAGGATCATCTTGCCCTGCCGCATCCACGGCTCGCGTCGGTTCTCGGCACCCTTGCCTGCCAGCACCGTGACATCACTGACGAAGTCGGGCGGCGTGGAGACGGCATCCGAAATCGGCGTCGAGGTGCAGGCGGCCAGCGCGGCCAGAAGCAGACCGGGAAGCGCCCGAAGCATGCGCGGAAGCCTACCACGCGCAAAGTTCACGCCGCTACGCTTGCGCTCGACATGCGCACCAGTGTCCGCTGGATCAACGACTATCTGGACCGCCCCGCCGACGCCGAGGAGCAGGCCAACGCCCTCACGGCCGCCGGCTTCAACTTCGACGGCCGCGAGGAACTGGAGGACGGCGGCATCCAGCAGGAGATCGAGACCACCAGCAACCGCGGCGACTGCCTGTGCCACCTGGAACTGGCACGCGAGCTCGCCGCAGCGACCGGCCGCACGGTGAAGGTGCCGGTGGCACGGCCGGCCGCGAAGGGGCCCGCCATCGCCACGCTGACGAAGGTCAGCAACACCGATCACGAGGGGTGCCCCCGCTACACCGCGCGCGTGATCCGCGGCGTGAAGGTGGGCCCGAGCCCGGCGTGGATGCAGCAGCGACTGCGCGAAGCCGGACAGGTGCCTCGCAACAACCTGGTCGACTGCACGAACTTCGTGCTGCTCGAGATGGGCCAGCCCACGCATGTCTTCGACCTGAAGAAGCTGCGCGGCGCCGAGATCCGCGTGCGGCGTGCAGGCGCCGGCGAACCCTTCCTGCCGCTCGGCGAGCACGCGCAGCCGATCAAGCTGACCGCGCAGGACCTCGTGATCGCCGACGCCGAGCGCCCGGTGGCGCTGGCGGGCGTGAAGGGCGGCGCGGAGACCGCCGTCGACGAGTCCACGGTCGATGTGCTGCTCGAGGCCGCGACCTTCAGCCCCACGATGGTGCGTCACGCGAGCCGCCGCCACCAGATCTTCAGCGACAGCGGCAAGCGGTTCGAGCGCGGCGTGCATCCGGCCTCGATCGACGCCGCGGCAGATCGGCTGGCGGCGCTGATCCTTGAGACCGCGGGTGGCGAGTTGGCCACGGGCACGCTCGAGGCAGGCGCTCCCCTGCCCCCGCCACGCACCGTGCGCATGCGAGCAGCGCGATGTCAGGCCCTGCTTGGGATTCCGCTGGCCGAAGCCGACATGACGAATGCGCTCGCGGCGCTCGGCTTCGCGCCGGTGAGGAAGGGCGACGCGATCGAGTGCACCGTGCCTGCACAGCGCATGGACATCGACCGCGAAGTGGACCTGATCGAGGAAGTGATTCGCCTGCTCGGCACGGACCGCATTCCGGTGGGCGACACGCTGCGCATCCGCACCGCGAGCCCCGACCTTCGCATGATCGCGCTCGAGCGCACGAAGGACCTGCTGTCTGGACTCGGATTCGTGGAGTGCGTCACGCACGCGCTGGTCACCGAGAAGCTTGCGCAGGCCTTCCTGCCCAAGGGCGACAACGCCCTGCGCATCGAGGACGAGCGCGCAGGCGGAACCCCATGCCTGCGGCCCGCCGCGGTGACCGGACCGGTCGCGGCACGCGCGCTGAACGCGGATCGTGGCGCACGAACAGACGTTCGCCTCTTCGAGATCGCGCATGCATTTCGACTTGGCTCCGACGGAAATCACCGCGAGTGGCAGGCGCTGGGTCTGGTCGCCGACGCCCCCGATGCGTCGGCGGGCTACCGCACGATTCGCGGCGTGGTGGAGCGGCTCGCGCACGAGCTGGCTGGCGCTGCGGTCACCATGGAACCCACGACCGGCGGCAGCGGCATCGAGCCCGCCGCCACGGTGAGCCTGCATGGAAAGCCGATCGGCCGGATCGGGCTGCTCTCGGCCAGCGCAGCCGCCGCCGTTGGGCTTGACCTTCCGCTGGCGGTCGCGGAGATCGAGCTGGAGTCGCTGGTGTCGCGCTTCCCGCCCGAGCGTCCCGCCGCCGCGCTGCCCGCCTTCCCCGGCGCCGAGCGCGACGTGAGCGTGGTGGTGGCCGAGGCGACGCCATGGAGCCAGATCGAGGCCACCGTGCGCCACGCGAAACCCGAGCACCTGGAGTCGCTGTCGTTCGTGACCACCTACCGCGGCAAGCAGCTTGGCGCCGGCCGCAAGAGCGTGACGCTGCGCCTGGTGTTCCGCCGCGCCGATGGCACGCTTCGCCGCGAGGATGTCGACGCGATCGTGGCCAAGCTCACCGAGTCGCTGCAGAAGTCGCTCGGCGCGGAGCTTCGCGCGTGAGTCCGAGCTTCGCCAACACCACGCTGGCCGACTTCGCGGCCAGGCTGGCCGACAAGGTGCCCTCGCCGGGTGGCGGCGCGGTGGCAGCGGTCACGCTGGCGCATGGCGCCGCACTCGGCGCCATGGTGCTTCGCTACACCGTGGGAAGGCCGTCGTTCGCCGCGCACGAGGCCCAGAACACGGCCGCGCTCGCCGAACTCGACGCGATGCGCGCCACGGCCCTGGCGCTGGCCGATCGCGACGCGGCGGCCTATGCGCGGCTGGCCGCACTGTGGAAACTGCCGGAAGATGATGCAACGCGAGCGCGCGAATTCCAGCCCGCCGTGCGCGAGGCGATCGACGCGCCGCAGGCGATCGTGGATCTGGCGCATCGTGCCTGCGCGCTTCTTGCCGAGCTTCCGGCCCGCACGAACGCGCGACTCGGCAGCGACCTTGCCATCGCCGCGAATCTGGCCGCCCTGGCCGCCGATGCGGCGGAATGGAACGTGCGCGTGAACCTGCCTTCGCTCTCCGACGCCGCGGCAGCGCGCGCCCACGGCGAGCGGACGGCTTCACAGGTCGCGGCGGCGCACGAACTCGCCAACCGTGCCGTGGCCGCGGTGCGGAGCCGCGCTTCGTGAATCCCTGGCTGGGGCTCGCGCTCCTGCTGACGGCGGCGCTCACGATCGTCGTGGCATGGGGCGCATTCGTGATCGCGTGGGACGCCATGCATCCGCCGCGCAAGGGGTTCGCGTGGGCCCTCGCCACGGGTCGACCGGGATCGCCCGACGCGCTCGGCCTGAGCGCCGAGGAGACGTCACTGCCCGGCCTTGACGGCGTGCCTTGTCCGGCTTGGCGCGTGCAAGGCGCCGGAGGCGACCGCGCACCCATCCTGCTGATGCTGCATGGCTGGGGCCGCTCGCGATGGGATTCGCTCGCGCGCCTGCAACCCTTGCTGCCGATCGTGCGCGAGGCATGGCTGCCCGATCTGCCCGCGCATGGCGAGCACGACGGAAACCGATCGTGGGTCGGCGTGCGCGAACCCGACGCCGCGCTGGCCATGCTGGCGGAGATCGCCGCACGCAACGCGGGCGCGCCGATGGTGATGATGGGGCACTCGCTGGGCGCAGGCGTGGCGATCCGTGCCGCGGCACGCGCGCATGGCCTGCCCGTGATGGGCGTGATCGCGCTGGCGCCCTACCGCGACCTGGCCTCGCCGATTCCAGGCCGCATGCGCATGCAGGGACTTCCCGCACAGCCCTTCACCGCGCTCTCACTGCTGCTGCTTCGCGCCGCCGGGTGCATGGATGCGCCACTGGAGCGCGACAGCGCATCGCTGCGCGTGCCGCTGCTCGTGATCGCGTGCGAGGGCGACCCGATCTCTCCCGCCAGCGACGCGGAGCGGATCGCCGCGGCCTCGTCCCACGCCACGCTGCTGGTGCTGCCCGGGGACCGTCACGACGAACCGGGTCAGGCGGACCCGGCGCGCTTCAACGAGACGCTTCGCGCTTTCGTGGCAAGCCTCAGTCGATCTTCGCCGGCTTGAGCAGGCGCAGGCGCGTGCGCAGGCCGTCGGACACGGCGCGCATGTCCCACTGCATGGGCCCGAAGCCCTCGCCAAGACTCTTTGCGTCGATCTCGCCGAGTTCCTCCACGAGGCCGTCCGGGACATCCAGTCCCACGCGGTCGGCGATCTCGCGCTGATCCTTCGGAACCATGCGGCCCTCGGCCCGCTGGGCCGACGCGAGCAGCGACTGCCTGCGCGCGTCGATCGCCGCGACCAGGTCGGTGTAGCCCCAGCCCAGCACAGGATCGGTTCCCACGGCGGCAAGGGCCTGCTTGCACGCGGCCGAATCGCCCAGCCCCTGCTCACCACCGCGCAGACACTGCTCCACCGCGGGCGAGGAGCCCATGTAGAACATGCCGCCGCCGAAGCCCATGCTCACGTCGCCATCGGGGGCATCGAAGATCGTGTTGCCGTTGAAGTCGCGCGGCTCGAAGCCGGCCTCGGGCAGGAAGAGGTTCAGCAGGCCCGTCACCGCTTGCTCGTCGCGGCAGGTGACCGCATAGACCCCCTGATCCTCGGGGTCGCCTCCACCCTTCGGCGGTGCGGCGCGCGCGATCACGTGCACCTCCGGTCCGAGCGCGTCGAACGCCTTCCGCAGGTCCGGCCCGTACTGCTGGAGCGTTGGATCCACCATCTCCGACATCTCCTCGGGCAGGTTGCTGGCTGCGGTCTCGATCAGCTTCATCACGTCCCGCAGCTGCAGCTGGATGGTGCCGTAGCCCACCGCGTCGTTGGGCACGAAGCGCGGCGGCGCGGACGCGGCCTTGGCCGGATCCGGCAGCGCGAGGACGCCCGCGCGATCACCCTTCACCAGAATGCCACTGGTCACCTCGACCTGCGCGTCGCCACCGCCCACACCCACCGAGAATCCGTAGGCACGCACCTCGCCGAAGAGCGCCGTGAGCATCGGCTGCAGGAAGCCCATCTGGGCGCCACCCACGCCGGCCACGCGCTGCATCGGACCCGTGAGCAGCACGCTCCACAGGTCCGCGCGCCCCACCTGCTCCAGCGCCGCCTTCAGATCAGGATCCTCCGAAATGCTCGCGCGCGCCTGGCCTTCCAGCACCCCGAGCACTTCCTCCAGGTCCTTCTCCAGGCTTCCAAGAAGGAAGCGCGAGCCGTCGCGCACGTACCAGATCGTCTCGACATGCTGGAAGGTGCCGCCCTCCTCGAAGAGGCCGCCGCGACGTGGGCGCGGACGGCGAGGACGCCCGTCCTTGCCGATCTCGGGCTTGGGCTCCTCGGGCTTCACGGAGATCGCGGTGGCCTTGTGGCCGCGGATCTCGACCGCGCGCACGCGGCCCGGCCTGGTCTTCTCATGCTCGGCGATCACCGCCTCGAAGATCGACGCCACGCCATCGGCGCCCTCGGCCCAGTCGCCATAGAAGAGAAAGTGCGGCTGGTCGCTGTCGAGCTGCTCGTCGTGCGCGGCGAACAGGGCGAAGCCCACGGACTTGGGCACGCTCCACGCGTCCTCGGCCACGCCGAGCTGGCGAAGGCGCTCCTTGGCCTCGGTGCCGGACCGCTCAAGCTCGTCCTTGACCAGTTTCTGCACCGTCTCGCTGCCCCACCACGCGTAGATCGGCGTGGCGTGCCAGCGGTCGCGCGACGCGGTCAGGTCATCCATGCCCAGCACGAGCCAGCTGTCCTTCGAGGCCAGACGCTCGATGCCGATCGACTCGGCAAGGACCGGCCGAAGCGCGCAGAGCACAATCGCCACCGCAAGCATGGTTCGTCGCATGGGGATCTCCTGAGTGCCGAGGGCGCGTCTCACTTGCCCGAGCTGCCGTCCAGCAGCTCGCTGGGCACCTCGAAGCGCGAACGCGCGGGGCCATCGTGATAGTTGTGTCCCGAATTCGGGTTGTTGCGGTCGTACGAGAAGGCCTCGCGGTTGCGGATGAAGTCCTTCACGTAGCGGCTTGGAATCGCGAAGCCCAGCGCCTCGCCGCCGCGGATGCCCATGTTGGTGATGCCGATCACCTCGCCGCGCGTGTTGAACAGCGGGCCGCCCGAGTTGCCGGGATTGATCGGCGTGTCGGTCTGGATGTAGGTCAGGCCGTCGAAGCTGCGCTGGGTCGTGCTGATCACGCCCTGCGTGAGGGTCCGCTCGAGGCCGAGCGGATTGCCGATCGCGAAGACCGGCTGGCCGATCTCCAGCTTCTCCTCGCGCTGCACGGGGGCGAAGGCGAAGTCCTTGCGGTCCGGATGCGGAATCCGCACCAGGGCCAGGTCCAGATGGTTGTTCACCGCGACCAGTTCGACGTTGTCGATCTCGACGCGCTTCAGCGTGCCGTCGGCCTGCGGGAACCACACGGTCGCCTTCAGGCGCTGCTCGCCCTGCACCACATGCGCGTTGGTGATGGCGTGGCCGTCCTTGTCGATGATCACGCCGCTGCCAAGGCCGCTGGGCGTGCTGATCTTGACCACCGCCGGGCCCAGCAGCTTCGCGTGCTCCTTCGGGCTCAGCGTGGGCAGGTCGGTCGCGGTGTGGAACAGGTCCACCTGCTCGGTGCGCGCGGCGGCGGGCGCGGCGGCGCTCTCGACCCCCTGCACATCCTCCATGTCGAACGCGAGCACCTCGGGGCCGATGTCCACCCACACGCGCTTGTCCGTTCGCTTGAGCACGGTGCCGTCGATGCGGCTGCCGCTCTTCAGCGTGACGATGTCCGCGGAGGCGATCCCCGCGGCGACCAGCGCAAGTGCGCACGCAACGTTCAGGACGCGATTCTGCACGCGGCTACTATAGCCCCGCGCGTGCGCAACCGGCGCCGCGCGAAACCGGAGATCCCATGGAAGCGGCCCTCATTCTTGCCTCGATCCTCTCGCTCGCACCCCAGTCGGGCGATCTCGCCGCCAGCTTCGGCTTTCAGCCGCTCGAGGTGCAGAAGATCGACCCGAAGGCGGGTCCCCTGGAGACCGCCGACCTCGATGGCGACGGCCGACGCGACCTGATCGCGGTGAACAACCACAAGAGCCGCATCGAGGTGTACTACCAGCGCGCTGACGCCAAGCCCGGCGAGGAGAAGGCGCCAGCCCCCGGCTCGAACGAGCTGCCCGAACTCTGGCGCTTCCGGCGCGAGACGATCTCGGTGCCCAACGAGGTGCAGGCGGTGGAGCCGCACGACTTCGACGGCGACGGTCGCATCGACCTGATCTACGCGGGCCAGCCCGGCACCGTGGCCTTCGTGCGCCAGACGCGCCCGGGCGTGTTCGAGGTGACCCGCAAGGTCCCGGTGAAGTCGCTGATCGGCAGCCGCGACAACCTGCACGTGGCCAACGTGCTCGGCGACGCGAAGCCGGAACTGATCGGCAACGTGGGCGGCAAGGTCACGGTCTGGCCGCTCGAGAAGGATCAGCTCGGCACCCCCACCGAATTCGACGTCGGATCCGGCAACGCCGTGGCCTCGCTGATCGACGATTTCGACGGCAACGGCACGCTGGACATCGCGGCCATCGTGCCGGAGGACTCGAGTCCGGTGCGGATCTGGCTGACGAGCCGCGAGGGCGACCGCCTGGTCGCGGGACCGCAACTTCGCTTCGAGATGCCGCCGCTGCGCGAGGCCGACGCCGTGCGCCTGCCCGGCGAGAAGCAGGCGCTGCTGGGCGTGATCGAGCGGCCATCGAAGCGCATCGTGTTCTCGCGTCTCGAACGCGCACCGATCGAGGGGGCCGGCGACCGCGAGGCGAGCATGCAGACGTGGACCTTCAAGGATCCGCAGAACCGCAAGCGCAGCTACGCGATCGTGGACCTCGATGGCGATGGCCGCCAGGACCTGCTCGCCACCAACACCGCCGAGAACGCCGTGATGCTGTACCGGCAGCGCGAGGGCAAGGGCTTCGACGCCGCCGAGCGCTACCCGGCGCTGGCCGACATGGACTCGGTCGCGGCGCTGGCCGCAGGCGAGGGCCGCCCCGCGCAGGTCTTCCTGCTCAGCGAGAAGGAAGGCGTGCTGGGCCGCTGCGAAGCGGGCAAGGATGGCGTGGGCTTCCCCAAGCCGGTGCCGCTGCCCTCGGGCGCCACCCCCACCACCATGAACCTTGTCAGCCTGAACGGCACACCGATGCTCGCGGTGGTCACGAAGGATGGCCGCAACTACGCGCTCACGCTGATTCCGGCGACCGGCGAGGCGGCCATGGATCCGAAGAATCACCGCACCGTGTCGCTGGGAAGCCTGAGCAAGAGCCCGGAGTCGATCCTTGGCGTGGACGTGGATCACGAGGGCAAGACGGACCTGCTGGTGTTCACGCCCGACAAGCCCATGATCATGGTGCGAGAAGTCACCGACAAGGACGGCAAGCCCGAGCTCAAGACGCTCGAGAGCAAGGACATGGGCCAGTTTGGCCTGGTGCAGGCCGCCAACGGGCGCAACACCGCGGTGTTCGATGTGCTGGGCGATGGCAAGAGTGAACTGCTGGTGGCCGATCGCAACTACGTGCGCGCGCTTCGCTACGACGCCGCGCCCGCGGCCGGCACGAGCCCGGGCTGGCAGGTGGTGAAGCAGATCAACGCCGACGCCAGTGACGCCAAGCTGACCTGCGTGGCCGTGATGGGCGACAAGGTGGTTGCCGGCGACAAGGAGAACGGCCGTCTGGTGGTATTCGGCCGCGATGGCAGCGACTGGAGGCAGGTCGAGGCGATCGAGGTCCCCGGCTTCAAGTTCAACCAGATCTTCGCCGGCAGCTTCGGTGGCGACGACAAGCCCAGCATCCTGGCGATCGGCGACGACAGCTTCGCGCTGGTGCGGCTGTCGGGCGATCGCTGGAAGCTGACCGAGGTGGCGACCTGGCGCAGCGACGAGCCTCGCCGCGTGGAGCACGAGCTGGTGGTGGGCGACCTCAACGGGGACGGATTCCTGGACATCACGGCGCTCGACGCCGGCGAGCAGATGGCCGAGATCCTGAGCTTCAGTCAGGCGGGCAAGCTGCGCTACGGCACGGCGTTCAAGGTCTTCGAGACCAAGATCTTCTCGGGCGGCGAGCCGAAGGAGTTCGAGCCGAACATGGGCCTCGTGACCGACATGACCGGCGACGGCAAGGACGACCTGGTGCTGCTCTGCCACGACCGCGTGCTGCTGTATCCGCAGCAGGCGAAGCCGGAGGGCGGCAAGAACTGACGCTCACGCGTAACTGTGCAGGCCCGTACAACTGAGGATTTGGGGAACTCCCTCGTTCTCATTCCGGCGCTGCCTGCCCAGCACCCCGACTGACCCAGCAAATACAGATGCCGTCGGGCAATCCAGCTTCACGCAGGCGAATTCCGCTCGTTTGCCGCCAAGTCAGCTGATAGAGCGACCCTCACGCCTCCCCCCAAAAATCGATCGAATCGGCCCCCTCCCCATTGGTAATGCCAGATTCCCGTGACACAATTGCGTCAACGGGCCCGAATGGCGGTCCGGGGAGAACGCAATGTCGATTTCGAAGATCGTGGTGGATGTCCCTTCGGCTGCACGCCGTGCGCGCACTCTTTGCCTGATTGCCGTGATGGCGTCAGCTACCACCGCATGGGCCGTGGACCGAGTGGTTCCCGACCAGTACGCATCCATCCAGGCTGCGATCGATGCCTCCACGAACGGTGACACCGTGCTGGTGCGGCGCGGCAACTACTCTGGGCGCGTTGACCTTCGCGGTCGACGCATCACGCTCAAGGGCGAGGACGGGCCGGGTGCCACCATCATCGACGCGCAAGGCCAGTCGGGCGTGGTGGTGAATTGCGACGAGGGCGAGACGAACCAGACGATCATTGACGGATTCACCATTCGCAATGGCTTGGACAGCGGCCTCTACGTGAGCGGCGCAAGCCCGGTCATCCGGAACTGCTGGTTCGTGAACAATCAGGCGAGTCGGGGTGGCGGCGCGCACATCCGCGCCAGTTCAAATGTCTCGTTCACGGACTGCAGATTCACGAGCAATCTCGCGAACTCGGGCGAGTATCGAGGCGGCGCGGTCTATGCCGAGAATTCAACCGTCCTGATCAAGAGCACGACGTTCATTGGAAACGAGGCGAGAAAGCCAGTCCAAAGTTGGACTGATACATCGCTCCACCCTCGAGGAGGGGCGATCAGTAGTGTGGCGTCAAATGTGACAATCGAGGACTCGAGTTCTTCCGCGAATCTCGCGACTATGAACTGGGATACAGCTTTTTGCGGTGGAAACGCCGCCTACTACCTAACCGGCGGATTCGTCCAAGCCGAAGGTGGAGGTCTAGTAATCCGCAGACACCAGAGTGAAGGCGACAAGGCGTCCGGAAGAATTCTCGACTTGTGGAGACAGTTCTGCAACGACCGCACCAGTATTGTCGATTGTCGCGGCGGGTTTGTACATCTTGGGGGCGGCGCAACACTCGCGCTCGAAGACTCAACCATTCAAAACGCATCCGCGGAGTCCGTTGGCCAGGGCGGCGGCGACTATTTCAATGACGTTTATGTTCGTTGCTTCGGGGGCGCTCTCTTTCTGACAGGCGGAAATACGACGATCACCCGGACCACCATCAGCAGTCCTGCATTGGTTCGAACGTTTGTTGGAAACAACGGCGGCGCTCAGGAATCGAATGGGGGTGCTATCTACCACGAAGCCGGCACGCTCACAGTTTCGAATTCGGAAATCCTCAATGCTTCAGGTCTCGACCATGGTGGCGCAATCTTCTCGGACACCTCCGCCGCGATCTCGCTTCAGGCAACCACGCTTCGAAACTGCTTTGCGACAGGCAGGGGCGGCGCGATCTACAACACGAAGGGCGGTACCTGGAACTTCAGCAACGTAAAGTTCGAGAACTGCACGGCCCAGAACGGCAACGGAGGCGCAATCTGGCTCACCGGCGGCACCCGAACCTTCACCGACTGCACGTTCACGCACAACCTGTCACAGGGTTCCGGCGACGTCCGCGGAGGCGGCATCTATGCCGAAGGCGGCGCGCTCCTATCCCTTACTCGCACGGACTTCACGAACAACCGCGTGGCCGCCACGGGCAACGACGCAGAACGCGTCGCCCGCGGCGGAGCCACGGCCTTCATTGGATGCACTCCCGTTTACGACCGCTGCAGGTTCGAATCGAACTCGGCGACTGCTTCGGGCAACGGAGGCAGTACCCGCCGCGCACACGGCGGAGCGACATGGGAATATGACAGCGATGCGCGCTACACCGACTGCTCGTTCGTGACGAACAAGGCGGAGACGACAGGCACTGGCGATCGCGAGAGCTACGGCGGCGGCGTGTACCTCTGGAACAGCGACAGCAAGTTCCTTCGCTGCAAGTTTGACGATGATCGCGCCCTGCCCACCTCCACCCGGGCCTACGGCGGCGGCGTCTACATGGAGCAAGTCTCCCGCCCCGCCCTGTCGTACTCCACATTCACGGGGTGCGACGCCGCAAATGGTGCTGGCGCCTACATCAACAACAGCGAACCCTACTTCACGAGCGTGGCATTCCGGGAGAACGCGGCAAGCAGCTCGGGAGGCGGCCTCTTCGTCGACAACCTCAGCACTCCGTACGTGCTTGGCTGCACTTTTGAGCGCAACGACGCCCCAAGTGGCGGGGCCGTGAAGACGATCGGGAGCGGCACGAATCTACCCTTTATCGTGAACACTTCCTTCTGCGGCAGCGGCCTCGAGCCGGTTTCGGGCAGCATTCTTGGCGGTGCCGGAAACATCATTGGGACCGCTTGCTCAACAGACTGCGACGGCGACGGTGTCAGCGATGCCGACGAGATCGCTGCGGGCACCGCGAACGATGCCGATGGCAATGGCGTCCCGGACACATGCCAACCCGACTGCAACGGAAACGGCAGCCCGGATGCCTATGAGCTGTCCATCAACGCCGTTCCAGACTGCAACGGAAACGGACGGCCGGACTCTTGCGATATCGCGGCAGGCTCCAGCCAGGATTCAAACAGCAACGGGATCCCGGATGAGTGCGAATTGACCTCTGCGAGACTGGTTCCCTTCGAATACTCGTCCATCCAGTCGGCCATCAACGCCAGCGTGAATGGGGACACCATCTTCGTTGCACCGGGTGCCTACTACGAGAAGTTCAGCCTCGGCAGCAAGCAGATCACGCTGAAGTCGATCGGTGGCCGCGAGCTGACCTACATCGATGGCAACGGCACCAACGGAACCCTGCTCACGATCGACGGCGGGCAGACTGCCTCGACCGTGATCGACGGATTCACCTTCTGGTACGCGCAAGGAGGCTGGGCGATCCGCATCGCCAATGCGTCACCTGTGATCCGAAACTGCCGGCTTCTCTACAACTCGTACAACACGGACGGAGCCGCGCTCCGCATTGAATCCCCGTCGACCGCGGCGATCACCGATTGCGTGATTGATTCCAACACGGCCAACATGGGAGGCGGCCTGTGGACGAACGCGAATCCGGTGCTGACCCGAGCGACCTTCACGAACAACACGGCCAATGACGACGGCGGTGCCGTGCGAATCGTGAGCCCCTCGACGGGCATCCGATTCATCGACAGCACCTTCAGCGGCAACAAGGCACAGGGCGGCGGTGATCATCGCGGCGGAGCGGTGTACGCGACGAATGCGGCCAATCCTTCGTTCACGAACTGCAGTTTCACGAGCAATCTGGCCTCGAGCGCAGGTGATGGCAGCGATCGCGTTGGACTCGGCGGAGCCGTCGCCTTCGCGGATTGCACCCGCAACGACCCGACGGCTCCGGACGTCTTCACCGACTGCACCTTCACAACCAACAGCAGCCGGACGATCGGCAACGGCGGCGGAACTCGCTACAGCTTCGGCGGCGCCATCTACGACTGGAACAGCGACATCCGTTACCAGCGCTGCACCTTCAGCGGGAACAAGGCCGAATCCGCCAGCAACGCCGGCCGTCGTAGTTGGGGCGGAACCATCTACAACGCCTACACCGATCCGCGAATCGAGAATTGCGCGTTCATTGGCAACGCGAGCATCAGCAACGATTCCGGCGACGCACTCGGTGGCGCCATCTTCTACGAAGCGACAAGCAACGGTACGGTTCAAAACTGCAATTTTCAGGGCAACTCAGCCTATCGCGCCGGCGCTGTGTACCTGTTCGGCAACTCCCAGCCAAACATCCGCCTGAGCAAGTTCACGAGCAACTCCGCCGCCGATCGAGGCGGAGCGGTCTACGCGAACGGGTCACCAGGCTTTTTCGACTCGGGCGAATTCAGACTGAACACTGCGCCGACTGGGAGTGCGGTGTATGTCGAGGGAACCCCAGGCCCAACGCTGTACTTCTGCACCCTGTGCGGCAACGCTGGCACGGACATCGTGGGCCAGTGGACGAACTCCGGCAGCTCAATCGATGCCTTCTGCGCCGACTGCAACGGCAATGGATTCGAGGACGCCGACGACATCTCCGCCGGACGCACAACGGACTGCGACAGCAATGGCGTGCCGGACTCGTGCCAACTCGATTCCGACGGCGACGGGCTGATCAATGTCTGCGATGCATGTCCAAACAATCCACTCAAGACAACCCCCGGCGCCTGCGGGTGCGAATCGGCAGACACAGACACTGACACCGATGGAGTCGCCAACTGCGTCGATTCCGACGACGACGGCGACGGCGTTACCGACGATCAGGATGCCTTCCCGCTCGATCGGAACGAGGCTCAGGACACCGACGCCGACGGCGTCGGAGACAACTCGGATCCCGATGCGGACGGCGACGGCGTGCTGAACGCGCAGGATCGTTGCCCACTGGTGAGCAATCCCGACCAGGCGGATTTCGACGCGGATGGCACAGGCGACGCTTGCGATGACGATGACGATGGCGACGGTACCCCCGACGCTTCCGATGGTTGCCCGTTCAATGCCATGAAGACGGCGGCCGGGGCCTGCGGCTGCGATCGCGCAGAGGCGGACTCGGATGGCGACGGAATCGCGGACTGCATCGACAACTGCCCTGCCCTGGCGAACGCCAGCCAGGCGGACTGCAATGGCGATGGAGTCGGAGACGCTTGCACCCAACTCGTCGACTGCAACGGCAACGGCGTGAATGATCTCTGCGACATCGCCGCGGGAGCATCTGATGTGGACCGCAACGGAGTGCTCGATGATTGCCAGCCTGATTGCAACTCCAATGGCCTGCCAGACAGCTATGAGATCGCGATGGGCACGATCACCGATTGCAACAGCAACGGCGTGCCGGACACCTGCGACCTCGTCGGATCACCCTCGAGCGATGTCGATGGCAACGGCACGCTGGACGAGTGCGAACCAGACTGCAATGGCGACGGCCTGATCGATGCTGATCAGATCGCCTCGGGCGAGCCCGACTGCGATGGCAATGGCCTGCTTG
Source organism: Phycisphaerales bacterium (assembly GCA_049318245.1). Taxonomy (GTDB): domain Bacteria; phylum Planctomycetota; class Phycisphaerae; order Phycisphaerales; family SM1A02; genus SYAC01. Next base: position 24,254 of record JBMOGS010000016.1, on the reverse strand, counting down.
ACGAGTGTCAGGATCGGTCGATCCGCGCCAGCACCGGAAATGTTGGACCGTTCCATAGCACCGCACCGCTCACGACAACCCTGCAGGGACTGTCCCCTGCAACCCGAGATGTGCAGGTCCGGATTGCGGTCTCCGCAGATCTGAGCGCCACCAACGAGTTCGTATGGCTTCAGGTCAATGGCATCGATATCACCACGCCCTCGACCAAGTACTTCGTGACCGGTGGCTCGGACTGCCCAACGACTCCGAATCGCGTTACTGCCATCATCGCGCGGGACCGCTGGAACCAACTCGTTTCCGGCACCACAGCCACGGTGACCTTGCGAGCTTCGCCCTCGGTCGACGCCGCCCAGTGCCCTGATTCCTGGGCGCTTCTGTCGATCCGCGTGCTCACTGCCGCCGGCGACTGCGATCAGGATGGACTGAGTGACCTCTGCGAGATCGCATCCGGATCCGCGCTGGATTGCGATGGTGATCGAAAGCCAGACGCCTGCGCGATTGCCTCCGGTCTGGCCACGGACTGCAACGGGAACGGCGTACCCGACCGATGCGATATCGCCTCCAATCCTGCGTTGGACTGCGACACCGACGGAATCATCGACGCCTGTGCGATCGCCGCCGGCACGGTTATGGATTGCAACCAAAATGGCCGCCCGGACTCTTGCGATATCGCTGGCGGTATCGGCGATTGCAACAGCAATGGGATGCTCGATACTTGCGAAATCGCGAATGGCACTCTTCAGGATTGTGACCGCGACGGCGTGCCCGACGTGTGCGAGCTTGTTGCCGGAACGGCGCAGGATTGCAACGCGAATGGCCTGCCCGACAACTGCGATATCGCCGAAGGACGCAGTGCCGACATCGACGAGAACGAGATTCCAGACGAGTGCGCCCTGGATTGCAATGGGAACGGCCTTCCAGACCCGTGGGAGATTTCAAGTGGTCGTGCCGGCGATTGCAATGGTAATGGCACTCCCGACAGCTGTGATATTTCGACCGGGCTGGAGCAGGACTGCAATGCGAACGGTATCCCGGATGCATGCGATCTGATCCGAAGAACGAGTAGCGATCTAGATGCCAACGGCATCCCAGACGAGTGTGCTCAGGACTGCAATGCCAACGGCATCCCAGATGCCTTTGAGGTGTCTACCGGCTACACGCCTGACTGCAACGCCAATGGCATTCCGGATGGCTGCGAAATCGCCGCGAATACCGTCGAGGACTGCAATCTGAACGGCGCACCAGATCCCTGCGACATTCTTCAGGGTGCGGCAGACGAGAACGCCAACCAGCGGATCGACGACTGCGAGATCGCTGGAGGCGACTTCGATCTGAACGGTTCCATCGACACGGCGGATCTCTCGTTCCTGTTGCTGTTCTGGAACGAGGTCAATCCGCCAATCGGCGATCTTGATGGCAGCGGCATGTGCGACGGCGGCGACCTCGCCCTGCTCCTGCTGATGATTGGATGAAAATCGGGCCATACCCGCTTCAACACACCTCACGCGTAACTGTGCAGCCCCGTGATCACGAAGTTGATCACGATCCAGTTGAACAGCATCACGGCGGCGCCGATCACGGCCAGCACGGCGGTCCAGAGGCCCTTGTCCTTGCTGCGCCAGCGCACGTGCACCAGCAGCGCGAACACCACGAAGGTGTTCAGCGCGAAGACCTCCTTGGGATCCCAGCCCCACGGCCGGCCCCAGCTGTGGTCGGCCCAGATCGCGCCCATCGCGATGCCGGCCCAGAGCAGCACGAAGCTGAGTTCCATCAGCGTCATGGTGACCCCGTCCAGGATCTCGCCCATGCGGCCGGGCGTCGCCTTCAGCGCGCTTGCCTGGCCACCCGAGGCAAGCGCCAGCATCTCACCCGCACCGCCCACGCGCGCGTGGACGGCGGGACCGCCCACCCAGCGCCACACCAGATACATGGCCGCGGTGACCGCCGCCATGAAGATGAGCGCGTAGCTGAAGATGATCACGTTCGTGTGGATGTAGAGCCACAGATCGTGCAGCACCGGCATCATGTTGCCGATCGCCGGGTTCAATTGCGCGGGCAGCAGCGCGCAGGCCATGAGCGCCACCATGCAGCCAGCGCTCGCGCCCAGCGCAAAAAGGCCTCGCACCGGAAGGCGGCGGAACATCGCCTCGGCGAGCGCGGCCAGCGCGGCGCCCATCCAGCTGGCAGTGGTCACCGCCTCGAACATGTTCGAGTTGGGCCAGCGATCGCTCACGTACCAGCGCAAGCCCACGGCGACGGTCTGCAGCACGAATGCGGCCGTGAACACGATCAACCCCAGCCGCATCGCCCCCTGCCACTTCCAGCTGAAGCCCATGAGCAGCAGCGCCAGCGCGGCGAAGTAGACCAGCCACACCCAGGTCATCTGGCCACTGCGGAAGTACCACGCCTCCCACCGCAGCCGCGACTCCGCCGGCAACGCCTCGCCGCCAGCGACCCGCAACGCCTCGGCCAGTTCCGCCGCCGCACGCTGCGCCCCCGGCGCGTCGCCCGACCTCCAGGCCGCCTGGAATGCGCTCCAGCGCTCTGCGACCGGCCCCTGCGACTCGTCCATGCGCAACCACGGCTGCTGCGGATCCTGCACAGGCACCATGCGAAGCCGCCCAAGGATCTGCGCCGGCTGCATGAGCGCCAGCGCGCCGCGAAGCTGGTCCACCTGCTTGGCCGTGCGGATCAGGTCGCCTTCCATCTGGCGCATGAGCGGCGCGAGTTCAGGGCGCCAGGAACCCGCCACGTCGTCCCACACCAGCGCGCGGGAGATCAGGCCGTGCGACTCGAATCCCTCCATGCGCTCGCGCAGCGATGGATCGGTCGCCAGCAGTGCCTGCGCCACGCGCACCCGCACCTCACGGTTCTTCACGTGAATGATGTCCGCGTCGGCATAGGCCTCGGGGCGAAGCGCAAGATCCAGCATCGTGAACAGCGGAGACTGCTTCACGGGTGGCTCGCCTGACCGGATGGCCTTCGAACCCGTGACCTGCTGCAGATAGCCGAAGGCGAAGCTGCCAAGGCTCTTCACGCGGCCCTCGCTCATCACGGCCGCCTGCTCCAGCGGCGCCAGATCGACCTGCTGCATCGCGGCCGGTTCCTGCGCTCGCGCAGGCACGGCAAGCAGCGCCAACGCGGCGACAGCGGTGGCCACTGCACCAGCCGGCCGCACCATGGCCTGCTGGCGCAGCAAAGCGCGACGCTTGATCACGGGCTTCACGTAGAACGCGTACAGCATGCCGAGCACCGCCACGATGCAGCCGACCAGCTGCATCACCACGCCGTGACGGCTGCCGACGCCAAGCACCGTGTAGTTCAGGCCCAGGCTCGGCGCCGCCACGCCAGCGCCATCGTCGGGCGGATCCCACTGCGCCTGGAAGAACGACAGGCCGCCATGCTCCACGGGCTGGTTCACGCTGACCCGCACCGGCTCGCTCCAGGCGCCGTCGGACTGCTGGAACCGAAGCAGGCTCACGTAGTCACGGATCGTCGTGGTCTCGCCGGTGAAGCCTCCGACATGCGTGGCCAGCTCGAAGCGCTCCAGCGCGACCGGTGCAGGCAGCGGCATGCGCTGGCGCGAGAAGAGCATCTCGATCTGCGTGCCGTCCGCCAGCGTCATCACCGTGGGCTGCAACTCGCGGCGACGCAGCACATCCTCGGGGCGGTCGAACACGTAGTCGTGATATGGCAGCCACGTGGCGCGACCATCCTCGGCCTGCACCAGCGCCATCGCGAACTGCTCACGCGCATCCTTCTGGCGGCGTCGCTGCGGCACGATGAACGGGCGCGTCTCGACGATCGCGCGCGGCAGATACTCGCTGACGCGAAGCGAGAGCCCCTGCGCCAGCGGCAGCGGCTGCCCTACCACCAGCTGTCGCGAACGCACGGATCCCTCCGCACCATCGATCAGCGTGAGCTGCGCGGGGTCGGGGCCCGCCACCAGCGTGACCGGAGTCGCGCCAAGCCCCCGCATGAAGCGCGACTTCACGCGTGCCAGCATGGTGTTGGCGGGCGCCTTGGGATCGGGGTTCTCTCCCGGCTTCATGTCGCGGTTCAGCCCGGGCTGATCGAAGATCCACCGTCGGATCGTGGTCTCGGGCGTGCGGATGTCGACGATCGCCACGCTCACGCGCCCACCCGAGAGCTTCAGGTTCTCCTGCACCGCGACCACGCGCACCGCGATGTTCGCGGCCGCCGGCCCAACGGGCACGAAGGCCTCGCTGCCGGCCGCGGTCCACTGCTCCGAGGTAAGTTCCGCGGCAGTGCCGTCGATCTGGAAGGCGATGCGGCTGGACTTCGCGAAGGACTCGAGTGCCTCCTTCGTGTCGGCCCATCGCATGGTGATCAGACCGCCCTCGTCGCTCGCGCGCGCCTCGTCGAAGGCCACCAGCTGGAACTCGCGAGGCGCGGCACCCTGCGCCTCGATCGAGACCATCGCGGCGGGATTCAGTGGCGCCTCGGGGCCGCCGCGCGTGAGCCGCGGGCGCTCGAAGGCATAGCGCAGGTAGCCCGTGGCCTTCAGCGTGACGCCGGGGAAAGGATCGTCCTTCTCCGCGGGCGGGATCGGCACATCGATCGCCTGCAGCGGCATCTCCTCCCCCTCGGACACGAAGGCCAGGCCCTGCGCGGGCACGTAGTCGTTGTAGAGCGGGAGCCCCTCGATCGGTCGCTGCGACCATTTCGTGTCACCCGGCTTGCGGACATAGAGCGCCCAGCTCTTGTTCAGGTCGTTCTTCAGGTAGAGCCACCCCTGCGACTCGTACTCGGCCACCGCCTCGAATGCCGTCTCGACGATCGGCGCCCCCCTCGCCTTCTTCGCGCGCTGCACAGGCTGCTGCGGATCGTCGGTCAGGATGAGGTCCTCGGCGAGGTCCGGTCGCCCCGCGATCACCTGACGCATGAACCTGCCGCGCGGCCCCTCCACCAGCAGCATCACGCTGTACGCGCGCTCGCCCGCGGCGTCACCGGTGCGCAGTTCCCAGTCCGGGTCGATCTGCGCCACCTGCACGCGCCAGGTCTCCGAGCCCGCCGTGAACGCGGTCTCGCTGCCCGGCATGGCCACCACGCGACCGGTGCCGCTGCCGCCATCCACGGCGGTCGCCTTCAGCACGATCGCCCTGCGAGCCACCGGCGCGTCGCCCTCGATCTTGGTGCCGAAGTACCAGACACTGCCCGCGATCAGGGTCAGGATGCCGACATGGATGGTCCATACCCCAAGGTTCACGGCACGCAACGGGATGCGCCGCCACGTGGTCCACGCCATGTTCGCGGCGATGAGACCCATGAGGAGATCGAAGGGCCACCAGTGGAACCACTCGAACTCCGTCATCTCGAAGGGGCGCCACTGACGCAACTGCGCATGCACCCACGCGTCGGGATGAAGCAGGTTCGGATGCGTGGGATAGAGAACGCCCGCACTTCCCACCGACATGTAGACGAACAGGATCGTCAGCAGCCAGATGCCCAGGCGCACGCTGCTGAAGAGGTCGGAGAGCTTGCCGAGCGATCGCGCGATCATGAGCGGCAATCGTAGGGGTCACGCGCAGGTTCATCCACGCGAAGGTCGAGTACCATTTCGGCCTTCCAACAGGAGACCATGACCATGCTGAACCGCTTCACCACCGTCTCGCTTGCGCTCGCCATGTGCGTGGCCGCGGCGTGCGACAACGCGCAGAAGACCGACGCACCCGCCGCCGACACCAAGGCCGCGGCGAAGGCCGAGAGCAAGCCCGCCGAAGCCCCGAAGCCAACGGAAGCCCCGAAGGCCGCGGCACCAAAGCCCGCGGACAAGCCCGCGCCAGCGGCGACCCCGGCCACGCCGACCACCCCGGCCACGCCGACCACCCCGGCCACGCCGGCCACGCCGGCCACGCCGGCAGTGTCCATCGACCAGGTGAAGATCACGCCGGCCGTCGCCAGCAAGGCCTGGGTGAAGATGACCACCAGCAAGGGCGACATGATCATCGAGCTCGATCGCGCGAAGGCGCCGGTCACCGTGGACAACTTCCTCGCCTACGTGAAGAAGGGCCAGTACGACGGCACCGTCTTCCACCGCGTGATCAAGGACTTCATGATCCAGGGCGGCGGCTTCGACGCCACGCTGACCGAGAAGCCCACGGACAAGCCCATCAAGAACGAGGGCACGAACGGTCTCTCGAACGCACGCGGCACCATCGCGATGGCGCGCACCATGGATCCGAACAGCGCGACCGCGCAGTTCTACATCAACGTGGTCGACAACAAGATGCTTGACACCCGCCCGGGCCGCCCTGGCTACGCGGTGTTCGGCAACGTGATCGAGGGCATGCAGGTGGCCGACGCGATCCGCGCCGTTCCCACCGGCCAGAAGGTCGCCAACACCCGCGGCGGCCAGGGCCCGATGGGCGACGTGCCCGTGGAGACCGTCGAGATCATCAAGGTGGTCGAGATCCCGGCGCCGCCGGCGACGACGACTCCCGCCAAGTGAGCGCACAGAGACCATGACGCACGCGGGCCCCGTCGAAAGGCGGGGCCCGCGTCACTTTCGGCGACTTTCATGCCCATGCTTCGACCCGTCGAGGGTCCGCGAGCCGAGTCTTCACGCGCTTCTGGAATCGTCGATCGCGCCTCGGCGATCCTCCGCGATCGGCGGCGGGTCATGCTGCCGCACCAACACCCCATCGCGAAGGATCACGATCGGCGTGCCGGTGTCACGCGCACGTGCGCGCGCAGCATCCGCCGCGGCGAGCAGCAAGTCAGGCACGTTGCGCATCACGTCATCGATCGATCGCTTTGGGTGCTGGCGCATGATCATGGAAACTTCTCCTGCAGGATACGCAGGCCCGTACTGCAATCAAGGAATTGCCATCGATCCACGATCGGCGCGTAGAGCGTGCGGAAGTTCGACAACCCGGCGAAGAACCGGCGGCGGATGTCGGCCTCCGGCACACCGTGTCCACCCTGTCGCACCCTGACTCGAACGCGCTCCACGGCGAGATCCGGGCTTGCAAGACCCAGGAAGACCATGCCCACCCGATAGCCCGCGGCGCGCCAGGCGTGAATGCGGCGGACGTACGCGCGCCCAGCGAGCGTCGTCTCAAGAAGAAACGACTGCCGGAGAACCGCCAGCCGATCCAGCAACCCCAGCAAGTGCCTGGCGGCATGCAAGTCCCAGGGCATCGCGCTCGCGGGATTCAGCCGCGCGGCGATCTCATCCGGATTCACGAAAGCCAGTTCACGGTCGAACGCAAGAACCTGACGGGCGAAGGTTGTCTTCCCCGCCCCGTTCGGACCGGCCACGATGAGCACCTTCCTGTCCAACGGTCACCTCCGAGGGACCGAACTTAGGGAGCCTCACGCGTGCTTCCGGAAGTTGCTGCCTTTTCGCTCGCAGGAATTCCGGGTGGCTTGACCCTCCTGGGCACCGGAACCAAGCACCCAACGAGCCACCTGCCGGCGAATGCGTCGGCGCCCCCTCAGGACGGCAGCGAAGCAAGCAATCTCGCCTCGTCCCACACCTCGATGCCGAGTCCGCGCGCCTTGTCGAGCTTGCTGCCCGCCTCGGCGCCGGCGATCACCAGGTGCGTCTTCTTCGAGACACTGCCGGTCACCTTCGCGCCAAGCGCCTCGAGCCGCTCGGTGAGCGCGCTGCGATCGAAGCTGGCCAGCGTGCCGGTGAGCACGATGGTCTTGCCCGCGAACCTCGAGTCGGCCGAGGCCGCACCGCCCTGCTGGTAGATCGGGCTCGTCAGGTCGACGCCGGCGTTCGCGAGATCCACGAAGATTCGGCGGACGTCGGCGCGGGCAAGGTCGTGCGCCAGGCTCCGTGCGGTGATCTCGCCGAAGTCCTCGAGGGCCTCGAACTGCTCGGCCGTCGCGGCCATCAGCGCGTCGGCATCGGGGAAGGCGCGCGCCAGCGTCTTGGCTGCCGCGGCGCCGATCAGACGCAGGCCCAGTGACGCGAGCACGCGCACCAGTCCACGCTTCTTCGCGAGGTCGGCGCTCGCCACGATGCTCGCCGCGGTCTTCTCGCCCAGACGACGCACCACCGTGTCACCCTTCCGGTTGATCGTCTCGCTCTCGAGCGCCGCGAGTTTCGCCGCATCCAGCGTGAAGAGGTCGCTGTAGCGCTTCACGAGCCCCGCATCGATGAGCTGGTCGACGATCCTCTCGCCCAGCCCCTCGATGTCCATCTGGTCGCGGCCCACGAACCACTTCACGCGCTCGCGGAACTGCGCCGGGCACGCGGCGTTTCGGCAGAACACCTTCGGCCCCTCGCTCTCGGTGGCCTCGCCGCAACTGGGGCACGCCGCCGGCGGTTCGATCGGCTTCGCGCTCTTGGGCCGCTCCGCCACCACGACCTCGACGACCTGCGGAATGATCTCGCCGGCCTTCTCCACCACCACCGTGTCGCCCACGCGGATGTCCTTGCGGCGGATCTCCTCGATGTTGTGCAGCGTGGCGTGGCGCACCGTGGTGCCGCCCACGAACACCGGCTCCATGGTGGCGCGCGGGGTGAGCGTGCCGCCCTTGCCGACCTGCCACTCCACCTTGACCAGCTTCGTGGGCTTGCGCTCGGCCGGGTACTTGAACGCCACGGCCCAGCGCGGCGCCTTGCTCGTGCTGCCCAGGCGCTCGCGGAAGTCGAGTCGATCGATCTTCACCACCATGCCATCGACCGCGAAGTCGAGGTTCGGCCGGTCGGCCGCGAACGCCTCGATCGCCTGCACCGCCGCGTCCTCCGTCTCGCAGCGCACCGATCGCGGGCTCACGGGAATGCCGAAGCCGCGGCACGCCTGCAGCAGGTTCCAGTAGGTGCCGTCCTGCAGCCCCTTCGTCTCACCGAGCCCATGCATCAGGAAGCGCAGCCCGCGCTCGCGCACCGCCGCGGGATCGAGCGTCTTCAGGGTGCCGGCGGTCGCGTTGCGCGCGTTGGCGAACAGCGCCTCGCCCTGCTTCTCGCGCCGCGCGTTCACCGCCTCGAAGCTGGCGTTCGGCATGAAGATCTCGCCGCGCACCTCGAGCACCTCGGGCGCGTCGCCGCGCAGCTTCAGGGGCACGCTGCGGATCGGCCGGATGTTGCTCGTCACATCATCGCCACGCTCGCCATCGCCGCGCGTGACCGCCTGTACCAGCGTGCCGCGCTCGAAGCGGATCGAGATCGCCACGCCGTCGATCTTGGGGTCGGCCACCACCGCGGGGGCCTCGCCGAGCGACTCGGCACAGCGCCGATACCACGCCCGGAAGTCCTCGATCGAATAGGTGTTGTCCACCGACTGCATGGGCACGCGGTGCGCCACGCTCTCGAAACCCTCGACCGGCTTCCCGCCCACGCGCACGGTGGGGCTCGTCGGGTCGGCCAGCTCCGGGTGCGCGCGCTCGAGTTGGCCCAGCTCCGCCAGCCGCGCGTCGTACTCGCTGTCGGGCATGAATGGCGCGGCGTCCACGTAGTACGCCACATTGGCCCGCTCCAGCAGGTCCCGCAGTTCCGCCGCGCGCTTGGATGGATTCGGCATGCGCTCAGTCGCCGCTGCTGATCGCGTCGGGCCCCTTGCCCGCGGTCTTCTCGAAGTGGCCACTGCCCTTGCGCTCGTAGCGCGTGAAGCCGAGGCGCTCCAGGTTCGACTTGCTGAAACGGCCCTTGTCGGTCTGCGTCTGCACCTGCGGCGCCACGACCAGTCGGCGCACGGGCTCGTCCGTCTCGGGGTGCTTGGTGAGCGTCGGGTCGGTGATCTTCTGGAACACCTCGAAGGGCTCGCCGTCGCTGCCATCGGGCTTGATCACGGCATAGACGTAGGTGGGCATCGCGCGTCCTCGACTACAGCATAGGTTGCAGGAAGGCGCGCGCCGACGCGACCTCCTCGACGCGCCGCTCGCCGCCCTCGCGTTCGATGACCACGGCCACGCCATCGGGCAGCGTGGCCACCTCGGCCATGAGCGGCCCCCACGGCACCGCGCCCGCGCCCACCGGCGTCTCGCGTCCCCAGACATCCAGCTGTCCGCTGGGCATCGCGTCCTTGGCATGCATCTGGCGCACCCAGGGTCTCAGCATGCGAAAGCCCTCGAGCGGATCCCCCGCCCCGTAGAGAAGCATGTTGGCGGGATCGAAGTTCACGCCGGCACGCGGTCGATCGAGCGCTTCCAGCGCCTCGATCAGGCAGGCCGCGCTCTCCTGCCCCGTCTCGAACGCGACGTCGATGGCTTCCTCGGCGAAGAGATCGATCACCGCGCGCAGCCGATCGAGCATGCGGCTCCACAGCGGATCCGCGCGGTCGTGCGGAATGAAGCCTGCATGCAGGGTGACGAGCCGGATGCCGAGCGTCGCAGCCGCGCGCGCCACGCCCATGGCAAGCTTCTGGTTGTCGGGCCACGTCGCGTCGGGGCGAAGCCCACCGGTCTCGCGGATCCGCGGAATGCTGGCGTAGTCCTCCCCACGCGGCGCCAGCATGCCGCTCTGGATCGTGATGCCGGCGGCGCGAAGCCGCTCGCCGACATCGGACCAAACCTCGGGCGAATCGAGCAGCGGCACCAGCGCCAACTGCACCCGATCCATGCCCGCCGCCTGCAGGCGCTCGATCAGTTGCGCGGGATCCGAGGGCCGCATGCTCCAGCTGCACACGGCGAGGGGTCGCCTTGACATGACCGTGAAGGTATCGAGGCGGCGTTGGACATCTCGCGTCAGGGCCGTGTTCAGCCGCCGAATTCGCTGGATCGAGGCCCGTGCCTGCGCGTACCATGCACGGTCCATGTCCTCCGTCGAAGCGCGCCCAACTCTGGCCCCGATGACCGCGGGCAAGCGCACCTTCGGCGAGCGTTGCGAGGCCTTCATCAGCCGGCTGAGCACGCGCAACTGGTTCTGGCAGAAGGTGTGCAGCCTGATCTGGCTGCCGTTCGCCTTCCGCAGCGGGATCACGCTTCGGCGCGCCACCGAGAACCGCTTCACGGCGGTGCTCCCGTTCACCCGCGGCAACCGCAACTGGTACAACGCGATGGCCGGCGCGGCGCTGCTGGGCAACAGCGAGGTGGCCGCCGGGCTCTTCCTGTTCGGCAGCGTCGGCAGCGACTACATCGTGGTCTGCAAGCGCATGGAGTACAAGTTCCTGCGCCCGTGCGTCGGCCCCGCGCTGTACGACATCGTGCCGCAGCAGGATCTTCAGGAGCTCATCCGCAAGGGCGGCGAGTTCAACATCGACCTGGAGATGGACATCCGCCAGCAGGTGAAGGATCACGGCAGGCAGAAGCGCGTCGGCAAGTGCTTCATCACCTTCCACTGCGCGCCGAAGGCCATGATGAAGGCTCGCGCGCTGCGGAAGGCGAACGCCGCCGCGCGCGCGAACGACGCCGCGGCGCCGGCGGCGCCCTCCGAAACGGCCTGAGTGGACAGCCTGCGACCACGGGGAGAGAATCGCCGCATGCGGCGCGCGATGCAGACCGTCGGTTGGGGCCTGTACCTGGCCAGCAGCTGGACGTGGTGCATCGGGATGTTCCTTCCCATCCTCCTGATCCGCTGGTGGGGCTGGCCAGGCTTCCTGGCCTTCGCGCTGCCCAACGTGCTCGGCTGCACGCTGTTCGGCTACGTGCTCACGCCCGAGACCAGTCGTGCCCTCGTGGTCCGCTTTCGCCTGTGGATCGCGCTCTTTGGCGCGGCCACGATCGCCTATCAGATCGGCTTCCTGCTGAAGAGTGGCGTGACCAGCGCGCTCCTTGCCGCCCTGCCCGTGACCCTCGCGCTGCTGCTCGCGGCTCGACGCGCCACCGAACGATCCGATCGCACGATGATGGCGGCGGGCGCCGCGGCCTGGCTGCTGAGTTGCCTGCTGTTCGCGCGCTTCGGAACGGGCGCACTCGCGAACCTCCCGGCGACCGGCAGCCTGCCACCCGTTTCACTCGCGTGGGCCGCGCCCTTCATGGCCTTCGGCTTCCTGCTGTGCCCCTACCTGGATCCGACCTTCCATCTTGCGCTGCAGCGCTCGCCGAGCAGGCACGCCTTCGCCGTGTTCGGAGCCGGCTTCACCGTGATGCTGCTGTTCACGGCGGCCTTCTCGGACGCCGGCCTGGGGCCCACACCCGCACCAGGCGCCCTGCTCTGGGGCAAGCCGGTCTTCGAATGGCAGTGGGGACTGCAGGCCGCGTTCACGGTCGTGGCGGTGGCGGCGGCAATGCGAAGTCTGGAGCCCGTCTCGTCAATTGGCGGCACGCGCGCCCTGCTGCCGGGAATGATCCTGACGGCCTGTCTTGCACTGGGGTGGCAATACATGACCGAACCCACGCTGCCCGCGATGGCCGAAGCCCTGAACCCCGCATCCGGACCCGTCGCTGGCGAGGCGACCTACCTTCGTTGGCTCGGTCTCTATGGAGTTCTCTTCCCGGCGATGCTGCTTCTCGGTCTCAGGCGAGTGCGTCCCGCGATCATGGTTCTTGCGATCGCCGCCGCCGGATTTCTGGCCGAATTCGGCATGATCGGCGCCCGCATGCCGCTGCTGACTCTCGGGGTGGCCCTGCTCCTGCTTGCCTCGCTGTGGAACAGGGGCAGAACCTCGGGAACCGCGGCAATCGGTCCGCCGGACTCCCGTTGACGACCCAACGAGGCTTCCATGCCGATTCCAGCAGAACTCAAGCCCCTTCCCGAATCCAGGTTCGACGCCGACTGCGCGCGCCACCTGCTGAACCGGGCGGGCTTCGGAGGCACGCCGCAGCAGGTGCAGGCGCTCGCCGGGCTCGGGCTCGCCAAGGCCGTGGACCGGCTGGTGAAGTACGAGCCGCTCACCTACCAGGACGCGGGCGCCGACGAGTTCGACAAGGACATCATCCGCCCGCCCACCGAAGAGGAGCGACGCGCGCAGTACCAGGCCCGGCGCGCGAACGACGAGGCCACCCTGCAGAAGTTCGAGCGCGAGCGCAACCGTCGACAGTCGGATGATCGCGAGCAGTTCCGCGAGGTGCAGAAGTGGTGGCTCAAGCGCATGATCGAGTCGCCGCGCCCGCTCGAGGAGAAGATGACGCTCTTCTGGCACGGACACTTCGCCACGGGGTACCGGACCATCGAGGACAGCTGGCACATGTACCAGCAGAACCAGATGTTCCGCCGCTTCGCCACGGGCAACTTCGCGCAGCTGGTTCGCGCGGTCGTGCGCGATCCCGCGATGATCAAGTACCTCGACAACGACGAGAACCGCAAGGGCAAGCCCAACGAGAATCTTGCACGCGAGCTCATGGAGCTCTTCACGCTGGGCGAGGGCCGTGGCTACACCGAGAATGACATCAAGGAAGGCGCGCGCGCGCTGACCGGCCTGACCTTCAAGGACGACGAGGGCGTCTTCCTGATCGACCAGCATGACGGCGGGCACAAGACCATCCTCGGCTTCGGCGGCGCGATCGACGCGGACCGATTCGTCGACCTGATCCTGGCGCGCAAGGAGTGCCCGGAGTTCATCTGCACCAAGCTCTACAGATTCCTGGTGAACGACGCACCAGGCGAGCTGGCGCCCGACCAGAAGGCCTTCGTGAAGGGCATGTCGAGGCTGCTCGTGGAATCGAAGGCCGAGCTGAAACCCGTGCTGCGCGCGGTCTTCATGAGCGAGCACTTCCACCACCCGGCCAACCGTGCCGCGATCATCAAGAGCCCCGTGCAGCTGATCGTGCAGGCCGTGCGCCAGTTCCACACGCCCGTGCGCGAACTCAGCGTGCTCAACAGCGCCGCGGACCTGATGGGGCAGAACCTGCTGCAGCCCCCCAACGTGAAGGGCTGGGACGGCGGTCGCAGCTGGATCAACACCAGCACGCTGTTCACGCGCCAGAACCTGCTCGTGTACCTGCTCACGGGCCGCAGCCCGCGCATGCAGGAATGGGAGAGCAGCGAGCAGGGCTTCGATGCCCGCCACCTGGTCGACGGCGCCCGCAAGCCCGATGGCTCGGTCCCCTCCGCGGAGGGCGTGACCTGGCTGCTGCGCTGCTCGCTGGCCACCACGGCGCTGCCCGAGCGCGTGCGCGCGATCTCGCAGTGCATGGACACGCGCAAGCTCTCGCTGGATTCGAACGAGGGGGTGATCGAGGCGCTCTGCCTGATCACCGCCCTGCCGGAGTACCAACTGTGCTGAAGGAGTCCCCATGATCGATCCGCACCTGGCGTTCTCGCGACGGATCTTCATCCGCAACGGCATGACGCTGGCCAGCCTGGCAAGCACCATTCCCGCGTTCATCCAGGACACGGCCCTCGGCATGGTGTCGCAGGCCGCGCGCAATCCCGGCCTTGCCGGCGTGCCCGACGAGCGCGTGCTGGTGATCGTGCAGCTGGGTGGCGGCAACGACGGACTCAACACCGTGGTGCCCTACGGCAGCGCCGACTACTACAACGCGCGCCCGACGATCGGCATCAAGGCGCCCGGCGGGACCGCGAGTGGCCAGGCGGGCGTGGCCCTGGAACTGGACCGCAAGATCGGCATCGGCCTGCACCCCTCGCTGCGCGGCTTCAAGGAGCTCTATGACGGCGGACAGCTGGCGGTGCTGCAGGGCGTGGGCTACCCCAATCCCAACCGAAGCCACTTCACCAGCATGGACATCTGGCACACCGCGCAACCGGGCGGCAAGGGCGATGGCTGGATCGGCCGCTACTTCGACAACACCTGCAACGGCACGCCGCTGCCCGAGGGCGCCATCAGCATCGGCCGCACGGCGCCGCTGGCGATGCTCGGAAAGATCCAGAAGCCCGTGAGCTTCGAGAGCGCCGACCTGTTCCGCTGGATGGGCACCGAGGTCGACCGGAGCATGGAGAAGGCCTACGAGGAGACCAACCGCGCGGGCGTGCTGCCCGACGTGCCGGAGCGCAGTCAGGCCGCGTTCCTGATGCGCACCGCGCTCGACGCGCAGGTGAGCAGCGACCGCATCCGCGAGGCGGTGTCGCGACCCATGAAGGCGCAGTGGCCGGCGAGCGACCTTGCACGCCAGCTCCGGATGATCGCCGCGATGATCGGCGCAGACATGAAGACGCGGGTCTTCTATGCCACCAGCAGCGGCTTCGACACGCACGCGCAGCAGCTTGGCACGCACGCGCGCAACCTGCAGCAGGTCGGCGAGGCGCTGGCAGCCTTCCAGAAGGAACTGAAGGCGCAGGACAACGATCGCCGCGTGGTCACGCTGGTGTTCAGCGAGTTCGGCCGCCGCGTGAAGCAGAACGCCAGCGGCGGCACCGACCACGGCACCGCGGCCCCCTGCTTCCTGATCGGCACGCCGGTCAAGGCGGGCGTGCACGGAACGCATCCGAGCCTGACCGACCTGGACGACGGCGACCTGAAGTTCACGCAGGACTTCCGCGGCGTCTACGCGTCGCTTCTGGACGACTGGATGAAGGCCCCCAGCTCCAGGGTGCTGGGCGGCACCTTCGGGAAGCCGAAGATCATCCGCGGCTGAGGCTCAGTCGTCGGGCGAAGGCGGATCGATGGCGTCGTCGAGCCAGCGCGGCTCCACGCCCTCGGGCAGCGCTTCCAGGAACGCGCGCCCGTAGCCCTTCGTCGCGATGCGCGCGTCCAGCACGACCACCTGCCCCCGATCGGTGCTGCTGCGGATCAGGCGCCCGAATCCCTGACGGAACCGCAGGATCGCGCGGGGCAGCGAGTCCTGCCGGAACGGATCACCACCATCGGCCTGCACGCGTTCGCTGCGCGCCTTCACCAGCGGACGATCCGGACTCTCGAAGGGCAGCCGCGTGATGATCACGTTGCGGAGCGCCTCGCCGCGCACATCGACGCCCTGCCAGAAGCTGGTCACGCCGAACAGCACGCTGCGCGGATCCTCCATGAACCGCTGCACCATCATGGAACGCTGCATGCCCCGGTTCTGCACGAAGAATGGATGGTCGTCGCGCGCGAGATCGGCCTCGACACGCCGCGCCACCCGCTCCATCGTGGCCGCGCTGGTGAACAGGACGAAGGCGCCTCCGTCCGTCGCGCGCACCTGCCACAGGATCCGCTCGGCCAGCGCCTGCTCATAGAGCGCGTGCGTGGGCTCGGGCATGCTGCGGTCGACCAGCAGGCGCACCTGCCGCGAGAAGTCGAAGGGACTTCCCAGCTGCGCGGTGCGGGCGTCGTCGCAGCCGAGGCGACGGGCCACCAGCGCGAAGTCGCCGCGCCCCGTCGCCAGCGTGGCACTGGTCAGCGTGACCGAGACCGGCTTGGCGAAGAGGTGCTCGCGCAGGATGGGCGCCACGTCCACCGCGGCTGCGGCAACCGTCATGGCAGGCCGGCCGCGATTCCTGCCGCGCGCCCGCGACTCGACCCAGTACACGCATCCCGGCAGCGACTGGGTGATCAGCGCCTCGGCGCCGGCCGCGAAGGCGTCCGCTCGCTCGGCGTAGGCGTTCAGCTCGAACGCGTCGGCCTCCTCCGCGGCATCCTCCTTCAGCAGCCGAAGCGTGCCCGCAAGCGCGCGCATCGGATCGCTCAGGCCATCGGCGACCACGTCGGGGCCCGCGAGCCGTCGCTCGCCGGAGCTCTCGCCACCCGAGGACGCGAATCGATGCAGGTCCACCGCCAGGCCCTCCATCGCGTGCTCGCACGCCTCGACCTGTCGAAGCGCGGTGTCCACGCGCGTCTCGGCGCCGGAACGCACCCGCAGATGCGGCAGGAAGCCTCGGCCACCATGGGCCAGCAGCGCACGCAGCAGGTGACGAACCGCCGCCTCCGAGAGTTTCAGTCCGAAGTGCTCGCTCGCGATGTCCTCGATCTCGTGCGCCTCGTCCAGGATCACGTGCTGGTAGTCGGGCAGGAATCCCCGCCCCCGCGCGCGCAGGGACAGGTCGCTGAAGAACAGCGCGTGGTTGCACACCAGCAGATCCGCGTTCTCCATGCGCCGCCGCGACGCCTGATAGAAGCACTTCTCGTAGGTCGGACATCGGCGTCCCATGCAGTTGTGCGCGTCGCTCTGCGCCTGTTCCCACACGGACGACGGAGGCTGCACGGGCAGCGACGAGAGCGACCCGTCACGCGTCTCCATGGCCCAGTCCTCGAGCTGGTGCAGCGCGTGACGCTCCTCCTCGTCGGGAAAGAGACGATCCTGCCGCTGGCTCGCCAGGCGGAGCCGCCGCAGGCTCAGGTAGTTCCCGCGGCCCTTCACCAGCACGGCGCTGAACTCGTCGGCGGCCACGGCACGCAGCAGTGGAATGTCCTTCTCGAGGATCTGTTCCTGCAGGCTGATCGTCTGCGTGACGACCACCACGCGCTCGCGGCGCTCCACGATCCGGCGGATCGCGGGAATCAGGTAGGCGAAGCTCTTGCCGACGCCGGTGCCCGCCTCGACCATCAGGCGACCCTTGCGCTCGAGCGTCTCCTCGACGAGTTGCGCCATCTGCAGCTGCTGGGGCCGAAACTCGAAACCCGGCAGGCGGCGCGCCAGAGGTCCGGTGTCGCTCAGGATGGCTTCGGCGTGGAGGGACACGGGGCAAGCCTAGCGGTGGCACGCACCGAGGACTTGGGGCAGAATCATGACACGATGCTCTTCCGCCAGATCACCGATCCGGTCCTTGCCCAGTACGCGTACCTGATCGGGTGCCAGCGCACCGGCGAGGCGATCGTGTTCGATCCCGAGCGGGACGTGGACCAGTACATCGACCTTGCCGCCCGGGAGGGACTTCGCATCGTGGCGGTGGCCGAGACCCACATCCATGCGGACTTCCTGAGCGGTGCGCGCGAGCTGGCCGAGCGCGTCGGGGCGCACGTGTACGTGAGTGGCCAGGGCGGTGTCGAGTGGCAGTCACGCTGGGTCGGCCCCTACCGTCACACCCTGCTGACCGATGGCACGGTGTTCCAGGTCGGAAACATCCGATTTCAGGCCGTGCACACGCCTGGCCACACGCCGGAGCACATGAGCTACCTGGTCACCGACATCGGTGGCGGCGCCCGTGAACCCATCGGCATGATCACCGGCGATTTCGTGTTTGTCGGCGACCTGGGGCGTCCCGATCTGCTGGAGAGCGCGGCCGGCATGCAGGGCTTGGCCGAACCCAGCGCGCAGGCGCTGTGGAAGAGCGCGCAGCGCTTCGTCACGCTGGCGGACTCGATCCAGGTGTGGCCCGCGCACGGCGCCGGCAGCGCCTGCGGAAAGGCCCTCGGCGCGATTCCGCAGTCGACCGTGGGATACGAGAAGGCGAACAGCCACGCGCTGAAGCTGGTGGCAGACGAGCGGAACTTCGTGCAGGACATCCTCTCGGGCCAGCCCGAGCCGCCGCTCTACTTCGCGCGCATGAAGGCGCTGAACCGCGACGGCGTGGCGGTGATGGGCAAGCTGCCCGCGCCACGCCGCCTCGAGCGAGCCGATGGCACGCTGGTCTCGGGCGCGGATGCGAGTGTGGTGGTGGTGGACACGCGACCGTGGCCCGCATTCCGTGATGGCCACCTGCGAGGCGCGATTCACGCGCCCCCGGGCAAGATGCTGCCCATGATCGTGGGCTCCTACGTGGACCCTGCAGCACGGATCATCCTGGTGGCGGAAGCGACGCGGCTCGAATCGATCGTGCGCGACCTGATCCGCATCGGCTACGACCACATCGACGCGTTCATCACGCCCGAGGATCTCGGCCGAACCAAGGGCCTGGTGCAGTCTCGCGATTGCTCGGCGCAGGAAGCGAGCGCGCGCCGCACGCAGGCCTTCGTGCTGGATGTGCGCGGCGCAAGCGAGCATGCGGCCGCCTCGCTCGAGGGCGCGCGGAACATCGCGTACACGCGACTGGTGCCGCGGCTTGCGGAACTCCCGAAGGACCGTCCGATCCTTGTGCACTGCGCGCTCGGCGGGCGAAGTGCCGCCGCCACCGCCCTGCTCGAGCGCCACGGCTTCGATGCGATGAACATCGCGGGCGGATTCGAGGGCTGGCGGAAGGCGGGTCTGCCGACCGCGATGCCCGCGAGGGGCTAGCGCCGTCCGTCAGCCGCAGCAGGTTCCGCCGCCGGTGGTGCACGACGTCACCGGCGCGCTGCGGGCGGCCAGCGGCGCACGGTTCCATGGCATCTTCGAGAGCATGGTGGCCAGCGCGCAGATGCCGGTGAGTCCGGCGAAGAGGAGTCCCGCAGCCACGGCTCCGATCGCGACCAGGAACCAGGGGCTCACGAACACCGCAAGTGCCGTCAAGCCAAGCAGCATCGCGCCCACCGTGATCATCACCTGTCGCATGAGCGGCAGCGGCGCCGAGGCGTTCCGTTCGGCCGGCAGGCCCGCCTTGCACCAGCCGACGATGCCGCCCTCGATCACGCGCACGTCGGCGCGCCCGGCTGCCCACAGTGCCTCGGCCACCTTGCGGGCGCGGCTGCCGGAGCGGCACATCACCAGGGTCTGGCGAGCGCGATCGGCCGCCGGAAAGCCGCGCACCGAGAACACGGAACTGGGGAACAGCGCCGCACCAGCGACATGCTCGCGCCGATGCTCGTCGGGCTCGCGGACATCCACGATGAAGGCCTCGCCACGTTCCATCAGGCGCAGGGCCTCGGCTGGGGTGACGGTCTGGCTGGCGGCGGCGGGTGACGCGACGGAGGAGGCTGCGTTCATGATGCGCATTGAAACCGATGCGGGCGCTCCGTGCGAGCAAAGATCGCGGATTTTCGCATGCGCGCGGATTCCACGGAATCAATCTCCGACTTCGGTCTTGAACCCCAGCGGCTTCCGCGCGGGCAGCCCCTGGTCACGGGGATAGAGCCGCACGGTCCTGGCGAGCTTGCGAACCGCCACGATCGTGCCGGTGGGCGTGCGCTCGGCAGCCGCGACCTCGCCGTGCAGCTCCTGAAGCGCGCGAGCGGCCTCCACGATCTCCTCCTGCGCCCGTTCGCCCTTGATCGCAAGCAGCAGACCATCCACCTTGATGAGCGGCAGCGCCAGTTCGACCAGCGTGGACAGGCCACCGACCGCGCGACACACCACCGCGTCGAAACTCTCGCGCAGTCCGCCCTTCCATGCCGCGAGTTCCTCGGCGCGCGTCTGGCGCACGGTGACATTCGTGAGCGCCAGCCGCTGCACGACCTCCTCGAGGTAGCGGACCTTCTTGCCCACGCTGTCGACCAGCATCACCTGCACGTGGGGCATCGCGATCGCCAGCGGAATGCCGGGGAACCCCCCGCCGCTTCCAAGATCCACGATCGACTTCGCGCCACTCTCGGCCACGAACGGCACCAGGGAAAGACTGTCCGCGACATGTCGCACCCATGCCTCGGCAGGATCGCGGACCGCCGTCAGGTTGAAGCGCTCGTTCGCCTCGAGCAGCGCCTCCAGATGACCCTCCAGTCGCTCCAGCTCACCGGGCTCCAGCTCGATGTGCTGGGCGGCGATCGTCTCGAAGAATGCGGGTGTCGGCTTTCCGGCTCGGTTCATGCGACGGCTCCAAGTCGTTCCACGCCGCGGGCGCGACGCATGGCGAAGTTGCACAGGAGTCCCGTGCCGATCCACAGCGCCACAAGACTGCTGCCACCATAGCTGATGAAGGGCAGCGTGACACCGGTGACCGGCATCACGCCCACGGTCATGCCCGTGTTGAGCACCAGCTGCGCGACGAAGGTTCCCGCGATTCCCGTGGCCGCGAACCGCGAGAACGACTCACGCGCGCCGCTGGCGACCAGAAGCGCGCCGAACGCGTACAGCAGCCCGAGCCCCCACGTGACCACGCCGCCGAGGAATCCCCACCGGCAGCAGATCACCGCGAAGATCATGTCGTTGTGCTCCTCGGGCAGGCGGTTGAAGTGCACCAGCGCCTGGGCGCGCTCGCGGCCCACGCCGAAGAGTCCGCCGCTTCCCGCCAGCGTCATGGCCCGATCGCCCTGGAATCCGATGTCCCCCACGAACGAATCGTCGCCCCGGATCTGCGCCATGAGCGCATCCACGCGGTCACGCTGGTGCGGCTTCAGGAACGGATAGCTCAGCGGCGCACCCAGCGCGACGACGCCCACCAGCAGGCCGATGTGCAGCAGCCTTGCGCCCGCGGCGATCACCATGGCGATGACGGCGGGCGCGAACATCAGCGCCGTGCCCAGATCGGGCTCGATCAGGATCAGGAGCATCGGCGGCGCCGCCAGCAGGAACGGCATCAGGAAGGTTCCGAAGCGCCGCAATGACCGCGATCGGAGCCACTGCGAGAGCGCGAGCACCACCGCGATCTTGGCGATCTCGCTGGGCTGGAACTCGAACAGCCCCAGGCTGATCCAGCGGCGCGCGCCGTTCTTGGGACGGACCAGCCACTCCGGCACCCCGGGGATCAGCACGAAGATCAGCAGCACCAGGCTGACCAGATAGAGCGGCCACGCCACGCGCGTGAGCGTGCGCGAACCCGGCAGCATCATCGCGGCGGCGCACAGCAGGCCGAACACGCCAAAGACCGCCTGACGCCGCGCCAGCGACGGCACCGTGGTGTCGATGGCAAGCACGCCTTCCAGCGTGAGCAGCGCCGCGGCGAGGAGCGGCACCCAGCCCGCGTTCAGCACCCACGCCATCACGCCGCGGCGGCCGATCTCCACGCCCTCGCCAAGCGGCTGCATCGCGCCGCGCGTGAAGGTGGTCATCATTCCGGATCCTCGCGCTCCGGCGGATCCGGCTCGCCACGGCCCTTGTCGAAGCGCGCGCGCGTGCGGCCGCGGCCCTGCTGCGCGTCCGCGCGCTCCGCACCCAGATATCCCTCATCCAGCAGCGCCTGCACCACCTGCTCCGCCACCGGGCCCGCGGTCTTGCCGCCACTGCCGCCGTACTCCACCAGCACGGCCACGGCGTAGCGCGGCTCGCTGTCGCCACGATCGCCCACAAGGCCGGTGAACCAGGCATGATCGAGCCCGCGGATCGAGCGCTCGCGCATGCCGTCGCCGTCCTCGTCCCAGACCATCGGCGGCGCCTGCGCCGTGCCCGTCTTGCCCATCACGCGTACGCCAGGGACGTCGAAGATCGCCTCGCGCGTGCCGTCGCCATAGCGCACATGGTGTCCCGTGCCGTGGC
Source organism: Phycisphaerales bacterium (assembly GCA_049318245.1). Classification (GTDB taxonomy): domain Bacteria; phylum Planctomycetota; class Phycisphaerae; order Phycisphaerales; family SM1A02; genus SYAC01. The sequence goes on along the minus strand of JBMOGS010000016.1, from coordinate 2,321 downwards.
TCGACTCGACGGCCTGCCGCAATCCCTCCAGCGCGCGCCGGCGCGCCTCGGCGGGAATCTCCAGCGAGCCTGTGCGCCGATCCGGAGGAAGCGCCGCGTCGTCGCGCACCACGCGCGCGTCCAGCAGCAATCCGCCGCGCGCCAGCGTGGCGAAGGCGTTCGCGGCCTGCAGCGGCGTCCACGCCACCGGCCCCTGGCCAATGCCGAGGATGATCGTCGTGAAGGCATCGCGCCGAGCCTCCAGTTTCTGCATGTCCTCGTCGTTGGGAACGATGCCTGCGCTCTCGCCCGCGTCGCCGCGGCGATCAGCGGGCAGCGGCCCCTGCAGGCCCGTGCCCAGCGTGCGACCAAGCCCGAGTTCGCGGTACCACTCCACCACGCCACGCAGACCCATCTTCTGCGCCACGCTGAAGAAGTAGATGTTGCAGCTTCGGCTGAGTGCCGCCTCGATCGACAGCGGGCCGCCGACAACCGCCGAGTGCGTCGCCATGTCGTGCTCGGGCCGCCAGATCCAGCAGCGCGCTCGGTCCTTGAACTCCGGATAGAAGTGGCCGTTGCACGCGATCGCGGCGGCCGCGCTCAGCCGCCCCGAGGCGACGGCGCCTGCGTAGATCAGCGGCTTCACGATCGAGCCGGGGGGATAGACCGCCTCGGCCGCGCGATTGAGGCCAGGCTGCAGGCGGCTCCGTTCGGCGGGCGTGAGTTCGGCGCCATCATCGCGCGACGGCCAGCTGGCGAGCGCCAGCACGTCGCCCGTCTCCACCTCGATCACCACGGCCGCGCTGGCAAGCTTGGTCCCGTCCGGCAGCGTCTCCTTGCCGCCATGCTGCCACGGCTGCACGCGGGTCAGGCCGAACCGCGGATTCAGGATCGCCTGCACGCGAGCCTGCAGTTCCGCATCGATCGTGAGCCGCAGGTCCTTGCCGGGCACCGGATCCGTGCGCTCCACCGCCTCGGTGTCGCGACGCTGGCGAACCTGACCACGCTGACCACGCAGCCAGTCCTCGTAGGCCGCCTCCATCCCGGATGCACCGATGCTGTCCGGGATCGACTCGCTGTAGCCGCCAAGATCCACCGAGCCATCCTCCCGAATGAAGGGACGGCGCTGCTTGTCCTCGGCCCACACCGCATCGCGCACCTCGCCGACCACGGAATCCAGCACGCCCGGCACATGCACCGTCACGCTGCCGCTGCGACGAAGCGGCATGGGCAACGTCCCCGTGTCCAGCCGAACGTCCGCGGCGCTCCAGGGGTGCACGCGACGCGTTCCATCGACCACCTCGATCGTGCCCGGATACTCGTCGGCGAGCTTGCGCAACGCGAAGGCGACGGCGTCGGGCACGTGCCGCACCACGACGTGACTCGACTGCTGCTCCGAGATCGGCTTCAGACGCTTCCCCTCCTCGGCCTGCGTGCGACGCCGTTCCACGAGTCGCTCCACGCGCTCGCGCACGCGTCCCATCTCCGAATCCAGCCGCTCGCGCGGCACCTCGCACAGGCGTGCGACCTCATCAAGCAGCGCGGTCAGTTCGGCTTCCGCGTCGGGCAGGCGGAGCGAGATCACGCCTTGCCGCGCGTCGCGGGTCACGCGCGCCCACAGCGACCGCCCCAGGCTCGCACGCGCGGCACGCTGTGCCCGCGCACGCGCCCACGAACCGTCGATCACGCCGTAGTGGATCGCCACGTCCCACGCGGGCACATCCTCGGCCAGCACCCGTCCCTGACGGTCCAGGATCCGGCCTCGGATGGTGGGCAGCCAGTCGGCGGTGTCCAGGCGCGACTCCGCCTTCTCCAGATAGTGCTCCCCTTGCCACACCGTGAGCGCCCAGAGTCGAACCGAGAGCACCGCGACCGCCCCCAACGCCACGACGGCGAGGAACCCGAGCCTGCGGCGTGCCCGCAGGGCCGCGGCGTTGGCGGTGGCGACCATGTGGCGATCGTATCGCGTGGGCCATCGCGATCGCCGCTAGGATTCCCGATCCCGCGCAGCACGCGGGCTACGGAGCACCCACCCATGGAATGCGGCATCGTCGGTCTTCCCAACGTCGGCAAGAGCACCCTGTTCAACGCGCTCACCAGCGCGGGCATCGCCGCCGCCAACTACCCCTTCTGCACCATCGAGCCGAATGTCGGCGTGGTGAGCGTGCCCGACGAGCGCCTGGCCTCGATCGCGAAGCACATCAAGAGCGAGAAGATCCTGCCCGCCAGCGTGCGCATCGTGGACATCGCGGGTCTGGTGCGCGGCGCGAGCGAGGGCGAGGGTCTGGGCAACAAGTTCCTCAGCCACATCCGCGAGGTGGACGCGATCCTGCACGTGGTGC
>JBMOGS010000015.1:0-41968 GCA_049318245.1 Phycisphaerales bacterium | reverse complement strand
CAAGCCCACTACTAGTTTTCGAGACTAGCTCCTTCAACCGCTCGGACACCTCTCCGGGCAGTCTCTTGAATCAGTATCGGCTGCCACGCCTCGTGCCGCAAGGGCGCCGGCGCGGCAGGAATCAGGCCTTCTTCTTCGCGGGCGGCGTGAGCTCACTCGCATCCCAGTCCAGCGTGATCTTCTCTTCCATGATCTCGGCGATCACGATCTCGAGATCGCTGCGGCCATGACGGTCCACGAGCGGGCGGGCGCCCTCGATCAGCTCCTGCAGGCGCTTCTGGATGAGCGCCGTGAGCTTGAAACGGCCACCGAACTTGTCCACGATGTCGTCGCTGAGCAGGGCTTCGATCACGATCTGGGTCCTCCGATGGGGCGTTGCGCCGAGCCGCACAGTGTAGCCGAAGCCCCCCTTTCGCGCACGGCACCCTTCGCCTCCCCCGAAACCCGCCCAAAGCCCCGTTACCCTGCGTCCGATGGGCCCGCGCGTCCCCTTCCCCGCCCGACTTCGAATCCGCCTCGGGCTGGACCGGGAGTGGTGGCTGCTTGCCGCCGCGATCGGCGTGGGCGTGGTGATGGGCGCGGCCGCCATCGGATTCATCCTGCCCATCCGATGGCTTGAGGGCGCGCTCGAGCGGCTCTCGCACGAGGGCGGCTCGCGCGTGTGGCTGGTGCTGCTGGTGCCGGTGGCCGGTGCCCTGCTGACCGGGTTGGTGTTCCTGCTGATCCCGTCGGCATTCCGCGGCCACGGAGTCTCTCGCGTGCTCTACGCCGTGAATCGACAGCAGTCGCTGATCCCGCTGCGCATCGGCGTTCGCCACTGGTTCGCGAGCACCTGCACCATCGGCTCCGGTGGAAGCGCGGGCCCCGAAGGCCCCATCGTGACGATCGGCGCCACGCTGGGCAGCAACGCGGCGCGATGGCTGCGCGGCGACCCGGCGAGCACGGCCTCGCTCCTGGGATGCGGCTGCGCGGCAGGCCTCGCTGCCGTGTTCAACGCGCCGATGGCCGGCATCTTCTTCACGCTGGAGGTGATCCTGCGCGACTTCTCGCTGCGCACCTTCACGCCAATCGTGGTGGCCAGCGTGGTCAGCGCCGCCACGGCGCAGACGCTGCTGGGCTCGCAGGAACCCCTGTTCGGCGTGGGTCCCGACTTCTTCCGCGATGCGTCGGAGTTCTTCTCGCTGCGGCAGACGCCCTTCTTCATCGCGCTCGGCGTGTTCTGCGGCTTCGGCGCGGTCGGCTTCACCAAGCTGCTGCCGATCGCGGAACGCGCCTTCCACCGGCTTCCGGTGACACGCAACCTGCGCCCCACCATCGGTGCGCTGTTGCTGGCCGCGCTTGGCGCGGGCTACCTGTGGCTGCGCGGGGCGAACGGCCTGCCACCCTTCTTCGGTGCGGGCTACGGCGAGGCACGCGCCCTGATGACGCATGACACCTACACGCTGGCGCTCACCGAGTCGGGCTGGAGCATGTTCGGCTTCGCGCTTGTGCTGCTGGCATCGGGTCTGCTGAAGGCGCTCGCCACGTGCCTGACGCTCGGCTCGGGCGGCGCGGGCGGCCTGTTCGCGCCCAGCCTCCTGCTTGGTGCGTTCACCGGCGGCGCGTTCGGCATGGCGTTGCAGGCGCTCGGACCCTCCTGGGCCCCCGAACCCGCGCACTGCGCGCTGATGGGCATGGCCGCCATGATCGCCGGCAGCACGCACGCGCCGCTCACGGGCGTGCTGCTGGTGTACGAGCTCACGCACAGCTACAGCGTGGTGCTGCCGCTCATGCTCACCGCGGTCGTCTCGACCATGGTGGCGCGCCTGCTGTTCAAGGAGAGCATCTACACCGCGGAACTCGCCGCGCTGGGCATCCGTCTTGGAAGCATGAGCGACTTGACCGTGCTGCGCCGGCTGCGCGTGAGCGATCTGGAACTGGCGCGGCCCGTGCTGGTGCAGCTTGGCGATCCGGCGCAGCGTCTGGTCGAGCTCAGCGAGCGCCACGGCGCGGGCGAGTTCGTCGTGCAGGACCCCGAGGGTCACTACCGCGGCATGGTGACCGCCCGCGATCTGCGCGAGACGCTGGTGCATCGCGACGCGATTCCGCTGCTGACCGTGGAGGAGCTCACGCGCGACGACCTGCCCTGCGTGCTGGAGGGCGACACGCTGGACGTGGCGCTCGACCGCTTCAGCCGGCACGACGTGGAGAGTCTGCCGGTGGTGCGGGACGCGGAGACACGCGACGTCCACGGCCTGATCAGCCGCCAGGCGCTGCTGCGCCGCTACCAGCAGGAACTGGAGCGCGAGGCATGAGCGCCCTGCGCTTCTCGGCCCGCATGCGCGTTCGGCTGGATCGCGACTTCAAGCGGGCCCGCGAGGCGCGACTGCGGCGCGAGCTCGGCTTCGGCACGCTGCTCGCCGCGGCCAATGGGCTGACCCATCCGCGCCTTGGCATCAGCATTCCGCGGCGGGTGGGCACCGCCGTCAAGCGCAATCGCATCAAGCGGCTGCTCCGCGAGTCGTTCCGGCTGGACCAGCGCGAACTGCCCGCCGGCGTGGACCTGATCGTGCAGGTGCGACCTCACGAGACGCGCGCGCTCGAGGGATATCGCGCGGCGTTGCGCGAGCATGCGCCGCCACTGGGCGCCCTCGCCCTCAAGGCACCGGATCGACGCCAGAGCCACCCCAGGGATGGCAACGGCCCACACGACGGATCGTGAGCCACAGCCCCCGCAGGGCGCCGTGCCTCTGGAACGCCTCGATCGCGTAGTGACTGCAGCTTGGCGCGAACCGGCAGCGGCCACCGAGCAGCGGTGACAGCACGATCTGATACCCCCGCACCAGCAGCATGCACCCGGTCGCGATCGGACCCGCTCGGCTCACGGCAGTTCGCGCACCGGATTGCGCACGCGCCCGACACCGGCGATCTCCACCTCGACCACGTCGCCCTGCTTCAGGAACACCGGCGGCGTGCGCGCGCTGCCCACGCCCGATGGCGAGCCCGTGAGGATGATGGTGCCCTCGAGCAGCGTCATGCCGCGGCTCAGCGTGGCGATGATGCGCGGCACGCCGTGGAACATCTGGCCCGCCACCGCGTCCTGCATCAACTGGCCGTTCAGGCGGGTCTGCAGGCGCAGGTGCTTCCAGTCCGCGACCTTCAGGGCGGGCATCGGCTCGGAGAGCGGGCAGAACGTGTCGAAGCTCTTGCCTCGGCAGAACTGGCCGCCGCTGCCCTGCTTCTGCCACCACCGCGCGCTCACGTCGTTGGCCGCGCGAAAGGCGCCGATCACCGCGAGCGCGTCGGACTCGGCCACGTCGCGGCAATCGCGACCGATCTCGATCGCCAGCTCGCCCTCGAAGTCCACCTGCGGACCGTTCTCGCGGCAGATCGGCGGAATCTCGATCGTGTCACCGTCGCGGATCACGCTGGCCGGGTTCTTCAGGAAGATGATCGGGTTGGGATCGACCGTGCCGCCCATCTCGCGGGCGTGCTCGGGATAGTTGCGTCCGATGGCCAGGATGGCGGGTGGAAGATGTCGCATCACTTGTGCATCGCCTTCGCGCGGTTCTGTTCCTCGCGTTCGGCCTCGCGGCGACGCGCCTCCGCGGCCTGCGCCTCGCGATACCGCTCCATGTCCGGAGGCTCGGGCAGCACCTGCTCGATCGCGTACACGCTGCCCAGCGGGCCCTCGGCCAGCTCGGCGGCCAGCGGCTGCCGCACGGCGTCGAACACCATGCGGCGCTGCTCCTCGGCGGCGCGGTTGTACATCACCAGCCTGTCGAGCAGCGGCTGGTTGCGGTCCAGCAGCAGCTGCGTGAAGACGGTGCCCACGCTGCCGCGAAGATCGTCCACCAGGTCGGCCATGCGCTTCTCGCCGAACTTGTTCACGAAGTCGGTGTAGCGCGTGCTCTGGAAGTACTCGGTGAGCTCCTTGGCGAACTTGATCGCGTCGTCCATCACCTTCTTGCGGCCAAGCAGCAGCCCCTCGCGGAAGCCGCGCTGCAGCGCCGCGTACACGTCGGTGCGCGCCACGTCCGGCACCATCTCGTACTCGCCATAGGTGTTCGAGCGCACGAATTCCTCGAGCGGCATGCTGTACTTGTCGCTGGGAATCAGGCCGCCCTTGCCGTACATCTCGTCCAGATGCTTCAGGATCTCCTCGGCACCCTCCAGGTCGCCGGAGCGGTACAGCTGGCGGATGGCCTGCGCCATGAAGTTCTCGTGGAAGTCGATGAAGGTGTCGCCACCCGCGCCGCGCACCTTGTAGTGCTTCTGATACAGCTCGCGGAAGTACCGCTCGATCGGCTTGATCCAGCGGTTGTCATGCATGCGCGTGGGGTTGTCGGTGCTGAAGGGATCCACGCCCATCAGGCCGCTGTGGTTCAGCGCCTGCATGGCCTGGATGGTGAGCCGGTCGTTGTTCAGCACCTTGTACACGTCTTCCACGTCGCCGTAGCGCTTGGCGCCCACCTCGGAGCCGAGCTTGCTGAAGTAGAACGCGTGCGACTGCGGATGTCGCCAGTCGAAGGGACCCCAGTCGCGCGTGTAGTCGGCCATCAGCGCGGGATCCATGTTGTAGTCCTCGCGCAGCACCTTCTTGCGCAGGAAGGCGATCAGCCGATCGCGCGCGGGAGCCATCGCGGGGTCGCCCAGCACGCGATCGAAGGCCGCGTACACCGGATCGTTCTGCACGAACCGCTTCTCCAGGCCCAGCATCTTGGCGTACGGCGAATTCTTGCTCGACATCCACCGCCCAACGTTGATCAGGAAGTCGCGATCCAGTCGGAACGCGAAACGGCGATCGAAGGGCGACAGCTCGTCGGTGAGGCGACGCTCCAGCTCCTTCACGTCGGGATAGCGCGCCTCCAGCTCCTCGACGGAGTTGGGCGCATCGGCGATCAGGCGCAGCCACTTCTCGCGATCGGCCTGATCGGCGGGCGGCTCACCCAGCAGGAATTGCCACTCCTTCGCGAACTCGCGCTTGTAGTGCAGGTGGGCGTCATCCGCCACGCCGTCGATCTTGTGCGCGAACCAGAACGCCAGTTCCTTGTTCAGGCCCAGGTCGTTGGGGTTGTAGCGAAGGCCGCGGTTGCGCACCAGATCGATGCCCGCGTTCACCCACGCCCAGCGCTCCTCGGGCGTGTTGGTGAGCACGCTGATGTTGTAGGCCATGTTGTGGCCATGGAAGCCCCACACCTCGGCGAAGCGCGGCTGCAGCTTGGTGATCAGGTCCGCGTCGGCCATGGCCTCGTAGAAGAGGCCCTCGTCCTTCTGCTGCTGCAGCTTGATCCAGAGATAGTTCGCGATCAGTCCCCGCAGCGCTCCGATCGCCGTGCCGATCGCCACGATCGGCGGCGCGCCCTCGATCGGGTCGCTGGTGTAGCGGAAGCCCTGCGAGCGCGCGATGTCGAGCAGCGTGGGCACCAGGCGCGCGTTCGCCACGCCGCCCACCAGGATCAGCACCACGCACACCAGCTGGATCAGGCGCTCACGCATCGATCAGCCCTGGCCGGAGTAGATGGCCAGCTCCTTCCTGCGGAACGCGGCCCAGCCGATCACCAGCGTGAGGCCCGTCCATGCAAGCCCGATCACGCCCAGGGCCTCGATCACCAGGCCCCAGCCCACGTTGATGCCGCGCACCAGCGCGTCGTTCGCGCCGGTCTGGCCAAACGGCCGAAGCAGCATCTCCATGCCGGCGGCAAGCCCGAGGATGATCTCGCGCACGACCTGGCCGATGGGGCCCTCGCCCAGTTCCACGATGGGATACCTGAGGCTGTCCGCAAGGAACGGGCTCATGCTGCCCGCCAGGAAGATGCCGAACGAGAGCAGGCACGCCACCGGGAAGCTCAGGATCGTGGCGCTGCACACCGCCAGCATGGCCAGGAACGACAGCTTCACCAGGTTCACCGACATCGCGCGCAGGTAGTTGCCCTCGAACCCACCGACGCGATAGAGCACCTGCACGGCGTCCTGGTCCCAGTTGAAGGTCGTGGGACCGGGCGCGAATTCCCTCGACTTCGCGTCGTAGGAGACGTTCATGAACTCGATCTGCAGCCGTCCCTGCTCGTCGATCAGGTCCACGGGAAGCGTGATGGTGCTTGCCTGCACCGGCACGAACTTGCGGTCGATCCACGAGCCGTCCTTGAAGCGGAACAGGATCGGGTAGACGCTGTGCGAATCGCTTGCGCCGGCGTGCATCACGAAGCGCAGCACCATGGTCCCGCCCATGGCGCGCGCGCTGCCGAGCCCGGGGAACACGAGCGCGCGGCTCTCGCCCGGCGCCACCTGCCGCTGCGACGCCAGATGCTCCTTCTGGTTCTCGGTGCTCACCTCGCGGCGCACGTCCTCGAGCTTGCGACGCCCATCCTGGATGTCCTGCTTCAGCGCCGCGTCCGACTCGATCGTGGCGTCGACCGCAGCCTGCAGCTGCTCGCGCGTGAGTCGGGTGTAGATGGGCTCGCTGCTGTCGCGCGCCGCCAGCACCTCGTCGCGCACCGCGATCGCGTCCAGCTCGTCCAGCGCCGGCCGGGCGCGCATCGACTGCACGAACAGGAAGATGCCCACGCCGGTCACCAGCAGCAGCACCACGTTCAGTCCCACGATGCCAGCCCACTTGCCCAGCAGGTAGCTGAAGCGGTCCAGCGGCTTGGTGAGCAGCTGCCACACCTGCCGGTCTCGGATCTCGAAGGCCACGGTGGCGCACCCCAGCATGAGCGTCATGCACGCGGCGCACACGTAGGCCAGGTCCAGGCTGCGGGCCATGAAGGTCTGGATCTGGTAGCGCAGCGGCGAGGCCGGATCGATGAACACCGGGATCAAGGGCAGCACCACCAGCACCGTGACGATGAAGCCCAGGCTGATGCGAAGACGAACGGCCTCGCGCACCACGGTCTGCGCCACGGCCATCCAGCCCGCGCGGCCCCCCAGCGCCACCAGCAGCAGGCGCATGAGCAGCGTGAAGGTCACCACCAGACCGGCCATCCCCGTGGCCACGAAGGCAACCGACGGTCGGCCCATGGCAAGTCCCAGCGCCGACAAGGCCGTGGTGCCCGCAGCCACGCCCATGAAGCCGGGGAAGAATCCAAGCCAGACCGACCCCACCGCCGCGGCCAGGATCGCCAGCGCGATGCCGAAGGGCATCCACGGCGTCTCGACCAGATAGGCCGGCGCCCACGACGGATAGCGCGGCATCACCAGCACCTCGACCACAAGCGGAATGTCGACCACGCGACCCTTGGTGTCGAACAGATCCCGGCCGATCTGCTTCAGCCGCGGACTCGACAGGGTCTCGCCGAACAGCGCGACCTCGCCGCGCTCGGCAAGCGCCACGGCCGCGGCGTCGCGGTCCTCCAGATTGGCCGCCGCAAGCGTGGTCCCGATCGCGTCGCGTTCACCCTGGAGCCGTGCCGCCGCCACGATGAAGGGCGATGCCATCGATCCAACGAGCACGACGAGGACGGCGGTGATCCACCACCGGACCACACGCCGCTCCAGCGCGTCCCGAAGGCGAGCGCGCAGCTGCGGCGCCAGCTCGCTCATGTCGAGCGACCCTCGTCGCCATCCACCAGCCGATCCAGAAGACCGCGATCCACTGGACCCTTCGGCGCCTCGGGCTTGGCGGTGCGCGGGGGCTGGGGTGCGGTGGGCTGCGAAGGTCCGGAGAGCAGCTCGGACAGGTCGGGCGCCGCCGGTTGGGGGGGCTTCGTCGGCACTGGCGCGGGCGCCGGACGATCCTCGGCGAGCGAGCGCACCACATCGGTGCCCTCGGGTTCGGCGGCAAGGAACTCGGCCACGCGTCCGCCATGCAGGGCGCCGCTGGTGGAAGCCTGCTCGGCGCGCGCCTGCTCCACGATCTTCATGAACAGGTCCTCGAGACGCTGTCGCGGCGCGTGCACGCTCTCGACCGCGGCACCTTCGGACTCCGCGATGGTGCGACGCACGCGCTCGATCGTCTCGGGCCGAAGGCGCGGTGTCTCGATCACGGTCCGACCCGTGTCCGCCAGCAGCGTGTCACCCGTGCCCTCGGCGCGAATGCGTCCGCCGTAGAGCACCACCATGCGGTCGCAGACGTCTTCCACGTCGGCCAGCAGGTGGCTGGACAGCAGGATGGTCTTGCCGCGACGGCCGAGCTCGATCAGCAGGTCCTTCACCTGCCGCGTGCCGATCGGGTCCAGGCCGCTCGTGGGCTCGTCCAGGATCAGGAACTCCGGATCGTTGATGAGGGCCTGCGCCAGTCCCAGACGCCGCGCCATGCCCTTGCTGAACTCGCCCACCGGTCGGTGTCCGACCTGATTCAGGCCGACCATCTCGAGCAACTCGCCGCAGCGGCGCTTGCGCGTGGAGCGGTCCAGGCCGAACAGCTTCGCGTAGTAGTCCAGCGTCTCGAGCGGATTCAGGAAGCGGTACAGGTAGCTCTCTTCCGGCAGGTAGCCGATGCGCGACTTCACGCGCACGTCCTCGGGCTCGTGGCCCAGCACCTGCAGGCGGCCGCGCGTGGGGCGCAGCAGGCCCAGGATCATCTTGATGGTGGTGCTCTTGCCGCTGCCGTTGGGGCCGAGCAGTCCGAAGATCTCGTGCGGCTCGATGCGGAAGTCGATGGCGTCCACCGCCACCGCGCGCGCACGGAACCAGAAGTCGCTGAAGACCTTGGTCAGGCCGACGGCTTCGACCGCTGGAAGGCCGTGTGGCGATTCGGTCACTTGTTCTCCCGGCCCTGGCCCCGCTGGCCCTGCGAATCAAGCCGGCGACCGGCCTGGTCGATCATGATCTGACGCACGCCGATGTTCCAGGTGGGCATCGCGCTCTCCGACATCTCGCGCAACCGCTTCTTTCGCTCCACCTCGGCGTTGCGGCGCACCTGCATCACGTCGGGACTGCTGGCGATGCTGAGCTGGCTCAACTCCATGCCCGGCGGCAGCGAGAAGACCTCGGCCTGACCGTTCGCCAGCACGGAGCGCACCGTCTCGAGCCAGAGCTGGCGCGCCAGCTGGCGCGGGTTCTGCGCGAACGTCTCGCGAAGGCCCTCGATGCGCCGGAGTTCCTTGCCAAGTTCGCTGGCCACCGCGCCCTGGTAGGCCTTCGCGCGATTGACCACCAGGCTTGCGCCGCCCGCGATGTCCTTCGACTCCAGGCGCTCGCCGAGCCGCTTCAGCATCGCGTCCGCCCCGGGCAGGTCGTTCGCGGAGAGCGCCGCCTCGTAGGCATCGATCATCGTCAGCAATTCCTCGTATCGAGGCCCCGCGGCGGCCAGCAGCGAGGCGGTCGCGTCCTGACGCGCCCTGTCCACGGCGGTCTTGGCGTCTTCCCGGTTCCGCTGCACGCGCCCCAGCTCGTTGCGCACCGCGAACGGGGCACTGCGCTCGGGCAACGTCACGCGGGCCAGCGTGATGCCGCTGGCCATGTCGTCAAGCACGCGCTGCGCCTCGGCCTGGATCGCCTGCGCGGGCTGCTCGCGCTGCTCCACCAGCTCGGGCAGCGTCATGCGGGCCCCCGCCACCACCACGCCACGCTGCAACGCCACGCGGACCAGTCGATCCGCCTGCTCCAGATCGATCGCCTGCAGGAAGCGGACCGGATCCTCGACGGTGTACTCCGCCGTGACCTGCACGTGCGCCAGATCGCCATCGCCGGTGATCAGCGAGCCGTCACCCTCGGGGCCCGGCTTCAGGGGCTGCGTGTTGTCGGCGGCCTCCACGGCCTGCTCGGTGGTCAGATTGCGGTTCGGCCGCGGCCAGAACTCGCGGCGGAGGTCCACCGTGCGACGCACCTCGAACGAGGTGATCTCGCCGACGGGGTACGGCCAGAACGGCGTCAGGCCCGGCGCGAGCGCCTCGGTGCCGGGATCGCCGACGATCCGGCCAAAGACGGTCTTCACGCCGCTGAAGCCCTCCTTCACCGTCTGGAATCCGGAGAACAGGAACGTGACGAGGAGGCCCAGGATCGCGAACTGCAGCAGGCGGTAGCTGAGCTTCAGCGCCTCGCCCAGGCTCTGGTTCGCCGGATCCATCGCCTGCCGAATCGCGGCCTCGGCGGCGATCGGCTCGGCGACCTGCAGCTGCGCGCTCGCCTCGCGGCGCGGCGCGTCGTCGCGCTCCTGATCCTCGAGGTCCACGTCGGCCATCAACGATTCCCCTGCGTCATGCCCGACTTGGGCTGCGGAATGCCCTTCTCGTTGGTCGGTGCGTCCAGGTCGATCATGTGGAACGGTGCCTTCGTCATGTCCGTCACGAAGGTGGTGCTGCCGGACAGGCTGGTCTTCAGCGTGTCGAGCCACGCCAGGAAGATCGCCAGGTCGGCCTCGTTCTTCATCTGCTCGTAGTAGCGCGTGGCCTCGGTGTTGCCCACGGCCTCGATCTCGGCCGCCCACTGCTCGGCGAAGTTGCGGATCGTGTCCGCCTGCGTGGCGGCCATGCTCTTGATGGCGTCGGCCTCGGCCTGGCCGCGACTCTCCTCGAGGTTCGCCAGGGTCTCCTGCACGGCGCTCATGCGCTTGATCACGGCGATGCTGGTCTTCGGCGGCAGCACGATCTGGCTCAGGCCCACCGTGACCGGCTCGATGCCGTCCATGGGATTGCGCTGCAGGTCCGCGACGATCGCCTTCTCGGCGTCGGGCAGGCGGCTGCGCGCGCCGATCAGGTCGCCGAAGGCGAACTGGCCCACCGCGCCGCGGATGCTGGCGTTCAGACGCGTCTCGATCTCCCGGCTGGCAGCCTCGAGCGTGCCATAGCTCGTGAAGAACTTGAGGGCCGAATCGCCCTTCGGATCCACGCGCCAGAGCATGAACGCCTTCACCACGACCTGCTGGCCGTCCTTGGTGAGCACGGTCTCGAGGTTGCTCTCGCTGAGCTGCTGGCGGGTGTCGATCTTGGTCACGCCGTCGATGAAGAACGGCGCCTTGAAGTGCATGCCGGGATCGCGAACGACGCCCGAGGGCTTGCCAAAGCGCGTCGCCACGGCGACCTCGTGGTAGTTCACCGTGTAGGTGGTGTTGAACAGCATCAGCACCACCACGATCACCGCGCCGGTGAGCACGGGAAGGGTCTTGGTCACGGCAGGTTCCTCCGCAGGTGGCTCATTCCTTCTTCTCCAGGTAGTCGGCCAGGTTCAGGCCGCTGTCAGGCTGCTGCATCTGGATGTCGACCCGCACCTTCGAGGGGTCCACGCCCAGCACGTACTTCTGCCGCACGCCCGCCAGCGATCCGGCCAGCGTCTCCATCGTGCGGCGCTGCATGAAGAGCTCCGGCGCCGCGCGATACGCGGCGGCCTGACCCAGCACGTCGCTGGCCGTGCGCCGCGCCTCCATGTGAAGCGCCCATCGGCGCGAACGCGCCTGCTTGATCACGGTGGCGACCTGGCCGCGCGTCTCGGCGATCATGCGCTCGACCTTCAGTCGCGCCTGTCGCGTGGCATCGTCGGCTTCGCCCTTCTCGCGCAGCGCCGCGCGCCAGTCCTCGATCGCGGCCACCAGCGGCTCGGCCAGCCGCGAATCGCCCAGCATGCGCGCCAGGTTCGCCCCGATCGTGCGCTGCGCCTCCTCGACCACCTTGCGCGCGTTCTGCACGTCGATCGAGAACTCCTCGTAGAGCGGGGCGGCGTCGCCTGGCGGGCGAAGCGCGGGGATCTGGATGCTCACCACCTCCACGCCGGTGCGCTGCGCATCGAAGGTCGCCTGCAGGCGCTCGCGCAGCGCCGTGGCCAGCTGCGTCCCGCTGGGACTCAGCACCTCGTCGAGGGGCTGCGTGGAGAGGAACTGCGTGACCTCGCGTCGCGCGATCTCGCGGAGCGCCACCTCGCGCACCTCCAGGCCCGCCTTGCGCACGCGCGCGTCGCTGGCGAAGGCCAGCCAGTCCAGCGCGCCGCTCTCGCGCACGCGCCAGTTCAGCACCAGGTCGGCGTCGACCAGCGAGAAGGTGCTGCTGATGCCGCGTACCTGCTCCTCGTTCTCGACGCCCGCGGGCATCTCCTCGGCCGTCGTCCGGCCAAGATCGCGGCGGACTTCCTCGCGAAGCTTGGGCGCGGCCACGATGAACGGGCGGCGATTCTCGTCGGTCGACAGGTCGCCCCACAGGTTCACCTTGCCCACTCGGGCGGGTGCGGCCTGCAGCGGAAGCGCGCGGATCTGCGAGATCTCGATCACCTCCGAGGTCTCGATCGGCCACGGCCACTTCCACATCACCTCGCCCTGATGCACCTGGCCCACGATGCGGCCACCGCGCAGGCGGATCGCCTGCTGGCCGGGCCCCACCACCACGATCGAGCTGAGCAGCACGAGCGCCACCAGCGACAGTGCGGCCAGCGCGCCCACGCTGCGAAGCATGAGCTTGTAGCCCCAGCTGCTCGTGATGTCGAAGCCGAACTGGTAGTTGACGGCCTCGTTGATGCCGCGCACCAGGTTGTCGGGCGCCGCCAGCAGACCCAGCACGCGACTGTCGAGCGCCGGACGCGGCACCTCGCCCACCCGACGTGGCCGATAGAGATTCAGCACCCAGTTCAGCAGAATCTCGGCCGCCAACGCGACCTGGAATCCAGCCACGCCCAACGTGGCCCACTCCAGCACGCCGGGCTTCTGGAAGACCTGGAAGATGATGCCAACCGCCAGCGCCAGCATGGTGAGCGCCGTGCCGACCATGTATCCGGCGCCGCCGCGAAGGTTCTGCCACGCGGGCTGCCGCGACATGCCGGCCACGAAGCGCGCCAGGATGAACGCCGCGAGCGCGATCGCGAGACACACCGCAAGCTGCCAGCCAAGCGCACCACCGATGCCGAACGTGGCACCGTCCGGTCCGGGGTCCTGCATGTCGCGCAGGCGAGACCAGTTCCAGACGCCGAAACTCGCAAGCACCGCAGCGACGCCCAGGCTGACCGCCGGCATCAGCCACTGGTGCATCTGGCGCAGACGGCGGGCCGCGGCGTCCTGATCCGGCGTGGAACGCTCGAAGATCGAGGCATCGCCACGCGTGGCGGCAAGTTCCTCGCGCTCCATCGCCTCCAGGCGCTCCAGCCGATGCTGGTGGAAGACCAGCGCCAAGGCGCCCCACACCAGGATGCCCGGCAGCGCATAGGTGCTGGCCACCTCGAGCCCCGTGTCCCCGGCCGAGCGGCCGAAGATGAGCATGACGAGACCCATGGCCAGCTGGAGGAGCAGGCCAAACAGCGCGACGCGGGCAGCCTTGTGGTATGCGACGTGATCAATCCGCATGGCGGAGTTCCGTGGGGAGCGTCATGGTAGCCAGTGCCGTTCGTCGGCGTCGACGGTGGGGGCCCCCTACTTCCAAGGTCGGGTCGGGTTCGGCGCGGATGGCTACCCTTTCGCCCGGAGTCCCCCCATGGCCTGGCTCGAGCAGTTCTTCGCGATCGCGAGAAACACCTTCCTTGAATGCATCCGCCAGCCGGTCGCGCTGGTGATGATCGTGATCGGCACCCTGCTGATCGTGCTGTCGAACCCCTTCGCGGCCTTCACCATGCAGGACGACCAGCGGATGTTCATCGACATCGGCCTGTCGACCATCTTCACCTGTGGCGCGATCCTGGCCGCGTTTCTGGCGGCGGGCGTGGTGAACCGGGAAATCGAGAATCGGACGGTTCTCACCGTGGTCAGCAAGCCCGTGCCTCGGCCGGTGTTCGTGCTGGGCAAGTACGGCGGGGTGGTGCTGGCGATCACGGCCATCACGCTGTGGCTGAGCGTGGTCTTCATGCTCGTGGAACTTCACGGGACGCTGCCGACCGTCCGAACCCCGTGGCACCAGCCGGTGCTCACCTTTGGCTCGCTGGCGCTGCTGCTGACGATCGGCGGGGCGACATGGGCGAACTATTTCTACGGGGGCAACTTCACCGCCTCGCTCATCCTGCTCGGCTCCTGCCTGCTCACGCTGGCCTACGTGCTCAGCATGCTGTTCACGCCGGAGTGGGGCTCGGAGACCCTCAGCAACAGCTTCCGCCCCGAACTGTGGAAGGCCATCGGCACGCTGCTGCTGGCCGAGGCGGTGCTTGGCGCGATCGCGGTGGCCGCGAGCACGCGACTGGGGCAGGTCCTGACGCTCGCCTCGGTGCTTGGTCTCTTCGTGCTGGGCCTGCTGAGCGACTGGCTGTTCGCCCGTCGCATCGAGCAACTCACCGCGTCGCTGGCGAAGGTGCCCGCCGATCAGCAGCACTGGCTCGACGCGTCGCATGTCGAGCTGGGCATCTTCAAGACGCTCCAGGCCGTGGTGCCCAACTTCCAGGTGTTCTGGCTTGCCGATGCGGTGACCCAGAAGAAGCCGATCGGCATGGCCTACCTGCAGTACGCCCTGCCCTACGGACTCGTGCTGATCGCGATGTGCCTGGCCGCCGCCACGATGCTGTTCCAGCGGCGCGAAGTGGGCTAGTTCGCGGATTCGGCCGACCATTCGGCGACGGCCTCGCGGCCGCGCGCACCGAACACGAAGATCGCCACGACGAGCGACGGCACGATGGCGGTCACGCCACCGCATGCCGCGCCGACCGCGAACATCGCCTTCTCCATGCCTTCGGGCAGCTTCGTCGCGGCCTCTCCGGACTTGGCGGCCCGCGCCTCGTGGTCACGCTCCAGCTGCTCGCGATAGGCACGCTCGAACTCCGGCCGGTGCGTGAACATGAGCACGACCAGCAGGCCCTGCACCAGCGCCGTCAGCGGCGCCCACGCGCGAAGCAGCTCCACCCCGCTTGCACGCCTGCGAAGCAGTTGCACGCCCGCCACCAGCACCATGATCGCGAGCACGAGGCCGACCATGGACAAGGCGCTCCCGAAACCGCCCCGCAGGAGCTCGGGCTGCGCCTCACGACCCACGCCGGCGACGGCCAGCGTCGACGTGATGGCTCCGATGAAGCCCCACAGGATGCCGAGGATTCCCAGCACCTTCGGCCAGGTGCGGGGTGCCGCTTCCAGGAATTCGCTCGAGGGGACGGGCTGCATGGGATTCAGTTGTCGCCGGACTTCTTGGCCTCGGCGATCTTCCGCTGATACTCCTTGATCACGCGATCGATCGCCTCGATCGCCAGCTTGGACTTGCTGGCGTCACCGCTTCCGAACTTCTCGAAGAGATCGCTGGCCACACCCTCCACGTCGGGGGGAAACAGCGGACCACCGCCCTCGTAGCCCATCGCCACCGGCTCGGCGCGCTTCCACACGTCCTGCATCCTCTTGCAGAGCTCGATCCGCTTCGCCAGGCCCTTCACGCCATCGCCGGCCAGGTTCCAGTCCTGCATGATCACGCGGCGCTGCTTCTCGGCGTTCGCCAGGGTCTTCTCCCAGGTGTCGCCGATCTTGCGGCCCTCCTCGTTCACCACGAAGGTGCCGGGCTTCAGCTGCATCTTCTCGAAGAGCTCCTCCTGCGTGTTCGCCGTGCCCTGGCTGAACCCGCATTCGAAGGCCTGATCCGCGGTCAGGGTGAGGTTGTCCTTCTCGTCGGACAGCATCTTCTCGCCGCTGCCATCCTCGAAGAACGTGACCTTGCCGGTCTTCGGATCGCGCGTGTAGCTGACCACGAGCGGCGAGTACACCATGCACTTGGCCAGGTGGCCGTTGCGGCCGCCCGCCTCGGCGATCTCGGAGATGCGGCGAAGCCAGGCCTCGAGCTGCGCCCCCTCGATGCTCTTGTCGCCGCTGAACATGGTGGCGGAGCCCAGCGAGCCCAGGTTCATGAAGTACATCTCGCGGCAGTGCATCGCGGTCACGGCCGCGGCGGAAATCGCCTCCTCGATCCAGGCGACCAGACGGTGCTTCTCGCGCACGCGGTTCAGCACCTTGTCGATCTCGTCGGCCTCGGTCACGAGACCGCCGCCGGAATTGATGTGGAGCACGATGATCTGGCCCGGACCGAACTTGTCGGCGGCCTTCTCGACCTTCTCCATCTCGGCGGCGCGCAGACCCACGCCCACCATGCCGCTCTGCTTCAGGATGAAGACCTGGCGCTGCTTGGACGCGGCGTCGCCCGCGCCCTGCTTGGCGTCGGCGGCCGCGGGCGCCGCGGGCTTCGCGGCCGGCTTGGTGGCGGGCTTGAGCGCGGGCGCCTGCGCCCACGTCACCGATGCGAGGGCCAACGCGACGAATGAAACGGTGATGATGCGCATGATGTTCATGAACCCTTGCCTCCGGAGGCGCCGCCGGAACCGCCGGCACCCTTGCTGCGCTCGCGCAGCTGCTTGATGAGACCGTCCACGGCGATCTTGTCGAGGCCGCCGCCGGACCGGATCTTCCAGCGCATCTCGACGGCGGGATACTTGTTCATCGCGGCCTTGACCTGCTCGAGCGCCTTGATGGCGCGGGCGATCGCCCTGCTGTCGCCGCCACTGTTCTGCTCGTACTCGCCCCACGCCTTCAGACTGTCGGTCCACGCGGCCCGCCAGCCCTTGATGTAGTCGCCGACGAGCTTGGTACCGTCCTGCTCCTTCGTGAGGGAATCGTCCCACTCGCGGTAGCCGAGCTGGAACATGAGATCCTCGATCGAGTCGGCCGTGCCGCGCGAAAGGCCCAGATCCTCGGCCAGACGCGCGTCGAAATTCGCCACGCGTGCCTCGTCTCCGTCGACCACGATCTGTCCGGAAGTGTCGGGCAGCCACTCGATCTCGCGTCCCTTGAAGGTGACGCTCAGCTTCTTCTCGGGACGGATCATGGAGAGCCCCAGCACGTCGGAGTGTCCGCCCTCCTTGAGGAAGCCGTTCACGATGCTGATGAAGGCCGCCTCGAACTTGCGCTGCACTTCCTTGTCCGGATGCTGCGTGAACTCGTTGGCCCGCGCCAGCCCGTACAGGCGCGCGTCGCCGGCGGTGTACATGTGCGGCCACGCGAGCGCGAAGACGGTGCCGAAACCGACCGAGTCCTTCACCCACATGACCTGCGGAATGTCGCCGAGCTCCTCGGTGAACAGGCGGCGAAGATTGCGGGCGTCCTCGCGGTCGAAACGGCCGATCTCCTCGCGGCTGGTGTCGTCACCCAGCCAGTCGCGACGCTTGCGGTCGTAGCTCTCCAGCTTCAGGATCAGCAGGTCGGGCTTCTTCGCCTTCACGTCCTTGGCGACCTTCTCGTAGATCGACGAGTGGATGTCGGTGCCGATCTGGCCCTTGCCGTCCATGCCGAAGGGGATCACGTAGATCTTCGGCGGCTTGGCCGGGTCCTTCTGGTCGGCCTGCATGGGCGAGGGAGTGTCCGCGACGACGATCGGCGCGAGCACGAACGCGATCAGGGTGGCGAGGAGGCGCATGGACGGCGGAGTATATGTCCGCGGATCGTCATCCCTGCGCCCCCGAAGCGACCTGCAGCGCGAGTTTCCGGGCTTCCTCCAGGGTGCCAACCCGCCCCTCCAGCTGCGCGTCGTAGACGGCGTCCAGGATGCGCCGGAAGGACGGACCCGGCGTGAGGCCCAGCGCCTGAAGCGCGTGCCCGTCCACCAGGGGCACCGGCGCAAGGCCGGTGCGGGCGAGCTCGGCCACGGTGGCCCGGATCCCCGCGGCGCGCGCATCGCGCTCGGCCTCCAGGAGCGCAAGCGCGTCCTCGAAACCCGGTCCTGCGGCCAACCGCTTGCGCCCGGCGACGCCGAGGCCATCCCACCGCTCTCGCAGGGCATCGCGCGCCCGAAGCGCGGCGGCGACGGCGTCCACCTCGGCGTTCGACAGGATGAGCCCCGCGGTCCATCGCGACAGGCGCTCGGGCCACGGCAGCGCATGGGCCCGGTCGAGCATCCACGCGGCCAGCGCCGCGTGCACCGACGCATCGGCGGCCAGCGCACGCACGCGCGCAAGGTCGCAGGCACCCTCCTCGAGCAGCGTGGCCGGCGCGAGCCCGAGCGTCTCGATCAGGCCGATCGCCACGGCGCGCGAGTCATGCGCGAGCATCCGGCGAACCTCGTGACCCACGCGCTCACGGCTCACGCCGCGAAGCTCGGGCGCGTGACGACGCACCGCCTCGCGCGTGGCCGGCTCCATCTCGAATCCGAATCGCGCCGCGAAGCGCACCGCGCGCAGCAGGCGCAGGCGATCCTCCTCCAGGCGCGCGTCGGCGTTTCCGATCGCGCGCAGGGTCCGGGAGGCGAGATCCGTGCGCCCTCCCACATGGTCGATCACCTCGCCGGTCGCCGGCTTCATGAAGAGGCCGTTGATCGTGAAGTCGCGGCGCAACGCGTCGGTGCGCTCGTCGCTGAACTCCACGTGGCCGGGCCGCCGTCCATCGGCGTACACCCCCTCGCCGCGAAAGGTGGCCACCTCGATGGTGCGACCGCCCTGACGAACCAGCATCACGCCGAAGTGTTCGCCCACGCCACGCGCGCCCGCGTAGAGACCGCGGATCTGGTCGGGCGTGGCGTTGGTGGCCACGTCGTAGTCGGCGGGCGCATGCCCCATCAACTCGTCGCGCACGCACCCGCCAGCGAAATAGGCCGTGAAACCCGCGGACTCCAGTCGCGCCGCCACCGCGGCCGCGGCCTCACGCGGCCCCTGCCTTTCGCGCGCACGCTCAGCCACGCGCGCGCTCCCGTTCGCGCAGCACCGACTGCAGCCTGCGCACCTCGGACTCCAGACGTCCGATGCCGTCGTCGGGCTCGGCAAGCAGGGCCGCGGCGGCGATCGGCGCACCCACCAGCACGGAGAGTCCCCCCAGCGGCTTGGGCAGCTTGCGCGTGGGTGGCCACACGTGGTGCGCGCCCTCGATCGCCATGGGCACCACCGGCACCTTCGTGCGCCGCACGATCAGCGCCACGCCACGCTGGAATGTCTCGATCTCGCCGGCGCTGCAGCGACCGCCCTCGGGATAGATCACGATGCACCGTCCGGCCTGCAGTTCCGCGATCGCCACGCGCATGGCCGCCATGTCGGAACGCTCCTTCAGCGGAATGGCGCCGAACGAGGCGATGAGGCGTCCGAAGGGCCCGAACGAGAAGAGCTCGCTCTTGGCCAGATAGCCGACCTGCCGGTCGCGCGCCGCGATGCCGTTGAGCACCGGATCGAGGTAGCTCTCATGATTGCTCACCACGATGAACGGGCCCGTGCGTGGCACATGGTGCACCCCGTCCACGCGGACCGTCCAGAGCGTTCGAACGATCAGTTCGGCGGTGCGTTCCGCGACATCCCACCAGAAGCCCTGCATCCGTGTCTTGCCGGGCGCACGCCGGGCCAGGTCGCCTCCGGTCACGGGCGGCTCGCCGCGGCAGGCACCGCCAGGCGTTCGCCCAGTCGCACGCGCGCCAGCGCCTCCAGCCGCTCCACCACGCCATCCAGATCGAGTTCACTCGTGTCGACGCACTCGGCCCCCACGGGCACGCGCAGCGGACCCTCGCTGCGGCCCGAGTCGATCCGGTCGCGCTCCAGGATGCCCTGCAGGATCTCGAGTTCGCTGGCCGGTCGACCCGACGCGCGCAACTGCTCCGCCCGCCGACGCGCGCGCACATGCGGCGCCGCATCGAGGTAGATGCGAAGCGGCGCATCGGGGAACACCACACTGCCCTGATCGCGACCCTCGGTCACCAGCCGCGGATGCGCGGCGGCGGCGGCTCGCTGCGACACGACCATCTGTCGACGCACCTCGGGACACGCGGCCACCCGCGAGACGATGCCGGTCACGTCGGCCTCGCGGATGCGCTCGCTCACGTCGCGGCCTCCCAGCATCATGCGCGGCGGACTGCTGCACCAGTCGAATCGAGGCGGTGTCCGCTCCACCGCGGCCGCCAGCCCGGGACCGCCGTCGGGCGACAGGCCCTGCTCCAGCGCAAGCAGCGCGGCGGCGCGGTACATCGCGCCGGTATCCAGGAATTCCAGGCCCAGCCGCTGCGCCAGGCGGTGCGCGACGGAACTCTTGCCGGTTCCTGCGGGCCCGTCGATCGTGATGACCAGTCCGGGCCCGCTCATGCGGCCTCCTCTTCCTCGGGCTGCGCGGCCTCGGTGGCACGCAGCGCCTCGGTCAGGACCTCGCGCGCGCGAATCAGGTGCTTCACGCCATCGGCCTTGCCGGACCACTCCAGACTGAGCATGTTGCTGAAGCCCACCGCGCGCAGCGTCTCGATGCAGGATTCCAGCGACCAGTCGGCGTGCTCGCCCTTGGCGTCGAAGCCGCGGATCTCCGCGATCATCGCCTGGGCGTAGGGCGCAAGGCGTCGCAGCATGTCGCGCATCTGCCCGGACTGGTGGGCATGGAGGAACGACGGAAGCGCACCGATCCGGAACCCGCCGACCTTCTTGACCAGTTCCACCAGCGGCTCGCCCTTCTCCAGCAGGCCGCCATGAGGCTGCAGGAGCAGGTTCACCTCCCAGCGATCCATCTCGGACAGCGCGGCACGCAGACCCGTGGCCACGCGGTCCATCTGCGCGGGCGAGGCGATGTCCTTCAGCTTCAGACCCACGAACGCGCACCCCAGCCGGTGTGCCGCGGTGCCCAGCCGCCGCAGGCGCTCCATCGCGGCGGACTGCTTGGCGTCGGCGCCGGCCAGGTCGAGCGGATCGGTCTCCATCAGCATCAGGCACGGGCAGCCCACCCGATCCGCACGGTCGCGGATCTTGTCCAGATCGGCCGGTGGACGGCCGGCCAGCAGGTCGGTGGGAATGTTCAGGCCCCGAAGATCCAGTTCCTCACGCACGAAAGCCGGAAGTTCATGCAGCGCCAGCGGGGACTTCGCTCGCGTGAGCGCACCCCGCAGCGATCCGGCCGACAAAGCGAGAAGCATTTGGGCCTGCATGGGTTGACCCGAAGATAGCACGGTGCCAAAGGGCCCCTATCATCCCCGCTCCACGGAGGCCCCCATGTCCAGTCCCAGCACCTGCCGATTTTCCGATTCGCACGAGTGGTTCCTTGCCCAAGCGCAGGAAGTCACGATGGGCATCACCCAGTTCGCCGCGAACGAGCTCACCGACGTGACCTATGTCCAGCTGAAGCCGGTGGGCACCGCCGTGAAGGCCGGCGAGACCGTCGGCGAAGTGGAAAGCGTGAAGACCACGAGCGAGATCTACGCCGCGGTCGCCGGCACGATCACTGCCGTGAACGATGCCGCCGTGAAGGACCCGTCGCTGCTCAACAGCGATCCGTTCGGCAAGGGCTGGCTGGTGAAGCTGCAGGTGACCGACGCCTCGCCGCTGTCGAAGCTGATGGACGCGGCCACCTACGACAGCAAGCATGCCGTCCATTGATCCCGCCGCTTCGCGCGCCTGCAGGGTGCGCGTGCGTGGGGTGCACAAGGCCTACCGCATGGGGGCCCGCGATGTGCACGCCCTGCGCGGCGTGGACCTGGACATCGAGGGCCCGGGCTTCCACGCGATCATGGGGCCTTCGGGAAGCGGCAAGAGCACGTTGCTGCACCTGCTTGCGGGTCTGGATGCCGCGGATCAGGGCGAGATCGAGGTGGGTGGCGCATCCCTCGCGGGCCTGAGCGAGCACGAGCTCACGCTGCATCGGCGCCGCCGATCCGGCGTGGTGTTCCAGGGCTTCAACCTGCTGCCCACGCTGAACGCGCTGGAAAACGTGACGCTCCCCGCGACGCTGGATGGCCGCGCGCACCTCGATGTCGCGCCCCGGGCGGAGGCATTGCTGCGGGAACTCGGACTCGGCGACCGCATGGATCACCGGCCTGACGCGCTCTCGGGCGGCGAGCAGCAGCGCGTGGCGATCGCGCGCGCGCTCCTGCAGGAGCCGCCGGTGCTGCTGGCCGACGAGCCCACCGGCAACCTGGACAGCCAGACGAGCGACCGCCTGTGGCGACTGCTCGCCGATGTCGCGGGCCAGCGCAACATGCTGGTGCTGATGGTCACGCATGAACCTCAAGCCGCGGCGCACTGCAGTCAGGTGCATGTGCTGCAGGACGGCCGCGTGGCCGGGAGTCTTTCCGTCGATGCAATGGATCCTTCCCAGTTGGCGGTTCGCGTGGCGGACACTCTCCGCGCGTCCCGCTAGAACCGCGCTGCTGGCCACGTCCATCGCGCTCGCCACGTCGCTGGTGACGGCGGTGAGCAGCGGACTGCAGACGGCGCAGACCAACCTGGAGACGCGGCTCACGCGGCTCATGGGCGCGGTGGACGTGCGGCTGGTGCAGCAGGCGGGCGCGCCGTTCGAGGCGTCGATGGCGGCGCAGGTGGCGACCTGGCCAGGCGTGTCCGGCGTGCAGGCGCGGCTCTCGGGCTCGATCACGCTGACACGGGCCGATGGGGACCGCGACGAGCAGGGACGCGTGCGTCGCGCCACCGCGCAGGCGCGCGGCGTGGATCCGGCCAGCGACGCACGGTTCGAGGGACTGCCCATGCGCGAGGGCCGACGGGCGCAGGGGCCTGCGGAGATCGCGCTGGATCCGATGACCGCCAAGTCGCTCGACGCGCGCCCGGGAACGCGCGTGCGCGTGGTGCGGCTTGGCAAGCCGATCGACCTGACCGTGACCGGCGTGATGGACCGTCCGCTGCTGGGCGCGCTGCAGCGTCCGATGGTGGAGCTCGATCGACGCACGCTCGCCGAGGCGAGTGGCCGCGGCGATGAAGCCACGCAGGTCGCGATCGTCCTGGCCGCGGACACCAACGCGACCGCGTGGTGCGAGATGCAGGCCTTGCGCGTGCCCGAAGGCATGCTGCTTGAACCCGCCGAGATGGCCACCAGCGGCATGGACCGACAGGTGCAGGCGGGGCGCTTCGGCTTCGTGCTTGGATGCACCATCGCCATGCTTGCGGGCGCGTTCATCGTGGGCGTGGGCATGACCACCTCGGTGGCGGAACTCGATCGCGAACTGGCCACGCTGCGATGCCTCGGCGCCTCTCGCGGGCAACTTTTCGCGGGCCCCCTGCTTGCGGGCGCAGCACTCAGCGCCGCGGCCTCGGCGCTGGGTGTGCCACTTGGATTGCTGGGGGCGTGGGGCGTGTCGCTCTGGTTCCGCGCAAGCCTGCCGCTCGGACTCGTGCCGAGCTGGGAGGGCGTCGCGCTCGCGGTGGGCTCGTCGATCGGCAGCGGCGTGCTTGGCTCGGCGCTGCCGGCGTGGAACGCTTCGCGGACAAGCCCGCTGCAGGCACTGCGACGCCGCGGCCGGGCCCCGAAGCCGTGGGGTCCGTGGGTGTGCCTGGCGCTCGGGATCGCCCTCGCGAGCCTGGAGGCGGGCATCGTGACGCTGGTGCAGGATCCGCAACGGCGATTCTGGATGCACGCGATCGGAGGCGTGGCGGCCACGCATGCGGGCTGGTTCCTGCTGTGCGTGCCGTTGATGCAGTGGGTGACGGCGCTGCTGGCTCCGCCGCTCACGCGCGCGCTGCGCCTGCCGCCGGGACTGCTGCGCGGCAGCGTGGCGCGAACCCCCTATCGGCTGGGACTCACCGCGGGCGCACTCATGATGGGGCTCAGCGTGCTGGTGACCACCTGGAGCCACAGTGAGGGGATGCTGCGCCAGGTGCGCGAGCGGGTGCGCTTCGGCGACGCCTTCGTGATGCGCCCAAGCGGCCTGACCCCTGCGGACCAGTCGCGACTGCGCAGCCTGCCAGGCGTTCGCACGGGCGCCGCCGTTGGCTACCTGCCGCTGCGCGTGGCGGGCGAGGCGGGCCTGGGCGTGCACGCGCTGGCTCCACCGAACGTGATCTGCGTGGGCTTCGAGCCCGACGGCTTCCTGAAGATGAATCGGCTGGAGTGGATCCGCGGCACGCCCGAGACCGCGCTGCCGAAACTGCGCGATGGCACCGGCGCCCTGGTGGCCGAGCAGTTCCTCACGGCGCGCGGCCTGGAAGTCGGCGACACGATCGAGTTGCAGGCGCCGAAGTCGAAGGCCTCCTTCGAGATCGTGGGCGTGGTGTCGAGCGCGGGGCTCGACGTGGCCACGCAGGTCTTCGGCATCCGCAGCGTCTACATGGAGCACGCCATGAGTTGCGTGTTCCTGAACCTGGACACCGTGGCGCGCACCTTCGGGGTTCGCGATGCCGTGCTGATGCAGCTGGATCTGGGTCCTGAAAGCGGCGCGAAGGATGACGAGGCGCTCGCGGCGCGCATCAGCGAGACCGTGCCGGGCGCGGTGTTCGCGAGCGGCCGAACGATCCGCGGCGCCATCGACGACGTGGGCCGCCTGGTCCGCGGCGTGACCGGCGGCGTGGCTTTCTCGGCCCTGCTGGTGGCGTGCCTGGGTGTCGGCAGCGTGATCGCTGCGCAGGTGCAGGGACGCCGTCAGGAACTCGGCGTGCTGCGTGCCACCGGCGCGGGCCTTCGACCGCTGCTGGGACTCGTGCTGGGTGAGGCGCTGCTGCTTGGGGTCACCGCGATCATCGCGGGCACCGGGCTGGGTTGGGAACTGGCGTGGGCGGGTCGGCTGCTGTTCGAGTCGCTGGCCGGTCTGAGGCTTGACGCGGTGTTCCCGCTGCTGGCATGGACGATCGGATCAGCGCTGGTGATCGCGCTGGCTCTGGCGTCCGCCCTTCCCGCCGCACGCAAGCTGCTTGCCGAAAGCCCCCGCGCGCTGCTTACCGGCCGGGCCTGAACCCCGAACTGGCTTTCGACGCGAATCCCCCAAGATCGACGAGGAGCCACGCTCTCCATGCGGCGCGTGGTCGTCGATCACGGAGATCGACGGCTCGAACGCGGCGCGCCGGAGGCTCAGAAACCCATCGCGCGGGCAAGGATCATGCCCACGCAAAGGCTCGAGGCCGCAACGAGGAAGTGCTGGAACAACTTGTGCTTCTGGTGCTTTGACACGACGTGCTTCTCCCGGACCCACCTACGGAGTCCGCGAGCCAGAACGTGCGCTTTTCCACACACAACGGCAAGTTTTTCAGGACCGTTTCGGGAAATTCTCGCGCACGCAGGGTCCGCAAACGAGCGGGCGTGAGCCGGAAGAGGCCACAGGACAGCCGACCCTGGGCCGCCCATTCAGACCCTTGGGGGGCGACCTGCGCTGGGATTTCCAGAAAGCCGAGCTTGAGGGCCGGAATTCCGCGTTCCGCGCCTGGCTGGGGGCTCGTTCCGCAGCGCGGGACATGCCAACGCCAATAGAGTGTCGGCGTGACGCCGGACCGTTTCGAACTCCGCAGCCCCTTCCGTCCCATGGGCGACCAGCCGCAGGCGATCGAGCAGCTGGTCCGGGGCGTCGAGACCGGCAGGACCTGGCAGACCCTGCTGGGCGCCACCGGCACGGGCAAGACCTTCACCATCGCGAACGTGATCGAGCGCACGGGCCGACCCACGCTGCTGGTGAGCCACAACAAGACGCTGGCCGCCCAGCTTTACGAGGAGATGCGCGAACTCTTCCCCCGCAACTCGGTCAACTATTTCGTCAGCTACTACGACTACTACCAGCCGGAGGCGTACATCCCGCAGCGGGACATCTACATCGAGAAGGACGCGAGCCGCAACGACGACCTCGATCGGCTTCGTCTGGCCGCCACGAGCGCCCTGCTCTCGCGGCCGGACACCATCGTGGTGACCAGCGTGAGCTGCCTCTACGGTCTCGGCAGTCCCACCGAGTACCGCAATCGCGTGATCCACCTCCACGTGGGGCAGCGGCTGGATCGCCGCGCATTCTTCGGCGACCTGACCGCCATGCAGTACCAGCGCAACGAGGCGGCGCCGCAGCGCGGCAACTTCCGCGTGCGTGGCGACAGCATCGAGATCTTTCCTGCCTACGAGCAGACGGCGCTGCGCATCGGACTCTTCGGCGACGAGGTGGAGCGCATCGAGGTGATCGACGCGACCAGCGGCGAGCTGCTGAGCGAGGAGCCGAAGGCGCTGATCTTCCCGGCGGTGCACTACGTGATGCCCGAGGCGCAGCGACTGAAGGCGACGCAGCAGATCCGCGATGACCTCGACGCGCGCGTGCTGGAACTTCGAAACCAGGGCAAGCTGCTCGAGGCCCAGCGACTGCTCGGCCGCGTGAAGTACGACCTGGAGATGATCCACGAGACGGGCTTCTGCAGCGGCATCGAGAACTACAGCCGCTACTTCGACGGCCGCGCGCCCGGCGAGCGCGCCTTCTGCCTGCTCGACTACTTCCGGCATGTGCCCGGTCGAGGCGAACGCGACTGGCTGGTGGTGATCGACGAGAGCCACGTGACGCTGCCGCAGATCCGAGGCATGTACTTCGGCGACCGCAAGCGCAAGGAGACGCTGGTCGAGCATGGCTTCCGGCTGCCCGCGGCGCTGGACAACCGACCGCTGAAGTTCGAGGAGTTCGAGTCGCTCGTGCCGCAGTGCATCTTCGTGAGCGCCACCCCCGGGCCCTACGAACTCGAGCGCTGCGAGGGCGTGGTGGCCGAGCAGGTCATCCGTCCCACCGGGCTGGTGGATCCGCCGATCCTGCTGCAGCCGGCGCGCGACCAGGTGCCCGACCTGACCGAGCGCGCGCGGCAGCGTGCCGCCCTTGGCGAGCGCACGCTGGTGACCGCGCTCACCAAGCGACTGTGCGAGGACCTCACCACGCACCTCGACAAGAAGGGCCTGCGCGTGCGCTACCTGCACAGCGAGATCGAGACCCTCGACCGACTCGAGCTGCTGCGCGACCTGCGCGAGGGCGTGTTCGACGTGCTGGTGGGCGTGAACCTGCTGCGCGAGGGCCTGGACCTGCCGGAAGTCAGTCTGGTGTGCATCCTGGACGCGGACAAGCAGGGCTTCCTGCGAAGCACCTCGAGCCTGATCCAGACCATGGGCCGCGCGGCACGCAACGCCAACAGCATGGCCGTGCTGTACGCCGACAGGGTCACCCCCGAGATGCAGGCCGCGATCGACGAGGTGGAGCGACGCCGCGCGAAGCAGCTGGCGTACAACGCGGAGCACGGCATCACCCCCGAGACGATCCAGAAGGCGATTCGCCGCGGCATCGAGCAGGAAGTCGCGGCGAGCCGGCTGGTGCGCGAGGCCGGCGGCCAGCGCACGGAGCAGGCGTGGGATCGCGCCGAGCTGATCACCGAGCTCGAACGCGAGATGCTCGCGGCGGCCGGCAGTCTGGAGTTCGAGCGCGCCGCCACCCTGCGCGATCGGCTGCAGAAGGTGCGGGCGATGCCCGAGAGTGACGGACTGGTGCACCTCGCGTCGGATCCGCGCGACGAGCGCGGCGGCCCCAGTCGCGCAGGCATGCCCGGCACGCGCGGCAAGCGCAAGGGCAAGCCGCGTCCTCCACGCCCCGGCACGCCCTGACGCCAAAAACAGCGAGGCCCCGCGGAAGGCGGGGCCGGCAGGCGTGTCGGGCGTTCAACGCGAGAGGTGCGGCATGAACTCACCGCGAGGCAGGCGCATGCGACGCGCACGCTCGCGAAGCATCGCGAGTTCCGACGCCTGCGCCGGCTCGCGCTCGTTGGCGCGCTCGCGCTGCGGGGAGACGGGCCGCGCGGGCGGCTCGGCAATCGCAAGGTTTCGGGTCGAGGTCTTCATGCGGTCAGGCCAACCGTAGTGCGTCCATCGTCGGGAAGCACGCGTTCCCGCCATCCCTTTCGGATGGATTGTCCGGAAGTCTGCACCCTTGCTGGATTTCGGCCACAGGAATCGGTGGATTTGACCGGTTCCGAACTCTTTCCGGACCCTGTTTCGGCCCGGAGGCGCCCCCGAGTGCGCCTGGTGCTCCTATAAACCGGGTTCCTTGCCCCCCGCCAAGTCCAGCTCGGAACGCCAGATCCGCATCGAGGGTGCCCGAGAGCACAACCTGAAGGGCATCGCCCTGACCATCCCGCGGGATCAGCTGGTGGTGTTCACGGGCGTTTCGGGAAGCGGCAAGAGCAGTCTCGCCTTCGACACCATCTTCGCGGAAGGCCAGCGCAAGTACATGGAGAGCCTGTCCGCGTACGCGCGACAGTTCCTCAACCAGATGCGCAAGCCCGATGTCGAGCGCATCGACGGCCTGCCCCCCACCATCGCCATCGAGCAGCGCGGCGGCGGCCACACGCCCCGCAGCACCGTGGCGACCACCACCGAGATCTACGACTACATGCGACTGCTGTGGGCGCGCTGCGGCACGCCCACCTGCTGGCATGTGGACGAGAAGGGCCGCACCTGCGGCAAGGCGATCGAGGCCAGCAGCGCCTCGCAGATCACCGACACGCTGATCGAGTCGTTCGATGGCAAGCGCGTGATGCTGTGCGCCACCGTGGTGCGCGCGCGCAAGGGTTTCCACAAGGATGTGGCCGAGTCGCTGCAGCGTCAGGGCCTGGTGCGCGCGCGCGTGGATGGCAAGGTGGTGGATCTTCGCGAGGCGCTGAAGGCCGGCGGCGAGAACCCGCTGGGCCTTGGCCGCTACGAACTGCACACCATCGAGGCGGTGGTGGACCGCATCGTGCCCGACGCGGGTGATCGCCAGCGCTTGGCCGAAAGCGTGGAGACCGCGCTGAAGCTGGGCGAGGGCTCCTGCGTGGTGCTGGTGGAACAGGGCAGCGAGTGGATCGAGCACCGCTTCAGCGAGAAGTTCTCGTGCCCCGATCACCCCGAATGTGCGCTGGAGGAACTGGAGCCGCGCCTGTTCAGCTTCAACTCGCCGCAAGGCGCGTGCCCTGCGTGCGCGGGCCTTGGTCAGGTGCAGGAGTTCGACGCCGAGCTGGTCGTGAACGATCCGGATCTGGGCGTGGCCGAGGGCGCCGTCGAGCCGTGGCGCCGCAACGGTCGTCGCATGAACATCTACTACAGCCGACTGCTGCGCGGCTTCTGCAAGTTCTTCGATGTGCCGACGGAGATGCCCTTCAGCAAGCTCACGCCGCGCATCCGGCGCTACCTGATGGAGGGCGTGCCCGAAGCGGAGGAGGAGAAGCTTGGCGTGCGCTTCGAGGGCGTGATGCCCAACCTGAAGCGCCGCTATCTGGAAACCGAGAGCGAGTTCGTGAAGGAGCGGCTGCTGGCCTACATGAGCACGGCCCCCTGCCCCACCTGCAACGGCCATCGCCTGCGCCCGCAGAGCCTGGCAGTGAAGGTGCGCGGCCGCGATCGCGCGTGCAGCATCGCCGACACCACCGCCATGAACGTGGAGCGCGCCGCCGCGTGGTTCGCCGGCCTGCAGCTGAGCAAGTCGCAATCGAAGATCGCCGAGCCCATCCTGAAGGAGATCGGCTCGCGGCTTGGCTTCCTGTCGAGCGTGGGGCTTGAGTACCTCACGCTGGATCGTGCCAGCGGCACGCTGTCGGGCGGCGAAGCGCAGCGCATTCGCCTTGCCACGCAGGTGGGCAGCGGACTGGTGGGCGTGTGCTACGTGCTGGATGAACCCACCATCGGCCTGCATCAGCGCGACAACGACCGGCTGGTGGCCACGCTTCGCCACCTGACCGACATCGGCAACACCGTGATCGTGGTGGAGCATGACGAGGACACCATCCGTGCCGCCGACCATGTGGTGGATGTGGGCCCGGGGCCCGGCCGCCACGGTGGCACCATCGTGACGCAGGGTTCGCCCGCGGAAGTGGCCGCGTTCCCCACCAGCCTGACCGGCATGTACCTGCGCGGCGAGCGCCGCATCGACATTCCCGCCAAGCGCCGACCCATGAGCGAGGAGCGCGCCATCGTGGTGAAGGGCGCGCGCGCCAACAACCTGAAGGGCATCGATGTGGCCTTTCCGATGGGCGGCATCGTGTGCGTGACCGGCGTGAGCGGCAGCGGCAAGAGCACGCTGGTGAACGAGATCCTGCTGAAGGCTGCGCAGCGCGCGGTGAGTGGCGCGAAGGCGCTGCCGGCGCCGCATGACCGCGTGAACGGCCTGAAGGGCATCGACCGCGTGGTGGAGGTTGATCAGAGCCCCATCGGCCGCACGCCGCGCTCGAATCCCGCCACCTACACCGGCGTGTTCGACGACATCCGCAAGCTGTACGCGGCCGTGCCCGAGAGCAAGGCGCGCGGCTACGAGCCGGGGCGCTTCAGCTTCAACGTGAAGGGCGGACGCTGCGAGGCGTGCCAGGGCCAGGGCGTGAAGAAGATCGAGATGCACTTCCTGCCCGACGTGTTCGTGGCGTGCGAGTCGTGCAAGGGCACGCGCTACGCGAAGGAGACGCTGGACGTGCGCTTCAAGGGCCGGAACATCGCCGAGGCGCTCGACATGACCGTGGAGGACGCGGTGGGCTTCTTCGACGCGCACCCGCGGATCCGCGACATGCTGGCGTGCGTCCGCGACGTGGGGCTTGGCTACATGCAGCTTGGCCAGGCGAGCACCACGCTCTCGGGCGGCGAGGCGCAGCGCGTGAAGCTGGCCACCGAACTGGGCAGCCGCTCGAGCGGCACCGCGCTGTACGTGCTGGACGAACCGACCACCGGCCTGCACTTCGACGACGTCCGCAAGCTGCTCGAGGTGCTGCAGCGGCTCGCCGACGCCGGGCACACGCTCATCGTGATCGAGCACAACCTCGACGTGATCAAGTGCGCCGACTGGATCGTGGACCTCGGGCCCGAGGGCGGCGATCGCGGCGGAACCTTGCTGGCGAGCGGCACACCGGAGGCCGTCGCCGGCGTGGCCGCAAGCCACACCGGCCGGTATCTCGCGCGCATGCTGCGCTCCGAGCCCACCCCCGCGCCGAAGCGCCGACGCACGGCGGCAAAGGCCTGAATCCCCGCGAATACACTCGCGCGCATGAAGGAAGCCGCCAGCGTGCCCGCCCTGCGTCGCGTGACCAATCCCGGCGACGCGAACCATCAGGGCACGATCTTCGGCGGCTACATCCTGGGCGCGATCGACGAGGCGGCCTACGTGGAGGTGCGCAGGCACGGCGTGCACCGCTGGGTCACCGTGAGCATCGAGCGCGTGGCGTTCACGGCGCCGGTGCACATCGGCGACGTGGTGAGCCTGTACACGAAGCCCGTGCAGTTCGGGCGCAGCAGCATCACCGTCGAGGTGCGCGTGGTCGCGGAGCGATGGCTCGGCGGCGCGAGCGCCGAAGTGACGGCGGCCACCGTGAAGATGGTGGCGGTCGACCGCCACGGCAAGGCGATCGACTTCCGGAGTGCCCCCACCGTGGTGGAGACGGCGTGAGCGACGCTCGGCCCCTGCGCCTGGCGTGCCTCGTCTCGGGCGGCGGCCGCAGCGTGATGAACCTGCAGGACCGAATCGAGCGCGGGTCCCTGCCTGCGTCGATCGTGGCCGTGCTGTCCACCCGGCCCGACGTCGCGGCGACCGCGCGGGCGCGGGCGCGCGGCTTGCCGGTGTTCGAGATTCCGCCCTCGCCCAGGGAGACGCTGGACGACCGGGTGGATGCGGCGCTGCGAGCCGCGGGCGCCGAGCTGGTGGTGCTGGCTGGCTACCTCCGACTGTTCCGCGTTGGCACGTGGAAGGGCCGCTGCATCAACATCCACCCGGCCCTGCTGCCGCGTCATGGCGGCAAGGGTCTCTGGGGACATCATGTGCACGAGGCGGTGCTGGCCGCGGGCGATCGCGAGAGCGGCTGCACCGTGCACTGGGTCGACGAGCAGTACGACCACGGCCAGACGATCCTGCAGCGCCGATGCCCGGTGCTGCCGGCCGACACGCCAGAATCGCTCGCCGCGAGGGTGTTTGCCGAGGAACTGGAGGCACTTCCCGAGGCGATCCTGCGGATCGCCACGCGTGCCGCAAGCCCTGCCCCGACCGCGAGCTGACGCGTTTCAATCTTTACGAGACTTCGCGGACCACGCGTTTTGACCTCCCATGATTCACTTCCTTGTGAACCATCGCCGCGAACCGTAGCCTGCGGCCAGACGCACCACGCGCCACAGGAGGTTCTTCCATGCAGGTCAACATCACCGGCAAGCATCTTGAGATCACGCCCGCCATCGAGCAGTACATCCGCGGCAAGTACGGTCGACTCGAAAGGCATTTCGATCGGGTGCTGCAGGCCGACTTCGTGCTGGAGAAGATCCGGGTGGACCACCACGCCGGTTTCCATGCGGAACTGATCCTGGACGTGGAGCACCACGAGGACCTGATCTCCAACGCCAAGCATGACGACCTCTATGCGGCGATCGACGCCGTTCTTGACAGGGGCGTGCGTCAGTTGACCGATCTGAAGGATCAGCTGCGCAACCGGAAGCACTCCGGCACCGAGTCGCAGGGCTGAATCCAGACACCGAGGAATCCGAAACCGCCCCCATGAAGCTGAAGGAACTGATCGTCGAGAAGGCCATCGTGCCCACCCTGAAGGGTGTGAAGCGGGATGACTGCATCTCGGAGCTGCTGGACGCGCTGGCGAAGGCCGGGGCGTTCAAGCCGGCGCTCAAGGCCGAGTTCCTGAAGGCGGTGGTGAAGCGCGAGAAGAAGGGAAGCACGGGCTTCGGGCACGGCGTTGCCGTGCCCCACGTGAAGACCACCGAGGTCACGCGCTGCGTGGCGGCGGTCGGCCTGCATGTCGCCGGCATCGACTTCAACGCGCTGGATCGCCAGCCGGTGCACGCGGTGTTCCTGCTGCTCTCGCCCGAGGAGCAGCCCGAGGCGCACCTGGACGCGATGGAGAGCCTCTTCGGCACGCTGAGCCAGGAGACCTTCCGCAAGTTCCTGAAGCAGGCCCGCACGGTGGCCGACGTGGTCACCCTGCTTGAGGAGGCCGACGCGAACCCGCCCGCCCGGTGACCGCGTGGAAAGGCGTCGCACGGCCATCCGCAACAGGCTCGGCCTGCACGCCCGTCCTGCCATGACGTTCGCCAGCACCGCCGGCGGCTTCCGCTGCGACGTGCGCGTGCGGCGCGGCGACGACGCCGAGCGCGTGGACGGCAAGAGCGTGATGCAGATGCTGATGCTGGCGTGCACCCACGGCACCGAGATCGAGATCGAGTGCGAGGGCCCCGACGAACGCGAGGCGATGGACGCGCTGATGAAGCTGATCGAGAGCCGGTTCGAGGAGGAATGAGTGGCTGAACGCGTGGCCATCGCGGGTGACGGACAGATGGGCCTGGTGCTCGCCGCCGTGGCGCATGCCTCGGGACACGAGGCGCGCCTCTGGTGTCCGCTGCCCGGAACGGCAGCGTCACTGGAGCATTCGCGCACGAGCCCGAGACTCGCCGACTTCACGCTGCCGACGGCGGTGAACGTGACGGAGGACGCACGCCTCGCCCTGGACGGCGCCACGCTGATCGTGAGCGCGATTCCCGCGCAGTTCGCGGGCAACACCTGGGCCCGGATCGCGGGACATGTGCCGCGTGGCGTGGGCCTCGTGACCGTGACCAAGGGTGTCGAGGTGGGGTCGATGCGCAGACCGACCGAGGTGCTGCGCGATGCGCTGCCGCAGCGGCCCGTGGCCGTGCTGAGCGGTCCCACGATCGCGCACGAACTGGCGCTGCAGAAGCCGGCCGTGATGGTGGCTGCCAGCGACGATGCCATGTTCGCGCAGCGCGTGCAGGGCGTCTTCTCGCGACCGTGGCTGCGCATCTACACCAGCGACGACCCGCGGGGGGTGGAACTGGCCGGCGCCGCGAAGAACGTGATCGCGCTGGCCGCCGGCATGGTGGACGGCCTTGGCCTTGGATTCAACGCCAAGAGCGCCCTGCTGGCGCGCGGACTTGCCGAGATCGTGCGACTGGGCACCGCCTCGGGCGCGCGCGCGGAGACCTTCTTCGGCGTGGCGGGCGTGGGCGACCTTGCGACCACCTGCTTCAGCCCCGAAGGGCGAAACCGCACGCTTGGCGAGATGATCGGCCGAGGTTCAGGCCTGAACGATGCGCTGGGCGCCACGCGAAGCGTGGTCGAGGGCGTCGAGACGGCACGGGCACTGCGCGAGCTTGGGACCCGGACCGGCGCACCCACGCCGATCATCGACGCCGTGTGCCGCGTGCTTTTCGAGGGCATGCCTCCCGGCGAGGCCGTTCGCGAACTGATGGGCCGCACGGCCGGCGCCGAGCGCGTGGGTTGATCCCGAACCGGTCGAGTTCCGCTCCGTAGCCGCGCGCCCGGCAGCCCTGCTAGCCTTGCGACTCCCGCGAGAAACAACGACATGAGCAGCCTTTCAGCCAATGCCCCGTCGGCCCGACGCAACGAACGCCGCGAGCACGCGAGTGGCGGCGAACGCCTGGAGCGACGCCTGTTCGTGGCCCTCGCCGGAGGCACCCTGCTGCTGACGAGCTGGCTCGGCGGATGGCTGGGACTGCAGCCGCAGGTCGCGCAGATCCCCGCCGCGATCGGCGCGATCATCCTGGTCACCCCGCTGGCCTTCGGCGCCTTCCAGGAGATCCGGCAGGGTCGGCCGAGCAGCGACTCGCTCGCGAGCCTGGCGGTGCTGGCGGCGCTGGCGAACAATCTCTATCTGGCCGCGGGCTTCCTGGCGTTCTTCCTGTGGCTGAGCGAGCTCGTGCTGAGCCGGACCGCCTGGGGCGCCCAGCGCGCGATCCGCGACCTGATCGAGCTGACGCCGGACATCGCGCGCGTGTTGGAGGCCGATGGAAGCGAGCGCGAGGTGGGACTCGATTCGATCCGCGTGGGTCAGATCGTGCGCGTGCGCCCCGGCGAGAACCTTCCGGTCGACGGCAAGGTGGTGCGTGGACAGACCAGCATCAACCAGGCGAGCCTGACCGGCGAGGCCGTGCCCATCGAGGCGGCGCCGGGCACCGCGGTCTACGCAGGCACCAGCAACCTGACCGGACAGATCGAGGTCGAAGTCTCCGCCGTGGCGAGCGAGAGCACCATCGGCAAGGTGGAGAAGCTCATCCGCGAGGCGGAGAGCGCGCGCACCCAGCGCCAGGAACTCATCGAGCGGCTCGCCGGCGCCTACGTGCCGGTGGTGCTGATGGTGGCCGCCCTCGTGTGGTTCTTCACCAGCAAGAGCGAATCCGCCGCGATCCGTGACCAGGCAGCCGAGCGCGCGATCACCGTGCTGGTGGTCACCTGCCCGGGCGCCCTGCTGATCGCCTACCCCACCGCGATGGTCGCCGCCTTCGCCGCGGCCGCGCGACTTGGCATCATGGTGAAGAACACGCGCACGCTCGAGAGCGCGTCGAACGTGGACACCGTGGTGCTGGACAAG
The DNA here is from genome assembly GCA_049318245.1 of Phycisphaerales bacterium. Classification (GTDB taxonomy): domain Bacteria; phylum Planctomycetota; class Phycisphaerae; order Phycisphaerales; family SM1A02; genus SYAC01. The sequence goes on along the minus strand of JBMOGS010000015.1, from coordinate 7,168 downwards.
ACCGGCACGCTCACCACCGGCAAGTTCAGCGTGAGCCGTCTTGCGCCGGCGGATGGCGTGGATCCGGCCGCGCTGCTGCAGGCCGCCACCGACGCCGAGCAGAGCAGCAACCACCCGCTCGCCCGGAGCATCCTGGAGACGGCGGAGAAGGCGCGGATCCAGCCGCGCGCGATCGGCGACTATCAGGAGATCCATGGCCGGGGCGTGTCGGCGCGCTCGCCCGACGGCGTGGTGCGAGCGGGCCGTGCGCAATGGCTCGTGGAGCTGCAGCCGGGCATCGCCGCGCAGGTGGAGCAGGCCAGCGCGCGCATCGAGGGCATGAGCGGCGTGCACGTGATGGTGGGCGACCGCTATCTGGGCGCGGTGGGCCTGGAGGACAAGCTGCGTCGCAACGCGGCCGACGTGATCTCGCGCCTGCGCCAGCTCGGCGTGCGCAAGGTCTGCATCTTCACGGGCGACCGACTCGGCGTGGCCACGCGCGTTGGTCAGGCCGTGGGCGTGGACTCCATCGAGGCGGAGTGCCTGCCCGAGGAGAAGCACGAGGAGCTGAAGTACCTGATCAAGAAGGGTCATCGCACGCTGGTGGTGGGTGACGGCATCAACGACGGCCCCATCCTGGCCAGCGCCGAGGTGGGCGTGGCGATGGGCCTCTCGGGCAGCGACATCGCGACCAACAGCGCCGGCGTGGCGCTCATGAACGACGACCTGCGCAACGTTCCATTCCTCCTGGAACTGGCGCGACGCGCGCGCGGCGTGATCGGACTGAACATCGCGGCGGCGCTCCTGCTGGCCATCGTGGGCCTGGCGCTCGCCGCCACGGGGCGCATCCAGATCTGGATCACGCCCTTCTATCAGGCTGCGGCGTACATCTTCGTGATCGCGAACTCGCTGCGCCTGGTTCGCTTCGGCGAGGACGTGATGGACGCCGAGGAATTCCGGCGCCAGAGCGAGGCGAGCCGCCCGGTGAAGCCGGTTCGCCAGGCCGCGCTGGCCGGCCCGAAGAGTTGATCGCCTCGATCAGCGGCGCTGCTCGCGCACGACCTCGAGGCACCGCTTGGCCTCGGCCTCGGTGATGCCATCGGGGCCGATGCGGATCGAGAGTTGCCGGTTCAGCGGCATGCCGAGAACCGCCATGTAGACGGGCTTGCCATCCAGCAGGAACACGACCGGCTTGTACATGTGACTCTCGGTCACGGCCTGCAGGGTCTGGCGGTCACCCGCGCGCACGTTCAGCAGCAGCGCGTCACCATTGCGACCGATCGCGGCGTTCTCGACCTGTGCCGGAACCAGCACCGCGTCCGGCGCCACGATGAGCGAACCCCCGCCCCGAACGGGCATCTCGCTCCAGCCGTCGCGCAGCTTGTTGTCGGCCAGCCGAAGCTCGAACGGCCGCGCGGTCACCGCGGGGCCGGCGCGCGAACCGTCGGCCTGCGGGATCGAGGGCGTCGCGGGCTGCGAAGCGCACGACACCAGCGCACAGAGCGCGATCGCGCACAGCGGTCGAGCCAGACTCATGCGACGGTGACGCCCTTGTCCAGATACACGTCCTGGATCGCGTGCAGCAACTGCACGCCCTCGGCCATCGGGCGCTGGAAGCTCTTGCGGCCGCTGATCAGGCCCATGCCTCCCGCGCGCTTGTTGATCACCGCGGTGCGCACGGCCTCGGCGAGGTCGCCCGCGCCGCTGCTCGCGCCGCCCGAGTTGATCAGGCCGCTTCGGCCGCCGTAGCAGTTCAGCACCTGGTAGCGGCACAGGTCGATCGGGTGGTCGCTGCACAGGTCGGTGTAGATGCGCTTGTCGAACTTGCCGTAGCTGCTGCCGCCCATGTTCAGGGCCTCGTAGCCGCCGTTCAGCTCCGGCTGCTTCTGCTTGATGATGTCGGCCTGGATGGTCACGCCGAGATGGTTGGCCTGACCCGTCAGGTCGGCGCTCACGTGGAAGTCCTTGCCGTCCTTCTTGAAGGCGTCGTTGCGCAGGTAGCACCAGAGCACAGTGGCCATGCCGAGCTGGTGCGCCTCCTCGAAGGCGCGCGCCACCTCGATGATCTGGCGGTCGCTGTTGGACGAGCCGAAGTAGATCGTGGCGCCGACGGCAGCCGCACCCAGGTTCCATGCCTCGCGCACGGTGCCGAACATGATCTGGTCGAACTTGTTCGGCATGGTGAGCAGCTCGTTGTGGTTGATCTTCACCAGGAACGGGATGCGGTGGGCGTAGCGGCGACTGACCGAACCCAGCACGCCGAAGGTGGTGGCGACGGCGTTGCAGCCGCCCTCGATGGCCAGCTTCACGATGTTCTCGCCGTCGAAGTAGATCGGGTTCTTGGCGAAGCTGGCACCCGCGGCGTGCTCGATGCCCTGGTCGACCGGCAGGATGCTGAGGTAGCCGGTGTTCGCCAGACGGCCCGTGCCGAACATGCGCTGCAGGTTCACGAGCACCTGCGGATTTCGGTCGGTCTGCATCCACACGCGATCGATGAAATCGGGGCCGGGCAGCTGCAGCAGGCTCGAGGAGACCTTGGCCTTGTGGGACAGGAGCGAGTCGGCATCCTTGCCGAGGAGCGATGTGATCTGTGCGGTGGCGGCCATGAAGGTCGTTTCTCCAGGAAGACGTGCGTGGATGCCGCGGTTGCGGCGGCGGGATGGTACGGCAGGCCGCGCTCAGCCGCCCGCGCGCATGGTGCGCTCGATCCATGCGCCGCCCAGCACGCGATCACCGTCGTAGAACACGGCAGCCTGTCCCGGCGCGACCGCGGTGACCGGCTCATCGAAATCCACCTGCACGCGGCCGCCCTCGAGCGCCGTCACGCGCGCGGGCTCGGGCGAGCCGTGCACGCGCCACTGCACGGTGCAGGCGCGGGGCGCGGCGGGCGCGTCGATGAGCCAGTTCGCGTCGGCAGCCACGAGCCCGCGCACGGCGAGCGCCTCGCGCGGGCCCAGGGTGACGGTGTTCGCCTGCGCGTCCTTGCCCACCACGTAGAGCGGCTCGCCCGCGGCCACACCGACACCCTTGCGCTGGCCGATCGTGAATCGCTGGTGCCCGCCGTGCTCGCCAAGGATGCGGCCCGAGAGGTCGAGGATCGCGCCCGGGCGCAGCGACCCGGGCGCGCGCCGCTCGAGCAGGCCTGCGTAGTCCTGGTCGGGCACGAAGCAGATCTCCTGCGAGTCGGGCTTGTCGAAGGTGGGAAGGCCCAGGTCCCTCGCGATCTGGCGCGTCTGGCTCTTCGGCAGCGCGCCCACCGGAAAGCGCACCTGCGCGAGGCGATCGCGCTTGATGCCGAACAGCACGGCGCTCTGGTCCTTCGCGGCATCGAGGCCGCGGCACAGGCTCCACGAACCATCTCGCGGCTCGCAACGCGCGTAGTGGCCGGTGGCGACCAGTTCGCAACCAAGCTGTGCCGCGTGGTCGAACAGGCGCCCGAACTTCAGCCAGTCGTTGCAGCGCACGCAGGGGTTCGGCGTGCGGCCCGCGTGGTACTGCTCGGCGAAGTGGTCGATGATGCGGCCGAAGTCCTTCTTGAAGTTCACCACGTACAGCGTGCTGCCAAGTCGCGCGGCGACGGCGCGCGCATCGCCGGCGTCTTCAAGGCTGCAGCAGCCCTGATGGCCGATCTTCAGCCCGGCGCGCGGCATGGCGCAGGCCTGCGCGGCCGGAATCGCCTCATCCAACGACTCGCCCGGCGACCCGAGCCGCATGAACACCCCCACCACCTCGTGGCCTTCGCGCTGCAGCAGCGCGGCGGCGACGGAACTGTCGACGCCGCCACTCATGGCGACCAGCACCTTGGGCTTGGCGGGCATGGGGTGATCGTAGGGGCAAGCGATGGCCGGTTCATGCGAACGCCGGCACCTGGCACCACGGTTCCGCCAGCGTGCGTACCCTGCGCCGGATGTCCCCGCTCTGCTGCCGTCTTCTGACGATCGCCGCCCTGCTTGCACCCGCCAACGCGCAGGCGCCAGCGAGCCCCGCGAGCCAGACCGCCGCCCTTTCCGTAGAGGCGGCTCAAGCCGACTTCGTGCAACGCTTCCCGGCCTGGAAGACCACCGCTGCACTCGATCAGTTGCGCGCCAGCGATTTCGCGCGACTCGACCAGACGCATCAGGTCTACCTCGACTACACGGGCGGAAACCTCTACGCGGCGCGGCAGGTCAGCCAGCACCAGCGCGATCTGCTCGATGGGGTCTACGGCAATCCGCACTCCGAGAATCCGAGCTCGCGGGCATCCACCGTGCAGGTGGAGGGCGCGCGCACCGCGATCCTGGACTATTTCCGTGCGCCCCACGACGAGTACGCCGTCATCTTCACGCCCAACGCGTCCGGTGCGCTGCGACTGGTGGGCGAGAGTTATCCCTTCTCGGCGGAGAGCCGCCTGCTGCTGAGCACCGACAACCACAACTCGGTGCTCGGCATCGGCGAGTTCGCCATCGACGACAACAGCCGGGTGGACTACGTGCCGCTGGATGGCGGCGAACTGCGTCTGGACGCCAAGGCGCTCGCCGAGAAGCTCGCGCAGGGCCGCGCCGGCGTGCGGAACCTGTTCGCGTATCCGGCGCAGAGCAACTTCTCCGGCGTGAAGCACCCGCTCGAGCTCATCGACCAGGCGCACGCGGCCGGCTGGGATGTGCTGCTCGACGCCGCCGCATTCGTGCCGAGCAACCGGCTGGATCTGTCCCGCTGGAAGCCGGATTTCGTGTGCGTGTCGTTCTACAAGATGTTCGGATACCCGACGGGCGTCGGCTGCCTGCTGGTGCGCAAGGACTCCCTGGCGCGCATGCGCCGGCCATGGTTCGCGGGCGGCACCGTGGACGTTTCATCCGTGGGCGCGCGCACGCACATCATGCGCGACGACGCCGCCGCGTTCGAGGATGGCACCGTGGACTACCTCTCCATCCCGGCGGTCACGATCGGCCTGCGACTGATGGACGAGGTCGGCATCGACACCATCCGCACGCGCGTGGAATGCCTGACCGGCTGGCTGCTCGAGACCATGCCCACGCTGCGGCATTCCAACGGCGCGCCGCTCGTGAAGGTGCATGGCCCGAAACGCCTGGAAGCCCGCGGCGGCACCGTGTCCTTCACCCTGCTTGATCCGAACGGGAAGGTGATCGACGTGACCGCGGCAGGAGCGCTGGCGAGCAAGGCGGGCATCTCGCTGCGGACGGGAGGCTGCTTCTGCAATCCCGGCGCGGGCGAGACCGCCTTCGGCATCGATCCGACGAGCATCCGCGCCGTGCTCGATGCCTCGGCGAAGGCAGGTGACGAGAGCGCCCGCGACGACCTGTTCCAGCAGTTCGGCATCCATGTGCTGCGCGCCTCGTTCGGGTGGGCCTCCAACTTCGAGGACGCGCGGGCGCTGGTCACGTTCCTGCGCGGTTTCATCGACCGCACCCAGGACCAGATTGGCCATGTGCCGGCCGCGCACAACGGGCCGGAGTCCCCGTGACGCCTTGAGCCGCCGCGCCGGGGCAGGCACGCGGCACGGACCTTCGCACCCAAGGGCCCCCCGCACTACCTTCCGCCCATGCGCATCGTGGCGGGCATGGATGAAGCCGGCTACGGCCCCCTGCTTGGGCCGCTCGTCGTCTGCTGCTGGGCCTTCGAGGTGGTCGACCGGGCGAGCGACGCGACCGACCTGTGGAAGCGGCTCTCGACCGCGGTCTGCCGCCGACCGAACGACAAGAAGGGCCGCATCGCCATCGACGACTCGAAGACGCTGAAGGGCGCGAAGGACGCCGCGGGCCATCCACTGCGGCACCTCGAGCGTGGCGTGCTGTGCGCGCTGGGCGCGCTCGCGGCGGGTGATGCCGGTGTGCCGATTCACGCGAGCGACGATGGGCTGCTGGAGGCACTCAGCCTCGATGCCTCGCCGCCGCTGCCGTGGTACGGGAACACCGCAGCCAGCGCACTTCCACTGTGCCACCCGCGCGATGAACTCGCGCTCGCCGCCAATCGCCTGCGCCTGGCGCTCGCGCATGCCGGCATCCGGCCGCTGCTCGCGCGCGCGGTGCTGGTCGAGCCCGAGGACCTGAACCGCATCGCCGGCGCCGCGGGCAGCAAGGGCGCGGTGAACGGATGGGCCGCCATGCGCCTGGCGTGCATGCTTCGCGCGGCACATCCCGACGCCGACATCGACCTTGCGTGCGATCGTCACGGTGGCCGCACGCGCTACCGCGAGGAACTGGGGCGCGCCTTCCCCGATGCCGCCGTGCGCGTGCTGCAGGAGACCGAGGAGGCGAGCCACTACGAGCTGCGCGAGGGCCGTGGCACCCTGCATGTGCACTTCGAGGTGGAGGCGGACGCGCGCCACCTGCCCGTGGCCCTGTCGAGCATGACCGCCAAGTACCTGCGCGAATTGCGCATGGCGCGCCTGAACGCTTTCTTCGCGAAGCACCGCCCCGGCCTGGCCCCCACGGCGGGCTATGTGCAGGACGGGAAGCGGTTTCTGGCGGAAATCGAGCCGCTGCTGGCCCAGGTTGGCGTGGCTCGACAGACGCTGGTTCGCGCGGTTTAGGCCTTGGCGAAGGCTTTCGAAAGCCTTGACCGCCCCCCCTTCCTTTCCCTAACCTGCCCGATTCTCGGCTCTTGGCGCGATGGCTTCATCGCCGGCCGGGTTCATCTCACGCACCGCAAGGAACGAGCCCCTCACCGGGCACGCGAGCACGCCATGGCCATTGATCTCACCAAGGTCCGCAACATCGGAATCTGCGCCCACATCGACGCCGGCAAGACCACGGTCACCGAGCGAATCCTCTTCTACACGGGCAAGATCCACAAGATGGGCGAGGTGCACGAAGGCACCGCCACCATGGACAGCCTCGAGGAAGAGCAGAAGCGCGGCATCACCATCCAGAGCGCCGCGACCACCTGCCCCTGGAACTACAACGGCGTCGAGTACAAGGTGAACCTGATCGACACCCCGGGCCACGTGGACTTCACCATCGAGGTGGAGCGCTCGCTGCGCGTGCTCGACGGTGCCGTGGCCGTGTTCGACGGCAAGGAAGGCGTGGAGGCCCAGAGCGAGACCGTGTGGCGCCAGGCCGACCGCTACGGCGTGCCCCGTCTCTGCCTCATCAACAAGATGGACAAGATGGGCGGCGACTTCGACTACAGCTTCAACAGCATCAAGGCCCGCCTGGGCGCCAACGCCATTCCGGTGCAGTGCCCGGTCGGC
>JBMOGS010000014.1:0-43738 GCA_049318245.1 Phycisphaerales bacterium | reverse complement strand
GAGCGCTTGAATCGCATTCAAGAGGTTGTGAGTTCGATCCTCATCCACTCCACTTGAGCGCATTGGCCCGCCCTCCGGCGGGCCAATGCTTTTTTGGAAAGTGCGCATCCGGCATTCGCGCCCTCCGGCGGCCGTTTGCTTTTTAGCCAAGGGAACAAGCGGTGCTCGCGCCCTCCGGCGGGGAGAACACAGCGATTTCCGTAAACTCGCCCCCGTGAGCGGGAGCAGTCGCGACACACCAGCCATGCGCCAATACGACCGCTTCAAGCGGGCGCACCCGGGCTGCCTGCTGTTCTTCCGCATGGGCGACTTCTACGAGCTGTTCGATGAGGACGCCGTCACTGCGCACAAGGCGCTTGGCATCACGCTGACCGAACGCACCAAGGGCGTGCCCATGGCGGGCGTGCCCTTTCACGCAGCCGAGGGCTACCTGCGTCGCCTGGTCGAGCAGGGATTCCGCGTGGCCGTGTGCGAACAGGTGCAGGACCCGAAGGAAGCGAAGGGCGTGGTGGAACGCGCCGTGCTTCGCGTGGTCACCCCCGGCACCCTGGTGGATGATTCGCTTCTTGATGCGGGCGAGTCGAACCGCGTGGCGGCCATGGTGCCTGCAACGAACGATCGCGCAGGTGCCCTGGCGTGGGCCGAACTCAGCACCGGCGCCTTCGCGTGCGTGGAACTGACCAACAGCGAACTGATCGACGAGATCGCGCGCCTGTCCCCTGCCGAGCTGCTGCTGCCCGAGGGCACCGAGGCATCACCCGCTCTCGCCGCCGCCGCGCCCGCTCGCCTTGAACGCGCCGGATGGACCTTCGCCCCGCGCGATGGCGGCGACCTGCTTCGCAAGCACTTCGGGGTGGCCAGCCTGTCCGGCTACGGCTTGCAGGATGAAGGCGCCGCAGCCGGCGCTGCCGGTGCGCTGCTTCGCTACATGCTGGACACGCAGGCTTCGGTGGCGGGTGATGCCGGACTGCGTCACCTGCAGCCGCCGCGGCCGCTGGCACGCGAACGCTTCGTGAACATCGACGCTGCATGCCTGCGCGCGCTGGAGATCGAGCGCACCTATCGCAGCGGCGGCAGCGAAGGCACGCTGCTGCGCGCCATGGAGCAACCGCGCACCGCCATGGGCCGGCGACTGATTCGCCAGTGGCTGGTGCAGCCCTCGCGCGACCTGGACGAGATCCGCTCGCGACACGATCGCGTGGATGCGCTGCTTGGCAACGATCAGGCGCGCGCCGACACGCTGGCGTGCCTCGAGGGCGTGCAGGATGTGGCGCGCATCGCGGCACGCACCAGCCTCGGTCGCGCCACGCCACGCGACCTCGCCGCGCTGGGCCGCTCGATCACCAACGCATCACTGCTTGCGCAGGCGCTGCCCGCGCACGCCGCATTCGATGCCGATCGCGCGCAACTTCGCGAAACCTGCGTGGAGCTTGGCGGCCTGGCCCGCCTGATCGCCGACGCCTGCGTGGATGAACCGCCGTCGCACATGCGCGAGGGCGGCCTGTTCCGCGACGGCTTCGACAGCGAACTCGACGAGGCACGTCTGCTGCAGCGCGATGCCGACAGTTGGCTGACGAAGTACCAACAGGGCCTGATCGAGCGCACCGGCATTCCCAGCCTGAAGGTGGGCTACAACCGCGTGTTCGGCTACTACATCGAGGTCACCAACGCGCACGCCGAGCGCATTCCCGCCGATTTCGCGCGCCGCCAGACGGTGAAGAACGCCGAGCGCTGCGTCACGCCCGAGCTGCGCGAGTTCGAGGTGAAGGTGCTCAGCGCCGAACGCCGCGCGATCGACCGCGAGCAGCGACTCTTCGCCGACCTGTGCGGGCGCGCCGCCGCTGCCCTTCCCCTGCTGCAGACGCTGGCTGACGCCGTGGCCGCCCTCGACACGCTCGCCGCCTTCGCCGCCACCGCGCGCGCGCTGGACCACGTGCGCCCCGAGATGACCGAGGCGAGCGTGCTGCGCGTGAGCGGCGGGCGACACCCGGTGCTGGAGCGCACGCTGGGCCGGCGCTTCGTGGCCAACGACTGCGAGCTCGGCCCGAGCGAAGCCACTGACGCCGCCACGCTGGCCCTGATCACCGGCCCCAACATGGCCGGCAAGAGCACCTACATCCGTCAGAACGCGCTCATCGTGATCCTTGCGCATGCCGGCGCCTTCGTGCCCGCCGAGAGTGCCACCGTGGGCCTGGTCGACCGCGTGTTCACGCGTGTGGGTTCGGGCGACGAACTGCACCTTGGGCAGAGCACCTTCATGGTGGAAATGCTCGAGACGGCGCGCATCCTGCACCAGGCCACCGAACGCAGCCTGGTGGTGATGGACGAGATCGGCCGCGGCACCAGCACGCTCGATGGCCTCAGTCTGGCCTGGAGCATCGCCGAGCAGCTGGCCGCGCGCGGCTGCCGCACGCTGTTCGCGACGCACTACCACGAGATCACCTCGCTCTCCGATCGCCTGCCCCGCGTGCGCAACCTGCACGTCACGGTGCGCGAGTGGGAGGACGGCATCGTGTTCCTGCATCGCATCGAGGCGGGACGCGCGGATCGCAGCTACGGCATCCATGTGGCGAAGCTGGCGGGTCTGCCCCGCGAGGCGGTGAGCCGCGCGGAGGAGCTTCTCGAGAGCCTTGCGGTGCACTCCCCCGCCACGCCGGCCAGCCCGCCGCCTGCCAAGGCCGCGGCGGCGGCACGTCAGATGGACCTGTTCACCGAGTACCTGCCGCACCCGGTGGTCGACGAGCTTCGCAAGGTGAACCTGGATGCGATGACGCCGATGCAGGCGTTTGACCTGCTGCGAAAGCTCACCGAGCAGCTGAAGCGCCCGGGCTGAGCCCGTCGCACGCAATCGGGGCCGCACACGCCTTCCGCCCTGCGCCGCGCGAATCCCGCGACTCAGGGCAGTAGACTTCGCCGCATGTCCGGCACGGATCGCCGCTCTCGCACGCCTCTCATCGCACGGATCGCGCTGCTGGCCCCGCTGGCCCTGCTCGCCGGCTGCGATCCCATCCTGTCGATCGACGGCGCGTTCTTCCCGGCGTGGCTGCTCTGCATGATCGGCGCGGCGTTTCTGCTGGGCCTGATCCGCTGGGGCCTGCACCGCTGGAAGATCGAGCCGCATGTCGGCCCGCGCACCCTGGTGTACGTGTGCACCTATCTCACCTGCACGCTCGGACTTTGGCTGCTGATCTTCCGCACATGAGCGAAGCCGCCGCACCAGCTCCCGCACCGAAGCCGCCGCCGCCCATCGACTGGCCGCGGCGCGCGATCGGCCGCGTCTTCGGCATCTCGATGATCGTCTCGGCCGTGATCCTGAGTGTCATCACCTGGTGGGAACTGGACATCCGCCCGCGCACCGACGACGCGTACATGCGCGCCAACATCGTGGGCATCGCCGCGAACGTGTCGGGCTACGTGACCGAACTGGCCGTGGTCGACAACCAGCGCGTGAAGGTGGGTGACCTTCTGTTCAAGGTGGATGTGCGGCCCTACCAGGCGGCCCTGGATCTCGCCGTCGCGAACCTCGGCTTCGTCGACCTCGAGATCACGGCCCTCGAGGACGTGATCCGCGAGAAGGAGGCGGACATCGTGGCCGCCGAGGCAAAGGCCAAGTACGACGTGCAGTACCTCGCCCGTGTGGAGCCGCTGCTGCCGCGGAAGTTCGTCACGCCCGACCAGATCGACGCGGCCAAGCGCAACGTGAAGGCCAGCGAGGCCATGGTGTCGCAGGCCCGGGCGGCGCTGGCGCAGGCCAGGGCGAACCTGGGCCAGATGGGCGACATCAACGTGCGGCGCGCGAAGGCGCAGGCGGCCGTGGTCGAGGCCCAGCTGAACGTGGGCTACTGCGAAGTTCGCTCGCCCGTCGACGGCTACGTGACGAACTTCAACATCTCGGTCGGGCAGTTCGCGCAGATCGGACAGCAGCAGTTCGCGCTGGTGGACACGAGCAACTGGTACCTGCTGGCGAACTACCAGGAGACGGACCTGCGTGACATCCGACCCGGACAGGCGGTGGAGATCTACCTGATGGCGTATCCGCTGACGCGGTTCCGCGGCGTGGTGCAGGGCGTGGGCTGGGCGCTCTATGACCAGAACCAGGGAAGCAACGGCGTGCTGCCGACCGTGTCTCCCACGCTGGACTGGGTTCGCCTGGCGCAGCGATTCCCGGTGCGAATCGTGATGGATCCATCGCCCGATCCCGAGACCAAGCCCTACCGGATGGGCCAGACCGCGACCGCAATCGTGCAGACGCGCATGCACCGGCAGGTGCCCGACATCCTGAAGCCGCTCGTGCCCGACGCGATGGAACGCTGGCTCGACACGTTGGGCACGCCGCCCGAGCCCACACCACCGTCACCCGGCCGCTGACCCGTCACGCCACGCCGAGCCTGACCGCGTCGCCTTCGGGGCGCGAGTCGAGTTCCGACAGCACGCCGGGCAACCGCTGCAGCAGCGCGGATGCACGCACGATCTCCTGCATCCACGCGGGCGCGTCGGCCGCGAAATCGACGTCGTCGACACCCGCCTCCGCGGATTTCCCAGCCATCCGCGCGGACGCGCGCGCGAACCGCGCCGCCGCCGCCTCGAACGCGCGCGCCACTTCGGGCGCAGGCGTGCGTGCCGACACGTGCGCGGCGAGTGTCACCAGAACACCATGGCAGGCCTGCTCGACCACCACGATCGCGCGCAGCTCCAGCTCATGCCGATGCGTGGACTCGTGCCGCTCGAACTGCGCGTGCGTGTGCGCCGCCACGCACTTGGCGAGTTCCTCCTCCACCGTGGACTGCATCACGTTCACGGCCTGCGCGGACAGCGATCCGGCCGCCGCGCGTCGCAGACCCGCCGCCACGCGCTCGAGCATGAACGACAGCGTGGGCCGCACCACCTTGCCCGCCTTCACCGGCCAGAGCAGCCAGTACACGGCCACCGTCACCAGCACGCCCATGGACACCGCCAGCGCGAAATTCATCGCAGGCAGCAGGCTGATGTCGGGCCGCGTGACCTGCAGCAGCGAGAAGTCCACCACGATCATGGCCTGCAGGCACGGCACGCTGATGCGCAACGGCCCCGCCACACCCCAGCTCGTCAGGAACAGGGTGCCGCCGAACACCAGCCAGAACCCCGGCAGCGTGGTGACCGTGGGAATCAGGAAGATGATCAGCAGGATCGCGAGCGCGAAGCCGATCACCACGCCCGCCATGCGGAGGCCGCCGATCAGCAGCGTGCCGCCGAAGGTGCCCTGCACCACCAGCATCACCGTCTCCACGCAACCGATGCCCATGCTCCAGTTGATCGCGATGCAGAAGATCGCGCAGAACATGATCGTGGCGGAGCACTTGAACGCGTGCTTCACCATGGCCGGGTTCGGCTCGCGGATCGGCTGCAGCACCAGCCGATCGGCCATGTCGTGCAGGTTGCGCAGCGTGAGCGTGAGGATGTCCGGCAGCGTGCGCGCCCGCGCGAACACCTGTACCGCACGCCGGGCACGCGCCGCGTCCACGCACGCACCCGCAAGCAGGGACAGCACATCACCGCGCGCCTCGTCGTCGGCGGTGCGCACCACCTCGTGCTCCACCGATTCGGGCACGGCCTCCGCCGGATCGCCTGCACCCGCCCGCTCGAGTCCCTCCACGACCTCCTCGATCGACGCGGCCAGCCGCTCCATCGCGTCCGCCTCGGCCGGGCCCGGCGCCTGACCCACCGCAAGCTGCTCCACGACCACGCCTGCCGCCGCCGCCGCACGCGCGTTCAGCGACACCAGCGCGAAGAGTTCGTGACGCCCGCGCTGGCCAAGCCCGCAATCCACCTGCACCTGATCGGCGAGCAGCAGCAGCTTGGGCGTCTTGGCGCGGAAGCGCTCGGGCACGAAACCCTGCACGTCGAACGTGCCGCGTCCCCGCGCCGCGTCGGCCAGCCGCCGCAGCAACCCGGCCGAGTCCTTCATCCCGTGCACCAGCAGCTCGCGCAGCAGCGTGACCGGCGACTCGGGCCACAGCAGCAGGAGCACCAGCGTGCCGCACGCCAGTCCGGTGATGGCCGACTTGTACACGATGATCGCGATGTGCTCGGCGTGCGTCTTGTCGAAGAACGCCATGTACACCACCACCACGAACGGATACCCCAGGTTGAACATCGCGCTGCGGTAGCGCGACGCGCCCATGAAGTACATCACCACCGTGATGTAGCCAGCCATGATCGGCAGCAGGAACATCGGCTGCTGCATGAACAGCGCCATCAGCGCCACCGCCGCGCCGCAACTCACGGTGATCGCGCAGAAGTTGATGATGAAGCGCGTGATGGTGCTGAAGCCGCGGATCTCGTTCACCACCAGCAGCGTGGTCATGGCGGGATACATGAGCTCGTACCGCAGCGACATCTGCACCGCCACGATCAGCATGCCGGCGCAGGCGATGCGGAAGGCCTCGGTCGCGCGCCCCGGGAACGGCTGGAAGTCCTGCCACAGCTTCGCCCAGAAACTGGGCCGGTGCTGCCTGGGCTGGGTCATCGCGAGGCTCATCGGAGGCGGCGCCACGGCGTGGGCCCGCGCACTCTACTTGCTTCCGCGCGCATTCCGCGCGTGTTACGCTTGTCGCGTGAACTCCGGTGCATGGATGCGCCCCGTTTCCCGATCCGTCGCGCTTGCCGCGACGCTGCTTGCGCCCGCGGCGTGCCGCCAGGAGCAGGCCCTCTGGGACGACCAGGCATTCGAGAAGCTCGCCGCCGTCGACGCCGGCGTGCCGTTCGAGACCGAGCAACCCCCACCCCCACCGCCACCCGCCGCGCAGCCACCGACCACGCCGTGGGGCGCGGGTCCGCGCGACATGGCCTTCCTGATCGGCTTCGCGCTCCAGAACAACCCGGGCACGCGCGCCACATGGGAGCGCGCGAAGGCCACCGCCGCGCAGTGGGCCATGATCGAGAGCCTGTGGTGGCCGCGCCTGAACGCGTTCGGATTCGCGGGCTACGTCCAGGAAGCGCTGCCGCAGCAGAACGACCGCCTGCTCGATCGCGGCCCGCAGGGCGACCTCGGCCTCGAACTCACGTGGGAACTGATCGACTTCGGGCGCCGCGATGCGCTGACCGACGAGGCGCGCCGCGCACTGGCCGCCTCGAACCTGACCTACAACCGCGCCCTGCAGACGCTGGTCTTCGAGGTGCAGACCGCCTACTTCATGCTGGATTCCAGGCTGGCGCTCGAGGAGGCCGCCGAGCAGGACGTCGAGACCACCCGCGTGCAGATGGAGGCGGTCGAGGAGAAGCTGGAGCTCGGCCTGTCGATCATGCCCGACGTGCTGGTTGCGCGGCAGCGCTGGGAGCAGGCTCGATTCCGGCTGGAGCAGGCCCGCAGCGAGGCCTTCGACGCGCGCGGCATGCTGGCACGCCGACTCGGCCTGAGCGCCGACGTGCCCGTCGAGATCCTTCCGCTGCGGCGGATGCCGCTGCCGGATGGGCTCGGCGATTCGGTCGAGCGACTCATGGCGGTGGGTGGCCGCGACCGACCCGACCTGCTCGCCGCCGGACAGCGCGTGCGCGCGGCCGAGGCACGCATCAAGAAGGCCGAGGCGGACTTCCTGCCCATCGTGAGCCTGTACGGCAACGTCGCGAACAAGTGGTTCAACTACACGCCTGACCCGGTGGACCAGGTGGACCGGATCGACACCACGCTTCCGACCTACATGGTGGGCCTCAAGGGCACCTGGCTGCTGTTCGACGGGTTCGAGCGCGTGAACAACGTTCGCAAGGCGCGCGCCGAGCGCAACGAGGCCGCGGCGGAACTCGCGAAGCTGCGGCTCGAGGCGCTGAACGACGTGTGGAGCGCGTACTTCAAGCAGCTCGCCGCCCAGCGGCAGTATGCCTTTGGCGAGTCTCTGGTGGCCGCAAGCCAGGACAGCTACGACGCGATGTTCGAGGCCTACGTGACCGGCCTGCGCACGCTGCCCGAACTGCTGCAGGCCGAGTTCGACCTTGCCGCCGCTCGCGCCACGCTGGTGCGCACGCGCGCCGACCTGCTCGACAGCGCCGCGCGGCTGGCCTACGCCGTGGGCTCGCCCGACACCGCGGGCCGCTACGCGCAGAAGGTCGACCCGCGACCCGATGGCGAGCGGGTCCGCTGAGGCCTCGCGCCCCCGCTATCGTGCACGCATGGACAACGCCCTGCTGAAGGCCGCCTTCGACGCGGCCCTGCCGTACGAGCGATATCTCGCGACCGATCCGGGCCGGGCCACGGCCTGGCGATCGGTGAAGGCGGAACTCACCGCGCCCCAGCGAGACTTGCTGGGCACGTTCACGCGCCGCATGCCGGTCCTTGTGCTCAGCGGCGTGTGGTGCGGCGACTGCGCGCAGCAGGGCCCCATGCTCGAGGCGATCGCGCGGGCAAGCGCCTGCATCGACCTGCGGTGGATCGACCGCGACGCCGCCCCCGCCCTGCGCGATGCCGTGCGCATCTGCGGCGGACACCGCGTGCCCACCGTGATCTTGATGGCCGAGGACTTCGAGTTCGTGTCGCTGCTCGGTGATCGCACGCTGCCCCGCTACCGCGCGATGGCGGCACGACAGCTCGGCCCCTCGTGCCCCGTGCCCGGCGCGCCGCTTCCTCCCGACGAGGCCGCGGCCACGCTGCAGGCGTGGCTTGACGAGTTCGAGCGCGTCCAGCTGATCCTTCGGCTCTCGGCGCGCCTTCGCCAGAAGCACGGCGACTGAGCCGTCCGACCCGCACGCCCATGCCTCCCGCCGATCCAGCGCGCGAAGTCCAGCAACTGCTTGCGCAGCAGGATTTCACGCAGGCGCTGGCGGCGGCGGAACGATGGGTGCAGCGGCAGCCGGGCGTGTTCACGGCGTGGATGTCCCTGGCGCGGGCGGCCCTCGGACTTGGCCTGCTCGGTCGCGCCGACGAGGCGATCACGCGCGCCTTCGCGATGGCGCCCAAGGATGCGCAGGCGAGCTTCTTCCGCGCCGTGATCGATCATCGCATCGGACGCAGCGATGCGGCGATCGAGCGACTCACGCCCCTCGCGCGCGGTTCGGGGCCGATGGCCATCGACGCCGCGCTCGCTCTTGCCGAGGCGCTGCACCGCACCGCGCGCCATGACGCCTTGCAGGCGCTCGTGGATGCAGGCGGCGCGTGGATGCAGGACGAGCGCGCGATCCTGTACGCCGCGCGCACGCTTGGCCGGAACGATCCGGCCGCCGCCACCGCGCTGCTGGAACGATTCGCGCGCGGCACCGGCCCCGCCTGGCTGCGCCGCTTCGCCGGCTTCGACGCCGTGCGCATGCTCGATGCGGCGGGGCGATTCCGCGAGGCCTTCGACCTGGCCACGCACCTGCACGCCACCACCGGCGCGCCCTTCGACGTGGCCGGCCTTGCGCGCGAGGTCGAGCGGCAGCGGACGCTGCTTGCGAAGGGCGCCGCATGGTGTCCGCCGCGCGCGCCACGCCTGTCGAACCATGCCCTCGTGATCTCGCTGCCCCGCAGCGGCACCACCCTGCTCGAGCAGATGCTGGATCGACACCCGCAGGTGACGGGCATCGGCGAGTACGACGGCGTCCTGAATCTGGGGGACGATCTGGTCTCCACCGGCCTGTGGCCCGACGGACTCGCGTCGCTGGATCCCATGCAGGCGACCGCCTTCCAGCAACGCTACGTGCAGGGCGCGCGCACGCTGCTGCGCCCGGGCACCACGCACGCCTTCGACAAGATGCTCGTCACATGGCAATGGCTGCCTGCGGTGGCCTGCGTGCTGCCTGGTGCCGTCGGCCTGCACATGGCGCGCGATCCGCGCGACACGGCGGTGAGCCTGTATCTCTCGAACTTCCATCCGATCAGCATGGGGTGGACCGCCTCGCTGGAAGGCATCCGGCGGGTCATCGCCGCCGAGCGCTCGCTGCTGCCGCAGGCGCTCGAGACGCTCGGCATTCCCCACGAGACCGTGGTCTACGAGAACCTCGTCGCCGACCCCGCCGCCGCGGTGGAACGCTGCCTGAGGCGCATGGGCCTGCCGATGCACCCCGCGGTGCTGGAGCCCGAGCGCAACACGCGCACCGTGCACACGCTGAGCCACGACCAGGTGCGCAAGCCCATCCATGCCGGCTCGATCGGCCGATGGAGGAACTACGCGTGGGCGTTCGACGACGCGTGGAAGCCGCTGGTCGACCTGCACGATCGTCGACGCGCCGACGGGCGCTGAGCTGTCTCAGCGCTTCCACTCGGCCGCCTGCTGTGCGCGGTCGGTCAGCTTCCAGCACGCCTCGAGCATCTCGCGCAGGCCGTCGCCCGTCGCGCCGCTGACGGCGATGCGGCGGTCCTTCGGTATCCGCAGCGCGTTGGCGACCTTCGTCACCAGCTTCGCGCGCTCACCCTCGGGCACCAGGTCGATCTTGTTGAAGACCACCAGTTCCGGCTTGCGCGACAGCTCCTCGCTGAAGGCCTGGAGCTCGCCGCGGATCACCTCCGCGTTCTCGACCGGGTCGCTGCCATCCAGCGGCGCCACGTCGATCAGGTGCAGGATCACCTTCGTGCGCTCGATGTGCTTCAGGAACTCGTGACCGAGGCCCGCCCCCTCCGCCGCGCCCTCGATCAGGCCCGGCAGATCCGCGATCACCATGCGTCGCTCGCCGGGCAGTTCGGCGATGCCGAGCTGCGGGCTGATCGTGGTGAAGGGATAGGCCCCCACCTTCGCGTCGGCGCGCGTGAGGGCACCGAGCATGGTGCTCTTGCCCGCGTTCGGAAGGCCCACCAGGCCCACATCCGCCAGCAGCTTCAGCTCGAGCCGAAGTTCACGCTCGACCGCGGGCTCGCCCAGCGTGCGCTCGGTCGGCGTCTGGTGCGTGGAACTCTTGAAGCGCTCGTTTCCCAGGCCACCCTTGCCGCCCGGCGCCACCACCACGCGCGCATGCGGCTCGGTCAGGTCGGCCAGCAGCTCGTCGGTGTGAAGGTCGTAGACCAGCGTGCCCGGTGGCACCGCCACGAGCATGTCCTGGCCCGCGGCGCCCGCGCAGCTCTTCGGCTGGCCACGCTCGCCATCCTTCGCGAAGAAGTGACCGGCGTACTTGAACTGCAGCAGCGTGTCGAGGTGCGGATCCACCCACAGCACCACGTCGCCACCGCGACCGCCATCGCCGCCGTCAGGGCCGCCCTTCGGAACGCTCTTCTCGCGACGCAGATGGCTGCAGCCGTCGCCGCCCTTGCCGGAGCGGACCATGATTCGTGCCGAATCGACAAGCATGGATCACCCTCGCCGCGAACGCGCGGCCGGGCTCAGTTGGCGCTGGGCACCACGTCGACGAAGCGACCGCGGAAGCGGACCGCACCCACGGCGTGCGCCATGATGCTGTCGTCCTTCGCCAGGTAGGTGTTCAGGCCGGGCTTCCACTTGGTGCCGCACTGGCGCACGATGATGCAACCCGGGCGCGCCACCTCGCCACCATAGAGCTTGATGCCCCGGTACTGCGGGTTCGAGTCGCGGCCGTTCTGCGTGGAGCCTTGCCCCTTCTTGTGTGCCATGGCGAAGTCCTTCCTGAAATGGTGAGCCGTGCAGTCTAGCGCAAGTCCCGTGCCCTGCCAAGCCTTCCGGAAACCCCGAAAGGCCAGCGTCCGGGCGGACTTATCGGTAGATCCAACTGGGGTTGGCGGAGCCGGTTTCGGCCTCGGCCAGCGGCACCGGACCCCGCAGGGCCGATCGCTCGCCCGGAACCTGATAGTCGACCCGCCAAGTCCGGCGCGCCACGATGCGCTTGCCGGTCTTCACGTCCTTGATCGCGTCCTCGCCGTTGGAGATGCCTGACACCAGCAACGAGAAGCGCCGCAGTTCCGGTCCGGCCGGGAAGACCACGAAGCCCGCCTTCGCGTTCGCAGGGCCCTGTCCCAGCGCGCCCATCACGCCGTGGCTCTCCTGAAGCTGCGGGTCGTTCAGCAGTCGCTGGATCGCCTTGGTCACGTCGCCCGGCACGCCGCGGCCCTCGGGCGTGACGCGGCCTTCCTCGTCGACGAGTTCCCAGCGCGGCGCGACGTGGCGATCCTGACCGGTGCGATTGAACAGCGTGAAGGTCGCGTACCAGTAGCTCTCGCCGGTGGCCGCGTCGCGGTACATGCGCATCGGGCCGGCTTCGTATTCCAGGTTCCACACCTCGTCGCTGCGCATGGCGGGACGCCTGGGAGCCACAGGCGCCTGCGGCGCGGCTGGGGCGTCGGCGGACTGCGAGAGCGCAAGAGCCATCACGAGCATCGAAAGCATTCCGACATGGTACCGGGGCCGCTCCGCCAGCCGGATAGCCTTCGGGCGTGCAGGTGCCTGATTCGCCAACAACGCTCTCCGGACCGGCCCCCGAGGCGCTTCGGCTCGCCGCCGCCGAGCGTCTGCTGGGAGGCCGCCGGGCCGACGCGGAATGGTTCCTTCGCCGCCTGCGCGATGAGGGGTGGCACCCCGAGGACCTGTGGTGCAGCCGAACCACCACCGGCCCCCTGCTGGCCTCCGCCCTGATCAGCCGACATCCGGGCCGGACGGCCACCGTGGCACTCTCGGCCAGCAAGGACCGCACACAGGCCCGCGAGGCCGCGGCCCTGCTGAGCGCCATCCTGGACGCACTGCGCCATCAGGGCAAGGTCGCGCTGGTGCAGGGCATGGTGACGGCGGAGGAGCCGCTGGCAGGCGAACCCTTCACGCAGGCAGGCTTCCTGGAATTGGCGACCCTGGCCTGCATGGAGCGACCCAACAACCGCGCCGTGCCGCGCGTCGAGTCACGCCCGGGCGTGGAATTGCTGCCCGAGCGCGCGGCCGGCGATCTGGGCGCCCTGCTTCGCGAGACCTACGAGGACACGCTGGACTGCCCCGGCCTGGCCGACCTGCGACGCGATGAGGACATCCTGGAGGGGCACCGCCGCGGCGGGAGCTACGACCCCGACCTCTGGACCGTGCTGCGCGTGGAAGGTCGCGACGCGGGCGCCGCGCTGCTGAACCGGTTGCCCTCGACCGGAAGCGTGGAACTGACCTATCTGGGCCTTGCCAAGTGGGCGCGAGGCAAGGGTTTGGGATCGCTCCTGCTTGACGCAGCGCTGGCGAAGGCCGCAGCCGTGCCCGAGCGCGTCGTGTCGCTGGCGGTCGACGAGCGCAACACGCCCGCCGAACGCGTCTATCGCGCGCGCATGTTCCGAACTGTCGCGCGTCGCAGGGCTTTCGCGTTCGCGCTCAAGTCATCCACATGATGTGGACATCCGGGCGCTCGCTCGGTGGAGAAGATTTTCCTTCGCGCGGAAGTGCTGCAGTTTCTGCTGCTTCCCGCTTCGCGCGCACGAAAGATCGCGCGCGCCTCTTGCGGGCGTGAAGATTGCGTCTATCTTCCCGCTCGCTCACGCAGGACGCGGAGCTGATTCAAGTCGGTCGCGAGACGGTCCGCGCATCGGTCACCCGGTGCGCGCGGTGGTCGCGTGGTCTGACGGACTACGAACGGATTCGAAACGCTGTGGATGGGGCTCGGAATCGGCCATGCGGGCCGCGCCGCGCTGTGGACTGGTCCGGACGCTCGTCCGGATCTTCGAACGGATCCTTAGACGGAGCGACGCCCAACGTGACTGCCCCCCGAAACGCCGAGTTGCCTGCACAGATCCGCAGGCTCCTGAACGAGCGTTTGGGCGAGCGGCGAGCGAGCGTGTGGTTCGATGGCGAGGCCCGGCTCGACGTGCGCGAAGGCAGGCTGCGCATCGAGTCACGAAGCTCGTTCGTGTCGGACTGGATCCAGCGCCACTTCCGGAGCGAGCTGCAGGCCGCCGCACGCGAGACCCTGGGCAGCGAAGAACTGCAGTGGGACGTGCGCGAGGCGGAAGCCACCCCCAGCGCGCGCGCGCGCGTGGAGACACCCGCACCGCACGCGCGATCCAGCGGCCGCGAGCGACGGCCCGAGCATGACCGCGGACCCACCCCGCGCACGCTCTCCTCGAACTGGCGGCGTCTCGACGACTTCGTCGCGGGCACCACGAACCGACTTGCGCTCGACGCGGCGCGACGGCTCGGCTCTGGACCCGAGGGCGTGCGCTGCATGGTGGTGCACGGTGGCTGCGGCGTGGGCAAGACCCATCTGCTGCAGGGCATCTGCCGAGCCCGCCGCGAGCGCCACCCCCAGGCGCGCGTTCGCTACGTGCCCGCCGAGCAGTTCACGAACGAGTACATCCAGGCCGTGCGTGGCGGACAGCTCGACGCCTTCCGCGCGCGCATGCGTCGCGTGGACCTGCTCGTGATCGACGACGTGCACTTCCTGGCCGACAAGAGCGCCACGCAGAGCGAGTTCCTGCACACGCTCGACGCGCTGGACCTGGCGGGCTCGCAGATCGCGCTGGCCAGCGACGCGCACCCGCGCCTGATCCGCAAGTTCGCGCAGACGCTCGTGAGCCGCATGCTCGCGGGCATCGTGGTGCAGGTGGAGTCCCCGGACCCGCAGACGCGCGCCGCGCTGGCCGACCGCCTTGCGTTGCAGCGGGCGATCCGGCTCTCCCCGGAAGGCCGTGACCGGATCGCCGCCCGATGCGTGGGGGGCGCTCGCGAGATCGAGGGTCTGCTCACGCGCATCGACGCGCTGCGGGCCGTGACGGGCGCGAGCGGTCCCGTGGGCGCTGGCGAGGTGCAGGCGATCCTGCAGCAGGACGATGCCAATCGCGGCACGCAGCCCGTGCGGCTTCCCGAGATCGTCGATGTCGTCTGCAACCGCATCGGCGTGGAGAACGAGCAGCTTCGCGCGAACGGCCGTCACCGTCGCGTCACGCTGGCGCGAGGACTGGTGGCGTGGCTTGCGCGCGACCTGACCGCGATGAGCTTCCCCGAGATCGCGCGGGGCCTGGGGCGCGGCGCGCACTCGGCCGTGCACGGGGCCTGCGCCCGCGTGCAGGCGCTGCTGGACGCCGACGCGCGCGTGGACGCGGGCGCCATGGGCGAGATGATGGCGCGGGAACTCGTGGCACAGCTCCGCCACGCGCTCCGTGCGGCCGCGCGTGCCTGAGTCGCACAGGCCCTTCGCTACACTCGCGTCCATGATCCTGGCGCGTCTCTGCTGCATCACCGCCCTCTGCGTCGCGGCCTTGGCTGCGCCTGCGCAGGCGCAGCGAGTCGATCCTGCCGATGCCGTCACGCTGGCGCTTCGCAACGCGGTCACCTTCAACCCGAACGGAACGCAGCACGTGCGTCTGGTCGCGTTGCGCGCGCTGAAGGATCCGGCGATGCAGCCGATGTTCCAGGCGCTCCTCAAGGCCGACGAGGCCCCCCTGCGCCTGGACGGAATGTTCGGCCTCGCCGAACTCGCGGGCGAGCGCGGCGCGGATCCCGAGGCGCTCCGCGCGATCGGGGATTCGGCCGTTCGCACGATCGCCATCACCGAGTGCCTGGGCCTCGGCGTGCTGAAACCCGAGGGCATCCGAAGCATCCTGGCGTGGGACGACCTGCCGGCCTACGACCGCACGCTGCTGGTCGCCGAACTGAACCGCCAGCACGCGCCTTGGGATGTCGCCCTGCTTGGCGACGCCTCAGGCTCCAGCACCGCCGAGGTGGCCGGTCTTGCGGCCATGCTGATGCTGGAACGCGGCGACGACGCGCCCTGGAAGGCGCTCACCGCGAAACTTTCCCAGCTGGATCCCGCGGACCGGACGGACCTGCTGCGAAGACTGTGCGACGCGAGTCGCCACTACGAGCTTGCCAGGGCCATCGCGCCCCTGATGGAGGCGACCAAGGCGTCGTCGGGCGTGGATCGGCTTGCGGCGATCGCTGCGGCGCTGGCGTGGGACAAGTCCCGCGGCCGGGACGCGCTGCTGGCGCTGGCGCAGTCCGACCGCAGCCCCGCGAACCTCACCCAGTGCGGACTGCTGATGCTGGCGGGTGGCGACACGTTCAAGGCCGAGGACTTCGCGCTGCTGCAGGAATCCGGCGGCATCGCGCAGACGATCGGCGCCGCCGGCGCCGCGGTCCGCTCGGGCTCAGCGGACGTGGCGCCCGCGCTCACGCGACTGATCGCCGCGGGCAACCGCCCCGCCGCGGAGTGGGCGCTGCGCGAGGCCGCGCGCCTGCCGGCGGACACGCGACGAGAGATCCTGCTGCGCACGATCGACCGCCTGGAGACCATCGAGCAGCCCGCGATGCAGGACCAGCTGCTGGCCGCGCTCGCCGCGCGCGAGTTGATTCCGACCGACGCGGCCGAGCTCGTGAAGCGCGTCACGCGCCAGGGCGGCCGACCCGAGATTCCCGAGGCGATCGTGACCGCCATGTGCGACATGGGCACCCCCGAGGCCGCCACGTTCGCGCGCATGGTGCGCGGCCGCATGGCCCAGCGCGGCGAGAGCATGGCCCTGGTCAGCATCGCGAAGACGGCCGACAGCCTGACCCCCGCGGAACAGCTGGAGCTCGCGCGCATCGGCGGTGGCGGAGGCCGCGTCGAGGAGCCCATCCAGATGCAGGCCGCGTGGCTCTACCTGCGTCACGCGAAGAAGCTCTCGACAGCCCTGCCACAACTCACCCCCCGCTGAACCATGATTCCCCTGCACCAGCCAGCCCTTGAGCCCGAGGATTTCGACGCCGTCTCCCGTTCGCTGCGGTCGGGGCGGCTCACGATGGGCCCCTCGCTGGTGGCCTTCGAGCAGGCGATGGCGCAGCGAACCCGCCGACCGCATGGCGTGGGCGTGGCCAGCGGATCGATCGCGATGGAGATCGCGCTGAAGGCGCTCGGCATCGGCACGGGCGACGAGGTGCTGGTGAGCGCGTTCGGCTACAGCAGCAACGTGAACGCCGTGCTGCACGTCGGTGCGCGTCCGGTGTTCGTCGACATCGATCCCTCCACGCTCAACATGGATCCCCGCAAGGCCGAGCGCGCCGCGACGCCGCGCACCCGGGCCATGCTGGTCGCCGAGACTTTCGGCAATCCCGCCGGCATGCCCGAGCTGATCGCGCTGTGCTCGCGCCTGGAGATCCCGATGGTCGAGAACGCGACCGAGGGACTCGGCTGCGAACTGGGCGCCGACAACGTCGGTCGCTTCGGCCGTCTCGCGTGCTTCGGCTTCTTCACGAACCGACCCATCACCACCGGCGAGGGCGGCATGATCGTGACGCACGACGACCATCTGGCGCGCGCCTGCCGCGCCATGCGCCATCAGGGCCGCGTGGATCGCTTCAGCTTCCCGGATCAGCCCCAGGAACTCGGCACCAAGCTGCAGCACGCCTTCGACGGCTATGACGCGCGCCTGCCCGAGATGAACGCGGCGCTCGGCCTCAGCCAGTTGCAGCGCCTCGACGCCAGCATGCAGCGCCGCAGCGAGGTGGCCGACGCCTACGTGCGTCGCCTGGCAGGCGAGCCCGACGTGATCCTGCCCGGCGTGCCGGCCGATTGCCGCATGAGCTGGAGCAGCTTCGTGATCCGTCTCTCCGATCGCTTCACGAAGGACGATCGCGACTTCATCATCGACGGCATGCACCGGCTCGACATCGGCGCCGCGGACTGGTGGCCCTGCGCCGCACTGCTGCCGCATGTGCGCCAGATCCTGGGCCATCAGCCCGGCGACTTCCCGGTGGCGGAGCGGCTCGCCCAGCGCACGCTGGCGCTGCCATTCTTCGAGCGGATCACCGACACCGACATCGACGCGGTGTGCGACGCCCTGCGGCTGCTGATGGGCCGCGTGGGCGGGGCGCGCGACTAGTCGCTCAGGACACGTTCGCTTCGCGGGCCAGCAGGATCGCCAGCAGCGACGCGCGCTCCGGCAGGCTGTCCGGCCAGACATACTCGTCCAGGCGATGCAGGTTTCCGCCCCGCACGCCAAGTCCGTCCAGCGTGGGTGGGCCCGCGTGCTGGATCAGGTTGGCGTCGCTCACGCCACCGGTCGACGCAAGCCCCACGCGGAAGCCGAGGTCCGCGGCCACCGCCTGCGCGCGCTCGGCCATCGCGCGGACGGCATCGGTGCACGGCTTCGCCGGGCGATTGTGCACGCGCCGCACGCGCACGCGGGGCACCGCGTCGTCATCACCGGCTGCAAGCGCGTCGAGCGCCGCGCCGAGGTGGGCGCCCTCGGCCTCGTCACGGTAGCGCAGGTTGCCCCACGCGCGTGCACGATCAGGAACGATGTTCGTCGCCACACCACCCTCGAGGGGACCGATGTTCACGATGCGGCCGCGTGCGACATCGGCCAGCGTGCACGCTGCCACCACCGCCTTCGCAAGCGCCTGCACGGCGCTCACGCCCTTCGCGAAGTCTCGACCCGCGTGCGCGGCCCGGCCCGTCGCCTCCAGCATGAACGGCCCGCTTCCCGGCCGCTCCACCACCAGATCGCCGTCGCCCGCCGCGGGTTCGACCACGAATGCGCGGTCATGCGCCCGCGCCACCTGCGCGATGGCACGCGCCGAGCCGAAACTGCCGCTTTCCTCATCGGTCACGATCACCACGGTCCACGCGACCTGCGTGCCGGAGGCCTCGAGCGCCTCCAGCGCGGAAAGCAGCACCTCGATGCCACCCTTCATGTCAGCGGCACCTGGTCCGGTCATCGCGCCATCCGCGCGCGGCTCCAGGCGCTGGAACGGTCCGGCCGGATCGTGCACCGTGTCGACATGGCCGCACAGCAGCATGCGCGGGCCCACGCGGCCCTCCAGCCTGC
Source organism: Phycisphaerales bacterium (assembly GCA_049318245.1). Lineage (GTDB taxonomy): Bacteria > Planctomycetota > Phycisphaerae > Phycisphaerales > SM1A02 > SYAC01. Next base: position 25,131 of record JBMOGS010000014.1, on the reverse strand, counting down.
GCGCCACCAATGTGGCCACGCGCGCATCGGTCGTCGGGCGCGGATCGATCCAGGTCGGGCGCGGCTCCGCGGGCACCCTCTCGATCACGGCGCCAAGCGCGGCCAGTCGCGCCGCGATCATCGACTGCAACCGCTCCAGCCCCTCGCGGTGACCGTGTCCGGATGGAATCGCGACCATTTCCGCCACGCGCGCGACCATCGCGTCACGCGCGGCGTGCAGGCGGTCGCGGATCGCGCGCTCCTTCGCGTCAAGCGCCATCAGCCTGCCTCCCCCACCAGCGCGGGCGCCAGCGCACCGTCGGCCACGAACTCCGCGGGACCGGTCATTCGCACGCTCGCGCCGCCGCCCTCCCACGCGATGTCCAGCGCGCCACCCAGCAGCGCAATCCGCATCGGCGAGCGTGCCCGCGCCAGACGCACCGCCGTCACGCCCACGGCGCTCGCGCCCGTGCCGCAGGCCAAGGTCACGCCGCTGCCACGCTCCCAGGTTCGCGTGCGCAGCGAACCATCCGTCTCCGCGTGCACGAAGTGCACGTTGATCCGCTCGGGGAACCACGCATGACGCTCGACGAACGGCCCCACGACCTCCAGCGGAACCGCCCCGACGTCGCGGCACCACAGGACCACGTGCGGGTTGCCCATGCTCACCAGTGACAAAGTTCCTTCCAGTCCGCAGGCCCGCTGCCACGCCGCGTCGATCGCGAGGCCGGTCCAGAAGTCCGCGGGAATCGCCCAGCCGATCGCCTCCGCATCGGGCGCCACGCCCGGCAGTCGCGCCGGCACGCGAGCGCACGCGGTGACCGGCGCACCCATGTCCACCGTCGCCTCGAACGCCGGCACGGCGCGCCACGACACCGCCAGCGTCCCGCGGCCGGTCTGCACCCGCATGGGGTTCGCCGTGCTGATGCCGCGCTCGGCCGCGAAGCGCACGACGCAGCGGATGCCGTTGCCGCACATCTGCGCCTCGCTGCCGTCCGCGTTGAAGATGCGCATGCGCACGTCCGCGCCCGCATCGGACGGCCCCACCAGGATCAGGCCATCACTGCCCACGCCACGGTGCCGGTCGCTCACGGCGCGCGCCAGGCGGGCCGGATCCGCCACGCGCTCGCGATGCGCGTCGATGTAGACGTAGTCGTTGCCAAGCCCGTGCATCTTCGCGAAGCGCACGGTCATTCCCCCGCATCCGGCCGCGCCACGCTGCCCAGGTCCACCACCACCGGCCCGTGCCGGTAGTAGTCCACGTTGAGTTCGCGGCGCTTCAGGAACGTGAACACCAGGCAGTTCGCTCGGGTGCTGTCGGCGTACGTGAAGTCGCCGATGTGCGGCCCCGCGTACCGCTCGTTGTCGTAGCTCTGCGCGTGCAGGTGGAAATGGAAGAGGCCGGTGTAACCCTGATCGAACATCACCTGCGGCGCCTCGAAGCGCACGTCGCTTCCCTTGACCTTCGGGATGCACTCGACCAGTTCCGCCGAGCCGTCGCGCTTCACCGAGAGGAGCCCGCCGTACTCGGTGGAGCGGTCCTCCAGATCCCGGTCGGCGAGCTCGAAGAGTCGCGAACGGACCGCCTGGTCCTCCAGCAGGTCCATTGCCAGCGTCATCGCGGCCAGATCACCCCACCGCAGCTTGCCACGCTGCGCGTAGAGCGTCTCCTGATGATCGGTCATGTAGCCCTCGAGCGAGGCCATCGCGATGCGGCTGCCGTTGGCGCTGCGGCGCGCCTCCACGCGCGCGTACAGCTCGGGCGCGCTGGCCTGCAGCAGCTCCGGCTTGCGTCGCGCCGCGGCCACCGCGATTGGAAGTTCGCGGATCTCCAGCGCCTCGCGCGTCTGCGCCGGAAGCCTTGACACGGCCTGGCGCGCCTCGTCCCAGAAGATCGCGTTGGCGGTCGTCAGGAGCGCCTGCAACCAGAGGATCTCCTCGCGCGTGGTGGGCAGGATTCCCATCTCCTTCGCGCAGCGACGAAGGTCGCGCAGCAGCGGATCGTCGGCCTGCGTCTCGCCACTGGCCAGCAGGGAGACCAGACGCTCCCGCTGCCCCTGCCGCTGCAGCAGTTCCCAGCAGCGCATGCGCAGGTTGCGATCCTTCATCGGATCCGACTTCACCAGCAGATCCACCAGCACGTCGGTCAGCCTGTCCTCGCCATGCAGCGCCACCAGCGCCTTGCGCTCCGGCCGGTCCTCGGGCCGATCGACCCACCCTGGAAACGGCACGGCCCAAGCGCGCACCAGCGTTGGCGTGAGGTCGGTCCAGCGCTCCGCGGCGATGCGCTCGCAGAGCCACTGCCGCCACGCCAGCGCGTCCAGCTTCGGCAGATTCAGGGCGAGCGCGTCCTTCAGTCCCTGCAGGTCCCGCGCCTGCAGTCGAAGGAAGGCCTGCTCACGCACGCCCTGCGTGTAGCCGGGCTGCGCGATCAGCTTGCGAAGCTGCTTGTCGTAGGCCTGGGCCTGTTCGCCACCCGTGACACCGTCCAGCGCCTGCATCGCGGCTTCCTGTTCCGTGGGAAGCGCACCCGGGCGCGCGAGCGTGGCCAGCGGATCCTTGGGGCGCGGTGCACCACAGGCCACGCAGGCCAGCAGGACCACGCGCATGCACCAACTTGCCCACGCGTCGGCGCGGCTCATGCAACGAGTCTACGGGGATTCGGAGACCGCGCGCCGCGGCTCAGGCGTTCTCGCCACCCGCCGCCGGCCGGATCTGGCCCGCGACTGGATTGCCGTCCTTCTCGGCCGCACTGATCTGGTCGGCGACCTCACGGCGATGCACGTCGACCTCCCGCGGGAACTCGAAGGCAAGACGCACACGGTCACCCTTGATGGCGGCAATGCGGACGATGCCCAACGGCGCGGACGGGTTGCCGATGATGACCTCTTCGCCTTCGCGTCGGGTGATGACGAGCATCGTCGGACCTCCTGCCCGACCTGTCGCGCCGCGGTGCTCCAAGCCTCCGCGAATCCATGCGCCACCAGATCGTGAGCCAACGGGCTCAGGGGCCTTCAAGGTAGCCGGAACCGAGGCCCGACCCAAGCCCCTTGTTTTCAGGGGTTTCCGCAGCAAAAAGAAAATGCCCCCGCAGCAGCGTCCCGCTGCGGGGGCATCGACGGATGGACGCGGAGGCGTCCTTGGGCATCTGTCGCCGTCCTTGGCGGGCAGATTCCCCGACAGAGGCGGGCCGTCCGTGGCCCGAGTGATCTTCGCGGCGCGGGTGGCTCGTGGGGGCCGTCCATGGCCCGCTCGTCGCCAACCGTCCGCCTACGACCTGCCGAGGACCGTCCGTGGCCCGGGGCAGGTCTTCGCTGGCTCCACCGCCAATCCTGCGGTGGGGTCGGAAGTCCCATGCAAGGCGTCGCGCTCAACCGGCTGCGCGGTTGCGGAGCGCCTCGCGAGCCTTGCGCCACACGTCGGTGGTCGAAGGCTCCAATCGATCGCGTTCCCCCTTCCATTGCTGGGGCGTGCAGAGCTCGAGGTGATCGCGCACCCCGAGAATGACGATGGTGCCCGCAAGCCCGAAGCGCTCGAGCATGCGGTCTGGAATGCGGATGCGGCCCGCCTTGTCGAGCGGCGTGCGTGCGGATTGGCTGAAGACGAGTCGCTCGAAGCTCTGCAGCGAGTCATCGCCGACGAGCGAGCCACCCAGCGCCTTCGCGAGTTCGGCGAACGTGTCCTCAGGCCAGAGCCAGAGAAATCCGTTGGGACCTGGTGCCGCGACGAAGACCGAGTCCTCGCCGTCGCTCGGCATGCACGCGCGAAGATCGCTTGGCACAGCCAGGCGCTGCTTCGCATCGAGGGCATGTTCGAATTCACCGAGGAAGAGCATGGGAGCACCGTGCACGGCACTCTAAATCCTCTTGCCCCACTTTGCAACACTTCGCCCCACAATTCGTCTCATCCACACACTTTCAACCAACTTTCCGGTCCACCGGCTCTTGGAATCATGGTCCCATATTCCGCAAGTTCAGTATTTACAGGTACTTGTGCTCGCATACCGGCGGATTCGGTTTAGGGTGCTTTCGTGACGTCGCGACGCGATTGGCCAGCGATCGACCGTTCTCAGGTCGCAGACCTGCTGGATTCCATTCCAAGCGGGCGCTTTCTCATCACAAGCCGGTTCGGGGAGGCCCGATCGGCGGCGATCGTGCGGTGGGTCCAGCAGTGCGCGACACACCCACCGATGGTGATGGTGGCGATCGAGAAGGGGCAGGCGCTCAGTCCGATCATCCGCGACGCGCGCAACTTCGCGCTCTGCCGCGTGAACGACGACGATCCCCTGATCGATCGCATCTTCCAGGCGATGCCGGACCATGGACGTGATCCGTTCCTCGGCCTGCCGCACCTGAGCACGCCAAGCCTCTGCCCCGTGCCTTCGCGCGCGCTGTGGTGGATCGATTGCGAGATGGTGCGTCACATGGACATCGAGAGCGACCACGAGATGTGGATCGCGGGCGTGCACCACTTCGGACGGCTCCAGCCCGATCGCGTGGCCCCACGAAGCGTCTCGCGCGCGCCCGCCAAGAAGGCCAGCAGCAAGCGCCCCGTGAAGCGTCGCGCGCGCTGAGCCCCCTACCATCGCGGCGTGCCGCGCAATCCGAGCAACCTGCATGACCGCGACTATCGCGCCGAGGCGAGAGGCTTCGCCACGCTGCCCCATCCGATCATCGACGCGCACGCGCACGTGAACGGCGCGCGCGCCGCCGTGCTGTTGCGAGAGGCGATGGACCTGTACGGCGTGCGCGACATCTGGTCGATGACCGCGCTGGAGCAGGCGCCCGTGGTGCGCGAGGCTCTGGGAGATCGACTTCGCCTGATCGCCATGCCGGACTTCGCGTCGAAGGATCGCCGGCATGCGCATGGACACGGCTTTCTGGAGCGCATCGAGGGCTATCACCGCGCGGGCGCGCGGATCTGCAAGTTCTGGGCGGCCCCGCGCATCACCGACTTCGCGATCGAGCTGGGCGATCCCGCCATGTTCCGCCTCGACGCACCCGCACGCCTGGAGGCCATGCAACTGGCGGAGCGCCTGGGCATGTCCTTCATGACGCATGTGGCCGATCCCGACACCTGGTTCGCCACGCGTTACGCCGATGCCTCGCGTTACGGCACCAAGCGCGACCACTACCTGCCGCTCGAACGCCTGCTCGACCGATTCCATGTCCCGTGGATCGCCGCCCACATGGGAGGCTGGCCCGAGGACCTCGCGTTCCTGAGCGGCCTGCTGGACCGGCATCCAAACCTGCATCTCGATGCCAGCGCGACCAAGTGGATGGTGCGCGAACTCTCGCGGCACGACCGCCACGCGCTGGTGGACTTCCTGCGCCGCTTCCGAGGGCGCATCCTGTTCGGAAGCGACATCGTGACCACCGACGACCATCTGGTGCAGGCCGAGGGCAAGACGGAGATGGGCGCGAAGGCGAGCGCGCCCGAGGACGCGTTCGACCTGTACGCGAGCCGGTACTGGGCGCTTCGCACGCTGTGGGAGACCGATCACGACGGACCAAGCCCGATCGCGGACCCGGACCTGGCCATGGTGCATCCGGATCGCCACGGCCCGATGGACGCCCCGCCGCTGCGCGGCAAGCGACTGCCGGCCGACCTGTTGCGCGATCTCTACTTCGACGCCGCCAGCGCGCTGGCCGCCCGAATCGACGCGCGCGCCTCGAACGCCTGAACCGCACCCATGAAGGCCTCGCGACGCGAGGTCGACGCATGGCGCACGCGCGCCGCCACCGCGAGATCCCTCCGGCGATCGTCGTGCTCCAGCAGGTCGATCAGTCGCGCGGCCAGATCGTTCGGCGGCCGCGCAAGAAGCCCATCCACGCCGCGCTCGATCAGGGAGGCCGCGAGCGAACCCTCGGCGGCGATCAGCGGCGCGAAGGCGCCGGCAGCGACCGCAGGATCCAGGGCCGTTCCATCGCGCGCACCGCCCGGCAGCGAGAGCCAGACGTCGATCGCGGGCGCGGCCCCGGTCAGATCCGCACCAAGGTCGGTGAAGTGCACAGCGTTCCGCATGCCGATCGAGCGCGCGAACACCTGCGTCGGGCCGGCGTCCGCCGTCGACGCGTCGAGCACCAGCGCGGCGTCGAGCCCCGCCATGCGCACGCGCCCCACGGCATGCAGCGCGGACCACGCGTCGCCGGCCCCCGGCGCCGCGGGAAGCAGGCCGACGAGCGACGTGCCCTCCGAGATGTCGCGCGCCTGGCGCCAGGCGCGGCGTCGCGCGCCGGCCGCGTCGGGCTCGACGACCATCGGCACCGGCGCCTGCACGACGCGCACGCGCATCGGCGGCCATCCCGCCGCACACACGCGGTCCGCGCACATCTCTCCCACGCACAGCAGTTCGGCATCGAAGGCGATCGGTCCGGCGGCGGGCGCATCATCCAGCACCAGGACCCGGTCCGCGGTGTCCCGCGCCCGCACGGCCACTTCCGCGGCCCGCGCACCCCAGGCCATCACGCCCTCGACACGCCACGCCTCGGCGAGCCGCTCCAGCGCGGGCGCCGCCAGCGCCGCGGATCCTGCCGGAACGGGAATGCGCGCCCTCGCCCACGGCGTCGCTCGGCTGCCCAGCGCGACGATCGGAGCGTTCGCGACGGCCCGCGCCAGCGCACACAGCCAGCGCGACGCCCCCGGCCCATCCGGATCCACCAGATGCAGCGCCGGCGCGATCGCGTTCACTTGCGGATGCCCACGCCCTTGCCCAGCTCGTTCTTCTCGTGCTTGTAGAAGAGCTTGCCGATGCGGTCGCCCAGGTTGGTGGCCAGCTGCTCCTCGACGGACCGCCGTCCGCTGGTGCTGTTGTAGAGATCCATGCTGACCTCGCGCATGTCGCTGGTCACCTCGACGCCAGGATCCTCCACGTCGGTCGGGAACAGGCGCTGGCGATTGGTGGCGTCGATCACGCGCACGCGGGCCATCGCATTGGGCAGCGGATTGCCCCCGGGCTCGGCCAGGTTGAAGCTGATCACGCGAACGTAGATCACCACCTCGGCGCCGACCTTCTCGCCGATCTCCGACGTGGAGAGCGACTTGCCCGCGGACTCGTCGCGGCGGGCCACCGCCAGCGCGTCGCGCGAGGCGATCGCCTCGGGCACCAGCTCCTGCGCCAGCAGGTCGCTGGCGACCTTGTCGCCGATCACGGTGCGGAGTTGGGTGCGGCTGAGCAGGTTCTTTCGGTCGTCCACGAACACCACGACCTTGCGATCCGGCAGCGTGTACTGCGCGTCGTTGCTCGGCGGGCCCTCGATGATGTAGGCCGCCGGCACGATGATGTTGCAGCCCTCCACCGCCAGCGTGGCGAGGGCGAGCAGCAGTCCCAGGATCCGGGTGGCGGCCGTGCTCACTTGCGGATGTCCGGGTACTTGTCCTCGATGTGGTCGTAGAACACCCAGGCGCAGTTGCGCACGAAGGTCGACACGAGGCCGTTCTGCACCAGCACCTGACTGAGCTGGTCGCGTGCGGTGCCCTCCTGCGGCGGGAACTTCGCGGTGACGTTCCACTGCTCGATCATCTCGTCGGGCTCGATGCCGTCGCGCTCCACCACGCCGATGTGCGCGCCACAGACGCCCTCCCACATCCAGCGGTTGCCCGGCGGATTCAGGCGATATTCGTAGATGTCGACCACCACGATGCGGTCCACGTCGAGCTCCTCGGCGACCTGACCCATCGGCATCGCCGCCCACGAGGGACGCTGGTACTGGAAGTTCAGCACCGTGCGCGGATCGAGCACCTTGATGCCGGAGACGTTCTCGTGCAGCCGCTGGGAAAGGTTGGCGGACACGTTCGGCATGAGCGTGGGGTGCTCGTAGAGCACGCCCATGTCCGCCTTCACCATGATGGCCACGCGCTTGTTGTCAAGACCGGTGTACTTGGCCAGCACCTCGATCTTCTTCTCGCGTTCGATGTTGTGGCCGATGGCCCCCATGATGCCCGGCAGCTGGCAGGCCGCCAGCGCGAGCGTCGCGGCGATCAGGAGCGTACGCGTCATCATGCGGCACCTCCTCGCGCCACCAGGATCTTCCAGCCCCAGGCCGCGGCCAGCACCACGCCCGCGACGATCGCGGCGCGCCCGCGCACGAGCGGACGGAACAGTCGATGCACCGGCTGCCCCAGGAGTCCGCACCAGCCCGCGACCACGGCCACCAGCGCGCACGACACCGCCAGGAGGAAGCCGCCGGGCTGCACCCACATGGCGGCGAGCCAATCGCCTCGCACCGTGTGGGCGAAGGCGGTGGTCATGCCGCAGGTGAAGCACGGAATGCCGAAGAACATGGGCCAGGTGCATGAGGGCAGTCCGAGCTGCCGATGCGTGCCCATGCCAGCCGCGGCGGGCACCAGCGTGGTGGCGACCACCAGCGGCGCCAGACCGGCGCACGCGACCAGCAGCGCAGCGATTCTCTGCATCGGGGGCATGGTTGCGGCGGAAGCCATCGAGGTCGAGATTCTACTCCACGCGCTCCACCCAACCGCACCGAGCACGAATCGCCGGGGCTCGACACAATCCCGGCATGACCGCGCTCGCGCAACCGTGGATCGATGGCCACCTCGACCTCGCGTACCTGTCCCAGCACGGCGTGGATCTTCGTGTGCCCAGCGTGCAGCCGGATCGTTTCGGCGTGAGCCTGCCGGCCCTCGCGAGAGGCGGCGTGGGGCTCGTGCTGGGCACGATCTTCACCGAGCGCGGCAGCGCGGACGCGTGGGGCTATCCCGCGGACGACGATGGAAGCGCGGCGGAGCGTGCAGGCCGACTGCAGCTTGAGATCTACGAGCGACTCGAGGCAGACGGCCACATCAGGATCGTGCGGCGTCTCGGCGATCTGGATGGCGCTGGCGAGGCCGGTCCGCTCCGCGTGGTCATCCTGATGGAATGCGCCGACCCGATCCGCACGCCCGCGCACGCGCGCTGGTGGTTCGACCACGGGGTGCGCGTGGTGGGCATGGCGTGGGCCCATGGTTCGCGCTTCTGCGGAGGCAACGCGCAGGATGGCCCCCTGACCGCGCAGGGGCGCGACCTGGTGGAGGCCTTCGACGCGCTCGGCATGCTGCATGACGCGAGCCACCTGAGCCGCCGGAGCTTCGACGACCTGATGCAGATGACGGATCGTCGCGTGGTGGCCAGCCACTCGAACTGCGCGTCGATCACCGCCGATGTTCCGCGCCACCTCACCGACGCGCAGGTGCGCGCCATCGCGGCGCGCGGCGGATTGTGTGGGCTGAACCTGTACGGCAAGTTCCTGGCGAAGGATCGTGCGGCCACCCTCGACGACGCCGTGCGCCATGTGCTTCACGTGCGTGCGCTGGCCGGCGACGGCGCGATCGCGCTTGGCAGCGACTTCGACGGCGGCTTCACGCCGCTCGACTGCCCGGTGGGCGTGCAGCGTCCGGAGGAACTGCCGCGACTTGGCGAGGCCCTCGAGCGCGCGGGCGTGACCGGTGCGGCGCTCGAAGGCTTCCGAAGCGCCAACTGGCTGCGCGTGCTGCGGCAGTCGCTCCCCGTCTGAGCCGGTCGCCGATCTTCAGGGCTGCATCGACCGCTCGTCGTTGAGCGGCACGTGCGTCCAACCCGCGGCGGCGCGAACCAGCAGATCGAGGCGCACGCCAGTGTGGTGCCACTCGATCGCTCGGGTGGCGTCGGTGAAGACGAGTCGCTCCACCAGCGGCAGCGGATCGGCGGCCAAGCCCGGGAAGCCTGCGCGAAGGATCGCCGCGTGACGCTGCGCCCACGCTCGAGCAGGTCGCAGCGATGCGGCCTGATCGATCCACGCGAGGAGGTGCAGTCGACCGGACTCGTCCGTGGCGAACTCGATCTGAGGATGACCCGGGCAGCGAATCGCGACGGGCCACAGGCCGGGCATGCACGGCGCGATGGCTTCCGGCAGTCCCGCCGCCACCAGCGGTGCCGAAACCGCTGGGAGCACAGGCGCAGGTGCCGAGGCGGCGACGGAAGGCGTCGCCTCGGCGAAGGCTGGAGCTGCGGGCGGCGTGGGTGCGGGCCGCAGGACCGATGGAGCCACGGGCCGTGGCACTGCCTGCGCGGGCTGTGGAGCGCCGGGTGCCGCGCCGCGGGCCCATGCCGCGGCACCCGCAGTCCGGATCGCGGCGAGCAGTTCTGCCGGCTGCACCACCTCACCGTAGAAGCGCTGCTCGCTCACGGCCGTGCGCTCGAGCCGCGGAAATGCACCAGCCAAGGGAACAGGCTGCTGCAGGAAAGCCTGCGACGCGGTGCTCACGGTGGCTGCCGCCTCCTTGGCGGCACCCTCCTCGCATCCCACGATCGCGATCGGCGTGAGCGGCGCACTTCGGCCCGCGTTCTTCGCCGACTCCACCAGGCGACGCACCCACTGGTACGCCGCCACCGTTGCGGCCTCGTCGCCACCCGACACCACCACGGCCTCATCGGCCTCGAGCGCCGACACCGTGTCGATCTCACCACCCGATCGCGGAACCACGAACCAGCGGCGCGCAACGGTGGCGGCCTGCAACAGCCACGCAGCCAGGTCACCACATGCACTCTCGGCGACGCCGGTCGCGTTGAGCATCGCCACCTGCACGCCGTCGCCGGCCATGCGGATGAGCGCGCTTGGTCGCGCGTCCAGGCGCGCCGCCACATGCCAGATCCACGGATGCGCGAGCACCGGCAGGTTGCCCGGCACCAGCGGCGTGATCACGGCGGCGCCCTCCCTCGACGCCGACGAGGCCGCGCGACTGATGACGGCTTCCATGCCACCCGTGGAGGTCGGCTCGTGATCGCCCAGGAAGAGCGAGGCGAGCCGATCGAAACGATCGTCGATCATGCGTGCCCCTCCGCCTTCGCGGGCTCGGAGGGCGTGTCCTGCGGCGGCGCCGACGCGTCGATCTCGGCGCTGAAGCCCGCGTGCGCACGCATGCGCGCCAGCAGGTCGGCGACGCGCGGACTCGGCGCCTCGGGGGGTTCGGTCGCGAGCGACGGCACCGGCAGCGCGATCGTGTTGCCCGCGCTGGCGCGCGTGCACGCGGTCGGATGCTCCATCAGCCAGTCGACCAGGCGCACGAAGTCCTCGCAGGCGGGCGAGCCCGGCGCATACTCGGTGATGGGCTGGCCAAATCCCGCGGCCTCGCGCAGCACCTCATGCTCGCGAATCGAGAGCGGCAGCGTGGTCGCGCCGTGACGACGCTGGATCGCCGCGTGCAGATCACTCGCCAGCTTGGCGTCGGGGCGGTGCAAGGTGGGAAGGATGTGCAGCGGAAGCGGGCGGCCCAGACGCGCGGCCATCGCCTCGATGGTGGCCACCTGTCGCTCGGAACCCTTCAGCGCGAAGTAGCCCGTCTCGACCGGGACGAGCGCCTCGTCCGCGGCGCGCAGCGCGTTGAACGTCAGCAGGCCGATGGTCGGCGGGCAGTCGATGATGCACCAGTCGAAGCGGTCCACCAGTCGATCGAGCAACTTGGCAAGTCGCGCGTCGCGATCCGCCACGATCGCGAGTCCGCCGCGCGCGGCCTCAAGTCCGGCCAGCGCCACCGTGCTCGGCGCCAGGCGGAGGTTGCGCGCGACCTCCCACAGCATGCGTTCGGGGTTCTCGCCACCCACCGGTTCGGCGAGCAGCGCCTCGGCGATCCCTGTCTCGATGCGGTCTTCCGGAACGCCCAGTCCCGCGGCGCAGTGACTCTGCGGATCCAGGTCGACCAGCAACGTGCGCAGCCCCCGCGCGGCCAAGGTGGCCGCAAGGTTGATGCTGGTGGTGGTCTTGCCGCAGCCACCCTTCTGGTTGACGATCGCGACCGTCCGCATCCGTGCGTCCGCTGGCCTCGGGCGACCCCATCCGGGGGTCTCGGCGCGTCCCCGCGCGCCTCCGGCGCGCACCCACAGGGACGTCTCGTCATCGGCTTGAGCCAGCGCGCGACTTCGCTATTCCGCGCGTGGTTCTTCAGGCGCCGACGGCGGACCAGCCGGCATCCACGATGGCGTCGGTCGCGTCGTCCAGCACTCCCGGCTGACCCGGGCCCCGAAGCAGCACCAGACGCCGGCGTCCGCGGGAACCCTTCTTGTCGAAGCCCATCGCGGCATGCAGCGCCGAACGATCCACCGATGCCGGAACCCTGCTTGGCAGCCCGACTTGCGAAAGCGTTGCGGCCACCTCGGCCGGATCGGCGTCTGGCCACCAGCCCGCGGCCCTGCTGGCGGCGGTCGCCGCCACCAGCCCGATCGCCACGGCCTCGCCGTGACGCAGCCGGTCGTGCAGCACCGACTCCAGCGCGTGCCCGAACGTGTGGCCCAGGTTCAGATGCGCCCGCTCGCCGCGCTCGAATTCGTCCCGGCTGACCACCGCCGCCTTGATCGCGACGGAGCGACGGACCAGTTCCTCCAGCGCCACAGGCTCGCGCGCCAGGATCGAGGCGCACGCGCCACGCATCCACGGCAGCATCGCAGGGTCCGCGATCAGCGCATGCTTGATGCACTCGGCGAGTCCGCATCGAAAGTCGCGGTCCGAAAGCGTGGCCAGCGTCTCGACGTCGCACAGCACCCACGACGGCGCATGGAAGGCGCCTGCGAGGTTCTTCCCCAGTCCGCCCCCCGGAAGCGGCAGGTTCACGGCCGTCTTGCCGCCGATCGATGCGTCGACCATGGCCAGCAGCGTGGTGGGCGCCATCACCAGCGGAATGCCGCGCAGGAACGTGGCTGCGGCGAACCCCGCGAGATCCCCGACGATTCCGCCACCCAGCGCGACCAGCGCATCGCTGCGCTGCATGCCGGCCTGCAGCATCGCGGCCCAGACGCGCTCCACCGCGGCCATCGACTTCTCCTTCTCGTCGGCCTGCAGCGGAACGACATGCGCGCGAAGCCCCGCCGCCTCGAGCGAGGCGTGCGCGGTCGGTGCCCATCGCGTTCGCACGCCCTCGTCCACCGCCAGCATGATCACGCCCGCACCGGGCACGGCCTTGCGGACACCCTCGCCGAGTCCGGACAGGCCACCTCGGCGCACCGAGATCGTGCAGTCGCCGCGGCTTCCATGCACGCAGGGATCGGCCATGCCGGCATCCTCCCTTGGATCCGGGCTCGCGGCAAGCGGCTCAGGCCGTCGCGGCCTCGAGACCGTGGAAGGCGCGGAACCTCGCGGCGCCCTCCTTCGTGAAGTAGAAGTCGAGCAGGCGCGAGGGCATGATGCGGAGATCCATGTAGATCAGCGCGTCGACCACGTTGCCGAAGTCCGGATCCACGTTGAACGCGATCACCTTGGCGTTCAGGTTCAGGTACTGGCGCAGCAGCACGGGCACGCTGCGACCGCCGGCCTCGATCTCGCGGACCAGGCGCTCCACATCATCCATGTTGCGCACGACCGCACGGGTGTGCTCGGGATCCCAGTCCACGAAGGGCGTGGTGTCGGGTGGATTGCGCGGACGCACGGACTCGGCGAACGCGCCGACCGCGCGGTAGCGCGAGAGGAATGCCATCATCAGCTTCTTCGACATGCTCTGGTACTCGTCGCTGATGCTGACGGGGCCGAACATGATCTTGTAGCGCGGATCTCGCACCGCCACCGCCGCGAGGCCCTTCCACAGCAGCAGCAGCGGCGCGGGCCGTCGCTGCCACGCCGGTGCCACCCAGCTGCGGCCCAGCTCCACCGCGGGTCCCAGCGACGCCACCGCCGAGGGCGGATACGCGAACAGCGTGCTGGTGTAGAGGCCGTCGATGCCCTGCTCGGACAGGATCTTGTCCGTGAAGCCGAGCCGGTAGCCGCCCACCACCTCGTGGGATCGCGCGTTCCACACCAGCAGCTGCTCGTAGCGCCCATCGAAACGATCGATGTCGATCGCCTGACCCGTGCCCTCGCCGACCGAGCGAAACGAGATCTCGCGAAGGCGGCCAATCTCCAGCATGGTGAGCGGAATGCGCTCGCTGCGCGTGAGATACACCTCGAACTCGCCCGAACGCAGCAGCAGATCGCTCTCGGGCAGCTTCGCCAGCTCCGCGGCGAATTCCGCGGCCTCGTGCTGCGGCCGCTCGGGCACCGGCAGCGGCGAGAGCACGTTGGGGCCGCCGCGGCGCGGCTTCTCGAGCCGCGTGCGCAGGAGATAGGTCCGCACGCGCAGGTAGCGCATCGCGTCGTTCTCGTCGCCCTGCGCCAGCAGTTCATCGGCGGGAATCGGGGTGCCCACCACCAGCCGAATCTCGCGCCCCTGCATGCGGTAGTACTCGCGCGCAAGCAGCAGCGTGCGCAGCATGGGATGGATCAGGCCGATCAGCTGGAAGAGCCAGCTGTTGCCGCCGTTGACGAACACCGGCATCACGGTGGCGCCGGTGCGGCGCACGACACGCGCGACCTGCGTCTGCCAGTGACCGTCGATGGAATGCCAGCGACCCCACCGGATGTGGCTCACCTCGCCCGCGGGAAACACGCAGACACAGTGGCCAGCCTTCAACCACTCCACCACCTGCCGCAGCGAACGACGATTCGTGCCCTGGCCGTCCTGCTCGTTCAGCACGCTCGCCACGAACACGCGGCCCTGCACCACGGGCAGGTCCGCCATCAGTCGGTTCGCGATGAACTTCACGTCGGGACGGACGCGCTCCATCATGGTGGCCAGCACCTGCGGATCGGCGCCTCCGTAGGCGTGGTTCGCGACCACGAGAAGCGGACCCGTGCGCGGAATGCGCTCGAGGTCGTCGTCGGTCACCACGCCGCGAAGGCCGGTCACCCGATTCAGACGGTCCAGTTCCGTGCCCTCGCGCGGCAGTTCGTTGCAGCGACGCTGCAGTCGGCGGATCAGGTGCAGCCCAATGACGCGATCGATGAGCGGCGCGAGCAGCGACCAGGCCCATCGCAGTGGCGCGGGGCCACCGATCTGGGGAAGGCGTGGGCCGATCTGGTCTCGAGTCGCCACGCGGGGAAGCCTACCCGGCGTCGGCTTCGGTCCTGTCACGCCTTGTCTTGGATTTGGTGAAGGCCGTGAAGCCTTCAGGAATGACCCCAAGGGGATTCGAACCCCTGTCCCCACCGTGAAAGGGTGGTGTCCTAGACCGGGCTAGACGATGGGGCCGGTCAAGCGAGCGGCGAAGCATACGCCAAGCCCGGCGTGAAGGCGAAGGCCCGCGCGGTCCGAACGAGCGCCCCCTGAAAGCAACAGAGCCCGCGGAGGCGGGCTCTGAAGCAGGTCTCTCGCGGCGCCGGACGGCGCCGCCTCAACAGTCTCTCGCGGCGCCGGACGGCGCCGCCTCAATCAGTGACCCCAAGGGGATTTGAACCCCTGTCCCATCCGTGAGAGGGATGTGTCCTGGACCGGGCTAGACGATGGGGCCAGGATCGGAAAGCATAGCCGGAAGCCCGGAAGCCCTCAACCCTGTAGGTTTCTTCGAATGCGACCGCTGATCCTCTGCCCCACGCGCTTCGAGAACGGCCATGTCCGTTCGTTGGCCCGCCAGCTCGGCGCCGAGTGCCGGGTCATCGGGGTGGGGTGCGGCTGCGAGCCCCTGCTTCGCCGCATCGCCGAGGCGCACCCCGGACCCCGCACCGTGCTGCTGGCGGGCATTGCAGGCTCGCTTCGCGATCATGCGACCGTGGGGCGGGCGTTCCTGGCCGAGCGCGTGATCGACGAGCACGGCGCGGTCCATCTCCCGACGATCGTCTCGGGTGTGGACCGGTTGCCGCTCACCTGCGCGCGCGATGTCGTGGTGGGCGAGGCCGCGCGCGAGGCAACGGCGGCGCGCACCGGTGCCGCGATGGTGGACATGGAGTCGGGACCCTTCGCGCGCGTGGCGCACGCGTGCGGCTGGCGATGGGGCGTGCTGCGCGGAATCAGCGACGACGCGGCGCGTGAACTTCCGCACGAGGTCATGCGGTGGTTGCGGCTCGACGGCGGAACCAACTGGGGCAACCTGGCGATCGATCTCGCGACCAAGCCGCGACTCTGGTCACCGGTCGCCGCGATGGTCCGCCACGCCAACGCCGCCATGCGCAGCGTGCACGCGGCGCTGCCTGCCCTGCTGCAAGGCACGCCATGAGCTCCATCACGCTGGTCTACGGCGGAAGCTTCGATCCACCCCACGCGGTGCATGCACGCCTCGCGAGCCAGGCCGCCGATGCCGTGCACGCGCGACGCATCCTGGTGATTCCGGCCGGCGTGAATCCGCAGCGGCGCGACGCGCCCCCCGCGGCGCCCGAGCACCGCCTGGCGATGGCGCGGCTGGCCTTCGCTGGCGAGCCACGCGCCACGATCGACGATCGCGAGATCCGCCGTGCCGGCCCGAGCTACACCGTGGACACGCTGGAATCGCTGGCTCGGGAGCAGCCCTCGGAGCGCTTCCGGCTGCTGCTCGGGGGTGATCAGGCGCTCAACTTCGTCACCTGGCGCGACCCCGATCGCATCGAGGCGCTCGCCGAACCGGTCGTGGTGCCACGGCCTCCATTCGACGCGGAGGCGCTGCGCGCCGCGCTGCGCGAACGGCTGGGCGAGCGCGCGCGGAGATGGATGGATCGCGTCCTGCCGATCGCACCGGTCGATGCCAGCAGCACGCAGGCACGCGCGCAACTCGCGCGCGGCGAACGCCCATCGCCGGATGTGGTCCCTCCCGCGGTGGTCGACTACGCGCTGCGACATGGCCTGTACCGGCCGGTCGCGCACTGAACCGACTCACCAGGGCTCTTCGAACAGCAGGTGCACCACGGGCATGCGCCCGCGCATCGGCAGGTCCGCGAGTTCCTCGGGCCGCTCGTCGAAGGCCACGCGGTCCAGCGTGTAGAAGCTCTGGAAGGACCAGTGACCGTCGGCCTCGAGCCGTCGGGCCGCCAGGCGCTCGACCTCGGCCACGCTGCCGGCGGTGGCCCACATGGTCACGTAGGCCCCGCCGCCCTCGCCGTGGGCGTCGCGGCAGAGCGCGATGCCGTACCACAGGGTGTTGCCAAGTTCGCGGCCGCCCTCGTCCACATTGGTCTCGGGGTCCACGTCGATCTCGAGCGCCCATCGCTCGCGCAACTGCAGCAGCACCTCGTCCAGATCCGGGCTCTGGTCGTCGTCGATCTGCAGCACCTCGCGGACCTGCGACGGCGGTCCCTCCTCGTCGAGATCCTCCGGCCAGGTCTCCTCGACCTCGCGCAGCGAGTGTCGACGAAGCATGCGCTCCACGCGGTCCTTCATGTCCTCGGGCACGTGGATGAGGAGACCCTTCCAGCTGTCCAGGAACACCTCGACGAAGGGATCCTCGGCGTTGGCGCCGACACCGACGCTCGCGTCCTCCAGGATCACCGGCTCAAACGCCTCCCAGGTGTCCAGGAAGTCCTCGAAGGGAACCGGGCGCTGCGCGATGTAGACATCCATGCTGCGGTAGGCGTCGCGGCTTCCCACCTCCACGATGGGCGTGACCTCGTCGGGCAGCAGGCCGAACGCCTCGCGCACCAGTCCAACCATGCGGTCGTGGCTCGCCACGACATGGAAGCTCCAGCAGTCCGGCTCGCCGTCCTCGCCCTCGTGGAACTCCAGCGTGTAGCCCTGCGTGGGCGCCGGAAGGTTCAGGGGCTCGATGCCGAGCGGCAGCGCGAAGGAGCCGATGACCGCGCGCTGGAGATCTGTGCGAAGCTTGTAGTTGCGCATGTCGGGAACCGAGGTCGACTCCGATGGTAGCGCCGTGATCCCTCCGGCCCTAACGCAAATTGCGCCGGAAAATCCTGCCGGAATCGCGCGAATCAGTCGCCCAGATAGGCTTCCTGCACGCGGCGATCCTGCAGCAGCTCGCCACCCGTGCCGGCCAGCGTGATGCGGCCCGTCTCCATCACGTAGGCCCGGTCGGACAGCCGCAGCGCGGCGCGCGCGTTCTGCTCGACCAGCAGGATCGTCATGCCCTCGGCGCGAAGCTGCTTCACGGCCTCGAAGATGCGCGCCACGAGGATCGGCGCGATGCCCATGCTGGGCTCGTCCATCATGAGCATGCGCGGCCGGCTCATCAGCGCGCGGCCGATCGCCAGCATCTGCTGCTCGCCACCCGACAGCGTGCCGCCCTGCTGCCGCTCGCGGTCCCGAAGGATCGGGAAGAGCGCATGCACGTGCTGAAGATCCTTCGCGATGCCGTCGCGATCGGCGCGTCGATACGCGCCCATCTCCAGGTTCTCGCGCACCGTCAGCCGCGGGAAGATGCGCCGGCCCTCGGGCACGTGCGCAAGCCCGCACGCCACCACCTCGTGCGCGGGCAGCGCGCCCAGATCGCGACCCTCGAAGCGCAGCGAGCCTGCGCGCGCGCGAAGGATGCGCGAGATGCAGCGCAGCGTGCTGCTCTTGCCCGCGCCATTGGCGCCGATCAGGCTCACGATCTCGCCGGCACGAACCTCCAGGCCGACCTCGTGCAGCACGTCGATGGGACCGTAGCCCGCACAGAGCCCCTGCACCTGCAGCATCGCGGCACCCCTCATCCGAGCTCCTCCTTGCCAAGGTAGGCCTCGATGCATGCCGGATCGTTCCGGATCTCCTCGGGCGTGCCCTCGGCGATGCGCTTGCCGAAGTTCAGCACGCAGATGCGGTTGCTCACGCCCATCACCACGCGCATGTGGTGCTCGATCAGCAGCACCGTCACGCCGGTCTCGCGAATGCGGCGGATCAGGTCCATGAGCGCCACGGTCTCGGTGGGATTCATGCCTGCCGCCGGCTCATCGAGCAGCAGCAGCCGCGGACCGCTCGCCAGTGCGCGCGCGATCTCGAGTCGCCGCTGCAGGCCGTAGGGCAGGTTGCGGGCGGCGTCGAAGGCGCGCGCATCGAGGCCCACGAAACGGAGCCATTCCATCGCGCGCGCCTCGCTGTGCGCCTTCTCCCGGCGGAACCGCGGCAGGCGCAGCAGGTCGGTCAGGTAGTTCGAGGCGAGCCGGCCGTGCATGCCGACCAGCACGTTCTCGCGGACACTCAGCTCGCCGAACAGGCGGATGTTCTGGAAGGTCCTCGCGATGCCCGCGCGCGCGATCACGTCGGGGGTGCGCCGCGTGCGAAGCCAGAGCGTGTAAGCGGCGCCACCACCGATCACGGCACCCAGCAGCGCGGGCAGCCACGTCCAGCCGGTGCCAGCCTCGCGCAGCGTGGGCGCGACGCACGCGATCGCCTTGCCCCAGAGGAACGGCTCGCCGTAGACGTAGTTGGCGACCACCACCGCCTTCCACAGCGCGATCGCGTTGAGGGCCAGCGCCGACACGATGGCGGAGGCGATCGCGGTGCCCGTCACGCGCAGCAGCAGCCGCGCGGCGAAGGGCTTGCGCACCACCGAACCCTGGAAGCGCACCTGGCCGGCGGTCGGCTGGTACACGCCGGTGATCGCGTTGAACAGCGTGGTCTTCCCCGCACCGTTGGGGCCGATGACCGCGTAGACCTGACCCGCATCCACGCGGAACGAGACGTCCTCGTTCGCCACCAGGCCGCCGAAGCGCATGGTCACGCGGTCGACCTCCAGGATCGGCGCGCTCACGAGCCACCCCCGGCGCGTTCCAGCCGCGCGGGCAGCAGGCCGTCCGGCCGCACGCGCATCATGACCATCAGCACCACGCCGAACACGAGGTACTTCCAGTTGTTCGGGCTGCCGAGCACGTTGCTGGGATTCACGATGCCCTGTGCCTGCATCCAGCCCGCCAGCTTCGGCAGCGCGATGTTCGCCACGCCGATCATGGCCAGCGCGCCCACCAGCACGCCGTCGATCGATCCCATGCCGCCCACGATCACGATGCACAGCGCGAGGATGCTGATCTGGAAGTCGTAGTTGCCCGGCTCTCCGGTGCTCTGGTACAGGCTCGCCCAGAGCCCGCCGGCCACCGCGGCCAGCGCGGCGCCCGTCGCGAAGGCGTACATCTTCACCGGAATGGGCGCGATGCCCATGCAGCTCGCCGCGAGCTGATCCTCGCGCACGGCCAGCCACGCGCGGCCGGTGCGGCTGCGCTCCAGATTCCGGCACAGTTTCACCGCAAGCACCAGCAGCACCAGGAAGAGCCAGTACCACGGTCGCTCATCGGTGCCGAACTCGCCCACCACCGGCAGGCTCGGCGCGGGCAGCGGATTGATGCCCTGCGTGCCCTTCGTGATCGCGTCCAGGTTCTTCATCACGTCCTGCACGATCTCGCCGAAGCCCAGCGTGACGATCGCGAGGTAGTCGCCACGCAGTCCCAGCGTGGGCGCGCCCAGCAGGAATCCGGCCATCGCGCCAGCGACCGCCGTGACCCCGAGCGCGGGCCAGAAGCCGATCTGGAACGGATAGATGTCGCAGGTCGAGATCGCGAAGGCATAGGCGCCGATCGCCATGAACGCCGCCATGCCCAAGTGCAGCAGGCCCGTGAAGCCGGTCACGACGTTCAGTCCGAGCCCCAGCAGCGCGAACACCAGCACCCCGCGCATCGGATCGAGCAGGTTGAGCCCCAGCGGACGATCGAGCAGCCCCAGCAGCACGGCGCCGCCGAGCATGATCCATCCGGGCTGCAGGAATCGGCGCGACGCGGACATCAGACCTTGTCCCTCAGCCTGGCACCGAGCAGGCCGCTCGGGCGGAACACGAGCGTGGCGATCAGGATCGCGAACACCACCGAGTTGGTCCAGCGCGCCTCGATGTAGCCGTCGCTCAACGCGCGCGCCACGCCGATCAGCAGGCCACCCACCACCGCGCCCGGCATGCTGCCGATGCCGCCAAGCACCGCGGCCGTGAAGGCGTCCATGCCGGTTCGATAGCCCATCTGGAAGCTGATCGTGTTGTTGTAGAGCGCGTAGATCACGCTGGCGAAACCGCCCAGCGCGCCACCGATCACGAAGGTCGCGCCGATCACGCGGTCCACGTCGATGCCCATGAGCGACGCGGCCGTCGGGTTCTGCGCCACCGCGCGCATGGCCTTTCCAAGGCGCGTGGAGCGCACAAGCACCGTCAGCGCCACCATGAGCGGCAGCGTGACGCACCACACGAGCAGGTCGCTCGTCGTGAAGTTCAGGTTCCACGCGTCAGGCAGCAGGCTGTTGTCCGGCACGAGCGCCGGAAAGTCCTTCGGCGCCGCGGCCGCCACGCCTCCGCCGAACACCTCCATGGGCAGCCCGCCCCAGAACAGCGACAGGTTCACCAGCACGAAACTGCAGCCGATCGCGCTGACGAGCAGCGTGAGCTTGGGCGCCGAGCGCAGCGGTCGGTACACCACGCGGTCGATCGACCAGTTCAGCGCCGCACAGAAGGTCGCGGCGGTCACGAGCAGCAGGATCACGCCCGCGAGTCCACCCACGCCCGACCAGGCCTCCATGCCCAGCGCGCCCGCGACCGTGAGCGCCAGGAACGCTCCGAGCGTGCACAGGTCGCCGTGCGCGAAGTTGATCAGCTCGATGATGCCGTACACCATCGTGTAGCCGATCGCGATCAGCGCGATGATCATGCCGTTCGAGAGACCCGTGACGAGCTGCTGACCAAGCACGCCCGCCCCGGCGTCCGAGCCGGCGTCGGCATGCGCCACGGCGGCCAGGGCCAGCGGCGCCAACGCGGACAGGTGCTGGATCACGCGCACGGATCAGCCCGCGGCCAGGGTCACTGGCCGAGCACCTTCGCGAACTTGAACTTGCCGCCCTCGACGGTCTGTCCGCTCATGATGCGGCTGGTCGTGTCGCCGTTGTCGTCGAAGCTCCACGTGCCCAGCGCACCGTCGAAATCCTTCGTGGCACGCACGGCGTCGAGCACGCCGGCGCGGTTCTTCTCCTTGGCTCGCTTGACCGCGTCGAGCAGCACGCGGCCCGCCTCGTAGCCGTAGAGCGCGTAGGCCTCGGGCTCCACGTGGTAGCGCGCCATGTAGGCCTCGCGGAACTTCGCGCCACGGCCGGTGAGCTGGTTCGCGGGCAGTCCGCCGAAGGTGATGAAGGTGCGGCCCTCGAGACTGTCCGCGCCGGCGGCCAGGATGAAGGCCTCCTCGAAGCAGCCGTCCGGCACCATGTACTTCGCCTCCACGCCCGCGGAGCGCAGATCCTTCGCGATCTGGCCCGCGTTGGTCTGGGTGGTGCCGCCGAAGTAGACGAGCTCCGCGCCGGACGCCTTGATCTTGTTCGCGAGCGCCTTGTAGTTGCTCGCCTTTGGATCGATGCCCTCGCGTCCGAGCACCTTCACCCCGAGCTCCTTCGAGCGCTTCTCGAACACGTCGGCGATGCCCTTGCCGTAGAGCTCGCGGTCGTCGAGCAGGTAGACGGACTTGCAGCCAAGTTCCTTCGCCCACTCGGCGGCGACGCGGCCCTGCAGGTCGTCGGTGGGGACCACGCGGAAGTAGTTGATCTTGCCGCTCGGGCGGTAGATGCGCGGCTCGTTGGCCTCACCCATCCCCGGCTTCGTCAGGCCGGGATAGGTGTTGCCCGGGCTGATCATCACCAGCCCCGCCTTGTTGAGGATCGGCATGCTGATCTTGCTCGCGCCCGAGTTGTAGGTGCCGATGTAGCCGATCACGCTCTCGTCGCGCACGGCCTTGTTGGCGTTCTGCGCCTCGACCGCCGGATCCCAGTTGCCGCGCTGCGGACTGGCGTCGTCCATGTCCTCGTACTCGATCTTGAAGCCATCAATCTCGCCGCCGACCTCGTCGATGGCCATCTTGATGCCGTTGACCATGCTGGTGGTCTGCGCGTTGGCGCTGCCGGTGCGCGGCAGGCTGCTGACGATCTTCAGCGAACCCTGCGCGAGGGCGATGGAGGCGATGGCGAGGGAGGCGATGGATGCGAGGAGACGGTTCTGCATGGGGTTGTTCCCTGTGTTTGGACCGTGACGGATTTCGGTTGCGGTCGAAGCGGTCGCGGGGCCGCGAATATAGAGTTTCCGGTGCCGTGGCGTGCGTTCGGTCGCGCTCGGCGAGAACCATGTGGAGCCCCGCTGACATCGTGGATGCCGCCGCCGCCGGTCTTGCCCGAGCGGCGCAGGCCATGGATCTGGAGGACGCGGTGCGCGGACTCGATGACCTGCCCGAGCGGCAGGTGCAGGAGACGCTGGCGAACGCCTTCACCGATGCCGGGTGGATCGTGGCGCGCGAGGTGCGCTACCCGTCCCGCCGCCCTCGCTCAAAGGCCGCCGGCGCGCGATGCGATCTGGTGCTGACGCACGACGCACCGCTGCAACCCGATGCCGAGGCCTCGCTCTTCGATCCGGTCGATCCGGCGCCCCCGGAGTCCGCCTGCTGGATCGAGGTGAAGGTGGCGGCCGCCATGGATGTGGAAGGCGCATGCGCCGCGTATGCACGCACGCTGTCGCACACCGCCATCGCCGACGCGGCCGTGCTGGCGAGCGAAGCGCAGCTGCATCACGCGTTGCTGCTGCTGGTGCTGTTCGGCCGCGATGAACCGAGCGTTCGCCATGACGTGCGCACGTGGGTCGACGAGGCGCTTGTTGCAGGCGTGCAGGTGGAGACACCGCGCGTGCGCACCTTCGCGTTGCGCGAACGTCGCGGCAACGCCACCGCCGCCGTGGTGGGCGTGCCCATCCGATGCGCCGCGGGCGACATCACGAACTGAGTGGATTCTCGCCGCGCGCCAGTCGCAGGATGGCCTGCGCCGCTTCCTCGGCGGGGTCGTGACCGCGATAGGGCTCCAGCACGCCGCGCAGCGCATCCGTGGCGGCGCGCATGCGGGCCTGATCGGCGAGCAGTGTTTCGGCGGCCTGCCACACCGGCTCGGCGCCACCCATGTGCGGCACGAACTCCGGAACGATGCGTCGACCCGCCAGAATGTTCGGCAGCAGGCGGTTTGGCGTGGTGAGCAGCAGTCGCGATCCGAAGTACGACAGCGGCGACACCTTGTACACCCCCACCATCGGCTTGGCCTGACGCGTCACATCCAGGCTCACCGTGCCGCTGACGCACAGTGCCAGATCGCACCACGCGATGGCGGCGTCGAGGTCGCCCGTGATCAGATGCAGACCCGACGGAACGGAGTCGCCGATGCGCGATCGCACCAGCTGCAGCAACTCGGCGTTCGCCGCCACCAGCAGCGCGTTCAGGCGGCGATGGCGCGACTGCATCTCCGACAGCGCGCGCAGCAGCAGCGGCAGATTGCGGCGCACCTCGCTCGAGCGGCTTCCCGGAAGCAGCAGCACCTTGGGCGAGCCTGCCGGATATTCGGCGGCGCGCGCGACGGCGTCTTCCGCAAGCGGTCGATTGATCACGGGATGCCCGATGAAGCGCGCCGGCACCTGCCGATCGCGGAACCACTTCTCCTCGAAGGGAAGCAGGCAGAGCACGCAGTCGGTCGCGCGACGCAGCTTGCCGATGCGCCAGGGCGCCCACGCCCAGAGCTGCGGCGCCACCAGGTGGCACACGCGCACGCCGCGCGCCTTCATGCGAAGCGCGACGGGAAAGTTCGCCGCGGGCGAGTCGACCGGCACATGCACGTTCACGCGGTGCGCCGAGGCCCAACGCGCGATCGCCGCCTGATGCGCACGCACGGCGCCGATGCGCGAGATCGCCGAGAGTCCCATCGCGCCGTCGTCGGCGCTGCGCTCGATGATCGTGGCACCGGCGGCCTCCATCTTCGGGCCGCCCCATGCCACCACCTGCACCTGCGGTGCCCTGCGGCGGATCTCGGCGATCACGGGCGCGGCGTGCGCGTCGCCCGACGGCTCGAACGCGGTCACCAGCACGGTGCCCTGCGTCGTCGCGTCGTTCTGGGGATCCTCGCTCCGCATGCCGCGAAACTAGCCGATGCGGCGCATGGCCGCGGGCCTCCGCTACCATCGTCGACCTGCCATGCTGAAGCGAACACACACCTGCGGACAGCCGCGTGCCGAGCACGCCGGACAGACCATCACCCTCTGCGGATGGGTCAACACCTACCGCGATCAGGGCAAGGGACTCGTGTTCCTGGACCTGCGCGATCGCGAGGGTCTGTGCCAGGTGGTGTTCGACCTCGAGGACGTTCCCGCCGACGTGGTGAGCGCGGCGCGCGGTCTTCGACGCGAGGACTGCATCGCGGTGCGCGGCACGCTGCGCAAGCGCGCCGGCGACGCGAATCCGCGCCTGGAGACCGGCGAGGTCGAACTGCTCGCCACCGAGATCGAGGTCTTCAACAAGGCGCAGGACCTGCCGATCCTTCCCGACGAGCACGAGGCCGGCAAGATCAACGAGGAGACGCGCCTCAAGTACCGCTACATCGACCTGCGCCGGCCGCGCATGCAGCAGATCCTGCGCACGCGCTACAAGGTGACCAAGCTCACGCGCG
>JBMOGS010000013.1:0-44573 GCA_049318245.1 Phycisphaerales bacterium | reverse complement strand
CTGCAGTTCGGCATGCTGCCGATGAACTTCCTGCCGGAGGGCGGGCATGCGGACTACGCGGACACCGGACTGTGGGCCACCAAGGCCATCGCCGACGCGAAGGTGGTCGGGAAGGTGAACCTGACCTTCGACGGCAAGCCGTGCGCGTTCAGCCGCACGCCGCGCGGCGGCGAGGCGGCCCCGAGCAAGGGCGCCGCGTACCACCACTGGTGCAGCAACAACACGGTGGACGGCACCAAGTGGAGCGTGGCGCCGACCGCCGCCGAGGGGGCGTGGCTTGCGCGTGACGCGAGCAGCGACATCTTCGCCGAACCGCTGGATCTGTCGGGGCACGGGTTCGTCTATGCCGCGGCGCAGAAGAACCTTGGGCCGAGTGGCATGACGATGGTGCTGATCCGGCGTGACCTGCTCGAGCGCGGCTGCCGCAAGTTGCCGAGCATGCTCCGGTACGACGAATACGAGAAGGGCGAGAGCCGACCGAACACGCCCAACACCTTCGGCATTCACGTGGTGGGCTTGATGTGCCGATGGGTCGAGAAGCAGGGCGGCGTGAAGGCGATGCAGCGATTGGCGACCGAGCGCAGCGGCATCGTCCTGCAGGCGATCGATGCAAGCGGCGGATTCTGGAAGGCCCACGCGGAGCGCTGGTGCCAGAGTCCCATCAACGTGCTGTTCCGCGGACCGAGCGCCGCGCTGGATGCGGCATTCGTGGCCGAGGCTGCCGAGCATGGAATGGACGGGCTCGCCGGGCATCGCAGCACCGGGGGCATTCGCGCGAGCCTGTACAACGCGATGCCGGTGGCAGGGGCGCAGGCGCTGGCGGACTTCATGCGCGACTTCGCGCGTCGCCGCGGTTGAACGCGCGTCCGCGTAACAGGGTCAGACCTTGTTTCCGGACTCGAGCGCGGCGGTGCCCCACGGCAACGCGAATCGGTCGCGCGTGCGCGTGTAGTCCATGCCTCCCATGCGACCCACGGCCTGAAGCCGCTCGGGATCGACGCGAAGTCGCTCGTCGACCAGCGCAGGATCGGCGTGGATCCACACCACCTCGCCGATCACGATGTTGCCGCCCGAGGGCTTGCCCGGATTGGTGCGGATCACCTGCCGGGTGCGGCACTCGAACGCGATCGGACTCTCCGCGAAGCGCGGCGCGCGCACCTTCGTGCCGCTGACCGGCGTCAGGCCGCTCAGGTCGAACTCGCTGCGGTCGGGTGGAAGCTCCTCGGCGCACGCCACGATCCGGCGAATGATCGGCTCCGTCGCCACGCCCACCGTGAACTCGCCGCTGCCGCCCTCGGCGCGTGGCTTCGCGTGGCGCAGCGAATCCTTCTCGCTTCCGTCAGGCCGATTGGCGGGGCAGAACAGGAGACACATCGGATCGCTGCCCGCACCCGCGTAGAACGAGAAGGGTGCAAGGTTCGGCTCGGAGCCGTCGGGCGCGCAGGTGCCCACCACCGCGATGGGTCGGGGCACGATCGATCCGATCAGGAGCGCGTAGCGACGGTCCACGGGCAGCGAGGCCGGGTCGATTCCATGAAGCATGCGCGCATTGTGCACGGGCGTCGGGAGCCGCGCCCGCCGCCGATATGCTCGACTGGATGCCCGAGCCCGAATTCGACTTCGATCTGGTCGTGATTGGAAGCGGCCCCGCGGGCCAGCGTGCCGCGGTGCAGGCGAGCAAGCTGGGAAAGCGGGTCTGCGTGATCGAGAAGGGTCGTCACATCGGGGGCAACTGCGTGGACATCGGCACGATCCCGAGCAAGACGTTCCGGGAGGCGGTGCGCAGCCTCACCCGCCGCAGCCTGATGCTGAGCCTGTACTCGATCGGCGCGCGCCCCGTGCGCCCGACGATGCAGGCGCTGCTGAGCCGCGTGAACACGGTGGTCGAGCGCGAGAGCCTGGTGGTGCACGACCAGTTCGACCGCAACGAGATCGAGCTGATGCACGGCACGGCAAGTTTCGACGGCGCCAACCGGCTCGCGATCGAGGGTGCCGACGGCGTGAAGCACGTCTCCGCGCGCTTCGCGCTGATCGCGACCGGCAGTCGCGCGATCATGCCGGGCGACACGCAGCCCGACCCCGACTGCGTCTTCACCGGCGACACGATCCTGCAGGCGCCGCGACTGCCGCGCACGCTGCTCGTGATCGGCGCCGGCGTGATCGGCATCGAGTACGCCAGCATGTTCGCGCACGCCGGCGTGCAGGTGACCGTGATGGACAAGGTCGACCGGCCGCTGGGCTTCCTCGACCACGAGATCGTCGACGAGCTCGTGCATCAGATGCGCCTTGCGCAGGTCACGTTCCGCCTTGGCGAGGAGGTGGCCGGGGCGTCGAAGGAGAAGACGCAGGATGGCCACACGCGCGTGACCGTGACCACCAAGAGCGGCAAGAAGCTGACCGCGGAGATGGTCCTCGTGAGCGCCGGACGCACCGGCAACATCGAGGCCCTCAAGCTCGAGACGGTCGGCCTGCAGCCCGATGATCGTGGCCGCCTGAAGGTGGACGACCGCTTCCGCACCACCGTGCCGTGGATCTTCGCCGCCGGCGACGTGATCGGCGCGCCGGGCCTGGCCGCCACGAGCTACGAGCAGGGCCGCATCGCCGCATGCGAGATGTTCGGCGAGCCGCATCCTGGCATGAGCCCGCACTGGCCCTACGGCATCTACGCGGTGCCCGAGCTGAGCTGCGCCGGCCAGAGCGAGGAGCAGTTGACCAAGGATTGCGTGCCCTACGAGATCGGCATCGCGCGCTACTCGGAGAGCGCGCGCGGCCAGATCCGCGGCGACGAGGCTGGCCTGATGAAGCTGGTCTTCCATCGCGAGACGCGAAAGCTGCTCGGCGTGCACTGCATCGGAAGCCAGGCGACCGAGCTGGTGCACATCGGTCAGGCGGTGATGGCGCTGGGTGGCGGCCTGGACTACTTCCTGAGCACCGTGTTCAACTACCCGACCTTCGCGGAGTGCTACAAGGTCGCCGCGCTCAACTGCCTCAACCGCCTGCGTGCGGTCGAGGCGGTGGCGAAGTGAGGCCTGTTTCGCGCGAGCAGGGCGGCGGCCTACAATGCGCTCGTTCTGTGACAACTGGGGCCGTACCGGCATCGACCGGGCGCAATCGGACGAAGGTCGCGCGTCGTGGAGCCTGCTGGCCACGTAAAAAGTAGGCACAAAAACGTCTGCCAACACGCAGTACGCTCTCGCGGCCTAATTTGGCTGCATGGACACCATGTGACGCCTGATGGCGTGAATGTCCATAAACATCAGGCTGGTGGGTGAACCCTGACAGGCGGTTCCCTGCGACATCTTGTCTGTCTGGAATCCCGCGAAGTGTCCAGCGACTGACACGGGATTCGAGATGGAATAGCTGGATACACGCGTAGAAGCCTTCGTTGCGAGCGTCTCGGCACAGGGGTTCGACTCCCCTCGGCTCCATTGAGTTCGCGGCCTCCGCCGCGAAGGGCTTCGGCATGTGCGCTGGATGCGGTTCTGTTCGCGGCCTCCGCCGCGAAGGGCTTCGGCATGTGCGCTGGATGCGGTTCTGTTCGCGGCCTCCGCCGCGAAGGGTTTCGCGAGGAGACTCATCCGCGGTTCTGTTCGCTGCCTCCGCCGCGAAGGGCTTCGCGAGGTGACTCATCCGCGGATCTGTTCGCGGCCTCCGCCGCGAAGGGTTTCGCGAGGTGACTCATCCGCGGTTCTGTTCGCGGCCTCCGTCCGCCGCGTCGATGGAACGCAGCAGGACTTGGACCGCCTCCGCCACGCTGGTGCGCGTGGTGTCGATGGTGAACTCCGGCGTGGCGGGCGCCTCGTACGGGCTTCCGATGCCGCTCAGGTTCGGCAGCTGGCCCGCACGCGCCTTGCGATACAGCCCCTTCGGATCCCGCCGCTCGCAGTCGACCAGCGGCGTGCTGACGAACACCTCGGTGAAGCGCTCGGGGCCCACGAGTTCACGCGCCATCGCGCGCTCGGCGCGGAAAGGCGAGATGAAACTCGTCATCACGATCAGGCCGGCATCGCACATCAGCTTCGCCACTTCGGCCACACGGCGGATGTTCTCGACGCGGTCCGCATCGGTGAACCCGAGATCTCGGTTCAGGCCCTGACGCACGTTGTCGCCGTCCAGGATGTAGGTGCGCCGACCTTGGGCGTGCAGCGCCACCTCCAGCGCGTTGGCGATGGTGCTCTTGCCGCTGCCGGAGAGGCCGGTGAACCAGATCACGCGTCCGAGATGGCCGTTCAGGCGCTCGCGATCGGCGCGGTGCACCGTGAGGGCCTGCCGATGCACGTTCTGCGCGCGTCGCAGGCTGTGACGGATCATGCCGACGGCCACCGTGGCGTTCGTGATCCGATCGACCAGGATGAAGCTGCCGAGCGCACGCGATTTCGCGTAGGCGTCGAAGGCGACGGACTGCCCGGTGGCGAGCGTGCACACGGCGATGTCGTTCAGCGCCAGCGCGTTGCGTGGCTCCTGTGCCATGGTGTTCACGTTCACGCCGTGCTTGATCGCGGTGATCGAGGCCGTCACGGACTGCGTGGCCAGCTGCATCTGGTAGGCGCGGCCCACGTGTCCCGGATCCTGGTTCATCCAGACCAGCGTGGCCTCGAACTGGTCGGTGGTTTCGACCGCGTCGCTGCAGCTGATCACGTCGCCGCGGCTGGCGTCGATCTCGCGATCCAGCGTCAGCGTCACGGCGCGTCCGGCCTCGGCGCGCGGCAGGTCGCCGTCCATCGTCACGATGCGCTGCACGCGCGCGGTCTCGCCGCTGGCCGTCACGCGCACCGTGTCGCCGGCCTGCACCCAGCCCTCCGCGATCGTGCCCGCGAAGCCGCGGAACGAGGGATCGGGTCGGCACACCGTCTGCACCGGGAAGACGAACCTGCCCTCGCGTGCGCGCGGCAGCTCCACCGTCTCGAGCCAGCCCATGAGCGTGGGGCCCGCGTGCCAGCGTGTCTCGCTGGAGCGTGCCACCACGTTGTCGCCCCGCAACGCCGAGATCGGCAGGGGCGTGATCGAGGCGAACCCCAGCGGCCTGGCGAAGGCCTCGAAATCACGCACGATCGACTCGTGGGTGCCGCGATCGAACCCGACGAGGTCCATCTTGTTCACCGCCAGCGCGACGTGACGGATGCCCATCAGCGACACCAGGAACGCGTGGCGGCGGGTCTGCACCAGCAGGCCCTGGCGCGCGTCGACCAGCAGGATCGCGGCGTCGGCGGTGCTGGCGCCGGTGATCATGTTGCGCGTGTACTGCTCGTGCCCCGGCGTGTCGGCCACGATGAAGCGCCGCCGCGCGGTGGAGAAGAACCGGTACGCCACGTCGATCGTGATGCCCTGTTCGCGCTCCGCGGCCAGGCCGTCCACCAGCAGGGCGAAGTCGATGCCCTCGCCTTGCGTGCCGTGCCGGCGCGAATCGCGCTCAAGCGCGGCGACCTGGTCCTCGAACAGCATCTGGCTCTCCCAGAGCAGCCGACCGATCAGCGTGCTCTTGCCGTCGTCCACGCTGCCGCAGGTGATGAAGCGCAGCAGGCCGATCTGGCGCTGGCGTTCCAGGAATGCCTGCAGCGACGGGGCTTCGGCGGGGGGCTTTGGCGGTTGCTTGCGCGGCATCAGAAGTAGCCCTCGTGCTTCTTCTTCTCCATGCTTGCGGCAGCATCGGCGTCGATGGCGCGACCCTGGCGCTCGCTTGTGCGCGCCTGCAGCAGCTCCACCATGATGTCTTCAAGGGTGGTGGCGTTCGACTCGAAAGCCCCGCTGAGCGGATAGCAGCCCAGCGTGCGGAAGCGCACCATGCGCCGCTGGATGCGCTCGCCGGGCAGCAGCCGCATGCGGTCGTCATCCACCATCAGCAGCAGGCCGTCGCGTTCCACCACGGGGCGCATCTTGGCGAAGTACAGCGGCACCACCGGAATGCCCTCGCGCAGGATGTACTCCCACACGTCCAGTTCGGTCCAGTTGGACAGCGGAAACACGCGGATGCTCTCGCCTGGGGCCTTGCGGGCGTTGTAGAGGTTCCACACCTCGGGGCGCTGGTTCTTCGGGTCCCATCGGTGCGTGGCGCTGCGGAAGCTGAACACGCGCTCCTTCGCGCGGCTCTTCTCCTCGTCGCGACGCGCGCCGCCGAAGGCCAGATCGAAGCGATGCAGGTCGAGCGCCCGCTTCAGGCCCTCGGTCTTGGTGATGTGCGTGTGCAGCGACGACCCATGGTCGAAGGGGTTGATGTCACGCTCGACGGCTTCCGGGTTCACGAAGCGGATCAGCTCCATGCCGGCGAGCTTCGCCATGGTCTCGCGGAAGAAGTACATCTCCCGGAATTTCCAGCGCGTGTCGATGTGCATGAGCGGGAAGGGCGGACGCGCGGGAAAGAAGGCCTTGCGTGCCAGATGCACCATCACGGAACTGTCCTTGCCGATCGAGTACAGCATGACCGGACGTTCGCTCTGCGCCACGGCTTCGCGGAGGATGTGGATGCTCTCGTCCTCCAGCCGATCGAGATGGCTGCGCGAGGCGTGGCGAGGCAGCGGCTCAGGCGCCGGGATCTCCGGCACGGGGTGGTGGAAGAGGTGGTGCAGCGTCACGCCATCGGGCGCGCGCATGGCTCGAATCGTCGCCACGAGATCGCCATGCGGGAACAGCCCGATCGTCTTGCCGACGTGCGCGCGCAAGGCCGCGATGGCGCTGGCGATTCCCTCGGCCCCGTCCTGTGCGAGCGGGATCCAGAAGTTCGCGCCGCGTGCGTCGTTGGCCTGCAGGCAGAGGCGACCCGTGGGCATGCGGTGCAGTTGCGCGAAGAGCACCAGATGGCGTCGCGAGCGCTCCTCCTCCAGTTCCCAATCGAGCAGCAACCGCGTTGGGGCATCGCCACGTTCGTTTCGCAGATCCTCGGCGGCAAGAGGGGACGTGATCACGCCGAGGTCCCGGATGCGGCGCTCCGCGGTGCGCTTGGAGTCGCAGTCGCCAAGTGCCTTCAGATGTGCAAAGGCCAGTTCAGTGTCCCAGGCCCGCGGGGCGTCGAGTCCGAGCAGGGCTTGAGGCGATCCGGGCTGCATGTGTCGCAGAATGCATCATACTGATTTCAATGCCAATTCAGACTTTCAACTTGGTGATCCGCAGGATCCGATTAGACTGCAGACGCATCATGCGACACGAGTTATTAGACACCAACGTCATCCAGGCGATCTCGAACCTGGTTCGGGCCGCAGGCGCGGCCATTCTGGAGGTCTACGGACGGCCGGGAACGGTCGACGTGTCCTCCAAGGGCGACGACACGCCGCTGACCGAGGCTGATCTGGCGGCCCACCGCGTGTTGGAGGCCGGCCTCGTGAATCTGCTGGCAGGTGTCCCGGTCGTTTCGGAGGAGGACGAGGCCTCGTTGGAGCATCGCCGTCCATCCGGCTCGTTCTGGCTGATCGATCCGCTGGACGGCACGAAGGAGTTCATCGCGCGCAACGGCCAGTTCACCGTGAACGTGGCGCTGGTGCGGGATGGATTCCCGGTGCTGGGCTTCGTGTACGCGCCGGTGCTGGACGAACTGTTCGTGGGAGGCAAGGGCCTGGGTGCCCGGCGCGAGAAGGCGGGTGCGCTCTCGCGGATCACCGTGGCGGAGCGGCGCCAGGGTTCGCCCCTTCGCGTGGTCGCGAGCCGAAGTCACATGAACGACGCCACGCGTGCCTATCTGGCGCGGCTGGGTGCGCATGAGCTGGTTCAGGCCGGCAGTTCGCTGAAGTTCTGCCGCGTCGCCGAAGGTGCCGCCGACTGCTATCCGCGCATCGGCCCGACGGCGGAATGGGACACGGCCGCGGCGCAGGCCGTGCTTGAGGCCGCGGGCGGCGTGGTGCACGATCTGCGTGGCGAACGCCTGCGCTGCGGCAAGCCCGTGAACCGCAACGAAGGTTTCGTGGCCTCCGCCTGGCCGATGCCGGTGGTGGAGGTGCCGTGATCGACGCGCCCTACGCCGCGGCAGGCGCGCTCACCGGCTTCGTGGTGGGGCTGACCGGCGTGGGCGGGGGCGCGCTGATGACGCCGATCCTGCTGCTTTTCTTCGGTGTTCCGCCGCAGACGGCCGTGGCCACGGACCTCTGGTTCGCCGCGATCACGAAGACCGTGGCGCTTCCGTTGCACCGACGAGGGGATCGCGTGGACTGGCAGGTGGCGCGGCGTCTGTGGGCGGGAAGTCTGCCGGCGTCGATCGCGATGGTGTCGCTTGTCGCCGCGGGCGTTTCGCTGGGAAGGATCGAATGGCTCTCGAGCGCCGTGGGAGTCGCCGTGCTGATTGCGGCGATCGGCCTGCTGTTCGCTCCCGCGGTGCAGCGAACGGCCCGGGAGCGCCGCATCGCCGATCCGGAGCGATTCAAGTCGCGGCAGCCCGCGCTCACCGGCGTCGCGGGCGCGCTGCTTGGCGCGCTCGTGTCGCTCACCTCGGTGGGTGCGGGTGCGCTCGGCACCACGCTCATGCTTGCGCTCTATCCGTTGCGCATGACGCCGCAGCGTCTGATCGCGACCGACATCGCGCATGCGATCCCATTGGCGGTGGTTGGAGGCTCCGGCTACCTGGTCGCGGGGTTGGTGGACGGTCGCATGCTCATGAGCATGCTGGCTGGCAGCGTGCCTGCGGTGCTGCTGGGCAGCCTGCTTGCCGGGCAGCTCTCCGCACGCTGGCTGCGAGGCGTGCTTGCGCTCGTGCTGGCTCTGGCGGCCCTCAAGACCCTGATGGGCCGGTGAAAACGGCGAATTCCCCGTGGATTCCCGGCCCGTTTCACACCCACGCCGGAGCTCCGTATTCAGGGTGCCTGATGCTGGCGCCCCCTGACGCCGCGCCCACGCTCAGGCAGGCCCGTCGGCCAGCAGTTCCTCACTCCTCGGTGGATGCGGCGTCAGGTTCAGGAGACCTCCGATGTTCTTCCGCACCGCCACGCACGCTGGAGCGATTGTCGCTGGCCTGGTGGCTGCGACCGCGCACGGCGAGATGATTGGCGGCCTCCCCATCACCATCACGAGTTCAACGGGGTTCGTGACGGTGACGGGCGCGCAGCCGACCAGCGCCTTTGGATTCCTGGGCGACTGGACACGCGACGGTGCGGATGGGTCGGTCACCATTCCCTTCGTGGGTTGGGCGGACTTCGGTCTTCCCGGTGACCGTCTGATGGTGGATTGGAACTTCTCGGCGCAGGAGCCGGACCGCATGCTCTGGTGGCGACTCGCGTCGCGATCGGAACCGGGCCGCATCCTTGCAGGCATGGAGTGGAACGGGAGCGCGTGGGCTGCTGTCGGAGCCGCCGCGCTGGAGGCGGCGGAGGTCGGAGGGGTGCAGATCACCCTGGCCTCCGCCGAGGTGGGCCGGGCCCTGCGCCTGACCTATGGGGGCCTCTCGGTCGGCCCCGATGGCAGCGCGATGCCAGGCGTGTCGTTCGCGGTGCCCGCACCTGGAACCGCGGCGCTGCTCGCGCTCGCGGTTACGGTCGCCCGCCGCCGCCGTTGACGCACCTCAGGCCACCGTGGCCGGCACGGGCTCGGTCGAGCTCAGGAAGCTCACGTGGCCCGTCTTCACGTCGTACATCGCACCCGCGATGCCGATCTGGCCCTCGTCGATCATGGTGCGCAGCGTGGGGCTGCCCTCACGCAGCGCCTGGATCATGTTGCGCACGTTGATCGCCGCCACGCGGTCCACGAAAGCCTCGTTCGAAGCCGTGCGGTTCTCGCGCGTCTCGGTCTCGAGTCGCACCGCGTCCTTGAGCGGCTTGATCACCGACGGCAGGTTGGTGAGGCCGGTCGCCTGCTCCACGTCGAGGCCGTTGTGCGCGAAATCGCATGCGGCCTTCACGGCGCCACAGCGCGTGTGGCCGAGCACCAGGATCATCCTGGCCCCGGCCACCTTGCAGGCGAACTCCATGCTGCCAAGGGCCATCGGTGACACCACGTTGCCCGCCAGACGGCACACGAACAGGTCGCCGATGCCCACGTCGAACACCAGTTCCACTGGTGCGCGCGAGTCGATGCAGCTCAGCACCACCGCCATCGGGTGCTGCCCCGCGCTCGTCGCGTCGACCTGGCGCACCAGATCGCGCTGCAGGCGACGGCCCGAGACGAAACGCTCGTTGCCCTCGCGCAGCAGCTGCAGCACGCGGATCGGCGTGAGGCTCGCCTGCACGTCGCGCGTGCTCACGTCGATGTACTGCACGCGGTCACCCAGCGCATAGCGGTTCTGGAAGCCCACCAGGCTGACCGAGATGCCCTGCGCCGGGCCGGTCTCGTCGCGGAACGCGCGGATCAGGCCCAGGATGTCGGTGTCGATGTAGTCGGTGCTGCGCGCGTCGATCACCACCTGGTCGCCGCGACGGAAGCGCGCAAGCGTCTCCTGCAGCGCGGCACGGTTCAGGAAGCTCACCTGGTCCGCCAGCTGGACGCGGTTCACGATGCCGCTGGCGTGCTCCTCGCGCACGATGGTCATGCCGCGACGAAGGCTGCCGTTCAGCAGGAAGAGCACGCTGACGGCCATGCCGATCGCCACACCCAGCAGCAGGTCGGTGAGCACGATCGCCACCAGCGTGACGACGAAGGGAACGAACTGGCCCACGCCTTCGCGCCACATGGAGCGGAAGACGACCGGACTGGCCAGCTTGAAGCCTGTCATCACCAGGATCGCGGCGAGCGCCGCCAGCGGGATGCGGTTCAGCAGGGTGGGGAGCGCGAACACGCAGAGCGCCAGCAGCACGCCGTGAACGATCGCGGCGAGGCGGGTGCGCGCGCCAGCGTTGGCGTTCACGGAGCTTCGGATGATGACGGAGGTCATCGGCATGCCGCCGACCATGCCGGCGGCCAGGTTGCCGATGCCCTGGGCAACGAGCTCGCGGTTCGGCGGGGAGTAGCGCCGCTGCGGATCGAGCTTGTCCGTGGCTTCCAGATTCAGCAGCGTCTCCAGGCTGGCCACGATCGCGAGCGTCACGGCCGCCACGTACACCTTCGGATTGCCGAGCTGCGAGAAGTCTGGCGTGCGGAAGATGGTGTTCCAGCCCACGCCTTCGGTGCCAAGCACGGGCACGGCCACGAGGTGGCTCGTCTCGATCACCCACGCCGAGCTGGAGGCGCGCAGCATCTCGCTGATCGCCACGCCCAGCAGCACCGCGGCGAGCGGTGCCGGGAAGAGGCTCTTCTTCAGGGGGCTGCGATCCCAGGCGATGAGCATCGCGATGCACGCCACGCCGACGAGCGCGGCACCGGGCAGGAACGCCTGGAGCATCTTGGTGATCTCGGAAAAGGTGTTCTCGCCGTCGGGCTGCGTGAAGGACATGTCGCCTTCGTAGTCCCTGTCGTGGCCGACCAGATGCGGCAACTGCTTCAGGATCAGGATCACGCCGATCGCCGCCAGCAGCCCCTTGATCACGTTGGTGGGGAAGTAGTTGGCGAGCACGCCTGCACGCAGCATGCCCAGCCCGATCTGCAGGATGCCGCTGATCGCCGTGGCGAGCAGGAAGGCCTCGAAGGAGTTGCCCAGTGCCGCCATCTGCGCAAGCACGATCGCGGTGAGACCGGCCGCGGGTCCGGACACGCTGATGTGCGATCCGCTCGCGATGCCGACCAGGATGCCGCCGATGATCCCGGCGATGATGCCCGCGATGGGAGGCACGCCGGAGCCGAACGCGATGCCGAGGCAGAGCGGCACTGCCACCAGGAACACCACGAGGCCTGCGAGGAGGTCGCGGCCGATGGACTGAAGCGAGATGGGAGCGGTGCGAGTGGTGTTCATTGCAGATTTGGTACCAGAAATGGGCTGGATCGCGGCGCAGGTATCAGGAGACTGCGGATTCTTCGATCCTGATGCAAAGTACTCAGATTACAGAAATGACGTCCGGAGTATGAAGAAGCCGGAGTCTGGGGTCCGCGATGCGATGTGTCGAAGCCATCCGTGGCGGGAAATGGCTTCGATGCCTCGAAGTGCCGAAATTGGGGCACGCGCCTCAGGGCAGTCGCATGCCCTCGTACACCGCGTCCGACAGCGAGGCGCCTGCGGTGGTGGTGTCCTCGCTGGCTTCCCAGAACATCATGCCGCCGAGACCCTGCTGGTTGGTGTACGCCGCCTTCACGCGCATCGATTCCGCATCGTCGTAGGTGATGAAGCGCTTCGCCGTTGGCGAGTACAGGAAGGGCACCTGCGCCTGCGCGTTCCAGTGACGCGTGTAGCCCGCGCCACCGGCGAACACGCCGTTGCTGTAGGTGAGCACGCCACTGCTGAGCAGGTTGTTGTACGGGAACTCCGACTCGCCCAGACCCGGCGAGGTGGCCGCGGTGCCTGCCTGACCCAGACCGTTGCCGGATGCGCCGGGCTGCACGTTGTCCCAGCCGCGTCCATAGAAGGGCACGCCCAGCACCAGCTTGGACGCCGGCACGCCGCCCTGACCGGGATTGCCGACCAGGTAGCCCTGCACCGATGCGCTGACCGACCACTTGGCCGACGACGGGTTGGGATCCACATTCACCATGGGGGCATTGAAGCCGGTGGTGCCGTCCCAGCCGCCGTGGAAGTCGTAGGCCATCAGGTTGATCCAGTCGACCACATCGGAGATGGCCTTCGGGTTCAGCTTGGCGATGTTGCCGTCGCCGGCCGGTGCCGCGATGCTGAGGTAGTAGGTGTGGCCGTCGATGGCGCTCTGCCGGTTCATCTCGGCGCGCAGCGCCTGCAGCAGCAGCACGTAGTTGGCGCTGTCGGTTGCGGCATCGGCGATACCCGCCTGATCCAGGCCTCCGCCGCCCGGGTACTCCCAGTCGAGATCGATGCCATCGAAGCCATAGCGCACCATCACGTGGACGGCGCTCTTCGCGAAGTCCGCTCGCTTCGTTGCATCGCGTGCAATCGAGAAGAAGGGCGTGCTCAGCGTCCAGCCGCCGATCGAGATCATGGTGCGCAGCTTGTTGTGCGTGGCCTTCAGGTCGCGCAGTTGGGCGAAGTTGCTGCCTGCGTTGTAGGCCGGTGACATGGTGAGCGCGGAGGCGGCGGTGTCGGCGCGCGCGTCGGCCCACTCGTCGAACAGCGCCACGCCGGCGGAGCACTGCGTGCCTGCCGGCTGCTGCAGATAGGTGGCGTAGTTGGCGTACTTCCAGCCGCGATAGCTGGACACGATGTGATCCCACGACGCGGGCATGGTGCGGTCCACCGGCACCAGGAAGGCGTAGTTCACCACGTTGATGCGGTCGGCACGCAGGCTGCTGGCCGGGAAGTTCTTCTGGTAGATGCCCCAGTTGGGGTAGTAGCCCACGATCTTGCGCTGCTCCACGGTGGGCATTCGGGCGTAGCTGTCGGTGTCGCCGCTGGTGGGGCAGGCGCCAAAGTTCAACAGCAGCAGAGCCGTGTCGCCGCTGTCGGTGATGCCACTGCCGTCCAGGTCGTAGGCGGAGGATTCGCCGAAGGAGAGCAGCAGCTCTGCCATGTCGCCGGAATCCACCGCACCATCGCCGTTGCCGTCGCCGGGGCAGTTGGACACGCTCAGCGTGAGTGTCGCGGTGGCCGAGCCCGCCGCATTGGTGGCCTTGATCACCACGCTGGTGGTGGCTCCCGAGATGGGCGTGCCGCTGATCAGCCCCGTGGCGGTGTTCACGCCAAGTCCGCTGGGCAGTCCCGCGGCATCGAACGAGGTGGGCGCGCCCGACGCCGTGATCTGGTACGTGAACGGACTGTCGACGAAGGCCGTGGCGGTGGTCGCGCTGGTGATCGCGGGGCGTGTGCCGCTTCCACCCCCACCGGTTCCGCCGCCACCACCTCCGCCACTCGCGGACCCGTTGATGCTGAGGTTGGTGGGCTGCAGGCCGGCCGGCGTGAAGCTGGCCGAGCATCCCACCGTGATCGAGGCGCCGGCGGCGATGGTGCCGTTCCAGCTGGCGTTGGTCACCACGAAGTGGTTGCCCACACGGCTGGTGATGGTGCCGTTCCACAGGTCGCCGATGGTGGCGCCCCAGTCGAACTCCAGCGTCCAGCCATTGACCGGTTGCGCGGTGTTGTTGGTGATGGTGAAGGTGCCGTTGCCGCCGCCGTACCACTGGCTGGCGAAGGCGAAGCTTGCGGTGGCCGCGTAGGACGGAGCTGCCGCGAGCAGCAGCGAAACGATGACAAGCAGGATGCGCTTCATGAGCAGGATCCCCATGAAAGGAGGAGGAGGGCGACGTCACCACCGTCGGTGATGCCGCTGCCGTCGAGGTCGTACGCCGAAGCCTCGCCGTAGGAGAGCAGGAGTTCCGCGAGGTCGCCGGAGTCCACGGTTCCATCAAGGTTGCCGTCGCCCATGCAGGCGCTCACGGTGAGCGTGAGCGTGGAGCTGGTGGTGCCGCTTGCGTTGCCGGCCTGCATGGTGATGATCGAGGTTCCTGCGCGAACCGGCGTGCCGCTGATCACGCCCGTGTTGGCGTTCACGGCAAGACCTTCGGGCAGGCCGGTGGCACCAAACACATTGGGATTGCCGGTGGCCGTGATCTGGTACGAGAACGGTGCGCCCACGCTCGTCGCGGCGGCCGGTGCGCTGGTGAACGCCGGCGGAAGCGTGGCCACGGCGCCAGTCGCCACAAGGCCGGTGGGTTGCAGGTTGGCCGTGGTGAACGAGGCCGTGCAGCCGATCTCCACGAAGGCGCCTGGCTCGATGCGCGCGTTCCATTCGACGTTCTTCACCACGGTGTTGGTGCCCGACTGGCTGACGATGGTGCCGTTCCACACGCTGTTGATCTGCGCGCCCCAATCGATGCCCACGGTCCACGAAAGAATGGGCTGGGTGCCGTTGTTGGTGACGCGGATCGAGGCCTGACCACCGCCGATCCACTGGCTGGTGAGCGTGAAGCGCACATCCGCCTTCACCGTGCTGACGGTGGGGTTGCCGTAGTCCACGCCACCGAAGTCCAGATCACTGGTCGACAAGAACACCTCGCCCGCCGGATCGATGCGCTGCCAGATCACGTACAGCACATGGCGGCCCACGCGCGTGGGCAGTTGCAGCGTCATGTAGTAGTTGTTGCCGCTGGTCATGCACGCGCACTGGTCGCTGTTCTGGCCACAACTTCCCGAAAGCCTGGTGGTTTCTCCACCGGGCACCAGTTCCAGGTCGGACCACTTCAGCGGCAGGCGCGGGTCGTAGCCGTCGCGCGTGATGTAGGCGGTGAAGGTGCTGGGGTCATGCGGCGTGGCGGCATAGAAGCGGCACACGCGCGGTCCGGGCGCCACCTTGGTGGCGGGCCAGTCCACACGCGCCAGATTCAGACCCGCGTACTTGTCGCGCCCGGCGCCAGCCAGTTGCCCGTCTGGAACCAGGTTCTGGTAGTCGCGGTTCGGTGCAAGCCGGCTGACCTCATGCCAGTCGTAGAACGCCTGCGTTCCGGCCACCGCGACGGCCGCGCGCGCGGCCTCGGTCTGCGGCGTTTCGGGATTCTCCAGAAAGATCGAGTAGACGCGGCTCACTGGGTCGGCCATGGATCCGTGACCGAGGGCGCTGAGCGTGACGGCGAGCAGTGACAGGATGGATGTGATCGTGCTTTGCATGGAGCGCTTCCTTCTGGCCATGGTGGCGTTGGAGGCCGCGAGCATCGGGCAGGCAACGGCTGCGTGGAAATGCCTCATGGCAGGTTCGATCTGCTGAACGTGCACCGATTCGCATGAAGACATGGCCCACATACGGTGTGGGTCATGCCGCTGTGAGGTGGGGCGGGCGGAGAAGCCGACAGCCGCAGGCAGATGGCTGCCAAGCGCGATCGTGAACTGCTGTTTCGGGACTCAGTGTCGTGAAGAATCAGCCAGTGAGGTGGGGGCGCCTGGGTGGCGCGTGGCAGTGTTCATCCGACACGGAATTCTTCGGCGTGTTGCGACGGCGTGTTTCAGAACTCCCGAGAATTCACGAGATCGTGGCGTTGGCTGCAATCATGCGATCTGGCACGTCATGTGCTCGGACTCACGCCTCGTCGCTCTCGCGCAACTTCGCCAGCACGTTGAAATCTTCCAGCGTGGTGGTGTCCTGCGTGGTCTCCTTGCCGGCAGCGATGTCGCGAAGCAGACGTCGCATGATCTTGCCGCTGCGCGTCTTGGGCAGGGCGTTCGTGAAGCGGATCATGTCGGGGCGCGCGATGGCGCCGATGTCGCGCGCGACATGCTCCATGAGGCGCTTGCGCATGCCGTCGTCGGCGTGCGCGGCGTGATTGGGGTGCAGCACGCAGAACGCCGCGATGCCGGTGCCCTTGATCTCGTGCGGCATGCCGACCACCGCGGCTTCCACCACCAGCTTGCTGCCGACCAGGCTGCTCTCGACTTCCGCCGTGCCCAGACGGTGACCGCTCACGTTCAGCACGTCGTCGATGCGGCCCATGATCCAGAAGTAGCCCCGCTCGTCGCGGCGCGCACCATCGCCGGCGAGGTACATGCCCTTGACGCGGCTGAAGTAGGTGTCGATGAAGCGCTGACGGTCGCCGTGGATGCCGCGCAGCATGCCGGGCCACGGCTTGCGGATGACGAGCAGACCACCCTTGTTCGCGGGCTGCTCCACGCCGGCGTCATCCACCACGGCGGCGTCCACGCCGAACATCGGCAGCGTGCAGCTGCCCGGCACGGTGGGCGTGGCGCCCGGCAGCGGCGTGATGATGTGCCCGCCCGTCTCGGTCTGCCACATGGTGTCGACGATCGGGCAGCGGCTGCCGCCGATGCGCTCGTGGTACCAGATCCAGGCCTCGGGATTGATCGGTTCACCCACGGTCCCAAGCACGCGGAGGCTGGACAGGTCGTGCTTCGCGGGGTGCTGGTCGCCCCAGCGCATGAAGCTGCGGATGGCGGTGGGCGCCGTGTAGAAGTGCGTGACCTTGTGGCGCGCCACGATCGACCAGAAGCGATCCTCGCCCGGCCAGTTTGGCGCGCCTTCGTACATGAGCGTGGGCACGCGATTGGGCAGCAGGCCGTACACGATGTAGCTGTGCCCGGTGATCCAGCCAAGGTCGGCGGTGCAGAAGTACACCTGACCCGTGCCGGGCTGCAGGTTGAACGTCCAGCGCGCGGTGGCCGCGGTGAACACCATGTAGCCGCCGGTCGTGTGAAGGATGCCCTTGGGCTTGCCGGTGCTG
Organism: Phycisphaerales bacterium; assembly: GCA_049318245.1. GTDB lineage: Bacteria > Planctomycetota > Phycisphaerae > Phycisphaerales > SM1A02 > SYAC01. The sequence continues at coordinate 27,509 of JBMOGS010000013.1, read as the reverse complement.
CCGCTGGTGTAGAGCAGGAAGAGCGGATGCTCGGCATCGACCGGTTCGCAGTCGCGCGTGGTGGGCTGCTTCGCGACCACATCGTGCCACCACACGTCGCGACCGGCCTTCATGGGCACGTCGGTGCCGGTGCGGCGAAGCACCAGCACATGACGCACGTCGGGCAGGCGTTCGCACGCGGCATCGACATTGGCCTTCAGCGGCACGATCGTGCCGCGTCGATGCGCGCCATCGCAGGTGACGATCACCTTGCTGTTCGCGTCGTGCACGCGGTCGACGATCGCCTGCGCGGCGAACCCGCCGAAGATCACGCTGTGTGGTGCGCCGATGCGTGCGCAGGCAAGCACGGCGATCGCCAGTTCGGGCACCATGCCCATGTAGAGCGTGACCACGTCGCCCTTCTTCACGCCGAGCGACTCGAGCGCGGCCGCGCAGCGCGCCACCTCGTCGCGCAGTTCGCGGTAGGTGATGTGGCGAACCTCATGGCCATGCGGGCCGGCGGCGTTGGGTTCGCCCTCCCAGATGATGGCGATCTCGTCGCCGTGGCCCTGTTCCACCTGCCGGTCGACGGCGTTGAAGCAGGCGTTGGTCTGGCCACCCACGAACCACTTCGCGTCGGGCAGGTTCCACTCGAGCACCTTCGCCCAGGGCTTGAACCAGTGGAAGCTCCCGGCGACCTCGCTCCAGAATCCCTCGGGGTCCCGGATCGAGCGCTCGTGCTGCGCGCGGTAGGCCTCCAGATTCGGCACGTGCACGCCACCGATGCGTGCGGCGAAATCGGCTGGCGGCGGGAAGACGCGGGTCTCTTTCAGCACCGAATCGATCGAGGCGGAGGGCTGCATCCGCACAAGGTAGCGCGAGGGCGTGCCGGAACCATGATCGTTAGCCTCGTCCCATGCAGTCAGCGTCGATGGGCTCGATGCGAGCCATGTTCAGCCACCCGCGGAGCGATTGCATCGCGGGCGTGGTGGTGTTTCTGGTCGCGGTTCCGCTCTGCCTTGGCATCGCGCTCGCGAGCGGTGTCGCGCCGGTGAGCGGGCTCGTGGCTGGCGTGGTCGGTGGGCTCGTGGTGCCGTTCCTGAGCCGCTCGCCTCTCTCCGTGACGGGCCCGGCCGCAGGACTGACGGCCGTGGTGCTGTTCGAGACCCGAGCGCTTGGCACGTTCGAGCGGTTCCTGACGGCGACCATGATCGCTGGATGCCTGCAGATCCTGCTGGGCTTGCTGCGCACGGGGCGCTTTGCCGCGCTGGTGCCCCAGGCGGTGATCAAGGGCATGCTCGCCGCGATCGGAATCATCATCGTGTGGAAGCAGCTGCCGGCGCTCGTGGGTGGTGACGGCGACGTGTCGCGGATGGTCTCGCAGTTCGCGATCGGACCCGCGCTGGTGGCCGCGGCCTCGCTGGTGGTGCTGTACGGCTGGAGCGCCACGCCGCTCGCGCGTCACGCGTTCCTGCCACCCGCACTCATGGTGGTGGCCGCAAGCGTGGGTCTTGCCGCCGCCTTCACCGGATCCCCGAGTCTGGCGTTGACGCCGGCCCAGATGGTCGATGCGCCGCTGGGTGGATGGAGCGCGCTGCGCGAGGCGTTGCCCGTGCCCGACACGGGCGCGTTCGCGGATCCGATGGTCTGGCGTGTGGCCGTGACGGTGGCGCTGGTCGCGAGCATCGAGACGCTGTTGTCGCTGCAGGCGATCGACGGGATCGATCCGCTGAAGCGAGCCAGCCCGCCGAACCGGGAACTCGTCGCGCAGGGTGCCGCGAACCTTGCGTCCGGCTGGCTTGGAGGCCTTCCGGTCACCGCAGTGATCGTGCGCAGCGGCGCGAACCTGCAGGCCGGTGGGCGCGAGCGGCTGTCGGCGCTGGTGCACGGCGTGTTGCTGCTGCTGGCGGTGCTGTTCGCGGGTCGCGTGCTGAACATGATCCCGCTGGCGTGCCTGGCGGCGGTGCTGGTGCAGGTAGGCCTGAAGCTGGCGTCGCCGAAGCTCGTTCTGGAAGAGTGGCGGTCCGGCTGGACGCGTTTTCTTCCGTTCGCGGCCACGATCGTTGCGGTGCTGGCGACCGACCTGCTGAAAGGGGTGGTGGCTGGGATCGCGCTGGAACTGATTCTGAGGATGTCCACGAGATCGCCGGGGGAGTCCAGCGAACAGGCCTGATCACTCGTGCCGCTGGCAGGCGCGCTACGCGCGGATGCCGGCCGCCAGCGCCTTCGCTGCCGCGATCGCGTCGGCAACCTTCGTCACGTCCTTGCCGCCGGCCTGCGCCATGTCGGGCTTGCCGCCGCCGCTGCCGCCGCACGCCTGCGCCGCTGCCTTCACCCAATCGCCGGCCTTCAGGCCCTTGGCGATCAGTGACTGCGGCACGCGCGCGGCGATGCTCACCTTGCCCGCCTCCGCATCGGGGCTGACAAGCAGCACGGCTGTTTCGGGTGCCTTCGACTTGGCCACATCAAGTGCTGCAAGCAGGGCGGGAGCGTCGGCACCGTCGATCTGCGCGATCAGCGCGCCGCCCGTGTGCTTGTCGAGCAGCGTGTGCATGACCGCCACCGCCGCATCGCGACCCGCGGCCTCGCCCTGACGACGCGCAGCCTTGGCCAACTCGCGCAGCGCCTCGATGGGCGCCTGCAGCGCATGCTTTTCGCTTGCGGGCAGCGTGAGTTCCTGACTCGCCGTGGTGATGGACGCGGCTTCGTCGACCAGTTCCTGACCCTGCAGCTTGCTTGCCGCGGCCAGGCGATCGTGCAGTCCCTTCGCCGCCATGAACGCCGCCTCGGCGGGCACGCCCGCCAGCGCCATGATGCGTCGCACGCCCGCACTCAGCGCGCCTTCGCTCACGATCGCGAACTTCTTCGCATCGCCGCTTGAAGTGAGATGCGTGCCGCCGCAGAACTCCACGCTGCACTGACGCCACTTGGCGTTGGTTGGATCGGCCAGCAGTTCGGCCACCGTGGCGCCGATGCTGACCACGCGCACGGGGTCGGGGTACTTCTCGCCGAACACGGCGCGCACACCAGCCACGCTCTTCGCCTGGGCAAGCGGCGCCTCCGCGGCGTCCACCTTCAGGTTCTTCGTGATGGCCTGCTGCACCAGCTGCTCCACCTTGGCGATTTCCGGCGCGGTCATGGCGCGGCCAAAGCTGAAGTCGAAGCGCAGGCGATCGTCGGCCACCATGCTGCCGCGCTGCTGCACCTCGTCGCCCAGCACCTCGCGCAGCGCCCAGTTGAGCAGGTGCGTGCCGGTGTGGTGCGCCGCAACATGCCTGCGGTAGCCGCGCGCCAGATCCATCACCACCGTGTCGGTGCGGTTGAAGCGACCGCGCGTCACGCGACCGATGTGCAGCACGAAGCCCGCCTCGTCCTGCACGCTTTCCACCTTGAATTCGGCCGCATCGCGCGAGCTGTGCGTGGTGGCGCTGGTGCCGATGTCGCCCACCATGCCAAGCGCGCCCTCGGCGGCCGCGTTCACGCCACCCACCATGCGATCCACCTCGTCCATGGCGCAGCTCAGCGTGGCGCCGGGGTGATCGGCCACGATCATGCCGGTGTCGGCCACCTGACCGCCGCCTTCGGCATGGAAGCTGGTGCGACGCGTGATCACCGCCACCTGCGCGCCGCTGTCGGCGTGCTCCTGGAAGTGCTTGCCGTCCCAGATCGCCTCGATGCGGCTGCTCACCGCACGCGCCGCGAACTTGGGTGCGAAGTCGGTGGGCTTCACGCCGAGCGTCTTCAGCTTCTCGATCGCATCGGGCGTGAGCGTGATGCGGTGCTCGCTGCCGCTGGCGGCGCGGCTGGTTTCGCGCGCCTTCTCCATCAGCGTCTCGTAGCCCGTCTCGTCCACCTTCAGGCCGCGCTCCTGCGCCATCACGCTGGTGAGATCCACGGGGAAGCCCATGGTGTCGTGCAGACGGAACGCATCCTCGGCGCTGATCACGCCGCTGCCGCTCTTGGCGCGATCGGCGGCCTGCGCGAACAGTTCCAGTCCACGCTCGAGCGTGCGACCGAACGCCGCTTCCTCGTCGCGGATCACCTGCGTCACGTGCGCGGCCTTCGCCTTCAGTTCGGGAAACACCGGGCCCAGCGACTCGATCACCGCGGGCACCACCGCGTGGATGAACGGTCCCTTGGCGCCCAGATACTGGTGACCCATGCGCGCGGCGCGGCGCAGGATGCGGCGCAACACGTAGTTGCGGCCGTCGGCTCCGGGTGCCGCACCGTCGGCGATGGCGCTGCTGAGGCAACGCACGTGATCGGCCACCACGCGATAGGAAATGTCGATGTTGTCTTCCAGCTTGCCGCCGTAGGCGCGTGCGCCGGTGGCCTTCTGGATGGCCGCGAACAGCGGCGTCCACAGATCGGTGTCGTAGTTGCTGCGCTTGTCCTGCAGCACGCTCACCAGGCGCTCAAGGCCCATGCCCGTGTCCACATGCTTGGCTGGCAGCGGCTTCAGCGCGCCACCCTGCTCGCGGTTGAACTGGATGAACACCAGGTTCCAGATCTCGAGCACGTCGGGGTCGCCGCTGTTGACCTGCTTCGCCGCGTCACGCCCGCCAATGCGATCAAAGTGGATCTCGCTGCACGGGCCGCAGGGTCCCGTCTCGCCCATCTCCCAGAAGTTGTCCTTCATGTTGCCCGGCAGCACGCGCGCCGGGTCCAGGTACTTGCACCAGAGTTCGCGCGCCTCGAGGTCGGGCTCGAGGCCCGCTTGCGGATTGCCGCCGAAGTAGGTCGCGTACAGGCGCTCCTTGGGCAGGCCGTAGACCTTCGTGAGCAGTTCCCACGCCCAGTCGATCGAGTCCTTCTTGAAGTAGTCGCCGAAGCTCCAGTTGCCCAGCATCTCGAAGAAGGTGTGGTGATAGACGTCGCGGCCCACGTCCTCGAGGTCGTTGTGCTTGCCGCCGGCGCGGATGCACTTCTGCGTGTCGACGGCCCTCGTGTAGGCACGCGTGCCGCGCCCAAGGAACACGTCCTTGAACTGGTTCATGCCCGCGTTCGTGAAGAGCAGGGTGGGGTCGTCCAGCGGCACCACCGGGCTCGACGGCACCTCGGTGTGGCCAGCCTTCTGCACGAAGAACTCGATGAAGGTTCGACGGATGTCTGCCGCGGAGCGCATCCGGCGATTCTAGGTTTTCGCGGGTACCCTGCGCCCATGCACCCGCGGCGACTGCTCATCGGCGGCAACTGGAAGATGAACGGCGACCTGGCCAGCGGTGTGGAACTGGCGGAGGCTGTCGCGGCAGCCTTCCAGCCGATCCGCACCGATGTGGACGCGGTGGTCTTCCCACCGTTTCCCCACCTGCAGTCCGTTGCGCGCGCGCTTGGGCATTCCGGGATCGAGCTCGGCGCGCAGGATTGCTCCGCGAAGGACAACGGTGCGCGCACAGGAGAGGTCAGCGCCCCGATGCTGGTGGATCTGGGGGTGCAGCATGTGATTATCGGGCATTCCGAGCGCCGACAGTTCCATCACGAGTCGGACAAGCTGGTGAACGAGAAGGTCCACAGGGCCCTTGAAAGTGGCCTGAAGGTGATGCTGTGCGTGGGAGAGACCTGGGAGCAGCGCAGCGCTGGGCAGGCCGTGGAGGTGGTCCAGAGGCAGCTTCGCGGGGCCTTGGAGGGGCTGAAAGCCGACCGTCTGCCCAGCCTGACCATCGCCTACGAGCCCGTCTGGGCGATCGGAACCGGCAAGAGCGCCACGCCCAAGGACGCCGCCGAGGCGCATGAAGCCATCCGGAAGGACCTCGAACACCTGTATGATCGTTCCTCCTCCGCGGCGGTGCGGATCCTTTACGGAGGTTCCGTGAATGCCGCCAACGCGCCAAGCCTCTTCGCCCACCTCGAGATCGAGGGAGCGCTGGTGGGTGGCGCGAGCCTGAAGAGCGCCGACTTCGCCTCCATTCTTGGAAGCGCAGCGACCGCGTTCAAGGGCCGTCGCGGCTGATCGCTTGGAGCAACCATGGGCATCGCCTTCACGCTTCTCACCGTTCTCTTCATCGCCGTCAGCGTTGCGCTCGTGCTGGTGATCCTGGTCCAGCGTCCGCAGGGCGGGGGTCTGGCAAGCGCCTTCGGTGGCGGCGGCGGAACCGACACGGCCTTCGGTGGTCGAACCGGCGACGCGCTCACGGTCGCGACCGTGGCGGTGTTCTCGGTGTACCTGCTGCTCGCGATCGGCCTGAACATCTTCAATCGCGCACCCGCGAAGGAAGAGACGCCTGCCGCTGTCAGCGAGAGCGCGCCCGCGTCGCAGGAAGTTCCAATGACGCCGATCCAGGTTCCGGCGAGCCAGCCCGCTGCCGCGCAGCCCGAGAGTGCCGCTCCTGCACCGGCTGCGCCTGCTGCTCCTGCACCGGCTGCGCCTGCTGCTCCTGCACCGGCCCCGGCCGCGCCTGCTGCGGCTCCAGCGGATGCCGCGCCTGCTCCGGCGCCCGCGGCGCCTGCACCTGCGCCCGCAATCGATCCCGCTGCGGCTCCCAAGGCCTGATTCGGGCAACCCTCCGATGATCCGCAGCATGACCGGTCACGGTGCGGCCTCGTGTGAGCACGAAGGCATGCATCTGGCCGTCGAGCTGCGTTCGGTCAACAACCGCTCCTTCAAGGCGATGCTTCGCCTGCCGGATTCGCTCGGCTCGCTCGAGGGCGAACTGGAGTCGTGGCTTGCCCGCCGCATCGGACGAGGCACGGTCTCGCTGACCATCCGCATCGGCGACGGCACCTCGCGCAGCGCGGGTCGCATCAACGCGCAGGCGCTTCGCGGCTACATGGACCAGTTGCGCTCGGTGGGTGGCGATGCCGCCGTGGCGTCGCTGGCCGGTGCCTTGCTGTCGCTGCCCGGCGTGGTGATCGACGATGGCGGCGCCGCGATCTGCGCCGCGGCGAGGCCGGTGATCGAGCGACTGCTCGACGAGGCCGCCAAGGCGCTCTTCGCCATGCGAGACCGCGAGGGCGAGGCGCTGCGCGTGCAGCTGCTCTCCTTCGGCGAACTGATCGAGTGCCGCCTGAAGGAGGTCGCTGATCGCGCCCCCGAGGTGAGCCGCCTCTACGGCGAGCGCCTGAAGACGCGACTCAACGCGATGCTCTCCGAGGCCGGCATGGCCGCGCGGCAGGAGGACGTGCTCCGAGAGGTGGCCACCTTCGCCGAGCGCGCCGACGTGGCCGAGGAGGTCCAGCGGCTCGGCGGGCACCTGCAGCAGTTCCGCAAGCTGCTCGATCCGAAGAACACCGAGGCGGTGGGCCGCACGCTCGACTTCCTGGCGCAGGAGATGCTGCGCGAGGCCAACACGATCGCCAGCAAGGCGAGCGACCTCGAGATCGCCCGACGCGTGGTCGAGATGAAGACGGCGATCGACCGTATCAAGGAACAGGCGGCGAATGCCGAGTGATCCGGCGCCGGCGCCGCCGGTGCCGGTGGACGCGATCGAGGCGGCCGCACGGTGGGATCTGGGCGAGGTCGCGTCCATCGTGCCGCTTCCCGGCGGAAGCAGCGCAAGTCCGAAGTTCGTGGTGCGTGCGGTGGGCAAGTCGTACGTGCTGAAGTGCCGGGCCGCGCATGCCGGTGATGTCGAGCGCATCGCGTTCGCGCACGGATTCATGCACGCCGCGGCGGGAGCGGGCGTGCCCGTCGCGATGCCGATCCGCTCGCGCGATGGCGCCGCCCACGAGATCGTCGCCGCACGGACGTGGGAGGTCTTCCCGTTCGTGGAGGGCGAGCGCTGGTCGCGCCAGCCCGGTCAGGCGCGCGCCGCGGGCGAGGCGCTGGGCTGCATGCACGCGGCTGGAATCGCGTTCACCTGGCACGGTCATGTGCAGGCCGCGAGTTTCCACGGGAACCTGAACGTGCTCGAGGCGCTTCGGCGCGTTCCGCGGGCCGTGCATCGCGTGGAGCCCGACGTCGACATGGTCGCGCTGGCGAACGCATGCGAGACGCTGGCCGAGGCCTACACCGAGGCCGCCGCAGCGGTGGAGGAGGTCGGCTACGCGCAGCTCGACAGTCAGGTCGTGCACGGCGACTTCCATCCCGGCAACGTGATCTTCGATGGCGATCGCGTGGCGGCCGTGATCGACTTCGATGCAGCGCGACTGGAGCCGGCGGTGGTGGACTTCGCGAACGGACTCATGCAGTTCGCGTGCTTCCGCGGCACCGCCACGCGCGTGGCCGCCTGGCCCGCGGAACTCGACGCGCTCCGCCTTGCCGCCTTCACGCACGCCTACGCGCACCGTGGCGACCGTGCGCTCGCGGATCAGGTCGACATGGTGCCGCCGCTTATGATCGAGGCATGCGTGTCCGAGGCCAGTCTTCCCATCGCGCGTCGCGGCCGATTCGGTCCCGCGAAGGCGTCGGAGGTGCTGCAGCTGGTCGCGCGCCGCGTGAACTGGCTGCGTCGCAACGGGGCGCAGGTGCGCGAGTGGCTGCTGGGCTCGCTCTGCTGATCGGCTGGTCCGTCTCCGCGCAGGCTCCGGTGGCGCCCGCCGGGCCGCAGGATCGGCCGCCGTTCCAGCCTCGCATGGTGCCCGACATGAACGAGGCGATGCCCGCCCTGCGCGAACGCCGGAATCGGCTGGCCGCGCAGATGGCGGCCACGATGGGCGACATGCAGCTGGGTTCGGTGCAGCTGAGCGACCGCGTGCTCGGACTGGTGAAGGGTCTCGACGATCCCTCGCACGAGGTGCGCGACCGGACCACGGGACAACTGATGGATCCCGCGATCGACGATCGCGAGATCCTGGCGCTGCTGGATCGCGGAGGCCTGAGCGACGAGGCGCACGAGCGGCTGCTTCGGGTGGCCGTGCGTCGGGTGCAGGAGAAGCCCCGTGGCGCGATCGGCGTGCGCATGGCGAACGCGCCTCCGGATCGCGCCGGCGTGGTCGTGCAGGCGACGATCCCGGGCCTTCCCGCCGACAAGGTGCTGCTTCCCGGCGACGTGATCGAGCGCATCAACGACACGCCGATCGGTTCGACCGACGAACTCGCGGACCTGCTGCAGGGACTCTCCCCGGGCGCGGAGGTGAACGTGGTGGTGACGCGCGTGGAGCGCGACCCCCAGGGGCGCCCCATGCCGGGGCCCGATGGGAAGCCGCTCGAACGTCGCCGCGAGTTCCGCATGCCCCTCGGGAACGCCGCGGAGCTGGACCGCGCCGACGCGGGCGCGCAGGTGAACTGGCCTCCCGGCATGCGTGGCGGCAACCTGCCGCTCGAACGTCGCCGCGCGCAGGTCATGATGATCGAGGCGCGCTTCGCCCGTCCGCTTCCGCCCACGACGGTCGTGCCGCCACCACCGGCCGAACCGACGCAGCCGGCTGCGGCAACGGACATCGGGCCGCGGGATTGAGCGGCGATCAGGCGTTCAGCGGGTTGCGGAAGTGGTGGTCCTGCAGCGGCGCCACGATGTCGAGCACCTTCATCAGCACCATCGCGGGGCTGCCCGTGGCGGGCACCTCCTTGATGATCGACGCGGGGTAGTGGCTCAGGATCGGTGCCGTCTCGCGGCGATAGACCTCGAAGCGACGCCGGATGACCTTCTCGTCGGCGTCATCAAGGCGGTTCTCCTTGAGCGCGCGACGGCGCATGCGGCGAACCATCTCGTCCTCGTTGGGGCAGATCAGGTGCAGCACCAGCAGCACGTCCAGGTACTTCTCCAGCGCCTTGGCCTGCGCCACGGTGCGCGGAATGCCGTCGAGCAGCAGCAGATCCTGCGCGGGCTTGTACAGGCTCAGCACGGTCTGCGCGTGCATGTTCTGCTGCCACATCTCCACGGTCAGTTCGTCCGGCACCAGCTCGCCGCGGCTCGAGTACTCCATGAACTTCTTGCCAAGCGGGCTGGTGAGGTCGAGCGAGCGGAACACGTCGCCGCAGGCCAGGTGATAGAAGCCGGGAATGCTGCCCAGGATCTTGCCCTGGGTTCCCTTGCCCGCACCGGGCGCGCCGACGAGCAGGATGCACTTGTAGCGGTCTGACATGTGGATGGACTCCTTCGGGAAGTATGCCACAGGGTGCAGCGTCATGCGAGTTGGATAGGCTCGGTCCCATGGTGTTTCGGACCGAATGGATCCTGCCCGGGGATGGCGGCGAGGGATCGCTGCGCGATCGCGTGCTTCGAGGACGAGGCCTGGTCGGCGAGCGGGACCGGGTGCTGTTCGCGTCGCCACTGCCCGCACTTTCGCTCCTTCGTGAACCAGCGTCGCTGCCCGGGGCCGATGCGGTGGCCGGCGTGCTGGACGCATGGTTGCGGGAGGGACTTCGCATCGCCGTCTACGGCGACTACGACGCGGACGGCCTGTGCGCTGCGGCATTGATCGCCCGCTTGCTGCGCCAGTTCGGTGCGCAGCCGAGCATCTTCATTCCGCATCGCATGGACGACGGCTACGGCCTGCACGCCGACGCGCTGCGGCAGCTGCGGCAGCAGGGGATCGACGCCGTGATCACCGTGGACTGCGGCATCCGCAGTTTCGCCGAGGCCGAGGTGGCGGCCGAGGTCGGCCTGCGCCTGGCGATCACCGACCATCACCGGGTGGATCGGGACGACTCGGGCGCCGTGCGCCTGCCGCGCGCCGAAGCCGTGGCGCATCCATCGCTTGGCGGCTGCCCGTTCGAGTCGATCTCGGGCAGCGTGGTCGCGTTCAAGGTGGCCTCGAGGCTGATTCGACTGCGTGGTGGCGAGCGACCTCCCGAGGTGCTGCGCCGTTGGGCTGCCGAGGTCGCGCTGCCGCTGGCGGCGATGGGACTCGTGCCCGACGTGATGCCGCTGCTCGACGAGAATCGCGTGTTCGTGGCCAACGCGCTGGCGCGCCTTCCGACCTGTCCGATGCCGGGGGTGCAGGCGCTGCTGCGTGAGGCGGATGTGGACTCGCGCAGGCTCGACGCCAGGACGATCAGCCACGCCATCGGACCGCGGCTGAATGCGGCGGGGCGACTTGATGCCGCCACCGACGCGCTGTGCCTGCTCGAGAGCGACGATCCTGCGGCCGTGCGCGCGGCGGCGCGCCGCGTCGAGGCTGCGAACACCGAGCGCAAGCGGCGCATGGAGGAGCTCGTGGTGATCGCCGAGGCGCAGGCCGAGCGGCTCGGCCTGCTCGAGCCGTCGCGAGCCAGCGTGGTGATGGGCGATCCCGCCTGGCATCCTGGGCTGCTTGGACTCGCGGCGGCGCGCCTGCTCGATCGCGTGAACAAGCCGGTCATCCTGTTCGGCGGCGACGATGCCCTGCTGAAGGCGAGCGGACGCGCGCCCCCGGGCATCGACCTGCACGAGTGCATGAACGATTGTGCGGCGCTGCTGGCGAAGTTCGGCGGTCACGCGGCGGCGGCAGGGGGCTCGATCGATCCGGAGAACCTGCCCGCGTTCATCGAGTCCTTCGAGCGTGCCGTGGCCACGCGCATGCAGGGGCCGCCGCGGCCGCACGTGATCCGCGTGGACCTGACCCTGCGCGCGCACGAGGCGATGTCCGCGATGGAGGAGCTCGATTCGCTTCGCCCCTTCGGCAAGGATTTCCCCGCGCCGGTGATCCATTGTCCCGGGTTGCGGGTGCGCAGCGCGGCCACGCTCGGCGCCGGCGGGGACCACCTGAAGGTGCAGGTTCAGGACCTGGGTTCGCGGCGCACCACCGGCATGCTGCTCTGGCGGCACGGCAAGCGTCTCGCCGAGTTCCGCGAGGGGCGCACGCTGGAGGTGGTGGGCTCGCCCAAGCGCAGCACGAATCCGCGCTTCCCCGACGACTTCGAGGTGCGCGACTTCCGCTTCACCGACTGAATCGTCTCAGATCACCAGTTCCTGCCCGCGCTGGACGGCCTTGGGCAGGGCGCGGCCGCGCAGGTCGGCGGCCTCCATCGCGGCGAGTGGCCCGATCTCGATCTTGGCGTCCACGCTGCCGTCGCCGCGGCGGGGCACCTGGGTGCCATGCGCCTCCAGCCAGCCGCCGTGACGATCGCTCTGGATGCGGTGGCTGCTCGCGGGACTGTCCTCGCCCTCGGCATTCTTGATCGGCGCGAACTCCTCCACGCGCTGCACCTGCATGGTCAGGCTGCGCTCCGCCAGCGCGAGGGCGTCGAAGATGAAGCACTCGAACTTGAAGGCGTTGGGCCGCTCCGGATCGACGACCTTGCCCGTGGCAACGTCCACGAATGGCACCTTCTTGTGCGCGCGGTGCCAGGGCAGGCGCGGACCGTCGCCCTTCGCCAGCCGCTGCGCGAAGGCCACGCTGAGCACGTGCACCGCGATGTTCGCGGCGTTGAACACCAGCTCGCCCGCGGCATCGCGGCGCTCGGCCGCCGCCTTCGGCAGGTCGCTGTACTCGATCACCATGGTGCGCGCACCGCCGGCGCCCGGGCCGCGGCAGAGCACGCCGACCTTCTCGGCGGCGTTGCGCTTGCTCACGCACTTGCTGCTCATCTGCCCGCTCGAGTGGCCCGCAGCGACATGCGCGCCCAGGAACACCGGATCCACGCAGCGCACGAGCGGGTTGTCCACCTGGAAGTAGCTGATCTGCTCGATGCCGCGACGTGCCATGTCCTCCAGCGCGCCGCTGCGATCGAGCGCACGGATCGCGCCCCCGTGGCCGTCGGGATTCGTGGCCACCTCGTGCGGCGAGGCCAGCATCGCCTGGCCCTGCGCGTCGATGCATGGCACGAGCCCCTGCGGCAGGAAGAAGTGGTCCTGCGGGTTGCGTCCGAACCAGTTGTTGTCGTTGAAGAACGCGCGCGTGTCGGCGTCGTTCAGCGGGCTGGTCATGATGTACCACGGCAGGCGCACGCTGAAGCGTCGCTCCGTGGCCAGCAGCTGCTCCGCGAAGGTGCGGAAGAGCGGCTTGCCCGTCACGACGGTCGCGGGATAGGTGCCCTTGGGGCCGCGCCAGCCCAGACGCGTGCCCTGACCACCGGCCACCGTGAACGCGGCCACCTTGCCTGCGCGAACCAGCGCCTCGCCGGTGGCTCGGAAGGACGCGCTTTCGGTGCCTTCACGCTGCACGACCGGTACGGGCTCCAGTGCGGAGAGATCCTGCGCCGACTGCGACTCGGTCTCCCGCATCATGTCGGGGAGCTCCTCCAGCGGCAGGGCCGCGATCTGCTCCAGCAACGTGCGAAGCGCGCTCGGTCCGAGCGTGGGGGCGAAGTGGAGCAGATGCTCCTGGCCAAGGCCCTGCAGTCGCGAACGCGTGGCGTCGAGTGTCGGAATATTGCGCATGGTGCGTGTCAGTGCTTGGCGTGCGCCTCGGGCGCCTCGGGCTCGCTCCAGCCTTCGGGGCGGTGGCGCACGATCAGGCCGCGCTTGAGATAGATGACCTGTTCGCAGATGTTGGTGGCGTGGTCGGCGATGCGCTCGAGGGCCTTGGTGACGGCCAGCAAGCGGAACGCGAAGCCCACGCTGGCGGTGCCGGCGACCACCTCGGACTCGGTCTCGCGCAGGATCTGCGCCTTGAACTGCGCCACGGTGTCGTCGAACAGGAGCACCTGCCGCGCGAGCGCGGGATCCTCGCGTTCCAGGCTGCGCGTGGCGTCGCGCAGCACGCCCAGCACGCTGTTGGCCATCACGCGAAAGACGTCGGGCACGCGTTCGGTGAATCGGTTGGGCTCCAGCACCCGCTCGGCGATCGCCACGCCGTCGTCGGCGATGCGCTCGAGCTCGTTGTTCACCTTCACGATCGTCAGCACGCTGCGGATGGCGTGCTCGTCGGTCTGGCCCATGCCCAGCAGGGGCACGCTGGCGCGCTCGATGGCCACGTCGGCCTGGTCGATCGCCTCGTCGCCGGCCACGACGCCGCGCGCCTTCTCCAGGTCGCCGTCGAAGTAGCAGTCCACGGCGCGGGTGCAGAGGTCGAGCACGCGGCGGCCTTGGGCCACGATCTCCTGCTTCAGCAGCGCCAGTCGCTCGTCGAACGCGGGCATGCATCGAATCCTAGCCGCTACGCTTGCGGCGTGCCGCTCCTCAGTGTGAACGTCGATCACGTGGCCACCGTGCGTCAGGCGCGCCGAGGCTCGCACCCGTGCGTGCTCGAGGCTGCGGCGCTGGCCGAGGCCGGTGGCGCCGACGGCATCACCGTGCACCTGCGCGAGGATCGTCGCCACGTGCAGGACGCCGACGTGCGCGCCCTGCGCGTGGCCGTGAGGACCAGGCTGAACTTCGAGATGGCGGCCACCGACGAGATGGTCGCGATCGCGACCGAGGTGAAGCCGCACAGCGCCATGCTGGTGCCCGAGCGGCGCCAGGAACTCACCACCGAGGGCGGGCTTGACGTGGCGGGGGGGTTGGTCCGCGTGCAGGAGATCATCAAGCGTCTGGCGGGTGCGGGCATTCCGGTGAGCGTCTTCATCGATGCCGAGCCGCGGCAGGTGGAGGCCGCGAAGGCGGCGGGCGCGAGCATCTGCGAACTGCACACGGGCCCGTGGGCGCATGTGTTCGGCACCGCAGGACAGGCGCCGGAGCTGGAGCGGCTTGCGAGCGCTGCCGCGCTGGTGAAGGCCGCGGGCATGCAGCTGAACGCCGGCCACGCGCTCGACTGCCGCAACGTGGGGCCGGTGGCCGCGCTGCTGGGCCTGCACGAGCTGCACATCGGCCACAGCATCGTGGGCCGTGCGATCATGGTGGGCATGCGCGAGGCCGTGCGCGAGATGAAGGCGGCGATGGCCGCGGGAGTTCAACGATGAGTCGACCGTTCAAGCTGGAAGGCTGCTGGACCGCCATGACCTCGCCGTTCTCGGCCGATGGTCGCGTGCTCGACCTGAACCGCTGGGAAGCGCAGCTGAAGTTCCAGGCCGCGGGTGGCGTGCGCGGCGTGGTTCCCTGTGGCACCACGGGCGAGGCCCCCACGCTGGAAACCTCCGAGCAGCGCACGCTGATCGCGAAGGCCGTCGAGGTGGCGAAGCCGCTCGGCCTCGGCGTGATCGGAGGCGCGGGCAGCAACAGCACGCACCATGCCGTCGAGCTGCATCGCATGGTGGCCGCCACCGGCGCCGACGCCGCGCTGCACGTGGCGCCGTACTACAACAAGCCAAGTCAGGAGGGCATCTACCGCCACTTCATGGCGATCGCCGATTCGTGCGACATTCCGATCGTGCTGTACTCGATTCCCGGCCGCTGCGGCGTGGCGATCCTGCCCGAGACGGTCGAGCGCCTCGCGAGCCACCCGAACATCGTGGCGATCAAGGAGGCCACCGGCAGCCTTGATTCCGCCAGCGAGATCCGCCGTCGCTGCGCGCTGCCGATCCTCTCGGGCGACGACTCGCTCACGATCGGCTTCCAGTCGGTCGGCGCGATCGGCGTGGTGAGCGTGGTCAGCAACCTCGTGCCCGAGCGCGTGCAGTCGCTGGTGGATGCGTGCAACCGCAACGACTTCGAGTCGGCACGCGCCACGCACGAGCAGCTGCTGCCGCTCGCGAAGGGCCTGCTCTCGCTCGACGTGAACCCCGTGCCCGTGAAGACCGCCATGTCGCTGCTCGGCCGCGATTCGGGCGCGCTGCGCCTGCCGCTGTGCGCGCCAAGCGACGCGGTGAAGCGCCAGATCGGCGAACTGCTCAAGGCGCAGGGGCTCGCGGCCACGGCGCAGGCGGTGCGCGCATGAACGACCTGCACGCGCCGGCCTATGACACGGCGAGCCTTCCCTACAAGGTGGCGGTGCTGTGCTACCTGTGGGATGCGCAGGGGCGCCTGCTGATGCTGCATCGCAAGAAGCAGCCGAATCCAGGCATGTACAGCCCGATCGGCGGCAAGCTCGAGATCAGCCAGGGCGAAGGTCCGCACGAGTGCGCGATCCGCGAGATCCAGGAGGAGGCGGGGCTGGTGCTGCCCAGCGACTCGGTGCGCTGCATGGGCGTTGTCAGCGAGAAGGCCTACGAGGGCCAGATGCACTGGCTCATCTTCCTGTTCGAGACCACGCGGCCCGTCGATCACGCGCTCGTGCCCGAGAAGGAGTTCGACGAGGGGCGCCTCGAGTGGGTTCCGTTCGAGGAGGTGGGCACGAAGAACATTCCCTGGACCGACCGCGAGGTCCTCTGGCCCGCCGTGCGCAAGCACCGCGGTGGCGGGTTCTTCATGGTGCACATCGACTGCAGTGCCAAGCCGCCGGTGCACAGCATGCCGGAGAGTCGGGTGCAGTAGGCGCGGATCCATCACCATGGCGAATGGATCCTGAAGCGCGCCAGCGCTCGACGCGACGATGACGCGCTCGCCGGCGGGCCAAGGCGTCGCGGCGGCGATGACCGCGATCATCAACGAAAGCGATGCCACCTACGAGCGGAACGGGAAGTGCCGTCGAGCCACAGCCGTGCCGGGTCGGGGACATCCCATGCCGTCAAATACTCCGCGGGGCGGGGTTTGTGTGTTCCGCCGTATGCGGGGGGAGCGCGTCAATTGCTCGCATCGCCATCGCCCTGCGCATCGCCGTGTGCGGCCAGTGCTGCGTCCAGTTTCGCCTGCCAGGTCGCCAGGTCCGCTGCATGCTGCGGGGTGGGAACCGCGGCGTTCCACGCGGTGTACAGCTCGACCAGACCCTGCATGCACACGATGGTGTCCGCGTGATGATCGCCGTTCGCGGCCGCCACGATGGGATAGGCCTCGAGAAGATTCGCCTCGGCCAGACGGAACCGATCGGGATCGAAGCCCGCATCCACGCGCGCCCGACCCAGCGAGACCAGGAACATGGCAAGGCGCGGCGGGTTGCTGCTGCTGAACGCCTTGCGCATCGGTTGCTCGGCGGGGGCGAGCACGTCGATCGCCTCCTGGAACTTGCCCTGACCGCGCAGCGAGCTGCCCAGGTTCTTGAGCAGGCGCAGCGTGTCCGGGTGATCCTCGCCCAGCATCCGTCGGCGCTTCTCGAGCGCCTCCCGGAAGAGCGGTTCGGATTCGGCGAACTTGCCCTGTTCCAGCAGCACGGTGCCGACGTTCCTCAGGAACACGAGCGTGTCCGGATGCCGCTCGCCGAGCGTGCGCCGCGCGCGGTCAAGTGCCTCGCGGAAGTACACCTCCGACTCGGGCAGCTTGTTCTGGTACTTGAGCACGCCGCCGAAGTTGTTGAGCGCGCCGATCGCGTCCGGGTGATCCTCGCCAAGCACCCGTCGGCCCTTCTCGAGCACCTCTCGGAAGTAGGGCTCCGCTTCGGCGAACTTCTTCTGGTCCTGCAGCAGGCCGGCGAGGTTGGTCATCGAACCGAGCGTGTCGGGATGCTCGTTGCCCAGCGT
Organism: Phycisphaerales bacterium; assembly: GCA_049318245.1. Lineage (GTDB taxonomy): Bacteria > Planctomycetota > Phycisphaerae > Phycisphaerales > SM1A02 > SYAC01. Next base: position 10,360 of record JBMOGS010000013.1, on the reverse strand, counting down.
GCGCCTGCGCATGTCGAGCACCTGGCGGAAGAGTGCCTCGGCATCCGCGTACTTGCCCTGATCCTGTAGCAGCAGCGCCAGATCATTCATCGAACTCTGGGTGCTCGGGTGCTCCGCGCCCAGCACGCGGCGACGGGTCTCGACGGCCGACCGCTGCAGCGGCTCGGCGGCGTCGAACAGGCCCATGCCCTCATACACGTTCGCGATCGACTGCCGCAGCTGCGCGTCGACCACCGGCTGCTCCTTGAACTCCGCGTCGATCGCCTCGATCGCTGGCTTCAGGATGGTGCGATCGATCATCGCGGTCGCCGCGTCCGTGGCGTTCACGCGCGCCAGCTCCGCCTGCAGCACGGCACCGCGATCGCGGCGCTCCGGCGCCGCCACGCCGGCCTTCTCGAGCGCAGCCACGAAGCGCCGCTCGAGGTCGGCCATGAATTCCGCGCCGGCGATCTCCATGTCGATCTGGCCGAGCATGCGCGACTGGAAGTCGCTCACGCGCTTCAGCTCGTCGGCGCGGCGCTGCTCGGCTTCCTGTGCGCGCAGGGCCCGGTCGCGGGCCGCCTCGGCGACGCGCCACTGCCACGTGGCAAGGCCAAGCCCGAACATCAGCGCCGCGACGAAGGCCGAGACGGCGGCCACGCCGCCACGATGGCGCCGCACGTACTTGCGCAGCCGGTAGCCGGTCGATTCGGGTGCGGCGACGAGTGGCCGGCCCTCGAGATAGTTCTGCACGTCGCGCGCGAGGTCGGCGGCGCTGTCGTAGCGCTCCGCGCGTTCCTTGCGCAGCGCCTTGAGCGGAATCCACTCGAGCTCGCTGCGGAGCATGCGCTGCAGGCTGGCTGTCGCGTCCTTGCGCGACTGGGCGATGCGCGTGGCGAGTTCGGTGTCCTTCGTGGCGATCGTGGACAGGCGTGCGCTCGGGCTCGGCGGATCCTCCTCACGGATGATGCGACGCATCTCGCGGTCGGCGCGGCGGCGCAGTTCTCTCGCGTCGAAGGGGGGCGCGCCGGCGAGCAGCTCGTACAGCACCACGCCCAGCGAGTAGACGTCACTGCGCGTGTCGATGTCGTTGGCATCGGGCTCCGCCTGCTCCGGGCTCATGTACTCGGGCGTGCCGATCATCTGCCCCGTCTGCGTGAAGATCGTGTGCTCGCTCATGCGCTGCGTGAGCGCCTTGGCGATGCCGAAGTCGATCACCTTCACGGTGCCCGCGCCGCCCTCGCCGCTGGCCACCAGGATGTTTCCCGGCTTGAGATCGCGATGGATGATGCCCTTCGTGTGCGCGTGCTGCACCGCCGCACACACCTGCGTGAACAGCGAAAGCCGCTGTCGGATGGTGAGGCGCTGGCGATCGCAGAAGTCTGTGATCGGCTCGCCCTTCACGTACTCCATGGCGAAGTAGGGGCGGCCCTGCGGCGTGAGGCCGCCGTCGAGCACCTTGGCCACGTTGGGGTGGTTCATCAATGCCAGCGCCTGGCGCTCCTGCTCGAAGCGCGCCACCACCGACGCGGAGTCCATCCCGAGTTTCACGATCTTCAGCGCGACCTGCTGCACGAAGGGCTCCCGGCGCTCGGCCAGCCAGACGGTGCCGAAGCCGCCCTCGCCGAGCTTCGAGATGAGCCTGAAGGGGCCGATCTGGTCGCCAGCCGCGTCGCGGGGGCCTGTGGCGTGCACGCCGGGGGATTCGCTCGTTGCGGGCACCGTCTCATCGCCAGCGTCGCGTGGCGGCAGCGTGGCTTCGCCCTCGGGCGTGTCGCCTGCGTTGATGGGGTGGGTGGTCAACCGTGGGGCCTCGTTCGCCCGCAGGCTACCGGCGTTTCACGCGTGAATCACGCGATTCCTGCCGCCTTCGCCACCCGATCCGCCAGCGCGTTCGCCTTCGCGTCATTCTCCGCCTCGCTGATCAGGCGGATGATCGGCTCGGTGTTGCTTGCGCGCAGGTGCACCCAACCGTCGGCGAGGTCGATGCGCACGCCATCGCACTCGTCGATGCGCTCGCCGGCGAATGCGGCCTTCACCTTCGCCAGTGCCGGTGCCACCGCCGCCGCGCCGCCGATCGCGCCGAGCTCGAGCTTGCGCTTCACCATGGCGTAGCGGGGGATCTCCGCCGCGATCGCCGACAGCGCGCGCTTCTGCGTGGCCAGCAGTTCCAGCACCAGCGCCATGCCGCTGAGCGAATCGCGCACCCAGCACACCTTCGGCCAGATCACGCCACCGTTGCCTTCGCCGCCGATCGTGCTGCCTGCAGGCTTCATGGCGGCCACCACGTTCGCCTCGCCCACCGCGGTGCGCAGCACCTTGCTGCCCGCGAACTTCGCGGCCACGCCGTCGATCATGCGGCTGGTGCTCAGGTTCGCCGCCATCGTGGCCTTGCCCTCGCGCTGCAGCACGCGCAGTGCGCACAGCGCCAGCGTGTACTCCTCGCCGATGTAGCGGCCCGCCTCGTCGACGAGCGCCAGGCGGTCGGCATCCGGGTCCTGCGCAAAGCCGCATGCGAAGCCGCCCTTGGCCGTGGCCGCGGCCAGGTCCGTCAGGTTCGCCTGCGTGGGTTCGGGCGTGTGCGCAAACAGGCCGGTCGGCTCGCCGTTCAGGTGCGTCACGCCCACGCCCAGCCTCTCAAGCAGCATGCGCGCGGCGCGACAGCCCGCTCCATTCACGCTGTCCACCACCACCTTCAGCTTCGCGGCCGCGATCGCCTTCGCATCGACCAGCGCCAGCACCTTCGCCACGTGCGTCTCGTCGGCGCTGGTGTCCCGCTGGATGCGGCCGAAACCGGTCGGCCCGGCCAGCGTCAGGTCGCGCTCCTTGAAGCGCCGAACGATCTCCCTTGCCTCATCGGGTGGCGGCGCCACGCCATCACCGTCGAGGCACTTCAGTCCGTTCCACTCGATCGGGTTGTGGCTCGCGGTGCACACCATGCCGCCGTCGGCCTTGTGATGCTGCACCATCACGCCCGCGGTGGGCGTCATGGCGACGCCGAGGTCGATCACGTCGCAGCCGGTGCTCGCCAGGCCCGCCGCCACCGCGCTCAGGAACGCTTCGCCGCTTGGCCGCGAGTCGCGCGCGAGCACCACCTTCGGCTTCGCGCGCGTGGCCCGAAGATGACTGCCGAACGCGCTGCCGTAGAGCGCCGCGACCTCGGCGGTGATCGTCTTGCCCACGAAACCGCGCAGGCCGCTCACGCTCAGCATCAGGGGGGCGTCGCTCATGGAAGCCGCGACGATAGCGCGCCGTGCGCGGCTTCGAAACCCCGACGAAACATGGCAAAACCCGCGTTTCGCTATACTCCGGCGCTCATGTTCGAGTTGCGGGTCCGCCGGAAGTTCAGCGCCGCCCACGCCATCACGATGGCGGGGCAGGTGGAAGCCCTGCACGGCCACGACTGGCGCGTGTCGGTGCGGGTGCGCGGCGAGCGCCTCGACGGTGACGGCCTGCTGTGCGACTTTCACGCGCTCGAACGCGCCGTGGATGACGTGATCGCGCCGTTCCGCAACCGGTCGCTCAACGACACGCCGCCGTTCGATCGCACGAACCCGACCGCCGAGCTCGTCGCGCGCCACATCGGCGATGCGCTCGCGCCCCGCATGCCCGCCGGTGCCCGCCTGCACAGCGTGGTGGTGGGCGAGGCCCCTGGCTGCGACGCCGTCTACCGCCCCGGAGGCCGTGCATGAACCGCAAGGGCATCCGCCGCGAACCCGCCGCCAGCGACGCCGGCACCGCGCCCGTGCACACGGGCGATCCCTCGCGCTTCCTGAACCGCGACCTGGAGTGGCTCGAGTTCAACCGCCGCGTCCTCGACATGGCCGCCGACGACAGCGTGCCGCTGCTCGAGCGCGTGCGCTTCCTGTCGATCTTCTCGGCCAATCTGGACGAGTTCTTCATGAAGCGCGTGGGCACGCTGCGCCAGCAGATCGAGGAGAACACGACCAGCCCGGTGCCCGACGCCCTCACGCCGGCGCAGCAGATGCAGTCGATCCGCGAGCGCGTGCAGCAGCTCGGCCGCGATCAGGCCGACGCGCTGCGCAACGGCATCCTGCCGGCGCTGCGCGAGAAGGGCATCGGCCTGCTCACCTGGGAGGAACTCTCCCACGAGGAGCGGACCGAGGCACGCGTGTGGTTCCACCGCAACGTCTTCCCGATCCTCACGCCGCTCGCGGTGGACCCTGGCCACCGCTTCCCGTTCATCAGCAACATGAGCGTGAGCCTGGGCGTCATGCTCCGCCGCCCAGGCGAGAGCGAGCAGCTCTTCGCGCGCGTGAAGGTGCCCGAGATCCCGTCGCGCCTCTACCAGGTGCCGGGCACGCGCCGCTTCACGCCGCTGCAGGAGATCATCGAGCACAATCTGGACGAGCTCTTCCCGGGCATGGAGATCCTGAAGGTGCTGCCGTTCCGCGTGACGCGCAACGCCGAGATCGAGCCCGACCAGGAGGACGCCGACGACCTGCTCGAGGCGATCCAGCGCCAGCTGCGCGAGCGGCGCTTCGCGCGCGTGGTGCGGCTGGAGATCGCCGCGGGCGCGAACCCGCGCATCCTGCGCTTCCTGACCGAGGAACTGCAGATCGATCCCGAGGACATCTACGAGACCACGGGCCTGATCGACTACGCGGGACTGAACCAGGTCGCCGACCTGGACCAGGCGGAGCTGCACTTCTCGAAGTGGACCGCGCCCGCGCCGCGTGGCCTGGAGGACGAGGAGAGCGACATCTTCGCGGCGATCCGGCAGGGCGACCTGCTGGTGCATCACCCCTACGAGAGCTTCCACGCCAGCGTGGAACGGCTGATCGAGCAGGCCGCCAACGATCCGAAGGTCCTCTGCATCAAGCAGAGCCTGTACCGCACCAGCGGCGACAGTCCGTTCGTGAGCAGCCTGATCCGCGCCGCCGAGGCTGGCAAGCAGGTCGCCGTGCTGGTGGAGCTGCGCGCGCGCTTCGACGAGGCGCGCAACATCCTGTGGGCGCGCAAGCTCGAGGACGCCGGCGTGCACGTGGCCTATGGCGTGGTCGGCCTGAAGACGCACACCAAGACCTCGCTCGTGGTGCGACAGGAGTCCGGCGGCATCCGCTGCTACGGCCACATCGGAACGGGCAACTACAACTCCAAGACCGCGCGTCTCTACGAGGATCTGGGACTGCTGACCTGCGATCCCGAGATCACCGACGATCTCACCAGCCTGTTCAACTACATGACCGGCCGAAGCCGGCAGCGCGAGTACAAGAAGCTGCTCGTCGCGCCGGTCGGCATGAAGAAGCGCTTCCTCGAGCTCATCGAGCGCGAGATCCAGCTCTCGAAGCCGGGTCGGCCCGGTCGCATCGTGGCCAAGATGAACCAGCTCGAGGACCGTGGCGTGATGGACGCGCTCTACCGCGCCAGCCAGGCGGGCGTGCAGATCGACCTGATCGTGCGTGGGTTCTGCTGCCTGCGTCCTGGCGTGCCGGGTCTCAGCGAGAACATCCGCGTGCGCAGCCTGCTGGGACGTTTCCTGGAGCACAGCCGAATCTTCTGGTTCCAGGGCGGCAAGAGCGATCCGCTCGACGGCGACTTCTTCATCGGCAGTGCCGACTGGATGTACCGAAACCTGCAGACGCGCGTCGAGGCGGCCACGCCGATCGAGCGTCCGGAACACAAGGCGCGCCTGTGGGAGATCCTCGCGATGGCCCTCGAGGAGCGTCGTCAGGCGTGGCAGATGCACGGCGACGGCACCTACACGAAGGTCGACTGGCGCGACATGGATCCGCAGGACCCGTGCTCGCTCGGCCTGCATGCGCGCCTGATGAAGGCCGCGCTTGAGCGCAACGCCGCCAGTCGCGAGCAGGGCGGCAGTCCGCGCGTCTGAACGCCACGCGTTCGCGGATTCTCAGGCGCTCGGAATCGTTCCGCCGCTGCCCATCTTCGTGCCATCACCCGAGAAGCCGGCCGAAGGACGGTTCAGCCCGAGGTCGTACAGCAGCTGGCTGAAGCGGCTCGGTTCGAGATATCGGATCGAGCCTTCGATGCGCCAGGCCGCGTCGGGTCCGGGGGCATCGCCATTCGGCACCACCGCTGGAATCGCCGTCAGGATCCGGCTTTCCGCGGGCACCGTGATCGCGGCGACCCATTCGCCGGAGTAAACCCGGCGACCGCGCACGTCCACGCCGTACTGCCAGGTGTCGATCCGGATGGGCAGGCCGGTCGGGTTGGCGACTTCCAGGCGCACCGCCACCTCGCTTGTCTCCTTGCCGATCTCCACCACGTCCACGGCCAGCACGCGGATCGCCGGCGGCGTGGTGCAGGCCCCGAGTCCAGTCACGGGCAGCAGGGCCAGGAACCACAGGATGGCGCGTGTGCACGACACGTCGGGAATGTAGCGTTCCCATGCGTGGCGCGATTCCGAACCATCCTGGCCGGGCTGTTCCTGACCATCGCGGCCGCGCGTGCGCAGGAATCGGCACCTGTCACCATCGATGCCAGCCCGACCGCCGCGGAAATGCTCCAGCGTGCGCAGGAGATCTCGGCACAGAATCCGGGCGAGTCGGCGCGCTTGATCCAGGAGGCCGTCGACCGCTTCAAGGGCAAGTTGGTGCCTTGGCCACCGGAGGCGTACCGCTACCGCGCCGTCGCGGAGGCAGCAGAGGACCTGCTGCGGTCGAATTCGGGTGTTCGGGAGCGATGGCTCACGCAGGAGGCGCCGGTCGCGGAGCGCGCCGTGGCCGACGGCTTCTGGCTTGACACGGTGCGCGCGCGCGCGGCGACCCCCGCCGGGCTGCAGGCCATGCTGCTGCTCGCGCAGTTCGCCATGGACGAGGGCCGCCCGCTCGAGGCGCGACTTTGGGTCGCTCGTGCACTGGAGCATCCGTCCCTGGACGCGCCCACGCGCGCCAAGCTGCTGGCGACGCAGGCATCGCTGCAGCGCGACGCGCCGCCTCCGGCGCCCACACCCACCACGCAGCGCGAGGTCGAGGACTGGCAGCCACTCTGGACCACCGACAATCCGACGGCATGGCTGGGTCGCCTGCGCGGCGGACAGGACCCGGAGCTCGCCACGCGCACGCTCGACGCCCGCATCGAGGATGGCTCCGCGCTGGCCGCGCAGCCGCGCTTCGTTGGCGACGCCGTCGTGCTGGCCGACGGGAGCAACGTGCAGGTCCTCGATCGATTCAGTGGAGGCCGCCTGCAGGCCGCATCCGTCGGACTCAACTCGGATCGGCCCTCGCAGTCGCTGGGTGACCTGACCGTGGCGGTACCGGTGGGAGAGCTGCTGGTCACGCTTCCCGGTCATGCCTTGCCCGACCAGCGATCCGGACTGGCGCGCGTGACCGCGGTGCGCGCCTCGGATGGGAAGCGCGTCTGGGACGTGTCGGTGGAGTCGTTGGGTCGAGCCGAGTTCGAGGATCTCTTTCCGCATGGCGAGCCGCTGGCCATCGGAGATCTGGTCGTCGTGCAGGCGCGCAAGAGCAACAGCCGCCTGGAGAGCGCCGCGTGGGTGCTGGCGTTCGAGGCGCGCTCGGGCCGCCTTCAGTGGGCGGTGCCCATCGGCGCGGCCGGAGGCGTGCGATTGGCGGCGTCGCGTCCGCTCAGCTCTCCCACAGCCGTTGGTGACGACGTCCTCGTGGCCACGAGCCTTGGCGTGGTGGCATGCCTTGATGGCGCGACGGGCGAGACGCGCTGGCTGCGTCGCTGGCCGGCGCCGATCCGCGAGCCGCGTTCGGCCTCGCCCGCGTGGCAGCTTCCATCGCCGGTCGCCGACGACAGGCTCGTCGCGTGGCTGGCGCCGGACATGGCCACGCTTGTGGGGCTTGATCCGAAGGATGGTCGCACGCTGTGGACGGTCCCCGTCGGCGTGGACACGCCCGTCGGTGCCGCGCGCACCCTGCTTCTCGATGACCGTCATCTCTATGCGATCGGCGACGATGTGGTCGCGCTTGATCGCGAAGACCCCACGCGAATCGTGTGGCGGCTGGATGCGCGCATGCCCGATCGCGCGGGGCCGATCCGAGGTGCGGTCGCGCTTGGCACCATGGCCGACGGATCGAGCGCGCTGGTGGTGCCCCGCGCGGATCGCGTGGTGGTGGTCGCTCCCGATGATGGGCGCATCGTGGGCCAGTGGACCGGGCGCGGCGGCGGCAATCCCGCGCTCGAGCGGGGACAGTTGCTGCTTGCGGGTGCCTCCAGCCTGAGTCTGCTCATGCCGGCGTCGGAGGGGGAGCGGGTGCTGCGAGCGCGTCTGGCGCAGCAGCCCGGCGATCCCTGGCGGGCGTTGGCGCTGCTGGAACTGGGCCGTTCCTGGAAGCGGCCGCAGCTCGTCATGGACGGTGCCGACGCCGCCTCGAGATCCCTGGCCGCCGATCCGGCCCAGGCCGAGCAGCTGCGGGAGCAGATCGTGCTGCGCATGCTCGAGGCGTCCACGCTTCCGGAACTTGATCCGGCCCAGGCCGACCGTCTGCTGGAACTTGCGCGCTCGATCGCGGTGTCGCCGGCCCAGCGCGCGCGCGTTCTGCTGGCGCGCGCGGCCCGATCCGCCGATGCGCGAAGCATGTCCGCCGCCGAGGCGTGCTGGCGCGAGATCCTCCGCGATCCGGAACTCGACACGGTGCTGTTGCGCGTGGATCCAACCCGCGAGGTCGCGGCGGGCGTGATGGCCCGGCATGCGCTGGCACGGCACGGAGACGCGGCGGCGACCGCATGGGAACGATCGATCCGCGCGCGCACCAACGTCCCGCCGCTCGCGAAGGTGGGTGCGCTGCGTGCGCAGACCCGTTGGGTGCCTGGTTCCCTGGTGCCGGACACGATCCTTGCGCGCGCGGCGCGCCCGATCGACGCCGTGCTGATGCACGAGCGCAGCGCGCTCGTGAAGCGCCGCGCGTCGGATCTGGAGCCGGACTGGAAGGTGCCCATCGAGACCCGTGAGGCTCAGGTGCTTGGCTGGTCGCCACGATGGATCGTCTGGTGTCCGCGCGACGCCGCCGATGGCACGCTGCTGGCCCTCGATCCGGCGGACGGCCGCATGGCTTTCCGCATCGATGCCGTGGCGCGCCTGTTCGATCGTCCGATCGAGTCGAACGGCGCGGATCGTCAGGAGCGGAGCCGGCTGGAGCGGATCGATGCCTGCGTCTCCGGCGAGAGGGTGGTGCTGCTTCGCGGAGATGGATCCGCGGCGGCGCTTCGCATCGATGGCTCCGGCGCGGTGGATTGGACCGTCCACGTGCCGATCCGCCGCGTGGACGCCTTCGACGAGGATGGCGAATGCATCGTGATGGTCGGACCGAAGGAGGCCGGTGACGCGAGGCCCACGATCGTGGTCCTTGACCCGGCGTCGGGCCGGGTGCTGTTCGAGGCCCCGTGGCCATCGGAGATCGGCAGCCCAAACTGGATCGCGCTCGTTCCGGGCGGGGTGGCTGCGGCCGGTTCCGAAGGTCTCGCCGTGATGGAGCGCGCCTCCGGCATGCCCACGCGCTGGCGACTCAACGACTCCCGATTCCGAGGCCTTGACATGGGACCGCTGATCGGCGAACGCCTGCTGCTGTCCGACGGCCAGCGGCGGCTCGCGGCCGTCGATCTTCGTGACGGCGTGTCGACGCCAGATCACCTGCGTGCCTCGGATGCCTCGCCGATTTCGGCCGTGAACTCGATCCAGCCGCTTCCGTCCGGATGGTTGGTGCACCAGTTGAACGGCCTGACGCTGCACGACGAGACCGGCGCGCTCCGGGGCGAGGCCTTCGCCGCCGCGCCGCGCCGGCATGATCAGGTTGCCGAGGCGGCGGATGGCGTGTTTGCCGCCGAGAGCGTGCAGGGTGACCCGATGCGCCCGGTCGGTCCGGGCATGCTGCTTGCGGTGCGCCGCTACGAGCCCGCACAGGGCCTTCGCGCCCTTGGATCACCCATCGTCCTTCAGGTCGAGGGTTTGCGACTCAGCGCCGCGCAGGCCGTGCATGGTTGGCTGCTGCTCGGCGGCGATGACCAGACCCTGGCGATTGCGGGCGACGCGGGGAGTGCCGAGCCCCGTTGACAAACGGCCTCGGGGAACGGATAACCCCGACGTCACACCCGGAGACCCCATGCCGACGATCGAGATCGAAAACCCGTGGTCGCTGCTCACGCTCCCCAACGCACCCGTGGGTCCGGCCCGCATTGCCGGCGGACCTGACGACGACGATGACGACGACTTCGATCCTCACGAGGACGATGACGACGATTTCGCGGACGACGACGAACCCTTCCCCGACGAGGAGTCGGCCGAGCCTGTGGAGGACGAGGAAGAGGAAGAGGACGACGAATTCGACGACGACGACGATGATGATGACGACCTCCTCGATGACGAGGAGGAGGAAGAAGACGAAGACGAAGAAGACGACGAAGAAGACGAAGACGAAGACGAAGAAGACGA
>JBMOGS010000012.1:0-45909 GCA_049318245.1 Phycisphaerales bacterium | reverse complement strand
CTGCACGGACACGGACTGGCCGTGGCCTGCGGCCTGGGGCTCCGAGTCCTCCCGCGGATCGGCCATGTGGCGATCGATCTGCTTCGCCAGGCGATCGACCGCTTCGATCGACAACCCCAGGGCCTTGCCCACATCGCGCACCGCCGAGCGCCCGCGCCAGCGAATCACCTCGGCCGTGAGGGCGGCGCGGTGCCTTCCCCAGCGACGGTAGATCCACTGGATCACCTCCTCGCGACGCTCGTGCTCGAAGTCCACGTCGATGTCGGGAGGCTCGTCGCGCTCGCGGCTGATGAAGCGCTCGAACAGCGTGTCCATGCGGTCGGGATCGACCGCAGTGATGCCCAGACAGAAGCACACCGCACTGTTGGCGGCCGCGCCGCGCCCCTGGCAGAGAATGCCCTGACTGCGCGCGAAGGCCACGATCTCGTGCACCGTGAGGAAATAGGGCTCGTAGCGCAGCTCGGCGATGAGCGCGAGTTCGTGTTCCAGTCGCTGCGCCACCACGGGCGGCACGCCACCGGGCCAGCGCTCGCGTGCCCCCTGCATGGTGAGCGCGCGAAGATGATCGAGGGGCGCCACGCCCTCGGGCGCGCAGTCGCGTGGATAGCTCCAGCGCACCTGATCCAGCGAGAAACCCTCGCAGCGCCGCGCGATCTCGACTGAGCGCGCGATGGCCTCGGGCGCGAAGTCGAACAGCGCCCGCATGGACGCCTCACCGCGCAGGTGCGCCTCGTGATTCGGTGCCAGCGCCACACCGCAGGCCGCCACGGGCCGACCCTCGCGCACGGCGGTGAGCACATCGGCCAGTTCGCGGCGGCTTGCGTCGTGGTAGCGCGGCAGGTTGGTGGCCAGCGTGGCCACGCCCAGATGCGCGGCCAGCGTGCAGGCCTGCCGCAGTCGCAGCCACTCGTCCGCAAGGCCCTGCCGCACCAGCGCCATCGAAAGCCGCTCGCCGAACAGGCGCGCCAGCCCTTCCACCGTCTCGAGGAACCACTGCTCGGCCAGCGCCACGCCCGGCGGCGGAATCACGGCGGCCATCAGCCCATCGGCACGCGTGAGCAGCGAACCGATGGAACGGCGCCCCTGCACATGGCCGTCGGTGACCAGGCGGCACAGATTCGCCCAGCCGCGCAGCTCGAAGGGCCACAGCAGCAGTTCGACCGGCACCGCCTCGCGCACCGGCGCGTCGAAGCGAAGGCGCGCGCCCGCGACCAGCCGCACGCCGCTGGCGCGACTTGCCTCGAGCGCTCGCACCAGCCCCGACACCGTGTCGCGGTCGCACACGCCGAGTGCCTGAGCCCCCTGCTCGCGCGCGCGATCGAACAGCTCGTCGGCGTGGCTCGCGCCTTCCTGGAAGCTGAAGTTGCTCATGCAGCCGAGCTCGAAGAAGTCGCTCATGACCACGCACCCTCAAGCCACCACGCCGCCCCCTCGCGCCGCAGCCACCACCACGCACCGCCCGCCAGCACGCGCCATCGGTCGCACACGCCACGCTCGCCACGCCACCACGCGGCCGCGATGCGCTCGGGGCCGTCATGGGCGTCGATGGTGCGCCATGCACCCGCCGCATGCAGACGCACCGGTCGGCGTCGTGCGTCGCATTCCACCTCGATCGATTGCGCAGGCGCCACGCGCACGGTTGGCCGCAACGCGCGCAGACCTTCCACCGGAACGACCGGCGCCTCGACGCGCACGCCTGCACCCTCGGCGATCCTGATCTGCCACGCGCGATCGTCACTTGGGTCCGCCTGTGCATGCGGCACGCGAATGGCCGTGGGGCCAAGCCGCCGCCGCATCTGGTCGAGCCACTCGCCCCAGCATGGGTCGGCCCCATCATCGAGCGCCGCGGCCCCCTCGATCAGCTTCCATTGGCCCAGACCCAGGGCGGCATGGCGCACGCTTGCCACACGCACGCCTTGCACCCCCTGCGCCGGATCGTGACCGAGGTGCACGCGCTCGAGATGCGGCTGCAGCAGGCGCCACAGGTGCTCGGCGCGGCGCGTGGCGCGCGCTAGGCGCAGTTCGATGCGCGTGGCGGGCGCGTGCGCCCGTTCGAGCGTGACGCGCACATGCAGCGTGCCGAGCCGCCTTCGCAGCAACCCGCGCGCGAGCCGCTCCACGCACTGCTGCGCCGCAAGCCGCACCGCCTCGGCCTGCGAGGTGGGGCCATCGAACTCGATCGCCGCACGCACCGGGCCGCGATGCACCACAGAAGGCAGTCGCTCGGACACGCGCCCCAGCGCCAGCTGCAGGCGCTTCCATGGTGCCTCGCCGAATCGATCGCCCAGGCCACCTGCGGGCAACCGCGCGAACTGTCCGATGGTGCGCACACCCACGGTGTCCAGCGTGTCGAGCACTTCGGGGGCCAGCCGCAGCGATGCGAGTGCCGCATCGGCCATCCATGCGAGCGCGTCGCCTTCCAGCTGCACCTGCCAGGGGCGATGCGTCGCCGCCACCAGTGCGGCAGCCGTGGTGCATGCGATCGCCGCCGCACCGCGCAGGTCGAGCCGCACCAGGTCATCGCGCACGCGCGCAAGCAATCGCTGCCAGTCACCATGCACCTGCTCGCAGCCGGTCACCTGCACGCACACGGCGTGCTCGCCGGGCGACGCCTCGACCACCGATCGCGGACCGTAACGCAGGCACCAGACGGCGAATCGCCGCAGCGCGCGCGCATCGAGCTCGGCGGCGGAAACGCCTTCAGGCGGCGAGGCCGCCCGCGCTCGAAGCGACCGAGTCGCCCTGTCTGCGGGCCAGCATGGCAGCCGGATCGCCAGGATGCGTTCCATGCGTCTCCTCCTTCAGCGGTGCCGCCGTTCGCGCCACAGCCATGCCCGCCAGCACCTGCTCCAGACCGATTGCGTCAAGGCCAGCCCCGCGTTCCCACCAGTCGGCGAAGCGCACCGTGGTGTCGGCGAGCTGCGGTGGAAGACCCGCGCGCACGCGCAGCAGACGGGCGCTCCATCGCGCGCGCTCCACATCGCCTTCCGAATCGACCTGCCAACGAAGCGCGGCTGCGGAAGGCGTGCGCATCTCGCCCAACGGGCGCAGCAGCAGCACCGGGCACGCCACCGCGGCCAACTGCAGCCGGCGCGTGGCGGTGAGATCGAAACGCGCGCCATCGGCCACCACCAGCCATGCATCGGGCGCCTGCAGCGCCATCTGAACGGCCCACAGGCGATCGGCGGCACCGGCGGCATCCACGAACACGCTGGCGCGCCACAGTCGCAGATCGACGCGCTGCCGCCTTCCACCGCGCAGCCCACGCAACGCACCCAGCAGCGCGCGCGGATGCGGCCATGCATGCCTGCCAACCCACAGCACGCGCGCATGCGACGGCGCCTGCAACGCCACGCGCCAAGCCAAGTGCAACGCCAGGCTCATGGCCGGCAGGCGAATTGCGCCCGTGTCGTGTTCACCGAAGGCCTCGTGCACGCCGCGCCATGGCAGGCCGGGCGAACCTTCGCAGGTGTCGATCGCGGCCCAGCCGGTGGCCAGATGTGCGGGTGCCCCACCTTCCCGCGAAGCACGACGCGCGGCGCTGCCTGAGGCGAGCACCTGCTGCACGGACTGCTGGATGGATGCAAGCGCGTTCCTCATGTTCGGTATCCGTTAGGGTACCGTGCTGGCAAGGGAACGCAACCATCTGCTTGGCAGAACCTTGCAAACGTCCGGATCAGTCGCGCTGCAGCAGGTCCGACCGAATCTCGGCCACCTTCGCGCACCCCGCCAGCGCCATCGCCAGCGAGAACTCCTGCATCAGCAGGCGCAGCACGCGCTCGACGCCATCACTGCCCGCCGCCGCCAGGCCCCAGAGCACCGGCCTGCCCACCTGCACCGCCGTCGCACCAAGCGCAAGCGCACGCAGCATGTCGGTGCCGCGACGGATGCCGCCATCCACGATCACCGGCACGCGACCCGCCACCGCCTGCACAACCTCGGGCAACGCCGTCGCCGTGGCGATCGCGCCGTCGAGCTGCCTTCCACCGTGGTTGCTCACCACCACGCCCGCCGCGCCATGCTCGATGGCCTTCACCGCGTCGTCGCCGCGCAGCACGCCCTTCACCAGCACGGGCACCTTCACGGCGCCGCGGAGCATCTCGAGGTCCTTCCAGGTCAGCGAGGCGTCGATCGTCCAGCCGAGCGACTCGCCGATGCCGCGACCACTGTGGCCAGTGGGCTGGCCCGGGCGCTCGAGGTTCGCCATGCGCATGCCATCGGGCACGCGGAAGCCGTTGTGGATGTCGCGCTCGCGCACGCCCCACACCGGCGTGTCGACAGTCACCATGAGCGCGCGGCACCCCGCGGCCTCGGCGCGCTGCGCGAGCGCGCGCGTGAAGCCACGGTCCTGACTGATGTAGATCTGCATCCAGAGCGGCGCCGTGGTGGCTGCGGCGACCGCCTCGACCGTGCAGGTGCTCAGGCTGGAAAGCACCATGGGAAGTCCGCAGGCACCGGCCGCACGGGCCGTCGCGACCTCGCCTTCATCGTGCGCCATGCGATGCAGCGCCGTCGGGGCCACCAGCAGCGGCGAGGGCGATCGCACACCCAGCAGTTCCACGGATGCGTCGCGTGCCGAGACATCCACCATGCAGCGCGGCCGAAGCCAGAGACGGCTCCACGCCTCGAGATTCTCGCGAACGGTCCGTTCGCCCCATGCGCCGCTTCGGTAGTAGTCGTGCGCGACCTTGCCCAGCCGACCGGCTGCGACCGCCTCGAAGGCCTCCACACTGAGCATGTCCTGCAACGTCGCCATCGGGGTCACGATGCTACGCCCGCGGTCCGCCAGCCGCCCAGCGCCCGGCGATCGCCGCCATCAGCGCATCGATCTCGAACGGCTTCTGCAACCAACGCACGCCGGGAGGAAGTTCGCCCGGATCCTGGTCGAGCAGCAGTACGCCGACCGGATTCCAGCCAAGCATCTCGCACATCGGACGCCACGATGCATGCACGCCCGACCAGGCGCGGCCATCCAGCACCACCACGGTGCCCGGACCCTCGGCGCGCAGGAACGCGGTCACGCCGTCACTCGACTCCATCGCGATCACCCGATGCCCCGCAGCCGTGATGGCCTCGGCCAGCATGGGCCGGAGGAGCGGATGGTCCTCGCAGAGCACCACCGGGGGCTGCGCCAGAGGCACCGAATCAGGTTCCAGCGGAATGTCCAGCGTCACCACGTTCACGCCCGCGCTGACTTCGGCTCGAAGTCCACCGCCCAGCGATTCGGCGAACCGGCGGGCGGCCGACATGCCCAGTCCCGTGCGGCTTGCCAGCGAACCCGACGAATCAAGGGCCTCCGCGATGTTCGCGCACTCCTCAGGCGTCATCGGACGCGCGGCGTCCACGCAGTCGATCGCCAGCATGCGGCGCTCGGATCGCAACCGCAAGGTGATCCGCCCCGTGTGACCCATGACCTCGGAGGCCCGCAACACGACGTGGATCACGGCCTGCTGCAGACCGGCCGGATCCAGACGGACCAGATCGCGTCCATCCGTCCGATCCTCCAGGATCACTTCCACGGTGCGCGGCAGCGCGGCGCGGACGAGCGGCAGTCCCTCGCGCAGCAATTGCATCGCGCCCACGACCGTGGGTTCGGGAGGCATCTCGGTCGGTGCCAGGCTCGTCAGGCTTCGCGACATCGAGCGCGCTCGACTCACCAGGGCCTGGATCACCTCCAGTCCTTCACCGACCCGCTCCGGCATGCCCGGAGCCAGCTTGGTCAGCGTGGCGTGCGCACTGATGCCCGACAGGAGTTCCTCCAGCTCGCGCACGAATCCGCTGGCGAGCATGCCCAGGGACTCGAGCCGCTCCGCGCTGCCGAGGCTCTCCTCGAGCGCGCGGCGCTCCGTCACGTCGGACACCACACCCACCACGCGCTGCACGCGACCCTGCGGATCACGCTCCACCACCTTCGCGCGTTCAAGCACCCAGCGCAGCGATCCGTCCGCGGCGCGACGCCGATGCTCGCTCTCGAAGCGCGGCGTGCGACCCTCCAGATGGTCGCGCCAGGCCTTCACCACCGCAGGCCGGTCCTCCGGATGCACCCAGGGATTCTCCGGGGGCGCACACGGGGCCGATCGCGCCGGATCATGGCCCAGCATCGAGGCGCATCGATCGCTCGCCATGCTTGCCCCACCATCCAGGCGAAGATCCCAGATGCCGTCCGCGCTCGCGTCGATGACCAGCTTCAGGCGCTCCTCGCTGGCCTTGATCGCGGCCTCCACGCGACGACGTTCCGAGATGTCCCGCATGAACGCGCTGAATCCGCCATTCGCCCCCGGCATGCGGTTGATCGAGAGTTCCACCGGAAAGCGCCGACCTGCCCGGTCGATGGCGCTGATCTCGATGCGGCGGCCAAGCAGCGAACCCGTTCCGGTGGCAGCGGCGCGCGCCAGTCCGGCGCGGTGCGCCTCACGCATCTCCGGAGGCACCACGAAATCCGACAGTGGCCTGCCCACCACCTCGCCGGACCGCCAGCCGAAGAGCGTCTCGGCCTGCCGATTCCACAGCGTGATCAGGCCGTCGTCGGCGATGCTGATCACCGCATCCAACGCGGTGTCGACCAGCGCGTCCATCTGCGCGCCACGCTGTCTCGACTCGTCCTCGGCACGCGCCTGCGCCACGGAACGCTCGGCCAACTGCGCCGCAAGGCCATGGAGATCCAGCGACAGGCGCACCATCTCCCCCAGCTCCTCCAGCAGCGACAGCTCGGCGCGCGAGGGCGCACGTCGGGTCGGCAGGAGGAACTCCAGCACCGCCCGGACCTTGCCGGAATCGATGTGTCGGACCGGGACGGTCCATGCGGCCACGAGACCGTGGCGATGCAGCCGCTGGCCATAGGCACGCCAGGGATCCACCTCCTCCACGTCGTGCGCGATGATGCGCTCGCCGCTCTCGGCGGCAACGGTGGCCGGACTCATGTCCTCTCCGATGCGCTGTCCCACCAGCAGCTGCCCGACCTCCGCAGGCAGCGTGGGACACAGGGCCGGCTCGAACGTTCCGTCGGCGTTCACGGGCGACAGCATGCAGAACGTCTCGCCAGGCATCGCGCGCTCGGCAAAGGCGGCCACGGCCGCCAGCGTGGCGCGCAGATCCGCCCCACTGGCGACGAGTCCAAGCACTTCACGCTGCGCCATGAGCAGCTCGCTCTTGAGCACCAGACCGCCACTCGGACGGAGCTTCACGCCCGCCACGCACTCGCCTGACGCCCGGGGGCCGGCCGCGATCGCGTAGAGCACCGCGTCGTAGTCCAGCTGCAGGCCATCGGCGCGAAGCAGTCGCAGGTCAAGGAGCCGCGGCGGCGGCGGCTCGCGGCAGGCAGCGAGCGTCTGCAGCCAGACAGGCACCGCCTCGCAACCCGTGGAAAAGATCTCGCCGAGCGTGCGACCACGCAGCTGATCGGCCCCACGCCCGATCTGGCGCGCCGCCGCTGGGCTTGCCGCCACCACGCGACCGTCGGTGTCGAGCAGCAACACGAGCAGGTCGGCCGGAGAGCCTGATTCGAATTCCAGCACCTCGCGACGCGCGTTCATGCGTGCGGCGCAGTGTAGGGCCGCGCACGGATCGCACGAGCACGCAGCCACAGCACCCCGACCATCGGAATCCACGCGAGGATCCATGGCCATTGCGCCATCGCCGTGCCGGGGCGCTCCGAAACCTCGACGCGGGCCTGCGCGGGTGCGGTGCCCTCGCCCATCCGAAGCCGGAACTCGCAGGGTCCCGATCGCTCCAGCATCGCTCGCGCGTGCACGAGGCGCGGATCCGGGCCTGCTTCAAGCGAGAGCATTTCCCATGGCCCGTCCTGCTCGCGCATCTCGAGCACGGCACCGGATCCGCCGAGGCCGAGCAGGTCGAGCTCGATGGGGCCCACCGTCGGCTGCGCCGGCCGCACCAGCAAGGTCCAACTTCGGTCGCCGGCCTTGACCACCAGGATGGGCACGCCACCATCGGCCCAGCCGGATCGCGTGGCACCCAGCAGCACGATCCACCCCAGCCACGTTCGCGTTCGACGGCTCATGCGAGCAATCCTCGCATCTCCATCGGCTGCAGCACGACCCACGCGATCAGCGCCCACCACGCAAGCGCGACCAGGGCGTCGAGGCCGAGACAGAGTCGGCCCCGCAGGCCGCGCAGCATGGCCGTGCGCCGCTGCAACCGCTGCAGCGTGATGGCCAGCGCCACCGACACCACGAGCAGCATCGAAGGCATGAGCCACGGCGGTGCGCTCGCGCAGCAGTGCGCGGCCCACTGCGGCATGCCGAGATCGATCGACAACCCGTCCGCCGCCGCCCGCTGCAGCGGCGGCCATGCGGAACGCCAGCCGGTCACCAGATGGAAGCCGAAGTGCACCAGCCACACCGCCACCCCGAGCGGCCAGAGATCCGCAACCAGGCGCGAGAGTCGCTCGCGCACCGGTTCGCCGCGCAGGCGTGCCCCGAGCACCGCCGCAAGCACCGGAAGCGCGGCGACCGCCCCGATGCATCCAAGCGTCGCCACGATTGCCCGCCACGCGGGACTCCATCCGGGCATCGCGCGCTGCACCGTCTCCACCGCCGGCTCCGTCATGAGCAGCGCGTTGGCCACGCCACCCGCCGCAAGCGCCAGAAGCAATGCGGCAAGGTCCGCGCGGCGCGGCCAGAATCCGATGCCCGAGCGCACCTCCTCGCGCCGCTGCTCCTCGAAAGGCACCGCAAGCACCAGCCCGGCGTTGTCATGCGGACACGCCGTCACGCAGTCCAGGCAGGCCGTGCAGTCCATGGCGCCACCCTTGCGCGGCAGGAACAGCGACGTGCCGCATCCAGTGCCGCGCGGCCCTCCGCGCAGGCAGTCCTGCGTGGCGCACCGGGCGCAGACCGCAGGATCGAGGGCGCGAACCTGCGTGGGGGCGGCCACGCTCATGGACATGTTCCACTGGCCGATCGGGCACATCCACTGACAGAACGACGAGCCTTCGAACAGCAGGTCCACCACCGTGGCGATGGCGAGCAATCCAAGGATCAGCCACGCCGTGGCGGCGGCCGAATCCCACCACGCCACCGCCTCGTACGCGACCAGCCATGCCACGATCACCGCCGCGACCAGCCACTTGGCGCGCAGCCGCGAGGGCCAGCGCCATCGCGGCCGGATCCACCGCCGCAACAGCGTTCGTGGCGCGATCAGCGGACAACTCATGCAGGCGATGTTTCCGACCGCGAGCACCGACACCGCGGCAAGCCCGCGCCAGTGCGTCCACGGCCAGGTGCCAGCAAGATTGGTCGCGGCTTCCGGCGGCCCGAACAGCCCGTCCAGCACCACCAGCATCGCGAGCGCGAGCACCACGAAGCGCACCGCAAGTCGACCGTGCGCGCTTCGAAGGATCGACCCGAGCACCGGCAGACGCGTGGCGTCCCACGGCTTGCGCCGATCGCGAGGCTGCATCACCGGCAACGCGATCGGGCGCGCTGCACGCCTGGGCGACAACGCACGCACGATCAGGACGAAGGCGGGCACCAGAAACACGAGCGACCCGGGCAGCCACATGATCGCGGCGGCGCGCTGCTGGTCCACGAGCGCCGACACACCAAGCGACGGCGCGGTCGCCTCGTACACGCGATAGACCGGCGCCGACGCGAACGCCAGCACCGCCGCCAGCACCGTGTTCGCGACGTCGGCGATCAGGAGGTAGAACGCCATCGCCCAGCGCGGCCAGCGGGCACGCCATGGCCACGGCTCGACCACCGGCCACCAGAACAGGATCCCGGTCCAGAGGAAGCACGCGTGCTCCAGCGCGTGCGCCCACGGCTCCGCAAGCGCCCACTCGTAGGCCGGCGGCACGTGCCAGGCGAACGTGGCGGCGATCGCCAGCGCCCACGCCACGGGCGGATGCACCAGGGCGCGTGCCACGCGCTGCGCCGCGGGCCAGCCGAGGATCGGACCGAGCAGGTCCCGCGAGACCCACAAGGGCAATCCGCTGAGCATGGGCTGGAAGGGCCAACCGAGCAGCAGAAGCGGCGGTGCAACCATCGACAGCAGGAAGTGCTGCGCCATGTGCGCGGAAAGAAGCCACGCACCGATCGCATCAAGCGGCGACCACAGCGCCACGGCGATCGCGGCAAGCCCAGCCACGAAGCACCACGCGCGCCCTGCACCCCATCGCCAAGGCTCCGCGCGCCGCAGCCGCGTCCAGCCCCGCAGGTAGACGACAAGCGCGATCGCCAGCGCCACGCCGGAGCCGGGCTGCATGTTCCAGCCGGTCGCGATGCCCGACCAGCCGGCCATGTTCACTCGCTCGCTGGAAGCGCGGCCGCCGGCGCCAGGTCGCTCGTGCGCGCGCGCTCCAGGGCACCTGGAATGCTCGCCGCCGGCTGGCCATCCTGTCGGCACTGCTGCAGGAACGCCACCAGTGCGACGGTCTCGGCGCTCGAGAGCGTCTTGCCGTAGGCGGGCATGTTGCCGCCACCCTGCTGCACCTGGCGCACGAGCTGGTCCCAGCTCAGGCGGCTTCCCACATCGGCCAGATCCGGACCACGCTCGCCACCGGCGCCATCGATCGCGTGACAGTTGCGGCACTGCTGGTACTGCAGCACGATCGCGCCCTGCATCTGCAGCGGCGTGAGCCGCTTGACCAGCGAGACCGGCGCGGGCGTGGAGGTCCATGCATCCATCACCGGACTCCACGGGCTCGTGACACCGAGCCAGCTCAGCGCGCCGATCGCCACCACGATCAGCAGCATCGAGATCACCGCAAGCGGCCGTCGCGTGGGCGCGCGCTCGCCTCGATTGGAGAGCAGCGGGATCGCGAGCAGGCCCAGCACGATCACCGGCGGGCTCGCCAGCAGCAGGAAGGTCTCGATCTGCGCCGGCAGCAGCGCGAGCGCCGCGTAGATCCACAGGAAGGCGCCATCGGGCCGGGGATTCGCGTCGATGATCGTGGGATCGGGATTGCCGTTGGGGCCAAAGGGACCGTAGAGGGCCGCCAGACCCACCATCACGAGCAGCGCCAGACCGCAGAACACCAGGTCACGCTGTGCCGCATCGGGCCAGAACGGCACACCCGTCTTGTGCACTCGCTCCTCGAACTCCTTGCGATAGGTGGCCGGATCCACCACCATGCCCGGCTTGGGCATCTCGCTGATGCCGCCCTTCAGGATGAACACGATGTGCAGGCCGACCAGCGCGATGGTGATGCCCGGCAGCACGAAGACATGCAGCGCGAAGAAGCGGCTGAGCGTGGCGCCGCCGATGTACGGGCCCCCGAGCATGATCGCGCGCAGCTGGTTGCCGATGCCGGGCACGCGATCCACGATGCTCGCGCCGATGCCAAGGCCCCAGTAGGCATCCTGGTCCCAGCGCATGATCTGACCGGTGAAGGCGAGCGCCAGCGTGCAGAAGAGCAGCAGCACGCCGACCATCCAGGTGAGTTCGCGCGGATACTTGAAGCTGGCGTGCAGGAACACCTGGCTCATGTGCACCACCACCATGATCACCATGGCGTTGCTCGACCATCCGTGGATCGCGCGCAGCATCCAGCCCATGGGCACCTGGCTGTCGATGTAGCGCAGGCTCTCGTAGGCATCGGCCGCGCTGGGCGCGTAGAGCGTGGCCAGCAGGATGCCGCTCACGATCTGGATCGTGAAGAACATCAGCGTGGCGCTGCCGAACACGTACCACCACTTCGCGTCGCGCGGCACGCGGTGCGTCATGATCGGGGTCACGAGCGCCATCGCGCCCGAGCGTTCCTCGGTCCAGCCAAGGATGGAGCGGAACCAGCGCAGCATCAGGTGCTCTCCTGCATGCCGGGAAGACGTCCTGCCGCGATCAGCAGGCGCCCGTTCTCCACCTTCCACTCGAACTCGAAGAGGCCGCGCGGCGGCGGTCCGCTCGCCACGTTTCCATCCTCGTAGTAGACGCCGCCATGGCATGGGCACATGAACAGCCGGCTCTGCTGGAACCACTTCACCGGGCAACCCAGGTGCGCGCAGTTCACGGCGAAGACCTGGAACTTGCCGCCCGACATGCTGCGCACCCACGCCGCGGCGCTCGCGGTGGCGCCATCGTTGGGATTGGCGCCGGGAAGCGCGAACTTCGCAAGTCGCGTCTCGCCCTCGGGGTAGTCGCCGGTGGCTCCCAGATCCACCCACGTGTCACCCTCGCGACGGAAGCCGGGGGCCAGCAGCGAGCCCAGCAGCGGCGCGCTCGTGACGACCGTGCCCACGCCCATCAGGCCCAGGCCGATCTTGAACATCGCGGTCCGGCGCGAGGGCTCCTGGCCCCCACAGTCACCCTGGCAGTGCTGGCACCCGTCACTCATGGCTTGCTCCCGAAGACAGGCCGTCGCGCGGCCAGGAATGCTGTGATGTCGGAGACCTCGCCCGCGCTCAGCCTTCGATCGGCCGCCTGACCCGGATAGGGGCCGTTGCAGGTGCCGCCCAGGTCCGCGCGCCCGAAGATGACCGCGCTGCGAAGCGCCTGATCGCTCACCAGACGCAGATAGTTCGGATCGCTCACGCTGCCGCGCGTGCCCGGCGCACGACCATCCGGGGCGCCATGGCAGCTCTGGCAGAACGTGGCATAGGCCGTCGCTCCGCGCGAGGCGTCGCCCAGCGGAGCGCTCCAGGCGGTCGCCGCAGCCTTTCCATCCTTGCCCCACTCGGACAGCATGCCATCGATCAGGCGCGCAAGATCCGCGTCGGGCACCGCGCCGCCCTTCGACTGCGCCAACGCGGGCATGAGCGTGCCCTGCCCGGCCGAGACGATCTGAACAAGCCGCTCGCGCGGCACGCTGGCCAGATACGCGGCATCGCGCATCGGCCGCGCGGGCCCGAGCGTTCCGTCGGCTCCGTGACAACCGGCGCAGTGCGTCGCGTAGAGCGCGGACCACGACGCGGGCACCGCCGCGGCCGCGTCATCGCGCCCCGCCTTGTTGAGAGGGATCTCGCGACACGCCGCGACCAGCGCGACACCAAGCAGCAGGCAACCTGCGCGCATCATCGACCGCCTCCCTCGCTGCGCTCCACGCCCATGCGTTCGGCCACCGACCAGCTCGCCATGGTTCGGATACGCCGTGAACGCGAGACCACCACGCCGCACACCAGCCCGAAGGCGACCTGGCTCACGAAGAACCACGGCCACGAGATGAAGCGCTCGAGCGCCGGATTCACGATGCCGATCGTCGCGTACAGGATGCCCGTCCAGAGGATCGGGCCGAGCACGCCACCCATCAGCAGCGGTCGGCGCGGCATCATGGGCAGGGTGACGGTGTACAGCAGGCCGATGAACACGCTCGCGACCAGGTGGATGCCACACGCCACCGTGAAGACCCCGCCCTGGAAGCTCTTCAGCATCTGCGCGTCCTCGGCGTTCACGCTGGGCAGGAACACGCCGGCAAGCAGGTTGATCGGAAGCCACAGGCTTCCCTCGCGCAGCACGCCCCACGCCATCGCCACGATCGCCATCGCCACGCCGCCGATCAGGCCGCCGCGGATGCCGCTGCCGTAGGGATGCATCTCGGCCGGCAGCACGACCCGCTCCGCGTGCGACTTGCGCGCAAGCTGCGGAGCGGCCTCGATCGCCTCGCTGCCCTTCGGCAGTTCCTCCAGCGACTCCTCGGGGAAGCACGCCATGCCCCACGCGATGAACCCGGCCGCGGCGCTGATCAGGCCCACCAGACTGACCGTCCAGTGCGTGACCAAACCCGCGAACACCATCGTGACGCCGAATCCCGTCCAGAGCGGGCCACTCGTCGGAAGCGGAATGCCGCGCAGGTACGGCGTCTCGACGCGCTCGTGCGTGCCGCCGCTCATGCGCGCATCCCCACGATGTAGACGCTCGTGAACACGAAGATCCACACGACATCGACGAAGTGCCAGTACCAGCTCACCAGCTCGAACCGAATCGTGTCACGCGCGGGCTTGAGCCTGCCCAGCATGGCCAGCACCCAGAACGTCAGCAGCGCCAGCAGGCCCACCGTCACGTGGAACGCGTGGAAGCCGACCAGCGAGTAGAAGGTCGTGCCGAAGAGATTGGTGCGGATCGTGAGACCGCGTTCCCAGATCAGTCCGCGCCACTCCACCCACGTGCCCCACAGGAACCAGCCACCGAGCAGCATGGTCACGAGCAGCCAGAAGCGCATGCCGCCCATGTGTCCGCGCGCCAGACCGCGCACCGCCGCCATGATGGTGAACGAACTTCCGATCAGCGCGGCCGAGTTCCACAGCACGGGCCTGAGTTCCAGCACCTCGCGCGGATACGGGCCCACCGCGCTCTTGCCGATGTAGAACAGGTACGCCACGATGAAGCCCGCGAAGAAGAAGCTCTCGATCGCGATGAGCGTGGCCATGCCCACCTTGCCGCGGCCGGGTCGCCAGATCTCAGGCTGTGTGGTGATGGCGCTCATGGGTCACTCGTAGTTGCAGTCGGGGTCGTTGGGGTTCTTCACATCCCACAGCGGACGGGCGCTGGTGCAGGTGGGGATGCGATCGAAATTGTGCTCGGGCGGCGGGCTGGTGGTGCTCCACTCCAGCGTCCACGCGTCCCACGGATCGTTGCCCGCGATGGCGCCCTTGGTGTAGCTGCGGATCATGTTCCACACCACCAGCGCCACGCCCACGATCTGCACGGGCACGCCGATGGTGCTGATCAGGTTCCACAGCTCGAAGCCGCGACCGGGCTGGTAGGTGTAGATGCGACGCGGCATTCCAAGCATGCCGCTGAAGTGCATCGGCAGGAACACCAGGTTGAAGCCGAGCAGCAGGATCCAGAACGCCCACACGCCCATGCGCTCGTTCATCATGCGGCCGGTCACCTTGGGGTACCAGTAGAAGATCGCCGCGAAGATGGCGAACACCGTGCCACCGAACAGCACGTAGTGGAAGTGACCCACCACGAAGTAGCTGTCGCTGAGCTGGTGCGTGAAGGGCACCACCGCCAGCATGATGCCGGTCAGGCCACCGATCACGAACATGCCAAGGAATCCCGCGCAGAACAGCATCGGCGTCTGGAAGCGGATGCGACCGCCCCACATGGTGCCGAGCCAGTTGAAGATCTTGATGCCCGTGGGCACGCTGATCAGGAAGGTGCTCGCCGCGAAGAGCGCGTTCAGCCAGGGCGGCAGGCCCACCACGAACATGTGGTGCGCCCACACGCCGAGCGAGATGAACCCGATGCCGACCGTCGCCGCCACCATCAGGGCGTAGCCGAAGATCACCTTGCGGCTGAACACCGGCACGATCTCGCTGATGAAGCCGAAGGGCGGCAGGATCAGGATGTAGACCTCGGGGTGGCCGAAGAACCAGAACAGGTGCTGCCACAGCACGGTGCTTCCCTGCTGCTGCGGGTCGAAGAAGTGCGCGCCAAGCGAGCGATCCAGCAGCAGCATGACCTGCGCCGCGGTCAGCACGGGGATCGCCGTGAGCACCAGCACCGCCACCACCAGCATCATCCACACCAGCAGCGGCATGCGCATGAGCGTCATGCCCGGGCAGCGCATGCACAGGATCGTGGCCATGAAGTTGATGGCCGTGGTCATGCTGCCGAAACCGCTGACCATGATGCCCAGGATCCAGTAGTCGGTGCTGTTGCCGCGGCTGAAGGTCTTGCTGGTCAGCGGCGAGTAGGCGAACCAGCCCACGTCGGGCGCGCCACCCGCGCCATAGAGACCGTCGCCGCCGATCCAGCTGAAGTAGAGCAGCAGCGCGCCGAAGATGAAGAGCCAGAACCCGAAGGCGTTCAGGCGCGGAAATGCCATGTCCCGCGCGCCGATCATCAGCGGCACCAGGTAGTTGCCCACGCCAAGCAGGATCGGCATGCCCACCAGGAACACCATCGTGGTGCCATGCATGGTGAACATCTGGTTGAAGCCCTGCGGCGTCAGGAAGTCGTTCATCGGCTTGATGAGCTGCAGACGCATCGCCGTGGCTTCAAGACCAGCCACCACGAAGAACACCAGCCCCGCCAGGATGTACATCACGCCGAGCTTCTTGTGATCGACCGTGACCGCCCACGCGTGCAGGCGCTCGAACACGCCCTTGGCGGGGTTCGCGGCGTCGGGACTGGCGTGCAGGGTGCTCATCGTGGGATCACTTCAGGGTCAGGAGATAGTCGGTCACCGCGTCAAGCTCCTCGTCGGAAAGCTTGAGGCTTGGCATGTTGCACTGCGGCTTCAGCACCTGCGGGTCCGCGATCCAGGCGCGAAGATTCTCGCGCGTGAGTGGCGCCATGCCGCTGGCGATGGTCTGGCGGCTCGCAAGGTGGGTGAGGTCGGGGGCAAAAGCTCCGTCCGACACGCCCTGCACCGAATGGCAGGTGCTGCACGCGAGGTCCAGGAAGATGTCGCGCCCTCGCGCCACCGCAGGCTCGTTCACCGGCGGCGCCGCCTGCGCCGAGCGCCACGCGTCGAACTGCTCCTGTGGCACCGCGCTCACGCGCAGCAACATGCCCGCATGCTGGTTGCCGCAGTACTCCGCGCATTGGCCCAGGAAGAGCCCCGGCTTCTCCGCCACGAACCACGTGTGGTTCGTCTGGTTCGGCACAAGATCGGTCTTGCCCGCCAGCGCCGGCACCCACCAGCTGTGGATCACGTCGGCGCTCTCCAGGCGCAGCCAGATCGGGCGGCCGACAGGAACCACGAGCTCGTTCGCTGTCACGACCTCGCCGCCGGCCGTATCCGGATCGGGATAGCGGTACTCCCACCACCACTGATGGCCGATCGCGACGATCGGCATCGCGCCCTCCGGCGGCTCCGTGCGCTCGATGTCGCGGATCACGCGAATGGTGACGAGCGCCAGCGTGAACACGATGAGCAGCGGAACCACCGTCCACGCAAGCTCGATCGGATTGCTGCCGTAGAGCTGGACCGGCTCACCGCGATCGCTCGCGCGCCGACGGAACTTCACGATGCTGTAGACAAGCAGGCCCTCGACCACCACGAAGATGCCGGCGCAGATGCCCATCACGAGCCACGCCATCGACTCGATCTGGCGCGCTGGCGGGCTGGCGGTGTCGAAGATCGCCGGGTTGATGACAGGAAGGTCGGCTCCCGGGGCGCAGATCACGGGTTCCGAAGCGAGCGCGGATGCGCCCAGCAGTGCCACGGCGCCGAGCGCGAGCAAGCATCCTGCTTGAACGGACGGATGGTTTGGGCCTCCTGCCACGGGGCGGAGTCTAACGACATCTCCGGCCCATGGCATCTTCGAACGGCATCCGCGACGGATCACGACGCGAGCCGAATGCCGGTGACAGGAATCGAACCTGCACTCCTTTAGAGGGAAGCGGATTTTGAATCCGCCGCGTCTGCCAGTTCCGCCACACCGGCGTGTGAGCCCGAGATTGTCGCACAGCATGCCCCCACCGGCAAGGGAAGCGAACGACTGCGACGGACTGGGGATTAGGCGCCCTCGCCAAATTCCAGCAGCACCATCACCACGTCACCGAAATCGACCATGCCATTACCGTCCAAATCCGTTTCACAGCCTGCGCAGGGGCCAAAATTTAGCAGCACTATCACGACATCGCCGAAGTCGACAAGTCCGCTGAGGTCGAGGTCCGCAACCGAGCCTGCAGTGCGCTCGGCACCGACAATCGCTCCCGTGCCATCTCGGACGATCCGCAGATCCAAGCCCCTGGCGAACATGCGACGGATCCGACCCGCATCATCCCGCTGGACGCGGGCAGGCGTGCTCGTAAGGGTGCCGGTCGTGTTCGCGGTGAACAATGGCAACTCGTCTGAACCTGCCGAGAACACATCAGAGATGAACAGGAATTGTTCCAGGGGCTCACGCTTGCCGGCGCCGAGGCGCGCGAGCGCGACATCCAGGGTCCGGCTCCCACTCGTGAACCATTGGTTGCAGATCGAGGCAAAGAACTCCTGCGGATTCTGAGTGAAGAAGCCCTGTGACAGCATGCTCCGCAGATAGTTCGATTGCAGATCGCCCGCTCGCGCGATGAGGCCCTGCTTCTGAGCCCGTAGTTCCGGTGTTCGATCGATCCCCGATGCATCGATGATGTGGCCAAGCTCGTGCGAGAGCACGGTCGAGTACACATCCGCGAAGGACGCCGGGACCTCGGCCGGAAACTGGTTCTCCCTCACAGCGCCGATGGGATAGGAAACGATGTTCACGCTGTATGCGCGTCCATCGAGCGTGCAGCCGTCCGGCGCAGTGCCCAGCGAATCCCTCGCAGAAATTGCGCGCAATCCCGAAAGCCCCCAAGGAATCTGGTCCAGGTGCGACTCGATCAGTGCCACCTGATTCGGGGCGAGGGCAGAATTGTCCAGGAGCAACACACGCCGTTCCACGAGCAGTTGCGCACGGTCAGCCCGAAAGGCACCCACCTGCACCGCACGCTGGATGGTGGCCGAATCGTAGTCCAGCGCATCCCACCAGCTCCGCCACGCCCGATCTCGCAACCAAGCCGCAGCGGACTGGGCGGACGGATCACGCGCCGCATCCCGACGGTAGAAGGACCCCGCAGAATCGAAGAGCGACTCCAGTCCAACAGCCATCTGCTGCCGATGCGGATGGTCGGAAGGAAGGCTCTTCGAGGCCGCTGCCAGAAGCTGGTGCGCCTCGACGAACTTTCGCACCAGCGCGGCATCTCCACGCAGGGTCGCCGGTAGCGAGTCGCCCGCAACGCTGTGCGCACCCGCCAACCACGCGAGCGCCGATTCAACCGTGACGCGCTCCACCGCGGGGTAGAAGCGGTCAAAGACCGCGCTCCCCGAGACGGTCACCGCCGTTCCTGAGATCGCCGTCGTGAGCCATCTCGCACCGAACTGGGCTGCGAGCGCCGCCATCGGATAGTTTTCCACGCTGCGACCACGCGATGGGTCTTCCCAGGACCATCCGAGACCAGGCAGCAAGAGCCCGCCACCACTCCATACCCAGTCGCGTATGGCGACAATCTCTGACTGCGAAAGATCGGACCACGCGTTACCAACGATCAGCACCGAGACAGAGCGAAGGCCCTCCGCAGTGATCGGTGCCGGAAGCGACTGGAGCGTGACACCACCCGCTTGCAGGCTCGCGGCGAGAGGCTGCAGCCCCGTGCCACGGATCCACTCAGCATGCCCCGACGAGTATCGCGCCTGATTCCCGGCACTCACGTTCAGCCATCCCATGAGCTGCCTCATGAATCGCGCCGTGTCAACGGAGCTGCTGATCACGAATCCGTCGTGCCCGAGAATGGCCACGCGACCGCTGCCGTATTGCCTGGCGGCCGCCACAAGCGACGGCATCGAACCCGATGAGGCCGCCGCAATCGGCACCCAATCGGTCGTGTCGAGGTAGATCGACCCAGAGAGCCCATCCGAGCAGATGCCCTGGACGCCCTCGACCACCGCAGCCAGCCCGGGCGGGTCACCCCACGCAATGTCAGACCCCCAAGGGCCCACGACCAGAAGAACCGTCGCCAGAAATCGATTGAATCGCATCTCGGATCCTCCGGAGGTTCCTCCCCTCGCCGCGCGGACCACGCCCGATCGAATCGATCGGATCTCGGAAGGTACTCCCGGCGCTTCGAGAGAGCAAGAATTTTCCGCGCAGGAACGTCGCATTCACGCAGCGCGTGCCGCCAGCCGTGGCCCCTATGCTCCACACCATGTGCGCCGCGGAAATGCCAATCGCCACCGCCGTCTCGATGAACTTTCCGGCCAAGCGGCTCGCGGACATCTCGCCGGCTGACGCCAAGGCCGAGATGCTGGAGGGCCGCTTCGTCTGGATCGACGTGAACCTGGAGCGGCCCGACGAGGCGCGAGCGCTGATCACCAGCCTGGATCTTTGCCCGCCCGAGGTCGTGGAGGACGCCTTCACGCGCGACCCGGCAACGCAGATCGGGCGCTACGAGGACTGCCTGCACCTGGTGCTCACCGGCTGCAGGCTTGCGGGCCGTGCCTTCGACCTGGAGCGCGTGGACGTCGTGATCGGCGAGCGCTTCATGGTCACGCTGCGCCGCGGACCGACCGAGTTCATGAACGCCGTGCATCGGGAGTTCCGGGGCGACTTCGCCCGCTTCGCGCAGAGCCCGAGCTTCCTGCTGTACGAGCTCTGGGATCACCTGATCGAGAACTACCTGAAGGTCCACGAGGCCTTCGACGCCCGTGTCGAGGCGATCCAGCGCGCGCTCTCCGGCGAGGTCGAGGAGACGATCTTCCAGGACGTCTCCGAACTCAGCAGCGACCTGCTGCAGTTGCGGAAGGTGGTGCTGCCGGCGCGCGCGGTGCTCACCGAACTCGCCACGCGCAAGAGCGCCTTCGTGAGCGAGGCCACGCAGCCCTACCTTGCGAACATGGCGGGCACGGTGGATCGCGTCCTGCAGGACGTGCTGGTGGACCGGGACATCCTGTCGGACTCCCTGAACAACTACATGTCGATGGTGGCGCACCGGACCAACAAGGTGATGAGCAAGCTCACGGTGGTGAGCGTGATCTTCCTGCCGCTCAGCTTCCTCTGCGGTGTCTACGGGATGAACTTCGAGGTGCTGCCCGAGCTGAAGTGGACGTGGGGCTACGGCGCGTTCTGGGGTGCCGTGAGCGTGATCGTGGCCACGCTGCTGGTGATGATGCGGCGCGCGAAGGTGCTGTGACCGTCCGGAACGGTCACTCCGCGCCCGCGGCGCCGGTGCTGTAGTTCGGGCTTTCCTTCGTGATCTGGATGCTGTGCGGATGGCTTTCCAGCAGGCTCGCCCCGCTGATCCGCACGAAGCGCGTGTCACGGCGGAACGACGCGAGGTCGGCGCAACCACAGTAGCCCATCGCCGAGCGCAGGCCTCCCACCATCTGGTAGGTGAAGTCGGCCAGACTGCCGCGATACGGCACGCGGCCCTCGACCCCCTCGGGCACGAACTTGCGCGCCTCGCTGATGTTCGCCTGGCCGTAGCGATCGGCGCTTCCCTTCATCATGGCTCCCTCGCTGCCCATGCCGCGATAGGTCTTGAAGCGACGGCCGCGGTGCAGCACCAGCTCCCCCGGGCTCTCGTCGAGGCCGGCAAAGAGACCGCCCAGCATGACCGCGCTCGCCCCCGCGGCGATCGCCTTGGCGATGTCGCCCGACTGCCGCACGCCGCCGTCGGCGATCACGGGCACCGAACCCGCGCCCTTGACCGCCTCCATCACCGCCGTGACCTGCGGAATGCCGACGCCGGTCACGACCCGCGTGGTGCAGATCGAACCGGGACCGATGCCGACCTTCACGGCGTCGGCGCCGGCCTCGGCCAGCATCTTCGCCCCGTCGCGCGTGCCCACGTTGCCGGCGATCACGTCGACCTTGAAGCGCTTCTTCACCCCCTCGAGCGTGTCGAGCACGTTCTTGCTGTGGCCGTGCGCGGTGTCCACCACGATCAGGTCCACATCGGCCGCCACCAGCGCCTCGGCGCGATCGAACTGGCGCACGCCGATCGCCGCGCCCACGCGCAGGCGACCGCGCGCGTCGCGGCTCGCGCTGGGGTGCTTGGACACGTTGTCCAGGTCGCGCATGGTGATCAGGCCCGCGAGATTCCCCGAGCCATCGACCAGCAGCAGCTTCTCCACGCGATGCTCGAGCATGAGACGACCCGCGCTTGCCGTGTCCACGTTCGCGGGCGCCGTCACCAGCTTCCCCTTCGTCATGACCTGGCCCACGGTGCGACCATCCGTGGTGTCCAGGAACTTCATGTCGCGCCGGGTCAGGATGCCGACGGCCCTGCCGCGACGCTTGCCGCCCTCGGTGACGGGGAATCCGCTCACGCCCTGCTCGGTCATGAGCTGCCGCGCGCGCCCGATCGAGTCCTCGGGCGACAGCACCACCGGATCCGCCACCACGCCATTCTCGCTGCGCTTGACCTTGGCGACCTCGCGCGCCTGCGCCTCGACCGGCATGTTCTTGTGGATCACGCCCAGGCCGCCCTCCTGCGCGAGCGCGATCGCCAGCGACGCCTCCGTGACGGTGTCCATCGGCGCCGAGAGCAGCGGGATCTTCAGCGTGATGTTCGCGGTCAGCCGCGTCGAGACGTCCACGAGATCCGGGGTGATCTCGCTCCACCTCGGCAGCAGCAGCACGTCGTCGAAGGTGACACCGTCGAGGGCGATGCGGTCTTCCATCGTGGAACAATGCCCGGCGGCCGCCCGAATGTCAATCACCCCGGATTTCCCCGGGATCCCTCGCGCACCGCACGGTTCGCAGGTACCCTTCCCCCCTCTCCCCACGAGGAACTCACCATGTCAGGCGGCCCCGTCACCGAACCCACCCACGACTGCATCAGCCACTACGTGGGCACCCAGCCCGGCAAGGGCAAGGAGATCTGGGACAGCTGGCTGAAGGCGATCGTGAACGTCAAGGGCAGCGACCTGATCATCAAGTGCGGCGTGCCCCCGCGCATCCGCCACAAGGGCCAGCTGGTGGCGATCAAGTGCCCCGCGGTGAACCCCGGCGACCTGTTCCAGATGTGCATGGACGTGCTGGACGACAGCCAGCAGAAGATCTTCAAGCGTCGCGGCCAGCTGGACTTCGCCTACGACCTGGACGGCAAGAACCGCTTCCGCGTGAACATCTTCATGGCGCGCGGCAAGCCCAGCCTGGCGGCACGACTCATCTCCAGCACGATCCGTCGCTTCGAGGACCTGTACCTGCCGTCGATCCTGGGCGAGGTGAGCATGGCGGCGCAGGGCCTGATCCTGCTGGCCGGCGTCACGGGCAGCGGCAAGAGCACCACGATCGCGGCGATGCTGCAGTACGTGAACGAGCGCAAGAAGGCGCACATCGTCACGCTGGAAGACCCGATCGAGTACATCTTCACCGACGACCAGTGCACGATCAACCAGCGCGAGATCGGCATCGACTGCGCCAACTTCAACGAGGCCCTGCGCGCGCTGGTGCGAGAGAACCCCGACATCGTGCTGGTCGGCGAGATGCGCGACAAGGAGACCTTCGAGGCCGCCGTGCGCGCCGCCGAGACCGGCCACCTGGTGTTCGGCACCATCCACGCCAGCAGCGCGTGGCAGACGCTCGGCCGCATCCTGGAACTCTTCCCGCAGGAGGAGCGCGAGCAGATCCGCAAGCTGCTCGCCTACAACCTGCGCGCGATCATCTACCAGAAGCTGCTGCCGACGCTGCACCCGAACATCCCGCGCATCCCCGGCCTCGAGATCATGCTGAACACGCCCAGCGTGCAGAAGTACATCCTCGAGGAGCGCGAGGGCGAGTTGCTCGACATCATCCGCAAGAGCCACTCCGAGGGCATGATCGACTTCACCAGCAGCCTGGTGAAGCTGGTCGAGCAGGAGTATGTGCACGTGAAGGTGGCCCTCGAGGCCACGCCGAAGCCCGAGGAGCTGAAGATGAAGCTCAAGGGCATCGCCTGAACCCGGAGCGAACCACGCGATGACCCCCTTGCTGGCACAGGCCGTCTCGAGCGCATTCCTGATCGATCCGGTGAAGCCCGTCCTGGCCCTCGTGGTCGCGGCCGCGGGCTGCGCGCTCACCTCGCGACTGGCGAAGGACATCAAGTTCTGCGGACTGCCCTCCGGTCCGTGGCACATGAAGATGATCCTGGGCACCGCGCTGGGCCTCCTCGCGGTGCTGCTGGTGCCGACCTTCTACGCGGGCTTCCCGCTGCAGCTCGCGCTGACCGCCACGCCCTTCCTGCTGTACTGGCCCAAGCGCAACGACGCCGTGCCGGAGAAGCTTCGCTTCGTGATCGGCGGCGAGGGCATCAAGGCCTACTTCGCGGAGCGCCGCAAGGGTCGTGCCTTCGCGGGCGCGCGGCTGACCTTCAAGGACGCCGAGAAGAAGGACCGGCCCGTGCCGGCGAAGGGCGATGCCGCCCTGCCGATCTATCAGGCGGCCGAGGCACTGGTGATGGCCGCGATCGACCGTGGCGCGAGCCGGCTCGACCTGATCGTGAAGAAGGAAGGCGCGCAGGCCGTCGTGGCCGTGGATGGCGTGCGAACCAAGATCGACGTGCCCGCCCCCGAAGTGGCCGTTGGCGCGATCAACCTGCTCAAGGAATTCTGCGGCCTCGACGCGAAGGAGCAGCGGAAGCGCCAGCACGGCATGTGCACGGCGGTGCTGCCCGAGAGCGCGGTGGCGCTCACCGTGACCACGTCGGGCGGATCGACGGGCGTGCAGATGCGCGTCGACCTCGATGTCGCCAAGCGCATGGGCAAGCCGCTCGACCAGCTTGGACTGCTGCCCGCGCAGATGAAGCTGGTGGAGGCGCTGCTGGCCCCCGAGGATCGAGGCGGGGTGGTGCTCGTGGCCGCGGCGCCCGGCCAGGGACTCACCTCGACGGCCCTTGCCCTGCTGACGCGCCACGACGCCTTCACCAACGCCGTCAAGGCGCTGGAGCGCACGCTGGTCCACCGCGTCGAGGGCGTGGACCATCAGCTCTGGACGCCGGGCAGCGGCGTGGACTACCGAACCCAGCTGCAGTCGATCGTGCGTCGCAGCCCCGACGTGGTGCTGGTCGACGACATCAGCGAGCCCGGCACGGGCAAGGTGATCGCCGCGCCGACCTCCTCCGATGTCCGCTTCTACGTGTGCATCGCCGTGGATGGTGTCGGCGCCGCGGTGACCGAATGGTTCCGGGCCGTCGGCGACGTGCCGATGGCCGCAACCCCGCTGCGCGCGGTGGTGACGCAGCGTCTCGTGCGCCGGCTCTGCATGGCCTGCCGGGTGCCGTTCCAGCCCTCGCCGGAACAGGCGAAGCGACTCGGCATCGCCGCCGGAAAGCCCGCCGAACTCTTCCGCGCGGGCGGCAAGGTGCAGGTCAAGAGCAAGGTCCAGGATTGCCCGATGTGCCGCGGGACGGGATTCCTGGGGCAGATCGGCGTGTTCGAGGTGCTGCCGATCGACCAGGAGGCGCGCAACCACCTCGCCAAGGGCGACCTGAAGAGCGCCTACAACGCGGCCCGACTGAAGCACCGCGCTCCTGGCATGCAGGAGGCCGCACTGCTTCGCGTTCGCGAGGGCGTGACCAGCCTCGAGGAAGTCGCGCGCGTGTTCGCGCCCCCCGCCGCGAAGCCCGCGGCCGCCGCTGCCGCGCCCGCGGCGGGCGCCGCCAAGCCCTCCCAGCCCCCGAAGAAGGCCTGATCCATGTTCTCGATCCTCTCGATCGGTTCGCTGCTCATCGTGCTGCTGATCGCCTACTGGTGGGGCAACCAGGGTGCGTTCGATGCGCTCATCCACCTGATCGCCGTGGTGATCGCCGGCGCGCTGGCGCTGGCGCTGTGGGAGCCGCTGACGCACGCGTTCCTGCTCTCCTCCGGCTTGTCGGAGTTCGGCTGGGGCCTGTCGCTCGGCGCGCTTTTCCTGGTGCTTCTGGCGATCCTCCGGATCGTGCTGGACAAGCTCTGCCCGGTGCGCGCGCGCCTGGCGCGATGGGCGGACTGGGTCTTCGGTTCGCTCATGGGCCTGGGCAGCGGCGTGCTGACGGTCGGGATGATCCTCATCGCCGTCGGCCACGTCGCCTCCGCGCGAGAGCTCGCGGGCCACGAGAACTGGAAGCGCGAGGCCGGCACACCGGCGCCCTTCGCCACCAACGGTGGCTCGCCCGCCTCGCTCTGCGTGGCCGCGACCGCCGGCTTCTACAACATGGTCTCCAATGGCGGCTTCACCCCCTGGCTGGGCGCAGGCGCGCTCGCCACGCTGCGGCCGGACATCGCCGCCGACGCCGACAGCCTGATGCGCGACTCGGTGGAGGGCGGCAAGGGGCGCGTCTCGGTGACCGCGGCGGGCCTGAGCGTCAGCGGCTTCTACCTCGATCCGTCGTTCGCGATCAAGACAGGCGGCCCGGGCGCGTTCGCGGTGCTGATCAACCCGAAGACCCCCTCCTTCGACGCTTCCGCAGGCTTCTCGCTGGCCTCCTCGCAGGCGCGGCTGATCGACGGGTCCACCGGCGTCAGCGCGTTCCCGGTGGAGTTCTCGCAGCGCGAGGCCAAGTCGGGCGATTCACTGGTTCGCTACACGTTCTCCGGCGACGCGAACTACCTGACCACCACCAGCAGTTCCGCCGAGAGCGTGGCCTGCCTGATCTTCCCGTCGAAGCCGTTCGGGAACTCCAAGGGGCCGTTCTACCTTCAGATCAAGGGTCTCCGGTTCGAGTTGCCGAACCCGACGGCGGGCCCCGAGGGTCTGGCCAAGGCGGTGCAGAGCGGCGGCAAGACGATCGCCGTGGCGACGGCCGACGAGGACGTGCCCGTGATTCCCGAGAACCAGCTGCGCGTCGATGCGGGCGTGCAGGGCGTGCTGATCGACAAGAACAACATGCCGGGCTCGCTCAAGGAGGATGGCAACCTGCTGATCGGCGGCGCGGCGGAGCGGATCTCGAAGGCCGACGCCACCTCGGGTGACGTGCGCTTCATCCGCGAGACGGAGGGCACGCGCGTGCTGCGCCTGGTCTGCAGCCGCGACACCGTGGTCGACCTGTTCAACACCGACCGCACGCGCAAGGACGCGGAGAAGGTCGGCCCCAACGGCCAGCCCGTGCTGATCGACGCCACCGGCAACATCTATGCGCCCGTGGGCTACATCTGGCGCGACGAGCAGCGCGACGAGTACGAGATCTACCTGGATGAGGAACCGAAGGAAGGCCTGACGCTGAAGCGATTCGCGCGCGCGGCCAACAGCGGCGAGATCTTCATCCTGTACCGCGTTCCGGTCGGCGTGACCGTGAAGACCGTGGCGCTGCGCGATCCGAACAAGAGCATGGCGGAGGCGCGCATCGTCGGGAAGACGGACATCGCGGTCGAGGCCGGCGCGCGGAAGACGCGCTGAACCGCGGCGTCGTTCAACCCGCCGCCGCGCCGATGCGCTCCGCCGACGGGACTTCGTTCAGGCGCCCTGCGCCTTCAGCCAGCGCTCCACCCAGTGGATGTCGAAGTTCGCCGAGCAGAACTCGGGCCGCTCCATGATCCGCTGGTGCAGCGGAATCGTCGTCTTGGCCGGTCCGATCCTGAACTCCTTCAGCGCCTGACGCATGCGCACGATGGCGGCGTCGCGGTCATGCGCGTGCACGATCAGCTTGCCGATCATGCTGTCGTAGTTCGCCGGAATGCGGTACCCCGCGCGCGCATGGCTGTCGAGGCGCACGCCCGGGCCGCCCGGCGCCGCGAACTGCTCGATCAGGCCCGCCTGCGGCATGAAGCCACGGTCCGGGTCCTCGGCGTTGATGCGCACCTCGATGGCGTGGCCACGCGCCTCGATGTCCTTCTGCTGCATCGGCAGCGGCTCGCCGGCCGCGACGCGGATCTGCGTCTGCACGATGTCGATGCCCGTGATGAGCTCGCTGACCGGATGCTCCACCTGCACGCGGGTGTTCACCTCGAGCATGTAGAAGTCCTGATGCTTGTCCATCAGGAACTCCACGGTGGCCGCGCCGCAGTACTTCGCCTTGCGGATGAGCGCCGCCGCACTCTCGCAGACCTTGTCGCGCTTCTTCGGGTCGATGCCGGGGGCGGGCGCCTCCTCCACCAGCTTCTGGTGACGACGCTGGCTGCTGCAGTCGCGCTCGTACAGGTGCACGGCGTTGCCGTGGTTGTCGCCGAGGGTCTGCACCTCGAAGTGACGGGCGTTCTCGAGGTACTTCTCCACGTACACGGTGCCGTTGCCGAAGGCGGCCAGCGCCTCCTGCTGGGCCTTGCCCACGCCATCGCGCAGTTCCGCCTCGTCACGCGCCACGCGCATGCCGCGGCCACCGCCGCCGGCCGCCGCCTTCACGATCACGGGGAAGCCGATCTCCTTGGCCACCTTCACGGCTTCATCGATGTCCTCGATGCCGCCCTCGGTGCCCGGGAACACCGGCGTGCCGGTCTGGCGCGCCAGGCGCTTGCAGTTCACCTTGTCGCCGAGCTGGCTCATGGCCTCGGGGCTGGGTCCGATGAAGGTGATGTTGCAGTCGCGGCACACCTCGGCGAAGTGCGCGTTCTCGCTCAGGAAGCCGTAGCCGGGATGGATCGCGTCGGCGCCCATGACCTCGGCGGCGGCGATGATGCGCTCGATGCGCAGGTAGCTGTCCTTCGAGGGCGGCGGTCCGATGCACACGCTCGCGTCGGCCTGCTCGAGCCAGGGGCCGTCCTTGTCGGCCTGGCTGTACACGCACACGGGGCTCACGCCGAGAGCGCGGCAGGCACGGATGACCCGCAGCGCGATCTCGCCACGGTTGGCGATCAGGATTCGCTTGAACATGATGGGAGGGGACTCAGGGCTTCACGAGGAAGAGTGGCTGGCCGAACTCGACCGGATCGCCGCTCTTCACCAGGATGCGCTCGATGGTGCCGCTGCAGCCGGCCTTGATCTCGTTGAAGATCTTCATGGCCTCGACAAGGCAGACCACCGTCTCCGGGCCCACGCTCGCGCCAGCCGTGATGAACGGCGGCTTGTCGGGCGAGGGCGACGCGTAGAACGTGCCGACCATCGGGCTCTCGATCTTCACGAGGCCCGCATCGGAATCCTTGGCTGCGGGGGCGGCCGCCGCGGGCGCAGGCGCCGCAACCGGAGCGGCGGCCGTCGGGGCCGCCATCACGGGCGCATGGTGCACGATCTGGGGCGCCGCCTGCGGCGACGGACGACGGATGGTGACCTGCTCGTCCTTGTCTCGCAGATCGAGCTCGACCAGATCGTTGGTCGACATGAGGCGGACGAGTTCCTTCAGCTTGCGGATGTCGATCATTCTTGGAATCTCCTGCGCGCGGCCGGTCCAACGGCCATCAGGCGGAGAATGGTACGCGATCTGCGTCGATCACGCCGCGATTCTGGAAGGATCGTGCCGGCTTCCTCAACTCCCAAGACTGACGGGCTTTGCGAGGATCTCGGATGCGACGAATGCATCACGAAGACTCCTGGCGGTCCATCGCGGCGATCGCTTGTTCATGCGCGGCGGCACCACGGCGGGCGCGGCCTTGCCCACGTGACCCGGTAGCCGCACGTCCCCCGCCTTCGCTGCAGCGACCCTCGTCACGGCGGGCGTTGCCGCCGACGACCGCGCGACCGATGTCGCCGGTCTCGGCTGTGCGACGGCGGGCCTCGGCTCAGGACCCGGCCGCGGCTGCGTCGGCCTCGGCGCCGGAACGCTGGCGCGCTCGACCCGAACCCGAGGCGCTTCGACAGGGCGTTCCCGAGGCTTGGTGAGGTCCTCGAGCGCGGCCTTGTCGCGCTTCCTCGCCTTCTCCCGTGCGGACAGCCATCGGCCGATCAGGTTGACCGCGCCAAGCAAGGCCATCATCACCAGAACTTCCCAGCGCATGTCGAGAGGGTACCGCTACCAACGCGGCATGGCCACGGGCTGCGTGGCGATGCCCTGTGCCCATGCAAACGGCGCCCCAAAGAGCGCCGACAGCGACTCGGGATTCGCCACCGAGGCGACCGGCCCGGCCTGCCGCACGGCGCCATCGGCCATCAGGAGCGCCTGATCGCAGCATGCGCCAAGGAATCCGAAGTCGTGCGTGGCCACCACCACCACGCATCCGCGGTCCGCACAGGCCCGCGCCACCTGACCCACGGCGGCGCTCCACGCTGGATCAAGCGAGGCGGTCGGCTCATCCAGGACGATCAACTGCGTGGTCGGTGCCAACTGCGCAAGCATGCGCGCAACCGCCACGCGATGCGCCTGCCCGGCGGACAGCGCATCCGCGATGTCCCGCTGACGCTCCAGCAAACCGACCTGCCGAAGGGACTGCTCCACCGCCAGCGGATCATGGCGCATGCGGAGACGTCCCAGCGCGACGACCTCGCCCACACGAAGCGCTGGCGGCATCACCGGCCGCTGGGGAACGAACGCGATGCGCGCGGCGCGCTCGTCCGCACGCATCGCGTGCACGGGAACGCCCGCAAGCGTGACCGCCCCGGACTGGATCGGCTGCAGCCCGCACAGACCGCGCACCAGCGTGGTCTTTCCCGAGGCATTGGGGCCGACCACGCCGTGGACTCGCCCCGGCTCGAACGCCATGGTGACCGGGCCGAGCTCGAACGCGCCCATCCGGATCGACATGTCATGCACCTGCAGCGTCATGCGCGCCAGGCTCCCGCGGCGCCGCGCCGAAGCAGGATCAGGAACGCCGGCCCGCCTGCGAGTGCGCACACCACACCCACGGGGAGACGGCCGCCCTCGACCGGGATGATCGCCCGAGTCGCGTCGGCCAGCACCAGCAACGAGGCCCCGGCCAGCAGCGTGGCGGGCACGGTTCGGCGGTGCGCACCACCAAGAAGGCCACGCGCGGCGTGCGGCGCGACAAGCCCCACGAATGCAAGCGGACCGCAGAGGGCCGTGGCCGCGGCCGCAAGCGCGCTGGCGCCGAGCACGATCGACCATCGCATGCCCACCAGCGGCACACCGACGGAACGCGCCTCGTCGTCGCTCAACTGCATCGCGTCGAGCGCGCGCCCGCCGCACCATGCAGCGACGGCGGAACAGCCGAGCACCAGCAGCAGCGTCGTCAGAAGCGCGGCGGGTGGCGCTTCCGGCACGCGACCGAGCCCCCACGCATGCACGGCCGCCCGCTCGGGAGGCGGGAGCATCCATTCGCACAGCGTCGCCAGCGCACCCAACATCGCGGCCACCACCACGCCGGCGAGCACCAACGACACGGGGTCGAGGCCACGTTCACGGCTCCTTCCGAACGCGATGCACAACAGCAGCGCCAGCACGGATCCGGCACATCCCACCACCATCGATGCCGCCGGCGACACCTGGCCGCCCGCCTTCCACGCCAGCAGTGCGGCCAACGCCATCGCGGCTTGCGCCCCACCGCTCAACCCCAGCACGAAGGGCGAGGCCAGCGGGTTTCGAAGCATCGACTGAAGCAGCAATCCGGACAGCGCCAGCGCAGCGCCCGCCGCCGCACCACTCGCGACCGCACCGAGGCGCCATGCGGC
The DNA here is from genome assembly GCA_049318245.1 of Phycisphaerales bacterium. Lineage (GTDB taxonomy): Bacteria > Planctomycetota > Phycisphaerae > Phycisphaerales > SM1A02 > SYAC01. Next base: position 15,094 of record JBMOGS010000012.1, on the reverse strand, counting down.
CGCGTCGGCCTGCCAGCCAAGCAGCAGCGTTCCATCCAGCGATCGCGCCACAAGCAGCCGCGCCGCCACGCACGCGACCGCGATCACCAGCAGCGCGATCCAGCCACGCGCGGACCTCATGGCGTTCGCGTCTCCAGGCTCGCTCGCCATGCAACAAGCCCCTCGCGAAGCGCCGGGCCTGGCCGAAGGAGACGCCCATCCTCGATGCACTCGAGATGGATCGCGCGTTGCGCGCAGGCAGCCTCCAGCATGGCCGACGCCGGGCAGGCTCCGATCCGCAGGATCGAGCGCGGGCGCAGCGCGAACAGGTCCTCCAGGCTCATCGGCGGATAGCCGGGCGTGGCAGGCAACGTGACGCCGCCCCACGCGGCCCAGGCCTGCGCCAGGAATGCATCGTTGCCGATGGCCATCACGGGATCGGCGGACAGCAGCAGTACCGCCGGGGAGCGTTCGGACAGCGTCCCGATCGGACGGAGCGTCTCCTCCCATTGCGCGGCTCGCGCGACGGACTCGGGCACGCCCATCACGTCCGCCACGCGCCCCTCGAGCGCACGGACATCCGAGAGCGACGCGCACGCGATCTCCTCCACCCGCCAGCCACGCTTCGCTGCCGTCTCGCGCAATCCGGGCGGCGCACCCATGGCCGTGCGCTGCAGCAGGATGATGTCGGGCCTGGCGGCAGCCAGACGCTCGAGATCCACTTCGGTCATGGATCCGAGCGCGGGGATCCCTGGAACGCCCTGGCACCACGGCGTGCAACCGACCAGCCGTTCCCGCAGCCCCAGTTCCACCAGCGTCTCGGTGATCGCGGGCGAGAGGCTCACCACGCGCGTGACCGCCGACGATGCGGGCGCCGCCGGGGTCGCGTCCGCGCACGCGGCAAGCGCCGCAAGCATCAGGACCAGCAATGCGCGGCGCATGCGGTCGATCGTAGCACCGTGAACGCACCGACCCGCCGCTACACTTGCCGCAATGAGCGTGCTTGCGACCGTCAAGCGCCTGTTCGTCGGCCCCTGGCGATCCGCGGGCCGCGCACCAGCGCAGCCAGCCCCCGACGCCGCCGCCGTCGCCGACGCGCTCATCGCGATCGCCACGCACCTCCGCGCCGAGGAGCGCGAGCGCCAGAGCGTGGTGCCGCTGCTGGAGCGGCTTCCAGAAAGCCTGCAGAGCCTGCCCGAGATCGCGCGCCAGCAGGCGCGTCTTGGCGAGGCGATCGGATCGGCGCTGGTGCAGCAGCGCATCCGCGATCAGGGCATCGAGGAGATCCTGCGCCGCATCGCCGAGGGCGTGGGACAGCAGACCAGCACGTTCGGGCTGGTGCAGCAGCAACTGGACCTGAATCACGAGGCCGCCCAGCGCGTGGCCGAGGGCGTCACCAGCCTGAGCCAGGGGGTGGGCGAACTCTCCACGGGCCAGCGCCGCAACGCCGACGCGCTGACGCAGATGCTGGACCAGTTCCGCGCGCATGACGCCGCGATCGATCGCATCACCGCCCGCATGCAGGTGTGGCTTGTCTTCGCCACCAGCATCGCGGCCGGCGCCACGATCGCCTGCCTGCTGCTGGCCTGGGCGCTGCTCTCACGCGGCTGATCCGAACCATCCTCCGGGACCCATCCTGATCGCATCGTGACTCGAAGGAGATTGCAGCATGTATGGACTCGTGAACCAGGCCGTGCAGGACTTCGTGACGCAACGCCTTGGCGCCGACGTCTGGAGGACGGTGCGCGAGAAGGCCGGCGTGAAGGATGCGGAGTTCCTGCCACTGCAGCAGTACCCCGACGAACTCACCTTCGCGATGGTGGGCGCCACCTGCGAGGCGACCGGGCGCGACGCCGCCACGCTGGTCGAGGAGATCGGGGTCTTCTGGGTGACCTTCACGGCGCAGCGCGGCTACGGGCCCCTGCTGGACCAGCTTGGCGCGACATTCCCGGAAGCGCTCGCCGCACTCGATGACATGCATGTGCGCGTCGCGCTGATGATGCCCAACCTGAAGCCACCCTCCTTCCGGGTGCGCGATGTGGGGCCGCGCGGCCTGACGCTGGACTACATCTCGCACCGCGCTGGCCTGGCACCGATGGTGATCGGCCTCGTGAAGGGCCTGGGCCACAAGTACGGTCTGCAGCCCGCCGTCCGGCTTGCCGAGGCGCGAGAGCCCGGTGGCAACACCGACGTGTTCGAGGTGACCTGGTGAGCCGGATCTCCGCCGAATGGGCCGATCTTCTCGACCGCCTCATGCCGTTCCATCTTCGGCTGGACCGCATGCTGCGCGTCACGCATCGGGGACCGCTGCTGCAGCGCGTGGCGCCGGCGCTGGAGGATGGACACACGCTGCTGGAGCACATGGAGATGCAGCCCTCGATGCCGAACGCGACCTTCGCCGGGATCGCGGAGCGGCTTGCGGGGCGACTGACCATCCTTCGCATGCAGGAGCCCATCATCCAGATCCGCGGATGCTTCGTCGAGCTTCCGGGCAAGGAGGAACTGCTGTTCGCGGGAAGCCTCTGGGTCACGGAGCTCGAGGCGCTGACCGAGCTTGGCATCGCCGGCAGCATGCTCCCTCCCAACGAACCGCTGATCGATCTGCTGATGACGCACCGACTCATGATGACCGCGCAGCAGTCGAGCCAGCGCGCGCAGGCCGCCGCACGCGACGCGGAGTCGCGCCGCCAGATCGAGACCCTGGAGGAGGTGAACCGCCGGCTCGACACGGCGGTTCGCGAGCGCACCGCGGAACTCGAGCGCATCAACGCCGAGCTGACGCAGCTGCTGCGCTCGATGCCGCGCTGAGGCGTGACGCGCCGACGGACCGCTAGGATGCACGGCCCCCGGTGGGGTGGCAGAGCGGTTGAACGCGGCCGACTTGAAATCGGCTAGGCCCGCGAGGGTCTCAGGGGTTCGAATCCCCTCCCCACCTTTCCATGCGTCGCCTCCCACGCCAGGTCGTGCTCCTCGGCTGGATCAGCCTTCTGGCCGACGTGAGCGGCGAGATGACGGCGCCGCTGATTCCGCTCTACCTGACGGGCGTGCTGGGCGCGGGCACGATCGCCCTGGGTGTGGTGGAGGGATGCGCCGAGGCCGTGGTGACCGCCATGAAGGCCGTTGCAGGCTGGCACAGCGACCGCGCGCGCAGGCGCGTGCCCTACATCCGCTGGGGGTACGCACTTCCGGTGCTTGGGAAGGCCGTGATCGCCGCGGCCGTGGCCTGGCCGATGGTCGGGGCTGGTCGCGTGCTCGATCGCTTCGGCAAGGGACTCCGAACCACGCCGCGCGATGCGCTGCTGGCGGACGCGGCCCCGCCGGAGGCGCGTGGACACGCGTTCGGCCTGCACCGCGCGATGGACACCGCCGGCGCACTCGCGGGCGCCCTGGTCGCTGCCGCGCTCCTGGCGCTGCTGGGCGCGAGTGCCTCGCCGGAAGCCGCACCCGCGTGGCGCTGGACCTTGGGCGCGGCTGCCGCAGCCGGTGTCGCGTGCTGGAGTCTGACGCTGCTGCTTCGCGACGTTCCGCCACGCGATGCGCCTGCGGCGGATGGCGCCGCGCAAGGCGCCGCGCCGCTTCCGCGATCGTTCTGGCGCGCGACCGGCGCGCTCTGCATCTTCGCGCTCGGCAACGGAAGCGACGCCTTCCTCCTGCTGCGCGCGTCGGAGACAGGCCTGAGCCCGGTCTCGGTGGTGCTGTCCTACGCACTCTTCAACGCGGTGTACGCAGCCGCAAGCCTGCCGGCCGGGCGCCTGTCCGATCGCGTGGGTCGGGCGTGGCTGCTGCGGACCGGATGGATCCTGCAGGGCGGCGTGTATCTGGCGTTCGCGCACGCCTCCGAAGGCTGGCACTGCTTCGCGTTGATGGCGCTCTACGGCCTCGCCGTCGCGTGCCACGAGGGCGTGGGCAAGGCGCTGATCGCGGACGCGGCACCACCCTCGCGCCGAGGCACGGCGATGGGCATCGCCTTCGGATGCATGGGAGCGTGCGCGCTCGTCGCGAGCGTCGGCACGGGCTGGATCTGGCACGCGGCCGGCGCGCGATGGGCCCTCAGCGTGGGGCTCATCACTTCGCTGGCGGCGGCGCTGGTGCTGTCGCTGCGGGGGCGGACAGCGGACTCTCGCCCTTGAAGATGCGGTCTCCCGCACCCCGGCGCGTGATGTCGCGGAGGAACTGGTCGTACTGCACCTGCAGCAGATCGAGATTCGGCTCCACGTACTCGCGCAGCGCCAGCGCGCCCGTGCGACTGCGCGCGGCCCTTCGCGCCGCGGCCGGCTCGCCCGCCAAGCGGCTCGCCTGCAGGCGCTCGATGAGCTTGCCCTCGGCGGCATCGCGCACCATCGCGCGAAGGCCCTCCCGATAGCGACCGTTCTCGCCGTCATGCAGGAAGTGCACGAGTGCCCACGCCTGCGCGTAGTAGGTCAGCAACTCGTCCTTGCCTTCCTCCAGGCACTGCTGCGGGGAGGTCTCGAGCAGTTCCGACAGGGTGAACGTGCGCTCGCCCGTCACGGCGTTGCGCGCCTCGTTCCAGCGCTCGAAGTTGCGCCATGGCCGGAACGCGGTGGGCTGGCCGTCGCGACTCATGCGCGTGCCCTCCATCCAGCATGCCAGACCTTCCTCGAGCCACGTGGGCAGCGGCTCCCGCAGCGACTTCTGGCTGAACTGGTGCCACCCCTCGTGCGCCATGATCGTCAGCGTGTCGACGCGACCGATGTCGTACAGCACGCTGGTCCCGTCGGTGGTGAAGCCGCCGCGACCGAGACCCAGATACAGGTCCGCGTCGCGCCCCAGCGTCTTGCGCGTCCAGGCTTCCCAGGGTCCGCGCGAGGCGAAGACGTACAGGTCCATCGGCTCGGTGGGCACCGGCAGCGGACCCAGCGCGCGGGCGTAGGCGTCGCTGCAGGCCTCCATGTACGCGGGCAGACGATCCCGGAAGACCGGATCCTTCACCGCCAGACGAAGGTTGTAGCGCTCGGTGCGCACGAACACGCCTGGCCCTCCGCCCTGATCCCACGCCTGCACGGAGCGCACGGGCGAGGGCGCGTCGGGAACCGGAGCGATGGCGGTCGGTTCCGCGACGGCGGCCGGACGCGGCGGTTCCGGTGCGGTGACGGGTCTCGAAGCCGGTGCGCCACACCCCGCGATCACGCCGAGTGCCGCGAGCGTGATGGCAGGCGCGTGGCGCATCAGGCGACCAGTTCCCTCAGCGCACGCTCTGCCGCCGCGAGATCCGCCTCGGCGGCCGCAAGCATGGCGCGGGTCTCCTCGACCACCTTCGGAGGCGCCTTCGCCACATAGCCCGCATTGCCGAGCTTGCCCTGATAGCCCTGCACCGCGCGGCGACGGTCCGCGATGACCTTCTCCAGACGCGCGCGTTCGGCGCCGGCATCGACCTGGTCCACAAGACCATCCAGCCAGCATTCCTCGCCCTCGAAGGGGAAGGCCATGGCGCCCTGCCCGCGCGCTCCGGCGTCCGCGACCGTCTCGAGGCCCGCAAGCGCCTCGACGAGGCCGTCGCTCGCGCGACAGAGCGCCGTGGCGCGCGCGCTGGCGCACAGGCGAATGCGGCGCTTGGGCGAGACCTGCCGCTCGCCGCGGATGTTGCGGATCGCGTCCACGAGCGCCTGCATGCGCGCGAACTCGGACTCGACCGATTCGTCCGCCAGCTTCGGCGCGGCCGAAGGCCAGGCCGCCGTGGCAAGCATCGTCGAGGGCACCAGCGACAGCCCCTCCACCTCGCCCGCGCGACGCGCGCACAACGCGGGCCAGAGCGCCTCGGTCACGAAGGGCATCGCCGGGTGCAGCAGGCGCACGATCGCGTCCAGGCACGCCAGCATCACGGCCTGGCGCTCGGGATCGGCCTTCGCCGTCGGCTTGGCGGCCTCGAGATACCAGTCGCAGAAGTCGCGCCAGAGCACGTCGTAGCACGCCGCCGCGTACTCGCTGAAGCGGTACTCGGCCAGCGCGGCGTCCGCCCGATGGATGGCGCGGGTCACGCGCGAGACGATCCAGCGATCCAGCGCGGGACGCCTGGCGAGATCCACCACCGCGGCCGGCGCGGGCGCGTTGGCCAGCGCGAAGCGCGTGGCGTTCCAGAGCTTGGTCGCGAGATTGCGGCCCAGATCGAAGCGCGAACTCGTGTTGCGCGCGACCGGCTGCGACTGGCTGGGCGTGGCGAGTCCGCTGGCGGCGCCGTAGCTGCTGACCATCGACTTGCCGGGGTGCTTCGGGCTCTTCTGCACCGGCGCAGCGACCTGGTGGCCGCTGGGGGCGCGCGTGTACTCGGGGGTGAAGGTCTCGCCGCTGTGCGGATCGACCATCTCGACCGGCACGCGAAGGTCCTGCGTGTCGGTGGTCATGTCGAGCAGCGTGTAGCGCAGCGCGTCGGCGCCGTGCGAGTGGATCACGTCCCGCGGGTCGAGCCCGTTGCCGAGGCTCTTGCTCATGCGCTGGCCAAAGCCATCCTGGATGACCGGGTGGATGAAGACGTGCCGGAACGGCACGTTGCCCCCGAGGAAGTGCCGGTTGAACATCGTCATGCGGCTCACCCAGAGCGTGATGATCTCGCGCGCGGTGCTCAGCACCGCGCTGGGGTTGTACCGCTCAAGCATGCCCTGCATGCCAAAGGCCTTCGGATCGGGCCAGCCGAGCGTGCTGAGCGGCCAGAGCGCGCTGCTGAACCAAGTGTCGAGCACGTCGGGGTCCTGCGAGAAGCCCGCGCTCTCGAGTTCCTTCGCGAGCGCGTCGGCGCCCGCGGGCAGGCAGACGAGCTCCTCGAGCGTGCCGTCCTCGCGATGGCGCACGCGGTGGCTCGCCCCCTGCGCGGCCCACGCGGAGTGCACGGGCACCATGCCGCCGTTGGCCGGCGCGCTGCCACCGACCTTCGCCGCCTCGCCCTGCGCCTCGCGGCTCCACACCGGAATGCGGTGCCCCCACCACAGCTGTCGGCTGATGCACCAGTCGCGCAGGTTCTCGTGCCACTGCTGGAAGGTCTTCGCGTAGCGCGCCGGATAGAAGCGCATCTGGCCGTCGCCACTCGCCGCGCCCGCCGGCGCCTTGCCGTCGAACTGCGCGGGCTCCATCGCGCGAAGGGCCGCGCCACGCATGCGGTCATCGGTCACCTTCACGAACCACTGCTCGGAGAGCCACGGCTCGATCGGAACGCCGCTGCGGTAGCTGTGGCCCACGGCATGGCGCCAGGGCTTCTCGTCCTCGAGCAACCCGTGATCGCGGAACCACTGCACGACCGCCTTGCGCGCCTCCTCGCGGCTCTTGCCCACGAGCATGCGCGACTCGGCCACCACGTCGGCCCAGCCGTGACGGTCGCTGATCGCGCCGTCGGGACCCATCACGTTGATCACGCGCAGGTCGTGACGGCGGCCGATCTCCCAGTCGTTGGGGTCGTGCGCCGGCGTCACCTTCAGGAATCCGGTGGCCACGTTCGCCTTCGCGTCGGCCGGGTCGCCGCCGCGCGAGACAGGCATCACCACGTAGTCGTCCTCCACGATCGGGATCACGCGACCGACGATCGGCAGCCTCACGCGCTTGCCGCGAAGGCCCGGCGCCAGCGGATCACGCGGATTCATCGCGACGGCGGTGTCGCCGAGCATCGTCTCGGGCCGCGTCGTCGCGACCGTGACGTGTCCGCTTCCGTCCTCGAGCGGGTAGCGCAGGTACCACATGCGCCCGTCGACCTCGCGCATCTCGACCTCGTCGTCGGCGAGGGCCGTGCGCGTGGCGGGATCCCAGTTCACCAGACGACGGCCTCGCTCGATCAGGCCCTCGTCGAACAGGCGATGGAAGGCGGCGCGCACCGCCGCGGCACAGACCGGATCCATGGTGAAGCGCGTGCGGGAAAAGTCGCAGCTCGCGCCCATCTCCTGCAGCTGGCCAAGGATCGTCGCCTCGTACTCGTCCTTCCACGCCTGCACCTGCTCCACGAACGCCTCGCGCGTGAAGTCGGTGCGCCGCTTGTTCTTCAGGGCGAGCCGCCGCTCCACGACGGTCTGGGTCGCGATGCCCGCGTGGTCGGTGCCGGGCATCCAGAGCACGTCCATGCCCTTCATGCGCGCGTGACGCGCCAGCGCATCCTGAAGGCTGTTGTTCAGCGCGTGCCCCAGATGCAGGGCGGCGGTCACGTTCGGCGGCGGGATGAAGATGCAGTACGGCGTGCGCGACGAGGACGGATCGGCGTGGAAGCAGCCGGCCTCGCGCCACTTCGCGCGTGCGCGCGGCTCATGGTCCGCGGGGCGATACGATTTCGCCAGCCCGGTCGAGTCCGTCTCCGCTGCCGCCGAAGCGGTCTCGCTCTGAGCCTGAGTCATGGGACGCCGATCTTATCCATTGTATGCCGTCGTTCCCCTGCTGGCCCTGCTGGCGGCCGTGGTCGGCTGCGGCGAGTCACCGGCCCCCTCGAACCGGGGCGGATCCACCGAGACGCTGCGCGCACTCGAGTCCATCGAACGCCTGCTTGACGCCGGTCGCACCGAGGAAGCGCTGCGCGCCGCGGAGGCGTGCGCCCGCACGCGTCCCGACGACGCGCTCGCCGCGGAGATGCTTGGGCGCGCGCGCATGGCCGCCCGCGCCCCCGCCGCCGACATCGCCGACGCCTACGCGCGTGCGGCCGACCTTCGGCGCGACAGTCCGGGACTGCAGAGCGCCGCGGGCATCACGGCGATGCAGGCCGGTCGCGTGGAGATCGCCATCGCGCGCCTGACCCGTGCGGCCGAACTGGAACCCGGCAATGCGCAGCACCCGCTTCAGCGATCTATGGCCCTCCGCGCGGTCGGGCGATGGAGCGACGCGCGCGTGGCCGCGGAGCGGGCCGTGTCGCTGGCGCCGCTGGAACCCTCCGCGCACCTGGCGCTCGCGCAGGCACTGCTGGGCGATGGCCAGCCATCCCAGGCGGCGGCGGCGACCCGCGCAGCGCTCGCGTGCAGACCGACCGATCGCGGACTCCGATTCGAGGTGGGCAACACGCTCATCGCCTGCGGCCAGGGCGCCGCGGCGGTGGAGGTCGTCGTGCTGCCTGCGCGCGAACCAACCGCCTCGCCCGCGGAGATCGAGATCCTCGCGCGCGCGCTCGAGGCCGCGCAGCAACCCGAATCGGCGGCGGAACAATGGCAGCGCCTCGCCATGGACCCCACCCAGCCTTGGCGCCCGTGCGTGCAGGCCGCGCGTTGCCATGCGCAGGCAGGACATGCCACGCGCGCGCAGGAGTGGATGGCTCGCGCCCGCGAGCGCGGGGCCCCTCCCGCCGAGATCGATCGCGCGCAGTCCGGTGATCGCTAGCGGAGCGACCGGCCCCCATCCACCGGAATCAGGGCGCCGGTGACGAACGGCGCTTCCGCGCAGAGGAATCGCACCAGCCTGGCCACGTCGTCGGGCTCGCCGGCACGCTGCAGCGGAATCCGCGCAAGCAGCGCCTCGCGCCGCTCGGACGGCATGTCCTCGGGCCAGGCCACCACGCCCGGCAGCACGCCGTTCACGCGGACCGCCGGCGCCAACTCCACCGCCATCTGCTGCACCGCCTGATGGAGCGCGGCCTTGGACATCATGTACGCGCCATAGCCGCGGACGGGCGTGCCCTGCGCATGCGCGTCACCCACCGCGACCACGCTCGCGCCGCCCCGGACCTTCGACGCCTTCAGCATCGGCGTGAGCGCCTGCACCAGCCGAACCGGTCCGAGCGCGTTCACGCGGAAGGCGTCCAGCGCCGCCTCCGCCATCGGCGCATCCCACGCCGAGGACCGCCACGCGGCCGCGTTCAGCACCAGGGCATCGATCGCGTCGATGCCGGCCAGCGCGTGCGCCGCCGAATCCACGGCATCCGAGCCCAGATCCAGTTGAAGCGCCCGACACTGCACCCCCAGCGCGCGAACATCCGCCCCGAGCGACTCGGCCCCGGACGCGTCGGTGTGCCACGTCACCACGATGTCATGCCCCGCACGCGCGAGCTCCAGCGCGATCGCGCGGCCCACGCGCCTCGTGGCGCCCGTCACCAGCGCACACGGCCTCATGGACCGGGCTCCAGTCGCCGTGCCGACTCACGCCATGCATCCACCCGCGCGCTGGCGCGAGGCGATCGTGCCCGGGACTCGGCGCGGCGCCTTGCCGCGCCCCGGATCGCGATCAGCAACGGCACCGCCAGCAGCACGCACACGAACACCCACATCAGCACGCCACCGAACACGCGCGCCGCCGGCGCGCCCGCGCCGGCCTGCGAGGCGATCCAAAGACCGTTCGTCATCGAAACGTGCGGGCCCATCTCGAAAGCCTACCCCGCGCGCTTTCCGTAGAATGCGGCACCCGATCCGCGGGCTTCCCACGCATGCCGATGCAACGAAAGCTCCGTCGCGTGATCTGGCCGCTGTTTTCAACGGTCCTGCTCATCGGCGCCACCTGGCTGGTGCTGTTGTCGCCGCTGGCGCTCACCATCCTGACCCGCTGGGCCCTGTCGAGCGCACTGGGCACGCGCGTGGAGGTGACGGACGCGCGATGGGACGGCTGGGGGCGCCTTTCCATCGCGTCGATCCGCGTGCTCGCCGAAGGGTGGCCGGGGCGCACCGAGGAGATCGTCTCGATTCGCGGGCTCAGCTCCGAGTTCCGGCCGCTCGACCTCCTGACCGCCACGATCGCCCTCGAGGACCTCGACGTGAAGGAGGCGGTGATCCGCGTCGCCCGCCGCACCAGCGACGATGCGCTGAACCTCGCCGCGCTCCAGCCGCCGACAGGTCGCGGATGGATCTCCTTCACCGTGCGCCCACGCGCGGCGCGACTCGATCTGCTGCGGATCGAGAACCTGGTGGTCGAGGGTGACCGCATCACCACGCTCGCCGATCCCTCGTTCCGCGGCGAGCTGGCGAACGATCCCGCACGCGGGCCGCACATGCTCGCGTTCAAGTTCATCGAGATCGAGGGCGCCGACCTGCAGACGCAACCGGTGCCACGCGACGCGAAGGACGGCCTTCGGCTGACCGGCAGCTGGAACGAGCGCTCCCTGGCCTACGAGGTCCACGCGAACCGTCTTGACTTCGACCAGACGGTGGCGCCGCTGCTGCCGCAGGCCACGCAGGAGTACTGCACCAAGCGCCTCGCACTGCGCGGCATGGTCTCGGACGTGCGGTTCAAGGGAACGCCCGCGCGCCCGCTCGCCGAGGCCAGCCTGGACGTGAAGGGCATCGCGCTGAACCTGGATGAGCTGGGGCCCGAGCTCGGCATCCGATGGGAACGTTTCAGCGAGGGCACCCGGGGCGCGCTGCAGGGCAAGCCACGCATGAACGTGGACCGCGGCACCATCGTGCTCGCGAACGAGCAGCTTCGCCTGGACAACTTCGAGGGCACGCTGTTCTCGGTGCGCGATGCGTCGCCGGGCAAGGCCGAGCCGATCTCGGTGCCGCTGCCGGTGCGCATGTCGCTGGCGCTCGACTTCAGCAAGCTGCCCGCGCTCGCCGACATGGCCGACCTCGCGCTCGCCGAAGCGTGGTTCGAGGCGGCCCTTCGGCACTGCGGCGTGCAGGCCAGCCTGGACGTGTCACGCTACGCCCTGCTGCGCACCCAGCCTGACACGCCATGGGCGGTCGAGTTGCCCGAGCCGATCGTGAACGTGCTCGACAACTTCCGGGTGATGCAGGGATCGCTGCAGATCAACGCGCGAGCGGAACGGCCAGCCTCGGAACCTGGGCAGCCCGCGATCGATCCGAAGGTCTCCGGTTCGCTCGTCATCCGCGAGGGCCGCGGCGCGTACGTGAACTTCCGCTATCCGCTCCAGCAGGTCGAGGCGACCATCCGCTTCAACGACGAGCAGATCGAGGTGGCGTCGCTCACGGCCGCCGGCATGACCGGGAACCGGCTCTCCATCTCCGGCATGGTGGACGGCGCCGGCGACGACGCGGGCGTGGACCTCCGCGTCCGGACTGACAGCCCCGCCCCGATCGATCTGGACCTGCAGAACGCCTTCGACGAGGGGCCGCGCCGCATCTTCGAGCTGCTCTTCGCGCGTGACATGCGCGACCGGCTGGTGGCGGCGGGTCTGCTCCGCGAACAGGGCACCGAGCTTGGCGGCACGTGCGAGTTCGACATCCGGGTGAAGCGCGTGCGCGGCGGCGGCAGCCGCGTGGAGACGACCGGCTCGATCGACGTGCGGAATGCCAACGTGCTCTGCTCGCGCTTTCCCTATCCGATCCGGGTGGAGGAGGGATTCATCGAACTGCAGGACGAGGCGATCGTGCTGCCTCCCAAGCGCTGGACCTTCCACACCCCCAAGGGCGGCACGGGCTCGATCTCGGGCAAGGTCGCCATCCCTCGCGCGCCCGAGGGCGGACGCCTGGCGCGGCCCGATCTGGATCTGGTCGTGGCCGAGGATCGCGTGAACGACCTGCTGCTCGCGGCCATTCCGCTGGAAGACTGGAAGGATGGGCGAAGCCGGAATCCGCACTGGCCAGGACGCGATCAGAGCGTGGCCTCGCAGAGCATGAAGGCGCTCCAGCTCGAAGGTGAGCTGAACCTTGGCGGCCACATCGGCTCCACCGCCACGGGAGACACCACGCTCGCCATCGACATCCTGCTGGCGGATGGTGCCTTCCGCCCACGCAACGGTCCCGAGCATCTGCTCGAACGATCCGGCCTCCCGTGGCCCGAGGGATTCGATCTGGACAACGTCACCGCGAAGGTGCGGCTGACGGAACGCGAAGCCACGCTCATTCGGCTCGAGGGCGAGGCCGGCGAGGGGCGCGTGATCGCCAGCGGCGCCGCGAGCCTGCGTGAGCGCGACCGAAGCCTGACCGCGGAACTGAAGCGCGCTCCGATCGGCCAGTGGATGGTGCCGCTGTTGCCCGAGGAGGTCCGGACGAGCGCGGCCGACGCGTGGGAACGCTGCGACGTGAAAGGCGCCTTCGATGGCTCGATCGACATCCGGCAGCGCGCGACGGGCACCGACGATCGCCGCGCGAGGTTCGTCACCCGCGGCGTCACGTTCCAGGCGCGGGGCGTTCCAAGCGAACTCCGCGTGACGCGCGGTGCGCTCACCATCGACGGACCGACGCTTGGACTGGACGGCGTTCGCGTGGAAGCGCGATGTCGAGACCGGCGCGTGGGCGTGCTCGAGGCCGAGGGCTCCATCGCGCTGGATCCCTCGGGGAAACAGGATCTTCGTGGCACGTGGATGATCGACGACTTCGCCAGCCTGCTGTGGCCCGAGGTGCTCGACGCCGCGAATCTGGAGCGGATCTCCGATCTGCACGACGACTGGAATCCCGTGGGTTTCGCGGGTGGCACGCTGCTCGTCACCCGGACCGCGGCGGGCGAACCGGACTGGGACATCGAGGTCACCCACGACGGCGTGCTGGTGGGCGATCCCGGCGGCGTGCCGATCTCGCTCTCGCTCGTGCCCGGTGGCCACCTTGCCTTCGGCCCCGACTCGATCGGCGTGCGCGGTCCCTCGCGCGACGCCCCCGGCCTCGTCGGCTGCCTGCCGGGCGGCGAGTTCGCGCTCGACGGCGTGATCGCCACGGGGCCACGCGGTCCGAGGGACGGTGGCGCGGTGCACCTGCGCTTCGATGTCGGTCCCATCCATGAGGGCGTGGTGCGGGTGCTTCCGAAGGATCTCGCCGATGCGCTGGGCACCATCGAGCTTCGGGCCGGCAACGCAAGTTCCGACGACCTCCGACTGCTGGGCTGGATTCCCGAGTCGCCCGAGCCCGGTCTGACCGGCACCATCGACCTGCAGGACGGATCCATGCGTGCGGGCACCGTGCTCTCGCGCATCCACGCCCCGTTCCGCATCGACGCGCGCGGCGGACGGACCTACCCGGTCGAGATCCAGCTCGGCTGCCGCGAGGGCACCTTCCTGGCGGGCGACCGCTTCTTCGACCGTGCGGACGGGCTGCTGCGACTGACCGAAGGAGCGAAGCAGATCGAGATCATCGACCTGCAGTCGGACCTCTACGGCGGACGCGCGTGCGCGTCGGCCGTGATCGGAGGCCCCGCGAACGACTGGCGGCTCGACCTTCGGATCGATGGCGCCTCCCTGCCGGGCCTGATCCGTGGCGGCGCGAACACCTCGTTCGCTGCTGCAGGATTCGTGCGCGGCTCCCTGAGCCTGGGCGGCGACCTCGATGGGTCCGACACGCTGCGCGGCATCGGCCATCTGGAGGCCTCCGACGCGCGCATGGGTGAACTGCCGCTCACGCTCCGCGTGCTGCAGGCCACGCAGCTCATGCTGCCTCTCTCGGACAGTCTGGAACGCGCGAGCCTGGACTTCCACGTGCGAGGCAAGACGCTGCGCTTCGAGCGTTTCGACCTGAGCTGCCCGCTGCTGCGACTCATGGGCACCGGCTCCATGGACCTGGCCACCTGGGACGTGGCGCTGCGATTCCGGAATCGGGGCGTGGTGCCCGGCCTGAGCGACCTCTTCGGAGCCGCCAGCGACGCCCTGTTCGTGATCGATGTCACCGGCCCCGCAAGCGATCCTGCGGTACAAGTGACACCCCTGCCCCCGCTGGGGCAGGATCCATCCATGCCGTCCATGCCCGAGCGGGTGGCGGCCGTCCACGGAAACCATCCATGAGTGAACGCCCGCACGACCCGACCGACGACGCCTCGATCCGCGACCGCCTGGAGGCCCTCGTGCGCGACGCGGGCACCGCTTCCGGCGACGAGGGGCCGCTCGCGGGCCGCCGCCGTCGCCATGTCGAGGAACTCGCAGGCACCGCGCTGAAGCTGCTCGGCGACGGCCTGGACGTGGGACAGGTCAAGCTGCTCGAACTCGCCCTGAAGGAGATGCGCCGCAGCTATCGCCTGTTCAACCGCTACCGTGGCGTGCGCAAGGTGAGCATCTTCGGAAGCGCGCGAACGCCCGAGGATCACCCGGACTACCACGCCGCGCGCGAGTTCGGCCGACGCATGGCCGCGGAAAGCTGGATGGCCATCACGGGTGCGGGCGACGGCATCATGAAGGCCGGCCACGAGGGCCCCACGCGCGAGGCGAGCTTCGGTCTCTCGATCCGCCTGCCCTTCGAGACCAACGCCAACGCCGTGATCGCGGGCGACGACAAGCTGCTGAGCTTCCGCTACTTCTTCACGCGCAAGCTCATGTTCGTCAGCCACTCGGACGCGG
>JBMOGS010000011.1:0-47361 GCA_049318245.1 Phycisphaerales bacterium | reverse complement strand
AGGACGACGTGAAGCAGGGGTGCATCGCCTACAAGATCGCGGCGCATGCGGCCGACGTCGCGCTCGGGATTCCGGGCTCACGTGACCGCGACGACGACCTGACGAAGGCGCGCGCCGCGCTGAACTGGGAGAAGCACTTCGAGCTCAGCTTCGATCCCGACACCGCGCGGGCGTATCACGACGAGGATCTCGACGTGGACACGGACTTCTGCGCCATGTGTGGCCATGACTGGTGCAGCGTGCGCATCAGCAAGGAGATCCAGGAGTTCGCCAGCGGCAAGGCCGAGGGGTTCGAGCGCGGCAAGCCGGTGCGCAGCGCCGCGCTGACCACCGAGCAGCAGGAGATCCTGGCCAAGCGCGGCGTGCTGAGCCCCGAGGAGATCCATCGCCTCGCCAGCAAGACCAAGAAGGCCGTCGGCGCCGAGGCGGGCAAGGCCTCGTGCCACTCGGACTACGTCGATCCCGAGCAGGCCCAGCAGGTCCAGCGGGAGCGCCTGGTCCAGGTGAACGTGGCGCCGGCGTTCAACATCGCCAGCGACGACCGGCTGATCTGATCCCACCGGAGGCGGCCCCGTCGAGCGGCGATCCAGCGCCCCGGCGGGCGCGGGTGCGTGGGCATGTCATACTGGGAGCCGTGGAGCCGTCGACCTCGCAGCCGCAGCCGCCCACGCCCGAGGAGATGGCGTTCCTGAGCGTGCCGCCGATGCGCTACCAGCGCGCGTACCTGTGGCTGCTGCTGCTGTCGGCGATCGACGTGATGTTCACGTGGCACATCCTGCGGCGCGGCGGATCCGAGATGAATCCGATCGCGAAGCTCGTGATCGATCACTGGGAACTGCCCGGCGCGATCGCCTTCAAGTTCGCGCTTGTGCTGTTCGTGATCGTGAGCTGCGAGATCGTGGGGCGCAAGCGGGACCGGCTCGGCCGGACCCTGATCGGCACGGCGCTCGGCATCGCGACCATTCCCGTGGCCTGGAGCCTGGTGCTGCTCTCGATGCACGGCTTCCTCGTGAAGCCGGTCGAGCCACGCGACCTCTAGCGGCGCATCAGGCGTTCGATGTCCGCGACCGACTTGGGAACGTGCTGCGTCAGCACGCGCGGGCCTCGCTTCGTCACCAGCACGTCGTCCTCGATGCGGATGCCGATGCGTTTCAGCGGCAGGTAGATGCCCGGCTCGATCGTGACCACCGCGCCCTCCGCCACGGGCTCGTCGGGGTTCGCGTCGTGGGTCTCGAGGCCCAGATGATGGCCCATGCCGTGCGGGAACGCGTCGGCGAAGCCGGCCTTTCGGATCACGGCCCGGCCCGCCTCGTCGATCTCGTGCAGCCGGCGACCGGGGCGACAGGCGCGGATCGCGGCCTCCTGTGCCTGCAGCACCAGTTCGTAGATCTCGCGCTGGCGGGCGTCGAAACGCCCGCTCACGGGCAGCGTGCGTGTCACGTCGGCGCTGTAGCCGCACCACTTGGCACCGCTGTCGAGACACACCAGCTCGCCCGCCTCCAGCGGCTGATCATTCGCGTGATAGTGCAGGACCGTGCTGTTGAAGCCGCTGCCGGCGATCGTTCGGAATGCAAGGTCGCGCGCACCGCCCTCGCGGTAGGCCTCCTCGACGTTGCGCTGCAGGTCGAACTCGTTCATGCCGGGCCGCAGCGTGGCCATGGCGACATGGAAGCCCAGGCCCGTGATCCGCCCAGCGTGCTCGATGCACTCGATTTCCGCGGCACTCTTGCGCGCACGCATCGATGCCAGCAGCTGCGAGCGATCCACGATGCCGCAGCCTGGCACGCGCTCGCACACGCGCCGGAAGATCTCCAGGTCGGCGCTCACGGGCGAGGTGTGCGTGGCCAGCGGCATGAGCAGCGAAAGCGCGCGCGCGCGCCGTGCCGCGTCAAGCAGCTGCATGGACAGCATGTTCGAGCGGAAGATCGTCGCGATGCCGGCGCGCTCGCGGAGTTCCGAGCCGATCTCATGGCGGAATCCGTCCCACTTCTCGCGCTCGGGGTTCAGCGGACGCAGGAACAGCTGCACGCGGCGCGCGGGGTTCGGGTTGCGCGGATCCAGCAGCAGCGCCGCACCGGGCTCGTCGCGCATGCCGGTCAGGTAGTGGAAGTGCGCGTGCGCCTGGAACGGGTGATGCAGGTTCGGGTCCGCCTCGCCGGCGAGCACCAGCCCAACGGAGCCATCGAGCGCCTTGAGCGCGCGTTCTCGCCGCTGCGCGAATTCCCCGGGGTCGATGGTCGGAGGCGCGTCGGTGCTCGGCGAAGAGGGCTTGCGGGCTCGGGCGTTGCGTCGGACGATCTTGGTGCGTGCCATGTCGCGCAGCCTACGCCAGCGTCCGCAGAAGAGGGTCAGACCCCGCTATCGGACCCGCATCTTCACGCCGCCACGCGCTTCGCCTTCGCCAACAGCCGGCCCGCGTACGTGTTCATCGCGTCGCGGAGCTGCTCGAAGCTCTCCAGCACATACAGGATCGGCTGGTAGTGGTCGATCTCGAAGCCCGTGTCGCACACGCGGTCCAGATCGAACGGCCTGCGCTCCACCGTGTCGCTCTCCAGCGCATGCCGGCTCTCGCCCGGGCTCGAGATCAGTCCGCTTCCGTAGACCTTCAGGCGCCCACCCTCGCGGATGAGGCCGAACTCCACCGTGAACCAGAACAGGCGCGCGAGCCGCTCGGTCTCCGCCGGGTCGTCGGTGGTCAGCGCCGCCTTGCCGTAGGTCTGCAGGAAGTCCGCGAACGTCGCGTCGGCGTGCAGCGGCACGTGGCCGAAGATGTCATGGAAGATGTCCGGCTCGGGCAGGTAGTCGATCGACTCCTTCGGGCGGATCACGATGGTGGTGGGGAACTCGCGCCGGGCGAGGCACGCGAAGAAGGCCTTGGGCGGCAGGTAGCCCGGCACCGCGCGGCTCTGCCACCTGGTCAGCGGCCACAGTCGCGCGTTGATGTCCGCCAGGGGCGGCACACGATCGCGCCGCAGGTTGATGGTCTCCGCGCCCTGCAGGTAGGTCTGGCTCGCGTTGTCCTTCAGGAAGGCCATCTGACGGTCGAACAGGATCTGCCAGGTCTCCTGATTCTCCGCGGTGTAGCCCTCGTAGCGCTGGTCGATGTAGCAGTTCGTGATGTCGTCGAAGCCGGGCTTGCCGAAGTTGTTCGCGTAGTTCTGCGCCGTGTCGGCCGACGCGTCGTCGATCATCGCGTGGTTCAGGCTGCCTGCGAACTTCTGCGCGCTCTTGTGGTGACTGCCGTCGGCCATGAGGACCTCCTGGATCTCCGGCATTCTAAGCCGCAGCTTCCGCTTTCAGGCCATGCCGGGCGTGAATGGGGACGAGGTGCCGTCCATGAAGGCGCGCACCTGGTCGGCCCGCTCGAACCGCAGCGGGAACGGCAGCCGCGCGGTGTCGTGCGCCCGTCGGACGTCGATGCCGCCCGGATCCACGCCGACCGCGATGGGTTCCTTGCAGTCGACCCTGCAGGTCGTGCAGAAGGCCTTCAGGAAGGAGCGCGGTTGCGCGTTCAGGGCCTTCAGCAGCGACATCTCGTCCCGCGCCAGCGGGTTCGCCTGCATCAGCGCCTCGCCGTCCACGAACCACTGCAGGTGCCGCGACGCATCGATCTGCATGCGCGCCCAGCGCACGTCCTCGGGGTCGCCGTGGTACGCGCGCCATCGGTCGCACAGGCCGGCGTGCTCGCCCTCGGGATCGAGCCGCTCCATCGTCACCATCAGCTGCAGCCCCTCGTCGCCATCGTCGGGAAGTTCCAGCACCACCTCGACCGATCGCAGCATCGACTCCATCACCGGCGCCACGATGTGGCCATCGGGCGCCACGATCACCTTGATCGGCACGCGATCACCGTCGAACCGGATGTGGCCACGCAGGTTGGCGTGCAGGAAGGCGAGCGTCCGGTCCACGGCTTCGTCGTGCATGCGCGCATGCTAGGGCCACCCGAGCGCATCTACACTGCGCGCGTGCCGATGCCGTCGACTCAGGATTCTCCGCGCGAGCGCGGCCACCGCACCCGGATCGCCGTGGCGATCACGGTGGAGGGCTCCGACGAGATCGCCACCGCGCTCGACATGGCACGGCACGAGGTTGGCAACGGCGCGCGCCTGGTGGAGTGGCGCGTGGACGCGCTGGCGGAGGAGCCGGGAGCGCTGCAGGCGATCCAGCGGCTGGTGCGCGAGAGTCCCGCGCCCTGCATCGTCACCATCCGGCATGCCGACGAGGGCGGCGCCTGGCGCGGCGATGACGCCGATCGCGTGAGCCTGCTCGAGGCGATCGGCGCCTCCGATTCCGGCCCGCGCTACATCGACTTCGAGATGGCCCATCTGGCGCGAAGCGCGAACCTGCGCCAGAAGGTGATGCTGGCGGTGGACCATGCGAACCAGCCACGCGACCTGAAGACCAGCCTGATCCTGAGCGCGCACGACTTCGATGGACGACCCGCGGATCTCACCCGGCGGCTCGCCGCCATGTGGGCCGAACCCGCCTGCGCCGTCGCGAAGATCGCGTGGAAGGCCCGCAGCGTGCGCGACTGTCTCGAGGCGTTCGAGCTGCTGCGCGAGGCGCCCAGGCCCACCATCGCGCTGTGCATGGGCGCGTTCGGCATGCCGTCGCGCGTGCTCGCGGCGAAGTTCGGTGCCTTCCTCACCTACGCGCGTCCCGAGGGAGATCCCGGCACGGCGCCTGGTCAGCCGACGGTGTCGCAGCTGCGCGAGCTCTACCGCTTCGACGCCCTCACGCCGGACACCAGCGTGTTCGGCGTGGTCGGCTGGCCGATCGAGCATTCGCTGAGTCCGCATCTGCACAACGCCGGCTTTGGCGCCATCGGATTCGACGGCGTGTACCTGCCGCTGCCCGTTCCGCCGGAATGGGAGCACTTCAAGGCAAGCCTGCATGCGATGCTCGACTTCAAGCCGCTCGATCTGCGCGGCCTCAGCGTGACGCTGCCGCACAAGGAGCATCTGGTCCGGTTCGTGCGCGAGGGCGGCGGCCGGCTGGATGTGCTGAGCGAGCGCTGTGGATCCGCCAACACGCTGCTGGTGGGTGCCGATGGCGCGCTCGAGGCCGTGAACACCGACGCGCCTGCCGCGGTGGCCGCGCTGGCGGTCGGGCTTGGGCTGGGTCCGGACGCGTCGGCTCAGCTGGCCGCGGGCATCGATGCCGCGCGCGTCCGTGACGGCGAATCGATCCGTCGGCAGTGGACCGCGCGTCGCGTGGCCGTGCTGGGCGCGGGTGGCGTGGCGCGCGCGGTGGCCGCGGGGCTCTCGATGGCGGGTGCGAAGGTGGTGGTGTTCAACCGCACGCAATCACGCGCCGAGGCGGTGGAATCACTGCTGCACAACCAGCCGATGCCGGGAGGCGGACGCGCGCATGTGGTGGCCGGCCGCCCGGGCGAACTCGGGTGTGGCTGCTTCCATGCCTTCGTGAACTGCACCAGCCTCGGCATGGAGGGCGGCCCGGATCCGAAGGCCAGCCCGATCGAGGATGACGTCCCGCTGGATGGTGCGGTGGTGATGGACACCGTGTACCGACCCAGGCGCACGCCATTGCTGCGTCTTGCGGTGTCGCGCGGTGCGCGCGTGATCGACGGCACCGCCATGTTCGTGCGCCAGGCCGAGATGCAGTTCGAGCGCTTCACCGACAGGGCGGCTCCTGCGGGCCTGTTCGACGGACTTGTGGAGGTCGCCCTCGGGGCGTGAGCGATGTCCGCGCGCAACCACCACGCGTCAACCGGGCACGGCGCCGTCGGACGTCAGGCCTGGCTGGCACTCGGCGTTCTCAGTGGCCTGAACCTGCTCAACTACGCCGATCGATTCGTGGTCAGCAGCCTCCTGCCGATGCTGCAGAAGCCCGCCGCGGAGGGCGGTCTTGGACTGGATGACACGCAGAGCGGATGGCTCTACTCGGCGTTCATCCTGGTCTACACCGTGACGGCACCGATCTTCGGCCTGCTTGCCGATCGCGTGAATCGACTGCACATGCTCGCCGTCGCGGTCGCCTTCTGGAGCGTGCTCACCGCGGCTGGCGCGTGGGCCGCGGGCTTCTGGGCGCTTCTGTTCGTGCGGTCCGTGACCGGTCTTGGCGAAGCGGCCTACGCAAGCGTGGCGCCTGCGCTGCTCGCCGACGAGTTTGGCCCGCGGCTGCGCAGTCGCGTGATGAGCGTGTTCAACGCCGCGATTCCGGTCGGTGCGGCGGTGGGCTTCATCATCGGCAGCGCGGTGGGCGAGCACTGGGGCTGGCGGCACGCGTTCCTGGTCGCGGGTGGCCCGGGACTGGTGCTGGCCGTGCTGATCTACATGCTTCGCGATCCACCTCGTGGCAGCATGGAGGATCACGCCGTGTCGGCCCATGCGCCGCCCACGCTGAAGGCGCTCCTGACCACGTGGGGCAACGGACGGTGGCGGCGTTGCACGCTGGGCTACGCCGCGCAGACCGCGTGCTTCGGAAGCCTTGGCTACTGGACGCCGCTCTACCTGCAGAAGATGAAGGGCATCGGCGGCGCCGTGGGCGGCACCACCTTCGGCGCGATCATCGTGGTCACGGGCCTTGCGGGAACGATGGCGGGCGGATGGTGGAGCGATCGTTGGCGCCGCACCAATCCGGCCGCGCATCTCTGGGTGTGCGCGATCACCACCGCACTGTCGGTGCCCTGCATCATCGCGGTGGTGCTCGCGAAGGAGCCTGCCCTGGTCTGGTCATCCGTCGCCGTCGCGAGCCTGCTGCTGGTGATGAGCACCGGCCCGGTCAACGCGCAGCTCGTCGACGTGCTGCATCCGTCCGAACGCGGCACAGGCATGGCGCTCGCGATCCTGGCGCTGCACCTGCTGGGTGACGTGCCGGGCGTGCCGCTGGTGGGCATGGTGGCCGACGGGCGCGGCATGGACGTGGCCTTCGGCATGCTGGCCGTGTTCGCGCTGCTTGCGGCCGGGTTGTGGACATGGGCCGCGCATCGGGAGCGATCTTCGGCACTCGACCGCCCCGTATGATCGATCGCATGGCGCTGCGATACATGACCGCCGGCGAGAGCCACGGACCCGGCATGCTGGCCGTGATCGAGGGTCTTCCCGCGGGGCTTGCCGTGGACGCCGACTTCATCAACGCCGAACTTCGACGACGTCAGGCGGGCTACGGCCGCGGCGCGCGCCAGCGGATGGAGACCGACACGATCGAGGTCTTGAGCGGCGTGATGCAGGGGCGCACCATGGGCGGGCCGGTCGCGCTGCGCGTGGCCAATCGCGACAGCCGCCTGGATGATGCGTCACGGACGCCACCGGTCCATCAGCCGCGGCCGGGCCACGCCGATCTTGCCGGGAGCGTGAAGTGGCTCACCACCGACTGCCGTGCCACGCTGGAGCGCGCCAGCGCGCGCGAGACCGCCGCACGCGTGGCGGCGGGCGCGCTCGCCCGCTGCCTGCTTCGCGAGTTCGGCATCGAGTGCTTCGGCTTCGTGCGCGCAAGCCTGGACGTGCGCTGCGCCGTCGAGGTCACGCCCGTGAACTGGGAATCACTGCGACAGGCGCGCGACGCAAGCGAAGTGGGCATGCCGTGCACGGCGTCGTCGCAGCAGCTCATCGATCGCATCCATCAGGCCAAGGTCGAGAAGGACACGGTGGGTGGCCTGGTCGAGGCGCATGTCTTCGGCTGTCCGATCGGTCTTGGCACCTGCGTGCAGTGGCACGAGCGTCTGGATTCGCGACTCGCGGCGGCGGTCATGGGCATTCAGGCCTTCAAGGCGGTCGAGATCGGTCTGGGTCGCGAGTGCGCGTTCCGGACCGGGAGCCAGGTGCACGATCCGATCGCCTACGACGCGGCGCTGCGCGGTGCGCCGCACCTGGGATTCGTGCGCACCACGAACAACGCGGGCGGTCTGGAAGGTGGCATGACCAACGGCATGCCGGTGGTGGTGACCGGCACCATGAAGCCGATCAGCACGCTGCTGCGTGGCATGCCGAGCGTGGACCTGAACACCAAGCAGCCGATCACGAGCGCCTACGAGCGCTCCGACATCAGCGCCATCGCGGCCGCAAGCGTGGTGCTGGAGAACGTGGTCGCGTTCGAGATCGCGGCCGCCTTCCTCGCGAAGTTCGGCGGCGACTCGATGGCGCAGTTGCGCGCCTCGCACGACGCCTTCCTGGAACTCGCCCGACGCCTGCCGCTGGCCGACTGAGCCCACGGACTCGCGAAATCTTGAACCAAACAGCGGGTTTTCTTGCACACGCAAGGACCAATATCCACAGTATCCGGAGCAGGAGGCATTCACCCATGGACCACGACACGAGCGAGGGGCGGCCGCAACTGGACTATCCGTGCGAGTGGGGGTACCGCGTCATCGCGGGACAGGAAAGCCACATCCGTCTGGCCATCCGCCAGGCATTCGGCGAGCATCCCGTCCGGTTGGGCGACGTTCGGCGCAGCTCCGGGGGCCGCTGGTGCAGCATGAGCGTTGACACCACCGTCGACAACGACGCGCAGCGCCGCGGCTTCTTCGAGCGCCTGAAGCAGTCGGCAGGCATTCGACTGGTTCTCTGATCGCCGGAAACAGGCAGGACTTCGCGGAGCCCTGGGTTGGTCGTGGTCCCGACCCCCCAGGGCTCGGCAGTTCTTGCATGGCGATCGCCGTCAAGGCCACCAGCCGCTAGACGTGAATCGGAACGGGCGGGGCCTCGGGCTTGGGCTTGTGCCGAGCGAGGCCCCGCAGCGCTTCCAGGACCGGACCGAGTTCCCGCGCAGGGATGAGTCCGTGCAGCGAGCCAGGCACCGGCAGCGCGCATCCGCCATCGGCGGCCACGTTGAATGCGCTCGCCGCCGTCGAGGCGTCGGAGCGCATGGCGGCGGCAAGACCCAGCGCCCACCAGGCGTCCGTGAGATCCGCCGAGGCATCCACGGCGGAGCGCAGCGCGCGCATCGCCTCGCTCGGGTTGCGCTCGCACACCAGGAACGCGATGCCCATGTTCAGCAGGACCGCGGGATCGCGCGGATGCAGTTGACGCAGTGTCCGCAGCTTCGCAAGCGCATCCTGATGGCCCGACGGCCCCATCCACATGCAGGCCACGGCCTCGTTCAGCGCCGATGCCTCCTGCATGCCGGGCTCGGCACCGGCCGCGCGGAACGCGTCGCGTGCGCCCGCCCATGCGCGCGCCTGCAGCAGACGCACACCACGATCAAACAGCATGCGCGCCGCCTCCGGCCCTGTCCGGGCGGCGGATGCAGGATCCGGATGGCGTGCGGGAACCTTCGGCTTCGTCGGAGGCGGGGCGATCACGGTCTCGCGTTCGCGCCGCGGGAACAGTTGATCACCCAGCAGCGCGACCTCCTGCGGGACCTTCAGGCGCACCACGCGGATCGAGCCGGACTTGAATCGTGCCACGCATGGGCATCGTCGTCCTCCACCGGCGGACTCCGGCAGCGCATCCGCCATCGTGGTCAGCGTCAGGAGCACGCCGGGTCCGTAGGCCTTGAACCACCGGAATCCCTCGGGTGCGGCGTCCTGCCCGCGCACCATGCGCGAGATCGGTCGCCCACGCAGTTCGCTCAACGTGCGCAGGGCGCTCTCGAAGTCCTCCACGCCCAGGATCAGGCCGCCTTCACGCTCGCCTGGCTGGATGCGCATCTCGCGCAGATGCTGGCGGCCCATCACGCAGTCGCGGAGCGCCGCATCGGACGCCGCGAGATCCTCCAGCGACTTCAGGTCGCGCAGGCGCGACGGTCGTGGCAGCGCGCCATGGGCCAGCACGAGCTCGTCGGGCAGCAGCGCGAGCGCCGGCAGGCGCGCGGCGACCGCCTCGATGGCTTCGCAGGCTTCCTGGTGCAGGGCTTCCATGGCAGCGGATCGCGGCATCGACCGGATGCCTGCCGGCATCTCCAGAGGGAGCGGCGCGGACCACTCGCGATCGCCGCGCAGCAGAAGCGTGCGCGCCGGCGCCGCCACGAATCGCTCCAGCACCAGCGCCGCGCATGCGGCATCGCCCGCGTTGCCGCCGGTCCAGTCGCCCAGGAACGCGATCGCGGCCGGCGCGTGGGCACGATCGGCCTCGTCGATGAACGCAAGCGCCGAGGCGAGCGCGATCGCGTCGCCACGCACGTCGCCCACGATCCACAGCGGCTGCGCCTCGGGCAGCCGCGCCAGCGTGCACACCGCGTCACCCGTGGGCCCGAACTCCAAGGCCATGCCTCCCGTGCCCAGGATCTCCCGCGATCGCATCGCCGCATCGCGCGCACGGCGAAGCGCCGCGTTCGCGTCGGCGAGTGTCGCGACGCACTGACGCACCGACTGCATCACGGCGGCGGCGCGTGGATCGGACAGGTCCACCAGGGCCAGCGGTCCTGGCGGCGGGGGGCCCTGATGTTCGCCAAATTCGCTCACGGAGGCTGATCGTAAGCGCATGCGTGGAACCTGCCGAATCCGGAGGTGCCGGGCGAGCGATTCCCACACCATGAAGCACGCCTTCCGACGCCTGATGCTTGGTGCCGTGTCCGGGATCGCCGCCCTGACCGGATTCGCCTGCGCCCAATCGGCACCCCAGACCCCCGAACTGCTGCAGAAGTGGAAGGACAAGTCCATGCACACGATCCAGACCCGCACGCTCGAGGGACAGCCGATGAACCTGGGCGACCTGAAGGGCAAGGTCGTGCTGGTGGTGAACGTGGCCAGCCGCTGCGGCTTCACCGGTCAGTACACCGATCTGGAGGCGCTCTATCAGCGCTTCAAGGACAAGGGCCTGGTGATCCTGGCCTTCCCGTGCAACGACTTCGGCGGACAGGAGCCCGGCAGCGCCAAGGACATCCGCGAGTTCTGCTCCACCACCTACAAGGTGACCTTCCCCGTGATGGAGAAGGTGCAGGTGAAGGCGGGCGCGGGGCAGTCCGAGCTCTTCG
Source organism: Phycisphaerales bacterium (assembly GCA_049318245.1). Classification (GTDB taxonomy): domain Bacteria; phylum Planctomycetota; class Phycisphaerae; order Phycisphaerales; family SM1A02; genus SYAC01. The sequence goes on along the minus strand of JBMOGS010000011.1, from coordinate 36,486 downwards.
AGTACCTCGGCACGCGAACCGGCAAGCTGCCAGGCTGGAACTTCAGCAAGTACCTCGTGGGCAAGGATGGACAGCCAGTCGCCTTCTATCCAAGTTCTGTGAAGCCCGGAGACTCGGCGCTTGCGCAGGCGATCGAGCAGTCCCTCGCGAAGTGACGGGCGTCAGGTCGGTCGCTGCGACTCCTGGATCGCCTGATCCAGGCGAAGCGCGGTCCCGCGTCGCAACGGTGCCATCGCCTCGACGGCCGCCGCGCTGGCCAGCAGCGCGTAGCCAAGCCAGACCGGGACGAACCCGGTGAGAATCGCCAGCGCGCCCAGCACGGCCTGCGGCGTCGCGGTGTCGGCCATGGGCATGCAGGCGCGCAGCGAGGCGAACCAGGGCACGCGCCCCCACAGCCACACGCCGAAAGCCGCACCGATCCACTTCAGGTCCTCCGCCACGAACACGGCGAGCGCGAACCAGGCCTCCCAATCGGCGATGGGATCCACGCGCGAGGCGCCGATGGCCACGGCCGCAGCGGTCGCCGGACCGGTCAGGTGTGCAAGAAGTCCGGCGGGCACCGTCGCAAGTCCCCACGCCGCAAGCGCGGTGGCCCAGGGCAGCAGCCATGCGCTGGTGTGCGACGCGTCGACCATCCAGGCGACGCAGGCCAGCGCGATGGCGCACGCGCCGTTCATGCCGCGCGCGGCATCAAGCACGCTGGCGCGCGTGCCCAACAGGCGAACCGCGGTCCAGCGGTCGCGTGCCTGCAGGGCGGGAGCGCCGAGGCATGCGATCGCGAGACCGCTCAGCCACCAGGCCTGCGGTTCCGGGTCACGCGAGAACGAGAGCGCCACCAGCAGAAGGGCCGCGGGGGCAGCAAGACACCAGGTGCCGACCGGTCCTCCCCCATCCTTCCACCAGGCGATGCGACCGGTCATGGGCGATGTCGCCGTCATCACGATGGCCGCGAGCATCGCCACGACCCACGCCGCATCCTCGTCGAACGCCTTTCGCGCGTTCGCGAAGCGCGTCGCAGCCGCGGCGCGCTCCGCCTCCAGTCCCGCGAGCTGCTCCTCGTCCAGCGTCGCGCCCTGAGGACCGGCGACCATCGAGGTCACCTCGATCGTGCGGGCGGCCCGGAACAGCGCGCTTCGCGCCTCGCCCGCGCCCATGAAGAAGCGCTCGAAGGATCGGTCATCCAGCCGACCAAGACCCTGCACGCCAAGCAGCGCGCCGGTCAGCAGCCCCGCGATCACCCACGTTCGCCGCAGGCCGCAGCTTCGAAGGAGCACCCCCAGCAGTGTCGCCGTCAGCGCGGCGATCGCGCATCCGGCCAGGCAGTCGATCGAGGCGTGTGGCGGCATCGGGCGCGTACAGTACGTCGCCCGCGCCGGTTCTTGCACGCCCCGCAACGCGCGCGGAATTCCACCCAAGGCCCCGTCGACATGCCGTCCAGCCTCTCCATCCGGATCGTCCTTCCTTCCGTTCTCGCGCTGGTGACGAGTTTCGCGCGTGCCGACGAAGCCCCGATCCGTCGCACCCCGGGCGCGGAAGCGTTCCGCGCAGCCATCGATCTTGCGCCGGAGTCCGCGCTTGGCGTCTTCGTGGTGCCGAACCTGAAGCTCGCGTCCGACGACATGGCCGAGTGCCTGGCGCGCATCGAGGGTGACGCCTCCGCGGTGCCGTTGCGTCCGCTCGACCTTGTTCGCGCGCAGACCGGCGTGGGTGCGGGCATCGACGAGAGCGGATCCCTGGTGCTGTGGTCGCAGATGACCGAGGGGCGCGCCGAGTTCTGCGTGCTTGTCCCGGTCACCGACGGCAAGGCCGCGATGGAGTCCAGCCTGAAGCCGGCGGCCGATGGGCAGCCCGGCTTCGATCATCCGCAGTACGGTCGGCTGCATGCACGCGATCTGGGTCGACACATCCTGGTCTCGCGTAGCAGGCAACTGGTCGACGCCTACGGGCAGAAGCCGGGCCTTGCGAAGCGCATCACGGATCGCGTGGGAATCCGGGGCACCGAGGTGCTCTTCTCGGGAGATGCCGCGGCATGGGGCGGTTCCGACGCGATGCGCCAGATGCGCGAGCAGGGCGAGTCCATGCAGCGCGGTCAGGCGCGTGGTGGCCAGACTGCAGGCGGCGATCTTCCGAGTGCGGCGTCCAGCGAAGCCGTCGCGCGTGCGGATCTTGATGGCAACGGCGAGGTCGACAACGGCGATCGCGCCATGCTGCTGCTGGAGATGGGTGAGCGTGGCGAGAATCGCGCCGACCTGAACCGTGACGGCGTGGTGGACGACAAGGATCAGGCGCAACTCGATGTCGTGATGGGCCGGAAGGTGAACGCACAGGTCGACCAGGGGACCCCGCCCGAAGCCGATCCCGCAGCCGCCGCGCCACGCACGGCCTCGAACGATGGCGTGCAGGACGGCGTGGTCGCGATCGACCTTGATCCACTGGGCGTCTCGGTGCGCACGTTCGCGATGATGGCCCCCGAAAGCCCGCTGGGTCAGGCCACCAGGGGCGGCGCGCGCGGCCAGCCCGCCAGGCTCACGCGACTGCCGAAGGGGCCCTTCGTGGTCGCCTTCGCCGCCGACATGCGCGGCCTGGGTGGGGGCGGCGCGTTCATCGATCTTGCTTCTCAGGTGCCCGGCGCGCCCGCGATTCCGGAATGGATCCGCGAGAACCGCGAACTCCTTGAAGGGATGCAGTTCGCGATCTATCCCAGCAAGCTGGGCATGGCGGGTGGCGGCGTGCTGAACGAGGCGATGGCATGGCTTGCCACGCAGGATCCCGCGAAGGCACGCACGCTCATGCGTGACTGGCTGAAGGGTCTCGCGGGCATCGACGGCGCGATGGAGCGCAAGGTGGCCTGGGAGGAAGGCCGCGTGCTGAAGGACGGCACCGCGGTCGACGCCTATGCCGTCACCGAGGCTGCGGCACCCAAGGACGCCGCGGCGCCGGCGGGCGGCGCGCGTCGGCGCGGCATCGATCCCATGCAACGCATGGCGCGCACGATGGTCTTCGGCCCGCGCGGCCCCCATGGTTTCGCGAAGGAGATGCCGGGCGGCCTGCTCGTCACCTTCAGCCAGCGCCCCGACGTGCTGCAGCGCGGCATGCGCGCCGCCGAAGGCAAGGAAACACTCGAGGCCGAGCCCGTGATCGAGGCCTTGCGCGCATGGATCGCGCCCGACGCGGACATCGTGGGCTACGTCGGCGTGGGCTCGCTGCTGTCGGTCGTGCGGCAGGCTGCCAACAGCTTTCCGGGCATGAGCCTGCAGCTACCTGACGCGCCGCCAAGCCTGGAGCCCATCGCCTTCTCGGTGGAGGTGCAGGATGGCCATGTCGAGACCGCGACCATGGTGCCGACGGGCGTGATTGGCGTGATCACCGAGGCGTACAAGGCTTCGCGGGTTCCCGAGGAGGAGGAGGGCTTGAACGCCGAGCCCGTCGATCCCGATCCCGCACCGGCGCAGCCGAAGGGCCAGAAGCCGGACGCGCCGCGAGGCAAGCCGTCGCCTGACGAGGATCCGTGAGCGGCACGCGCATCGACTCGCCGCAGTTGATGGGCATCCTCAACTGCACGCCGGACTCCTTCCACGCCGGTGGCCGCACCATGGACGTGCCCGCCGCGATTGCGCACGGCGTGCGCATGCTTGGCGAGGGTGCGGACTGGATCGACGTGGGCGGCGAGAGCACGCGGCCCGGTGCCGAGCGCGTGTCCGCGGACGAGCAGATCCGCCGCGTGGTTCCGGTGATCGAGGGGCTTCGCGGCGCGGGAGTCGCGCGCATCAGCATCGACACCACGCTGTCGACGGTGGCGGCGCGGGCCCTGGCCGCGGGTGCATGCATGGTGAACGACGTGAGTGCGGGTCACGAGGACCCTCGCATCCTGCAGGTCGCGGCCGACGCCGAGGCGGAATTGGTGCTCATGCATCGCCTGGCGCCTCCCGATCGCGATCGCTTCAGCGATCAATACGAGCAGGAGCCGGTCTACGCCGACGTGGTGGTCGAGGTCGCGGCATGGCTCGAGGCGCATGCACGAGCCGCCGAGCGCGCGGGCGTGCCGAGCGAGCGCATCCTCATCGATCCCGGCTTCGGTTTCGGCAAGAGCGTGGCGCAGAACTTCGAGATGCTGCGGCGGCTTGGTGAACTCACGCAGTCACGGCGGCGCGTGCTGGTCGGACTCTCGCGCAAGAGTTTCCTGGGTGCGGTGGCGGGTGCACCCGATCCGGCGGATCGGTTGCCAGCGACGCTGGCCGCGGCGGCACTGGCCCTGCAGGGCGGGGCAGCGATCCTGCGCGTGCACGACGTCGCGCCGCATGCGCAGGTTCGTGCGGTGTTCCGGGCGGAACGGGGTTGCTAGGATCGTTGTCCTGCCCGCGAAGCGTTCCGCGGGCACTCGCACGAAACTTCTCCGAGACATTCCCATGGCCAGCGCCAACACTCTCGAGTTCACCGACGCAAACTTCGAGTCCGAGGTCCTCAAGAGCAGCGTGCCCGTGCTCGTCGACTTCTGGGCCGAGTGGTGCATGCCCTGCCGCATGCTCACCCCAACCATCGACGCACTCGCGAGCGAGAACGTCGGCAAGGCCAAGGTCGGCAAGGTCAATGTGGATCATCACCAGGGCATCGCCGTGAAGTACGGCATCCAGAGCATTCCCACCGTCATGCTGTTCAAGAACGGCCAGATGGTGAAGAAGTGGGTTGGCGTGGTGCAGAAGGGCACGCTGGCCGAGGCGCTCACGGCCCCCTGAGCGCTGAAATCGGTGCTTGGGCGCTCAAGCCCCGCGGCAGGGCGTCCGAAAGCCATTGGATGGGTGTGCTGGCGGCAGCGGGGGCTTCGGGTACACTCATCGACCCATCGGACCACGGGGTCTGACGGACAACCAAGTCACTTCCCTGGGCCTGTAGCTCATTTGGGAGAGCGCTTCCATGGCATGGAAGAGGTAGTCGGTTCGAGCCCGATCAGGTCCACTGATTGAGGTGCCGCCCTCCGGCGGCACGCATGAAACTGAGGTGCCGCCCTCCGGTGGCACGCATGAAACTGAGGTGCCGCCCTCCGGTGGAGATTTGCGCCTCCCGTGGGCGCGCCACGACTCTTGCGGTGGCGAATGCGCGCGACTGCTTCCGTGGCTGAACAGGGTCGCCGGCTCCCGAGTCAACGAGCGCCGGATCCCGCGCGGCGTGAAGGCCAGTCGGCCCGATGCTCGGACTGTGTGCAGTTGAAACCGGGCGAAGCAAGATCGGAATACGCCGAGGCTAGGCTTATCTCATGGTCCACACCGCATTCCTTCTCAGCCTGCTGCAGCCCTTGCTCGCGAATGCCGCGCCAACACCTCCGGGATCCCGAACATTCGAGCACGTGCTCCTGATCTCGGTGGATGGTCTGCGTCCGGAGTGCGTGGGATCGGAGCTTGCCGAGGCCTATCCGGGTCTGGCGCGATTGGCGCGAGGGCCGCACACGCTGGACGCGCGCTGTGATCCCAACTGCTCGATCACGCTTCCGAATCACGTCTCCATGGTGACGGGACGGCCGGTGGCGGGGGAGATGGGTCATGGATGGACGGAGAACACGGATCCGCCGGCGCGAAGGCATGGCGGCACGCTGTCGCTTCGCAAGGGCAGCGACATCGACAGCATGTTCGACGTCGCGCATGACCATGGATTGCACACCGGGCTCGTGGTGGGCAAGTGGAAGTTCGTGCTCCTCGAGCAGAGCTACGGCGAGGATGCCGGCGATCAGGATCAGGTCGCGCCCGATGACGGCAAGGACAAGATCGATTCGTTCGCGTGCACGCCGGAACCCATGGCAATCGCCGAACTTGCGCTGGCCTCGATGCGCGACGCCGCGCGCAAGGGCAAGCGCGGCCTGACCATGGTGCACTTCCCGAACGCCGATTTCGCGGGGCACGGCCAGGGTTGGGACCTGACCGACGGTTCGCCGTACCGCAAGTCCGTCCAGGCGATCGACGAGGCCGTGCGACGGATCCTGGCGGCGATCGATGCGGAGCCCGCGTGGAAGGGTCGCGTGGCGATCGTGCTGACGGCCGATCATGGCGGTGGCGTGCCCTTCAAGAGCCACACCGACCCGGCCGCGCCGATCAACTTCCGAATTCCGTTCCTGGTGTGGCTGGGGGCCGACACGGAGCCGGTCGACCTGTACGAGATCAACGCATCGACCCGCACCAGGCCACCGCCGGGCGAGCGCATGGCCATCGCGGGAGCCCCGCCGATCCGCAATGCGGACGCCGGCAACACGTCGCTTGCGCTGCTTGGGTTGCCCGCGATCTCGGGCAGCGTGGCGAACGCGAAGCAGGACCTCGCGACGGCCGCACCGATGCCTGCAGGCGGTGCCGTGAAGGCACCCTGATCGTCGCGGTACGCTGACCGACATGACCGAGGCGAGCCTGATCTGGAATCGTGCGGAGGGCACCACGACATTTCCGCTCACGCCTCCGGGCCCGCTGCTGATTGGTCGCCTCCCGACCTGCCAGATCGTGTTGAACGATCCGAAGGTCAGCCGAAGCCATGCGCGCCTGGATTTCGTGTCGGGTGCCTGGCGCGTGCGGGATGCCGGGAGTCAGGCCGGCACATCGGTGAATGGACGCAGGCTCCCCGCGAACGAGTCACTCGAGCTGTCGGATGGGGACGTGCTCGCCTGCGGCCCGATCGCGCTGGAGCTCAGCATGGCGGGCGCGCATGGCGCGACGATGATGGGCGGTGCGGATGACGCGAAGGAGGCCTTCGAACGGCTGCTGGCGGGGCGCAACCAGGATTTTGGTCATGAGCATCTGGCGCTGCTGCTGGACCTCAGCGAGACACTGCAACGCGAGGGCTCCGAGCAGGACATGCGAGCCAAGCTGGTCGAGGCCGTCGAGCAGGCCACGCGTTTCGCGAACGTCGCGTTCGTGCGCCGCTCCAGCTCGGCCGACGGCGTGGAGGTGCTCGAGAGCGTCGGCGAGGTGACGGATCGATCCGGTCACCTGCGCATGAGTCGCACGATGCTGCGAAACGCACGCGACGGCATGGTGCTGGTCACCGACAAGAGCGGCACCGGCGATCAGGCGATCGTCGCGAGTCTGGAGCGCGTCGCGGTGAACCAGGCCTTCTGCACGCCGGTGGGTGAGCAGGGCCGCTTCGGTTTCCTGTACGCCGACAACGGCACGGGGCGGGGTGATCCGGGTGAGCGGGATCGCCTCAAGGAGGCGGCCCGCGTGGCCAACGCGCTGGTCCGCATGGCGGCCTCCCAGTTCGAGAAGCTCGCGCATGGTCGCGACATGGTGCAACTCATCGCCGACGCGGTGGATCGTCGCGATCCGTGCACCGGCGGGCACTCCCGCCGAGTCGCGCGGCTGGCGCGCGTGATCGCGAAGGCCGCCGGCCTGGATGAGCGCACCTGCACCCTGATTCACGACAGTGGTCGCGTGCATGACATCGGCAAGGTCTCGGTGCCAGACCGTGTGCTGCTGAAGGAGGGACCGGGCCGACTCACCGAGTCCGAATTCGCCGAGATCCGCAAGCATCCGCAGGCCGGCCATGACCTGTTGCAGGCGTATCCGATCATGCAGGCCGTGTTGCCCGGCGTGCTGGATCACCACGAGAAGTGGGACGGCACCGGCTATCCGCGGCAGCTGAAGGGCGAGGCCATCTCGCGGATCGGCCGGGTGCTCGCCGTGGCCGACGTGTTCGACGCGATCACCTGCAAGCGACCCTATCGCGATGGATTTCCGCTGCAGAAGGCGCGTTCCATCATCGAGGAAGGCTCCGGCACGCACTTCGACCCCGCGATCGTGAAGGCGTTCCTGTCGATCCCCGAGGCGGAGCTTCAGGACTGCATGGAGAAGACGGACGGCGCGCCGGCCCCCGCCGCCTGACAGCGGCGCGCGATCACGGCCTCGGCACCCTGACCAATCCGGTGCACGAACACCACGTGAGGATCGGTGCCCTTGCCGCGCAGGGCGCGCGACCATGTGTCGGCGTCGGCAGCGCCTCCGCGCACCTTCACGTCGACCTCGCCGGCGTTCAACTCGGCGAGGCGCCGCGCAAGGTGGTCGATCCGCGCCGGAATGGACTCGATGCACTCGAACCATCGGAACCAGGGCGAGGTGCGCGCGGGCGGTTCCGGCCGGGTGCAGAGGCCAAGGCCTGCGGCACGCTCGTGAAGTCCCTCGGTGCGCGCCGCCAAGGGCAGCAATCCGGTCCGCTCCAGCGCGGCATCAGGCTCGGCGATGAATCGATGCCACGCGTCACATGGTGCCCACGCGGGGTCGCCGCGCGCCGGCGACCACGTCGGCATGCCGGCCATCTCGACGCCTTGCTCCAGCAGCACCGCGAGCCGCTGGCCAGCGTGCCGTGCCAGCGATCCTGTCGAGAGCACGGCCTGCGTGAGACGACCCCCGCGTGAAAGCACCGCCAATTCCGCCTCCATCGGTGTCTGGTCGGAGGGGATCTCCACGCCGGGCCCGAGCTTCACCATCAGGCCGTCGAGTCGCCTGGACAGCGCAAGGATGAATGCACCGTCCGGGACCATCGCCTCCCAGGCATGCAGACGTCGACCGGCGCCTTCCTCGCGACGCGCGGGGTCGATGTGGGCGACGCGTTCATCGAACGCCAGCGCCGTCACATCGGCGACGGTGGTCGGCATGTCCGAGTTGCGGGCGGCCATCCATGCGCGGTCGGGTCGAAGGTCCACGCCGCGCGCCGCGGTCACGCGCGCGATCGCGGCCAGATCCGCGCCCGTTCCGCAGCAGAGATCGACCACCGCGCCCGCACCCGGAAACCGCGACGCCTTCCATCGAGCGCTCGCATCATCACTCGCCTGCGCGGCGCCCTCGCGATCGCACCAGTGCGTGGCCCATGCGTCGATGCGCCCGCGCAACGACCGCCGCGCCTGCGCCACCTCCAGTGCCGCGGAGGCGGTCGCGGCGTCCAGGGTTCGTCGCAGTCGCTCGACCTGCGCCGGTCCGGGCGCCTCCCATGTCATCGCTTCGGCGAGCGCGTGTGCGCCATCACCGTGCGTCAGCCGCTCCAGCGATTCAACGGCCGGCATCGGAGGGAGCGCGCGGTGGTGTCGCGCCCGCGGTGCCAGGGCCGAGCAACACGGCCATCCAGCGAAGGTCCTCGCTGTTGTCGAGGAGGATCTTCACCACCATCGTCAGCGGCACGCTCAGCAGCATGCCGATCGGGCCGAGCACCCACCCCCAGAACACCAGGCTCAGGAAGACCACGGCCGCGCTCAGGCCAAGTCGTCGGCCGAACAGTCGCGGCTCCAGCACGTTGCCGATGGCCACGTTGATCACCACCTGTGCGGCGACCATGCCCAGTGCCCATGTCCAGTCATTCATCGCCAGGCACAGCAGCACCGCGGGCACCGCGGCGATGATCGCGCCGAAGGTCGGGATGAAGTTCATCAGGAACGCCAGCAGGCCCAGCAGCAGCGCGTACGGCGTGGACAGCATCCAGCAGGAGATGGTGACCAGCACGCCGGTGAGGAGGTTGGTCTGCAGTTTCACCGCAAGGTAGCCCTGCACGTCGGCGAGGATCGCCTCGAAACGATCCAGATCGTCGTCGGCGCGTCCCGTGATCTGTCGGATCTTGCCCGGGATCACCGCGGCCTCGGCGGCCAGGAACGCGAAGGTCAGCAGCACGAAGACACCGTCCTTCGCGAGAACGGCCAGCGCGCTGAGTCCGCTGGTGGCATAGCCGATCAGGTTGCCGGGGCGCGCCTCGTCCACGAGTGACGAGAGATCCGCCGTGATGTTGCGCTCCTTCAGCCATGCGTCGATCCGCTCCAGCCGCTCGTCCAGGATCACCTGGTAGCCCGGCAGGTTGTCCGCAAGCATCGCCACGTTGCGCGTCACGATCAGCGTGGCGACCGTGAGCACCGCCACGACCAGCGCCAGCAACGCGACCACGGCGGCCCAGCGCGGCACCCCCACGCGACGCAGCCACGCAAGCGGCGGCAGCGAGATCACCGCCAGGAAGGCCGCGGCAAGAACGGGGACGATCAGCCCGCTGGCCATGCGCAGTCCCGCGATCACCACGACCGCGCAGGCGCCAGCCACCAGGAATCGCGTGCCCTTGCCAAGGCCTGCGCTCGACATGTCGGGAAGTCTACGAGCGGCTGCGCTACCGTTGTGCCATGCCCGCGCGGCGCGAGGAACCATCGCTGTTCGGCAACGCACCCATGGACCGCGCGATGGAGATCGTGGCGCCGGCGCCGGTGTCGCCAGCGTCTGCGCGGATCGCCGCGGCACTTGGACCGCGCGTTCGTCTGGGCACCAGCAGCTGGTCGTTCCCGGGCTGGCGCGGATTCGTGTACGCCGAGCGGGCTCCGGCCTCCGAGATCGCCTCCCGGGGGCTGGCGGCCTACGCGCACCAGCCCCTGCATGCGACGGTGGGACTCGACCGGGCGTTCTACGAGACGCCATCCGTCGAGGCGTTGCAAGCCCTCGCTGCGCAGGTGCCGGCGAACTTCCGCTTCATGGTGAAGGCGCATCAGGCGTGCACGCGCCCATTCCTGCAGCCGGACGGCAGCACGCGGGGCGATGTGGCGACCGCGCGACTGCATGGTGCCGGCAATCCGCGCTTTCTGGACGCCACCTGGGCCACCGAAGCGGTGATAGGTCCGATCGTCGAGGGGCTTGGCAGCTCGTGCGGACCCATCCTGTTCCAGTTCGCGCACCTGCCCGTCGGCAAGGGCGAGACCATCGCGAGCGAGGGTGCGTTGCTGGACCGGCTCGACGCCTTTCTGGCGAAGCTGCCGAAGGGACCGCGCTACGCGGTCGAGTTGCGGAACGACGCGATGCTGCGTGGCGCGTCATGTCGACAGTTCGCTCAGCTGCTGCGCACGCATGCCGTGATCCCCGGCATCGGACTGATCCCTTCCATGCCGAGCGCATCGCGTCAGGCCATCGCGTTGCGTGAAGCCGGCCTGGATCCGGCGCTCCAGCCGGTGCTGCTGGTGCGCTGGCTGCTGGGTCATGGCCTTGGCTACGAGGAAGCCCGCGGCGCGTACGAACCCTTCGATCGGCTTGCCGCACCGGACGTGGCGGCGCGTCACGAGATCGCGACACTCGTGGCGGCCTGTCAGGCCTCGGGCGGCGAGGCGTTCGTGATCGTGAACAACAAGGCGGAGGGCAGCGCGCCGCGCTCGATTCCCCCTCTGGCCGAATCGATCCAGGCCGCCCTTGCGAAAGCGCACCAGACCCCGGAGCCCATGCCGTCATGAACGCGAACCTGATCGTCACCCTGCTGCTCGCCGTCGTGCTTCCGCGCGCGGAGCCGCCCACGTCGCCGTTGCCCGACGCGAACAAGCGACCGATCCCGCGCATCCGCGTGTCGAGGCTCTTCCCGTCGCTGCAACTCCGCAGGCCGGTGCAGGCCCTGCAGGCGCCGGGCGATGCGCGCTCGCTCTACGTGCTCGAGCAGGCGGGACGAATCGTGCGGCTGGATCTCCAGGACGCCTCGGTCACCGAGGCGCCGACATGGATGGACATCCGCGAGCAGGTGCATGACCGCGGCAACGAGGAAGGCCTGCTCTCGCTCGCCTTCCATCCGAAGTTCGCGGAGAACGGCCAGTTCTTCCTGTACTACACCGCCACGGGCCCGCGCCGAAGCGAACTCACGCGGTTCACGGTGGATCGCGCCTCGGGCAAGCCCGACATCCGGAGCGCGAAGGTGCTGCTGGAGATCCCGCAGCCCTACTCGAACCACAATGGTGGTACCGCGCTCTTTGGTCCCGACGGCATGCTGTATCTGAGCATCGGTGACGGTGGCGCGGCGAACGATCCGCACAACCATGGCCAGAACCCGTCCACGCTCCTCGGTTCGGTGATTCGCATCGACGTGGATCGCGCCGTCGACGGCAAGCCCTACGCGATTCCAGCGGACAATCCGTTCGTCGGCAACGCGAAGGTCGCGCCCGAAGTGTGGGCCTACGGCCTGCGCAACGTCTGGCGCATGAGCTTCGATCGCGGCAGCGGCAAGCTGTATGGCGGCGATGTCGGACAGAACGCGTGGGAGGAGATCGACATCATCCAGCGCGGCGGCAACTACGGATGGAACGTGCGCGAAGGTCGTCACGCCTTCGCGCCGGCGCGCGCGGGCGCGTTCGGCACGGACTACATCGAGCCCATCGCGGAGTACGGTCACGGCGATGGCGTGAGCGTGACCGGCGGTTTCGTGTATCGCGGCGCGCGGTTTCCAGGCCTCGCCGGCGTCTACCTGTACGCGGACTACGCCTTCGGCACGATCTGGGGACTGCGTTGTGGCGATGGGGGCTGCGGCGAGCCGACGGTCGTGTGGAAGCGCGGCGCGGCGGCCCAGATGTGGAGCAGCTTCGGCGAGCTGCACGACGGCGAGCTGGTGCTGTGCGCCTTCGACGGAGGCGAGTCAGGCCCGGGCAGCCTGTGGAGGATCGACGGCGTCGAGGGCGATTGATCCGCGGTCAGCCGCCGATGTAGCCCGGCGAGTTCCACCACGGCTCGCCGCCATTCGGGTAGTTCGACTGGTCGATGCACGGATCCTCGTTGTCGCCATCGTCGAGGTCGTAGTACGGATAGGTCTGTCCGCCGGCATCCATGCTGCGCTGCTGCAGTTCCGTGGGTGACATGGAATCGGGGAAGGGCGAGCTCTGGCAGCCGGCCAGGGCAATCGCGGCAAGCAGCCGCCAACGCATTCGCGACGCGCTCACTCGACCACCTCCAGCCAATTCGAGGTTCCCGTGGGCGCACCGGCCCGATCGGCACCCGGCGCCCAGCTCTTGCCGGTCACGGTGTCGCCATCCTGCGTGAGCAGCGTGAACCAGCCGTCGCTCCAGTAGATGACAAGCCCCATCGGCTGCTGCTGCCAGCATCCGGAGTTGATCGCGTCGATGCTCTTCACGGCGGCGCCGTCGCTCGAAAGGCACACGAAGAGATCCTCGTCCTTCGTGCCCGCGCCCACGCTCTGCGTGCGCCAGACGCCGACCCACTTCGCGGAATCGTCGCCGATCTTCACGGCCTGTCCGAAGCTGCTTGGCGTGTCGCTGTCGCGATCCGACGGTTCATACGAGAACTTCTCGAATCCGAATCGACCCACGCGGATCGTGTCCAGCCAGCCATCGGTCCAGCGCACGAACAGCACGCCGTCACGAATGCTCCATCCACCCTGCTCGCCCTTGGCGCCATCCATGCCGCGGCTCCAGGTGCTGGTGGCCGAGCCATCCTCGCGCAGGATCACGTTGAAGGTCTGGTTGCGCTCGTCGGTGAGCGCCCACGTGCCCTCGACGGCGGCGGGATCGATCGACAGCAGGGGCTTGGAACCGATCGAGGCGGAATTCGACGCGCAGCCCGTCGCGAGCGCGACAAGCGCGATCCATGCGGCCATTCGCTTCATGCGCGCATGCTAACCCGCGCGGGGAGCGTCGGGCAGTCGGTCGGGATCCTGATCACGCTGCAGACGCGGCCATCCGTCCGGGCGCTCGGCTGGCGTTCGCAGCGCCCACGCGAGCAGCGAGGAAAGCTCCACCGGCTTCCACCGCCAGCAGTCCACGCCCACGTCGATCGCGCGCGGCATGAACGGAAGTCCGCCGTGTGCGTGGCCGTGCAGCAGCACCGCCCCCTTGAACTGCCCTCGCCACAGGCGCAGCGGCCAGTGGCACGCGTTCACGCGGACTCGGTCGGATGGCTCCCGCCACGAGCGCAGATCATCGACCCGGTCAAAGAGCGACTCGAAACGGGCCGAGGCTGGATCATGATTTCCGCGAACCAGCGCCACCCGCTTGCAGCGGATTCGCTCCCGCATGCGCCGGGCGTGCGCCACCTGCGCCTTGCGACCCTCCGGGTGGGGACCGCAGAAGTCCCCCAGGTGCAGCAGCAGATCGCTGCGCATCACGCTGGCGTTGATCGCCTCCACCAGCGCCTCGTCCATGTCGGCGGCCGACGCGAAAGGACGCCCGAACATGGTCAGGGCGTCCGCTTCGCCAAAGTGCGTGTCGGCCGTGACCCAGATGCGCCGAGGCATGGAAGACAGCGTACTGGCCTCCCTCGGCGGCGCGCGCGCGGAGGGGCTATCGTGTGCGGCGTGAAGCGGGACTTCCTTCAGATCGAGGGTCTCTCGAAGTCGGATCTCACCGCGCTCCTGGAGCGCGCGGAGGCCAATCTTCCGATCGCCGAGGGGCGTGCGCCGCGCAAGGAACTGCTTGCTGGACGCGTGATCGCGAACCTGTTTCTCGAGGATTCCACGCGCACACGCTGCAGTTTCGAGACGGCAGTCCACAGGCTTGGTGGGCAGGTGTTCAATCTGACCTCGGCGGGATCAAGTGCCAGCAAGGGCGAAGGCCTGATCGACACCGCCTTGAACGTCGAGGCCATGGGGGTGGCGGCCATCGTCATTCGCACGAGCATCTCGGGCGGACCAGCCATGGTGGCGAAGCGGGTCCGGATCCCGGTGATCAACGCGGGCGACGGTCGTCATGAGCACCCGACACAGGGCCTTCTTGACATGGTGACCCTGCGCGAGTCGTTGGGATCGCTGGAGGGTCGACGGATCGCGATCGTGGGGGACATCGCCAACAGCCGCGTGGCCCACTCCGCTCTTCAGGGCCTCACAACCATGGGGTCGGAGGTGCTTCTGGTTGGGCCGCCGACCCTGCTCTCGCCGCATCAGATCGTTCATGATGGCGCAGGTCATGTATCGATCACGCATGATCTTGATTCGATTATTGACGAAATTGATGCGATCATGCTTCTTCGCATCCAGTCAGAAAGGGGCGCTGGATCAAGTATTGCATCGGATTACCGGACTCTGTTCGGCCTCACGCCCGATCGGGCGGCTCGGCTCAAACCCCATGCGGTGGTTCTGCACCCGGGACCCGTGAATCGGGGTATCGAGATCGATGACTCCGTCGCCGACGAGCACGGCGGCGTTCGAATCCTGCGCCAGGTGACGCACGGTGTTGCGGCTCGCATGGCGGTGCTTGAAGCGTTGCTTGCACGCTGAAAGACCTGACCAAAATTTGCCCATCCGCGGGATGAAAGTCCGGGAATATCCAAACTCGTCGAACTGGGCTCGATTGGTCGATGAAGGGCGACTGCCGGCAGCGGATAGTCTTCCCCGACTCTCGCGGACCCTCTCTTTCTCGATTGATCTTGACCACTCCAGGATGACCCCGACCGTGCACTTCGCGCTTCGAATCACGACCCTTGTCGCGTCCCTTGCGGCCATGAGCGCTTGCGAGACGAACGGCTGGCTCATCGATCCCCAGCGAACGGGCTATTTCCAGACCACGCCGACCGCGATCCCGATCCTGACCCGGATCGACGTGATCGAGCAAGCGGCAGACACCAGCATCGTCTACACGCAGCCCTCGTCGGAGGACCTGATCCCGAACCAGCTGGAGTACAAGCTGGCACCGGGCGACGTGATCCGGGTCTCGATCCCGCAGCTCATCTCCGCGGACCAGACCGACATCTCCACGCGCGTGATCGACCAGTCCGGTCGCATCTCGCTTCCGATCATTGGACAGATGCCGGCGGCCGGCCTGACCGTGGAGCAGGTCGAAGAGGACGTCAAGAAGCGCCTGGCCGGGATCATCACCAATCCCAAGGCCTTCATCTCGGTCGAGGAGGCTCGGGCGTACCAGTTCCGCGTGCTTGGCTCGGTCGAGCAGCCCGGCCTGTTTGCCCTGAACAAGCCCGATCTGCGGGTGCTTGACGCGCTCGCGCTGGCACGCGGCGCCGCGCCGACCACCACGCGCGTGCTGATCACGCGCGCCAAGGCAACGTCCGCGCAGTACGAGAACAGCTTCACGGGCGGAGCCGCCCCGGCCTCGAAGCCTGCCGACACCGCGGCGGGCACGGTCCCGGCGACCGCGCCTGTCGAGAGTGGCAAGCCCGCCGTTCCGACGACGCCTCCGGATTCCGCGATCGATGACTTGATCAATGCGCTGCCCGGATCCGCGCCCGTCGCGCCCGCGGCTGCACCAAGCGGCGCGGAGCCTCCGCAGCCCTCGGCGGGGAGTCCGTCGGATGCGCCAGCCGGTACCGAGACCCCGGCCGCGACGCCGGCGCCCGAGCCACCACCCGCCGCGGAACCCAAGCCTGCGCGCATGGGCATGCTCGGCAGCAGCGCGCGTCAGGAGCCGCCAGTCGACATCGATTCACTCGAGCCAGCCAAGGCGAAGGACGTTGGAGCCGCGGCCGCCGCGGTGCCCGAGGAAGGTGATCGCTTCGTCTTCGATCCCGCCACGCAGGCGTGGGTGAAGATGGGTCGTGGCGGGGAAGTGCAGTCCG
Source organism: Phycisphaerales bacterium (assembly GCA_049318245.1). Classification (GTDB taxonomy): domain Bacteria; phylum Planctomycetota; class Phycisphaerae; order Phycisphaerales; family SM1A02; genus SYAC01. The sequence continues at coordinate 20,233 of JBMOGS010000011.1, read as the reverse complement.
CGGCGACGCTGGCGCCGGTCGATTCGTCCGCTGCCGCGACTGCGGTGACCGACGCGACGCCCGGTCTGAAGACGGGCGAAGCCGCTCGCGCCCGAACGAAGAACCAGGCCAAGAAGGCCTTCGAGAGCCGCGTCATCGAGATCGACTACAACCAGCTTGTCCGTGGCGCGGCGAACCTGAACGTCATCATCCGTCCCGACGACATGCTGTACTGCGACACGGGCGACGTGGGCGTGGTCTACATCGATGGACTGATCGCGCGTCCCGGCGTGTACAACCTGCCGACCTCGGGAAAGCTGACGCTGAGTCGTCTGGTGGCTGCCGCGGGCGGTCTCGGCGAGCTCGCGATCCCGCAGCGCGTGGACCTGGTCCGACGAATCGGCACCGACAAGGAAGCCTGCATCCGCGTGAACCTTGCGGCCATCCGCAATCGGTCCGAGCCGGACATCTTCCTGCGCCCCGATGACCACATCAACATCGGAACCAACTTCTGGGCAACGCCGCTGGCGGTGATCCGGAACGGCTTCCGCATGACCTACGGCTTCGGCTTCCTGGTGGACCGGAACTGGGGCAACGACATCTTCGGTGCACCGCCGGTCAACGTGGTCGGACAGTGACCTGAAGAACGCGTGAACGGGACCGTGACGACCTCGTAGGCGCCCGGATGCCCCTCCCGCGGACAAATCCAGGAGAACGCGCGTGAGCCTGGCCCAATCCGCAATCCCCGAAGTCCGCCCGGAGCGCGGCATCGAGATCGATGCCCGGCGGGCGATCGTGGCGGGTGCGATCGCGCTGGCGCTCTTCACCATCGTCTTCTGGGACTGGCTCTCGAAGCAGGTCCGTTACTCGCTGAGTCATCCGTCGGACTGGGGTCACACGCTCCTGATCCCGTTCATCGGCGGATGGTTCGTGTGGATGCGTCGCGAGGCGCTGCGGAAGTCCGAGGTGCGCCCAGCGTGGTCCGGACTCGCGCTCGTGATCCTGGGTCTCGTTGGATACGCCATCTGCTCGCTCGGCCCTGCGGCACTGCAGCACCACAACATCCGAGGCGTCGCGGTGGGCATGACGCTCTTCGGTCTCGTGCTGCTTGTCACGGGCTGGCGTTGGATGCGCTGGCTCTGGTTCCCGCTCGCCTACGTGATCGTGTTCGGCCAGTACGTGAGCGAGCGCTTCATCAGCGTGGTCACCTACAGGCTGCAGGACATCTCCGCCAAGGGCGCGTATCTCCTGCTCAGCCTGTTCGGATTGGACGTGGACCTGACCGGCAACGTGCTGACCGTCTTCGACGCAGGCAAGCCGCACCTGCTGAACGTGGCAGAGGCGTGCAGCGGCATGCGCATGCTGGTCGCGTTCCTGGCGCTGGGCGTGGCGATGGCGTACGTGAGCCTGCCGACCATCTGGCAGCGCGTGGCGCTGGTCCTGATGGGCGTGCCTGTGGCCGTGTTCGTGAATGTGCTTCGCGTGGCCACGCTGGGCGTGCTGACGCTGGTCAATCCCGAGTTCGCCGCCGGCGAGTTCCACCACTTCATCGGACTGCTCTGGCTGGTGCCGGCGTTCCTGCTCTACCTGCTCGTGCTGTGGATCCTGAGCAACCTGGTCGTGACGGACACGCAGGAGGCCGCCCATGCAGGTTGACCGTGCCGTGCGAAGCGCCTTCATCGCCGGATGCGCCGCGTTGGCGCTTGGCGGCGCCGGATTCCGGATGGCGCTGGGCCAGCTGCAGGTGTACCTGAAGAAGGAACCCGTCTCGCTGCGCGAGCCGCTGGACTCGCTGCCCGCGGCCCTGGGTTCGTGGAAGCAGATCGGCAAGGACTCCGTGTTCTCCGACGCCCTCATCGAGGAACTCGGCACGCAGAACTACCTCGATCGCTTCTATGCCGTGGACGGAGACCCCGCGAAGGGCGTGATGCAGGTGCACGCGGCGTACTACACCGGCATGATCGATGCCGTGCCGCACATTCCCGAACGGTGCTGGAACGCGAATGGCCTCGTGATGACCGGGCAGCCGATGGTCCGTCCGGTGCAGTTGAGCCGCAAGGGATGGGACGAGGCGGGCGGCCCGGTGCAGCCGGGCTCCGGCGAGCGCTACGCGCTGGCCGAAGTCAGGGATCCGATCACGCGCAAGACCGAGACGGTGTCCATGCCGTTGGGCAAGATGGAGATGACCGTCACGGCGTTCCAGGATCCACGGAATCCGAAGGCCACCGCCCTGGGCGGATACCTGTTCATCGCCAATGGCGCCGTGACGCCGTCGGCGCTGGCGGTGCGAAACCTGAGCTTCAAGCTCTCGGATCGGTACGCCTACTATTGCAAGTTGCAGTTTTCCGCGCAGTTGCCCGGCAGTCCCGACGAGGTCCTGCCGAAGTTCGACCGCATGACGGCGGAGCTGCTCGAGACCATCCTCCCGCACCTCATGCGATGCCTGCCGGACTGGCCCGCGATCGAACGCGGCGAGACCGCATCCACCCACGCCTCACCCAAGACGAACTGAACATGGCAAAGTCCAAGCTCAACCTGCGTTTCATCGGCATCTTCCTGGCGATCCTGGTGGTCGGCGTCGGCCTGATCGGTTTCGCGCTGTATTGGCAGCGGGTCGCCGGACCCGAGCGCAACTTCGCTGCCGGCGAGCGCTACATGAAGGACGGCGACTATCGCAAGGCCATCGGGTTCTTCGGCCGCGCCGTCAACCGCCGGCAGACCGATGTCCGCTACCTGGACGCGCTCGATCAGGCGCTGTCCAAGTTCGTGCCCGCCACCACCGACGAGGCGCGCGACTACTACAACCAGCTGATCGGCGTGCGCCTGCAGCGAGCCCGCGCGACCCCCGAGGATCCCGCGCCGTGGCTGCGCGCCATGGAGACCCTGTACGACCGCAACAACGTGTTCAACGCGGACGTGCTGTGGCGCGAGTTCTCGACCGAGGCTGACAACGTGGCGCAGCGCATTCCAGCGACCGATCCGGCCCAGAACCGGCTCAAGTACTGGAAGGCCGTCGGCTCGCTGCGTCGGTCCGAGACGATCACCGAGCAGGAGCGTCAGGACGCGGAGAAGCTGCTGGAGGAGGTCGTGGCTGCGGATCCCTCGATGGAGGACGCGTGGCTGGACCTGCTCCGATCGGAGGAAATGGGCGCGGACAGGCTCATGTCGGACCAGCGCGTGGCGGATGCGCGGCGCCGTTTCGAACAGCTGGACGCGAACATCGCGCGCGCCCGGACTGCGCTCCCCAACAGCTACGCGTGGCGCGTTGCGGAACTGAGCCGGTTGCGGGGACGTCTGGATCGGCGGGAGCCCGGCGTGACCGCGGAGCAGGTCGAGGACGCCCGCAAGAAGCTCTCGGAGGTGGCGGAAACGGTCCTGGACGACCGCTCCAAGTCGCTGCAGATCGCCTCCGAGCTGCTCAACGCGCGCAGCAACACGTGGCTGGATCGCGTCATCTCGCTGCTGGAGGAACGCATTCGCCGTCACCCGCAGGACATGGTCGCCCGACGCCTGCTGATGATCGCCGCGACGCAGTCGAAGCCGGACCTCGCGCGCGAGGTCGCCGAGGAGACGCGCGGCATGCCGAACCTGCCCGTCTCGCTCGAGTCGCTCGTGCAGGACGAGGCGCGCATGTATGCGGTGATCACGTTGTTCAACACCATGTTCGAGAAGTGGCGACAGGAGGCCGACGAGGCGAAGCGGACGGCCATGATCCCGCAGATGGCGGCGATGCGGGACGAGGCCGTGAAATTCCTCGAGTCCATCGGCGAGCGCGGAACCTCGCAGCTGATCCAGGCGAAGGCGGCGATCGCGGAGAATCGCGTGGCGGACGCCGTGGCGCTGTTCGACACGATCCTGAAGGGCCAGGCCACGCCGCCTCCCGACGCGTACCTGTACGCGGCGTTCGCGAACCTCGCGCGACGCGAGGCCGGCAGCGCCATGCGGGTCGCGAACGAGGGTGTGGAGCGCTATCCCGGCTACACCCCGCTGCTCATGATGCGCGGCGAGATCGAGTCCGCGACGGGTCGGTACGACCAGGCGCGACGAACCTACGAGCTTGTGCTGGAGATCGATCCGTCCCTCACCACCGCGAAGGCCAAGCTGGAAGGGCTGCGCGGCATGGAGACCACGGCCGCCGGTGCCGCCACCGCCAACCAGGGTGACGCGATCGCCGCGCTGCTTGGAAGCACGGAGCGGAAGCTGCTTGCGCGCGACGTGGATGGCGCCGAGGCGGACCTGCTCGCGGGCTACAAGGCGATCAAGGCGGATCCGCGGGACGCGCGACTGCTGGTCGCGCTGGCGCAGTTCTACGCGCTCGTCCGGAACGATCCGGTGAAGGCGAAGGAGTGGATCGACAAGGGCCTGGAGGTGCAGCCGAACGAGGAACGTCTGCTGCAGTTCAAGGCGGTGCTCTCGTCGAAGGATCCGCTGGACCGTGTGCTGGAGGCTGTTCGCCTGCAGTACGCGGACCCGCGCGTGCAGTCGGTGTATCGATACCTGGCGCTGTCGGACCTGACGCGCCAGCTCGAGGAGACGTTGCAGGCCCCGGACCTTCCGGAGGCCGACCGCACGACCGCGAAGGGCGCTCTGGATCGCGCGCGCGGGATGATGCCGAAGGCGCTCGATGAGGCGTTGAAGGCCGATCCGCGCAGCGAGGCCCTGCTGGAGCGTGCGGCGCTGGACGCCACGCAAGCCAAGGATTGGCAGACCAACGAGCGCATCGCGGCGGTCGCCGACGACATTGGTGAACGAGGCATCGGTGCAACGCTGCGTGCGCGCGCGCTGCTGGCGCAGGACAAGCAGAGCGAGGCACTGCAGCTTCTGGAGGCCGCGCGCAAGGCGGGTGACGAGTCGCCGATGCTGCTTCGCCAGATCTGCATCCTGCTGGAGCGTTCGGGTCGGCTGGACGAGGCCGTCGAGGCGATCCGCCTGGCATATGACCGCCGACCGAACGAGATCAACACGGCGCGTCTCTACGCCGTGATGCTGGATCGAAGCGGCCAGCGCACGCGTGCGCTCGACATCCTGCGGGAGTTGGCGCGCGCGAATCCGACGAACCGTGACACCATGGACACATGGCTTGGCATCGAGGCGCAGGTGGGCGACCGCACCGGCGCCTTCGCGATGCGCCGCCGCCTCTACAACGATTCGCCCGGGTTCCGGGCCAACTCGATGGCACTGGCACAGATGCTTCTGGAGAATCCCGGCGATCCAACCATCATGCTGGACGCCGAGGGTCGACGGAAGTTCACGCAGGAGAAGCTGCAGGCGATGACGCCGCTGACGCGCTCCCGTGAACTGCAGCAGGCGGCGCAGGCCAACGTGGATCTGGGCATGCAGATCGTGGACCTCCTGCAGAAGCAGACGCCCGACGAGCCGCTGCTGGCGCTCATGAAGGCCCGTGCACTCGCCCGTTTCGGGCAGGTGAAGGAAGGCGAGGCGTCGCTGCGCGCGGACATCGCCAAGGTGCAGGGTCCGGCAGCCCTTCGACTCTGGCTTTCCCTTGGTGCGTACCTGGCCGAGAATGGCCAGCCGGAGCGGGCCGCGGAGCCGTTCGCCGAGGCGATCAAGCTGCAGGATCCGACCGCTCGCAACGCCGAGATCCAGGTGGCCGACTTCTGGTTCAACCGCCAGCAGTGGAAGCGCGCGCGGGACGTGCTGGAGCCGGTGGTTCAGGCGCTTTCGGGCGAGGTGCAGGCGAAGCTCGCGCTGCGACTGGCCGAGATCTGCCAGAACCTGCGCGACTACGAGGCGGCCGTCCGCTTCGTCGACCTGGCCGAGAAGACGCTCGGCGGCTCGGACAGCACCGTCGCGCTGCTGCGCGCCGCGATCCTCGGTGGCCAGGCTGACGCCGCGATGGCCGCCGGTGACGCCGCCGCCGCCGCGACGGCCGCCGAGAAGTCGATCGAGACCTACCGCCGCGCGGCGGACATCGCCCCGAACAACTTCGTGGCCTGGGCCGGTCTGGCCGACGCCGAGCGGAGCGCGTTCCTGCGCACGCGAGATCCTGCGCGCCTGCAGGCCGCCGAGAAGGCGGCCGACCGTGCGCTGGGACTGCTGAGCACGTACCTCCCGGCGATTCGCGTGAAGAAGGACGTTCTCCTGGATCGCAACGACCTTCCGGCGGCGATCGCGCTGATCGACCAGTTCGTGCGATCGGCGCCCCAGTCGCAGGATGGTCGCAGGCTCCTGATCGAGTTGCTGATGCGTTCCGGCAACCAGATCCGCGCGATCTCGGTGGTGGAGGAAGCCGCGCAGGTCGAGCCTCGAAGCGCGGAGTGGCCGACCATCATCGCCACCATCAACCAGTCGCAGGGCAAGGAGCAGGAGGCCACGGCGGCCTTCGATCGGGCGTTCGCCACGGAACCGACCGAGGAGACGCTCATGCGAGCGGTCAACTCCCGGGTGCAGCGCAAGGACGCGGACTGGGCGGGCGTGGTGACGCAGCTGCGCGCGAATCCGAAGGTGGTGTCCACGAGCCCCGCGCTCCAGTGCGCGCTTGGTGCGGCGCTGGTCAACTCCAAGCAGCGGGATGCGGGTCTGCAGGCACTGCGCAACGCGCACGCCAGCATTCGCGACGGCATCGCGAAGGGCAGCTATCCCGCGGGCACCTGGGATCTCTGGTACCGCGCGCTCGCGCAGGCGTTCCAGGATCGGCCGCAGGAAGGCGAGGCGTTCGCGCGCAACGCGCTGGCCGGCAAGGCGCCGGACTTCCATCACCTGCGCGGGTTCTCGACGGTGTGGCGACAGCAGGGCAAGACCGGCACCGACGCCGCGATCAAGTATCTCGAGGAGGCTGCCGCCGCCGCCAAGGACAATCCGCAACTCGGCAGCGCAGCGTTCATCGAGGCGGGCGAGATCGCCTACGTGATGGGGGATTGTCAGCGATCGCTGCCGCTCTTCGAGAAGGCGATCGCGCTGCTGCCCGACTCGGCGCCGGCGCTGAACAACGCGGCGTTCGTGACCGCCAAGTGCGGCAGCGCGCCGGACAAGGCGATCGCATGGGCCACCAAGGCCGTCGAGATCGCGCCGCAGGTGGCGGATCTGCAGGACACGCTCGGGTACGTGCTGCTCAAGGCCGGCAAGGCACAGGAATCCCTTGCGCCGCTGCAGCGCGCGGTCACCATGGCGCCGAGCGCCTCGCCCATCCTGCATCTGGCGGAGGCGCTCGTCGCCTCGGGCCGGAAGGACGAGGCCAGGTCTACGCTTGAACGACTCGCCGCGCTCAAGCTGAACGACGAACAGGTCGCCGATCGCGACCGGATCATCAAGTCACTCCAGTGAACGAGGACCACGCATCATGACTCGCGCCGCAACCCCGCCATCCACCCCGCGCCCCGCCCAAGCTCCGCAACGGCCGCGTCCGTCGGGCCCCGTGCTCGACCCCGTCCGGGTGATCCGCGAGAACCTCTACAAGTTGATCGCGGTCTTCATCGTCGGTGCCGCGCTGGGGGTCGGTCTCAACTACGCCTTCTCGATCCTGTACCCGCTGTGGTCTTCCAAGGTGATGTTCGAGCTCAAGAGCCAGCTCGAGGACGCGAACGCGCTGTCCGCGAAGGACATCACCACCGAGGACACGGTGGTGCGCCTGGCGCAGACCGAAGTGGCGCGCCTCATCAGCAAGGACAACCTGAAGTCGGCACTGCAGCGCCCCGAGGTCCAGAAGACCGTCTGGAGCGAAGCCTATCGCGACGACAAGGGCGTGTTCATCGTCGAGGATGCGCTGCAGGCGCTCGAGGAACGCCTTCGGTCCGGACACCAGCGCGGAACCCAGATCTTCTACCTGTCGATGCTGACGCACGTGCCCGAGGACGGCCCGATCATCCTCAACTCGATCGCGAAGACATTCCGCAACAAGCGACAGAATGACGAGGACTCGCGCTACTCCACCACGCTGAAGCAGTTCGAGAACCGTCGTCAGCAGCTCGACGACGCGATCCTGCAGAGGAAGGAGCAGATCCAGGACTTCATCAAGCAGAACCGTCTGACCAGCTTGACCGAGGCGAACAGCGAGAACCAGAGCACGCTTCAGAAGCTCCGCAATGACATCGCGCAGACGACCGCGGAACTGAACCTGGCCCGCTCGCGGCGCGCACAGATCGAGAAGAAGCAGCGGAACGAGCAGGGAATCAGCGACGACGACCGACGCCGTGCGCAGGAGGATCCCATCCTCCTGCAGCTGCAGCGTGACAACGAGGACTTGGGGCGCCGCTTTGCCGCCGTGAAGCAGCAGTTTGGCGCGTCGCACCCCGACTACCTGCAGTTGCGTGCACAGACGGACGCGGCGCGCGCATCGTATGAGCGGAAGTTGGAGGAGGTGCTGGCCCGAAATCTTGCTGCCGACTACAAGGACGCCTTCAATCGGGATGAGTCGCTGACGTCGCTCCTGAAGCAGCAGGAAGAGGACTTTACCGCGGCGGCGAAGAAGGTCGAGGGCTTCACCGCGAACATGGCCGAGATGCGCTCCCTGGAGGATCAGCTGGACATCCTGCAGGAACAGCGCAAGGAGATCGGCAAGACGATCCAGGACATCAACCTGGCGCTCGCGCGCGACGAGCGCAACCGCATCGAGATCGTGCAGGAAGCGATCAAGGCTCGCGAGATCACCTTCCCGCAGTTGAAGGTGATGATTCCCGCCACGGCGGTGCTGGTGACGGGCCTGTACGTGCTGATCCTGTTCGTGCGGGAGTTCCTGGATCAGCGCGTGAAGTACCCGAGTGATCTCTCCGCGCTCCCGGGCAAGATCCTTGGCGTGATTCCGGAGCTCAAGGACGATCCGGCCAAGCCGAAGCGTGCGGAGATGGTCGTGCGTGAAGTGCCGCGTTCGATCATCGCCGAGAACTACCGCCAGCTGAGTTCGCAGGTCTACAAGGGCATGCAGGCGCTTGGCGCGCGAACGCTGCTCGTGGTCAGCGCCATGCCCGAGGCAGGCACCACCACGGTGGCGCTGAATCTCGCGGCCTGCGAAGCCGCCGTTGGACGTCGCGTGCTGCTGGTGGGCGGCAACATGCGACGGCCAGGGCTGGCGCGAGCGCTCGGTTCGCCGCAGGGCCAGCCAGGGCTTGGCGAAGCCTTGATGGGTCAGGATCCTGCGGAACTTGTGATCGAGGTGAGCCCGAATCTTTCGATGCTGGGCGCCGGTGCGCCCGCCAACCGCATCTTCGAGCGCCTGAATTCCGAAAGGACCGACCAGGTGCTGGCATGGGCACGTGAGCACTATGACCTGGTGATCGTGGACGGACCGCCCAGCATCGTGGCGGGAGAGTCGCTCGTGCTGGCCAACAAGGTCGATGCGGCCATCGTCGTTGCCTGCGCCTGGAAGGATCAGCGCGGGCTCGTGATGAAACTTGCAGGCCAGATCATGGACAGTCGAGCGGAGTATCTGGGCGCCGTGCTGAATCGCATGCACATGACGGCTGGCGGATATCTTCGCAAGAACGCCGAGGCCATGGCGGAGTATGCCGAACACACCACCGCGTTCGGTGGCGCGGACAGGGAAGCGGGCGCTGCCAAGGGCAAGAAGAGGGGCAAGCCGAAGACGGCCTGATCCCGTGCCCACGTCCGGACCCATCCTCGTGACAGGCGGAGCCGGCTTCATCGGCTCGCACCTGGTCGATCGACTGCTCGCCCGAGGCGAGCGGGTGATCGTCGTGGATGACCTGTCCACGGGAAGCGAGGCCAACCTTCGCGAGGCTCGGCTCCATGGGGGCGATCGCCTGCGTTTCATCCGAGCCACGGTCTCGGATGTCGACCGGACCGATCTTCCGGAGGCGCCGAGCCGGGTCTTCCATCTGGCGGCCGCGGTCGGTGTCCGGCGGGTGATGGAGCGGCCCATGCAGTCCATCGAGACGAACGTGATCGAGACGTCGGCGGCGCTTCGGATCGCCGGGAGACACCGGGTGCCCATCCTGATCGCAAGCAGCAGCGAGGTGTACGGCAAGGCGGCGAAGCTGCCGTTCGCCGAGGGAGACGACGTGGTGTACGGACCCACCGGCATGGTCCGCTGGAGCTATGGCTGCGCGAAGGCGCTCGACGAGTGGCTGGGACTGGCCGCGTGGCGCGAACAGGGTCTTCCCGTCGTGGTTGCGCGGATCTTCAACACCGTGGGACCGCGTCAGATCGGTCGCTGGGGCATGGTGCTGCCCCGCTTCGTCGAGGCGGCCCTGGTGGGACGCGCGCTCGAGATCCATGGGGACGGTTTGCAGAGCCGATGCTTCGCCGACGTGCGCGACGTGACCCACGCGCTGGACGCGTTGCTTGCCAGTGCCGATGCCGCAGGCGGCGTGTTCAACGTGGGCTCCGACGAGCCGATCACGATCCGCGGGCTCGCGGAGCGGGTCGTGCGCCAGCTGAAGAGTGGCTCCGCGCTGGTGCACCTGCCCTACGAAACCGCCTACGGGCCAGGCTTCGAGGATCTGCGTGCGCGCCAGCCTGACCTGACGCGGATTCGACGCGCCATCGGCTTCGCGCCGCGCATCGGTCTGGACCAGACCATCACGGATCTGGCGCAGGCCATTCGAACGGGCGCTGCGCACGGGGAGGCCGCATGAACATGACGGTCGTTCCAACCACCGCGCCGCCAGCCCAGCCTGAAGGCGTGATCTTCGGTCCGCTCGAACTGCTCAACGGCTACGCGCCGGTGTTCCTCACGGCCTTCGTGGTGACCCTGCTTGCCACCCCGATCGTTCGCAAGGTCGCCGTGAACGCCGGGATCATCGACATGCCGGATCGGCAGCGCAAGCTGCACGCGTATCCGGTGGCGTATCTCGGAGGTCTGGCTGTCTTCTTCGGGGTCGTCGCCTCGCTGATCGCGGCCGCGTTCCTGACCCGTGGCGAGGCGGGCCTGCTTCGCGTGGTGCCGTTCTCCGTGGTGATCGGCATGGTCGCCATCGTGTTCACGGGTCTGGCGGACGACATCTGGAAGTGGGATCCAAGACTGAAGGTGGCGGGTCAGCTGGTGGCGGCGGCGGCGCTCGCGATCGAGGACGTCGGGCCGAAGCTGGCCGAGGGCGTGCTGAACCCCATGTTCGGACCGCCCGATCTGTCGCTGCTCAGCGTCGGGTCGCTGGTGATCCGGAATTCCGAGCTCTTCTACTGGGTGGGCACCGCGCTCGTGGCACTGTTCGTCGTCGGCGGCTGCAACGCCGCCAACCTGATCGACGGGTTGGACGGTCTGCTCTCGGGAACCACCGCGATCATGGCGATTGGTCTGCTGGGCATCAGCCTGATCATGGCGATGACGGATCCGGTCACCGATCCCGAGAAGTCGCTGGTCGGCATGCGTGTCATGCTCTCGCTGGCCTTGCTGGGAGCGACCCTTGGATTCCTGCCATTCAACTTCAATCCCGCGATCATCTTCCTGGGGGACTGCGGAAGCCTGCTGCTGGGCTATCTGTGCGTCGTGATCATCATGAGCTTCGGCGAGCATGGCCAGACCGAGCTGGTCGTTGCGGGCCTGGTGGTCTTCTCGCTTCCGATCCTGGACACGGTGCTCGCCATCATCCGCCGCAAGATGGCCGGCATGCCCTTTCACAGCGCCGACAGCAATCACATCCACCATCTTCTGAAGCGTTCACTGGGCACCGTGAAGCGTGCGGTGTTCGCGCTGTACGCGATCACGGTGTGCTTCGCCATCCTTGGCGTCGCGATGGCGGCGACGCGGCAGCTGACGGGCACGCGCGTGCTGGCCGTGATGTCGCTGGCGTTCGCGTTCTTCGCGTTCATCTCGGCCATGGCGATCAAGGCTGCGCGTCAGGCCAGCTGGCAGATCCAGATGAAGACGGCGGAGCGCGCGGCCGATGCCGCCCCGATCGCGCCGACCGCCGAGCCCGCGCCCGCGCGCGACCTGCACTGAGCGGAGCGCATGGAGCCCATCGGCCATCTCCCGGTGCTCGCGGCCGAGGTGCTGGAGGCGCTCGCGCCGGCTCCAGGCGAGACGGTGTTCGACGGCACCGCCGGACGTGGGGGTCACGCCGAGTTGCTCGCGCGTCGGATCGGTCGAGACGGCACGTTGGTGCTGATGGATCTTGATGCAGGCAACCTTGGGTTCGCGGCGGAGCGGATCCGGGCGCTGCCGCAGCCCCCGCGCGTGATTCCCGTGCACGGGAACTTCGATCGGATCGGATCGGTGCTGCAAAGCCAGGGCCTTCGTGCCGACGTGGTGCTGGCGGACCTCGGCTTCGCGAGCACGCAGATGGATGACCCCACGCGTGGCTTCGCGTTCCAGTCCGAAGGGCCTCTGGATATGCGGCTGGATCGGTCGCAGGGGCCCACCGCCGCGGATCTGCTTGGTCGCATGCGGGAGTCCGAGTTGGCGGATCTCATCTACCACCTGGGTGAGGATCCCTTCGCGCGCCGGATCGCTCGGGCCATCGTGGATCGACGCGATCAGGGAAGCCTCAGAACAACACAAGACCTTTCGCAGGCTGTGGTTCGGGCGTATGGTGCCCGTGCGCGGCAGAGTCGGGTGCATCCCGCCACGCGAACCTTCATGGCGCTTCGGATCGCCGTGAACGGCGAGCTGGACAGCCTGAATAACTTCCTTTCGGACCTTGGGAAGTCGGCCTCCGAAGGGGCCGCTGGATCCGCTTCGTGGCTGGCGGCAGGAGCGCGGGTGGCAATTCTGTCCTTCCACAGCCTCGAGGACCGATCCACGAAGAGGGCTTTCGCCGACTGGGAACGCCAAGGATGGGCAACCCGGATCACGCGCAAGCCCGTGGTGGCAAACGAGACGGAGCAACGAGACAATCCCCGTTCTCGGTCGGCCAAGCTGAGGGCCGCCCGAATCGAGTCGCGGAAGGAGGATGCTTCCGCGGCGGGGTGATGGACGAATGCACGGACGGCAGCACGTCCGCGCGCAACGCAAGGATGCGACATGACACGAGAGAACAAGTTGGCGCTGGTGGTCGGTTTCGGACTCCTGCTCTTCGTGGGAATCCTGGTGAGCGATCACTTCAGCGCGGCCCATCGTCAGGAATCCGTCGCCTTCGGCGTGGCTTCGACCGCGAGTGATCGCGCGCCACGCTCGATCACGCTGGCGCCCATGCCCGCGGCGGGTGCGGTGTCGCTGCAGCCGTCGCAGCCCGAACCGAGCGGCACGGGGATCCAGCAGGCGAGTGCCGTCACGCCGATCTCGTCGATGCCCGCACCGCAGCAGATCACCTCGACCGTCCATCCGGTCGGTGTCACGCCTCAGGCCGAGACGCGCCGGGTGGCGTCGAAGCAGGAGAGCGAGCCGGGCGTGAAGATGCATCCGATCGCCGATGGCGAGACGCTCTACGCGATCTGCAAGCGCGAGTACGGAGACGGCTCGCTCTCGATGGCGCTCGCGAAGTACAACCGCAAGGCGATCCCGGATCCGACCCGCATCCGCAAGGGTGTCACCATCCGCATCCCACCCGTCGAGGTGCTGAAGCCCGGCGCCGCCCGAAAGACCGAGTCGGCCAGCGCGCCTGTCGCGGAGACCGAGACGTCCGTCGCCGCGATGGCCGCGGCGGACATCGTGACCATCGATTCGCGCACGCCGATCGGTGGCGAAGTGACGGTGGAGGTGAAGCCGCAGCCCGAGCCCAAGGCCGCAGCGAAGCCTGCCGCGAAGCCCGCGTCCAGGCAGCCGCCGAAGAAGCCGACGAAGAAGCCCGTCGCCGCCAAGGGCGCCGATCGCTGAATCGCGTTGCACATGTTCGGCAAGAGCATCGCCATCGTGTTCGCGCTGGGCCTGATGGCCACGGCGCTGTTGGCGTTGCGGCATCAGCGATTCGAGCAGGTCGCCGAGATCTCGCGCGGCCATTGGCGGCTGCAGGAGCAGGAACGTGACATCGGCCGCCGACGCGCCGCGGTGGCGACGGCCGTCAAGCCCGATGCCGTTCGCAAGGCGATCGCGGCGCTGAAGCTGGATTGGCAGCCGATTCCGTTCCGCATGGACGCACCGAACAGGCCCACGCAGCCCCGGCTGGCCACGCGCCAGGAGCCGGTGGCCGAGCGGGATCGACCCACCGTGGAGTTCGGCGGATGACGGGCCAGTCGATCACGAGCGTGTCCGAGGCGCAGGCGTGGCGCACGCGAAGCTGGGGCCGCGTGCTCGTGTCCTGCGTGATCGTGGCCCTGTTGGGCACGTCCGCCCGCATCGCGTGGCTGAAGACGAATCCGAACGAGCAACTCGAGCGCGCCGCCGGCACCCATCGCAGCGACGCGCGCGAACTTGCGGAGCGCGGGCAGATCCTCGATCGGCGAGGTCGCGTGCTCGCGACCAGCCTGATGGCGCGCCGCGTGTTCGTGGATCCGGCCCTCCTCTGGGAGCACGGGTGGGAGCGCGTCCGCAAGGCGCAGAAGGCGGATCCCGAATCGCAGGCCACGGCGGATCCGTTCAAGGACATCTCGCTGGCGCTCGGCAGCATCCTGGAGAAGAGGCCTTCCGAAATCGAGGCGGAGCTGCGTCGCCGCGCGGAGGATCGCTACCACATCGTGGCCGAGGGCCTGACCGATGCGCAGGTCGCCGAGATCCGGCGCCTGAACCTGAAGGGCGTCGGGGTGGAGAGCTATCCCGAGCGCACCTACCCGGCCGGCGACATCGCCGCGCAGGTGGTCGGACGCATCGGCACCGAGCGCAAGGGACAGTCGGGCGCCGAACTGGCGCATGACACGGCCATGCAGGGTTCGGACGGCAACCTCGCGTTCCTGCGAGACGCCCGCATGCGACCCCTGTGGATCGACGAGCGCGACTATCGCCCCTCGAAGGATGGCGAGGATGTGCGACTCTCGATCGACCTCGTGGTGCAGGAGATCGCCGAACGCAACCTGCGTGACGCGGTGAAGGAATTCCATGCGGGTGGTGGCCGTTGCGTCGTCATGGACGTGGAGACGGGCGACATCCTGGCGATTGCGGACACGCTGACGCCTCGCCGCGGCTGGACCGAGGTCACCACGGATCCGTCGCGCGGCATCCATCCGTCGCTTGGCCGCAATCGAAACGTCACCGACCCGTACGAGCCTGGCTCGACCTTCAAGCCATTCGTGTGGGCGGTGGCGACCGAGCTCGGGAAGTTCAAGCCGGATTCCGTGCTGCCGCTGGGCCGAGGCCCGTACCGGACACCCTTCGGTCGCCTGATCACCGACGTGAAGTACTACGGGCCCGTCTCGTGGAAGACCGTGCTCATGAAGAGCCTCAATCTGGGCATGGTGAAGGCCGCCGAGCGCATGACGTTCGCGCAGATGCAGGACGCGGTGCGGCGCTTCGGCTTCGGGCAGCGCACGAACGTGGGCATTCCCGGCGAGAGCGAGGGCCGCGTGACCTCGTCCAAGTCATGGTCGAAGTACACGCAGTCCAGCGTGTGCATGGGCTACGAGATCAGCGTGACACCGGTGCAGATGGTGCAGGCCTTCAGCGCGTTCTGTCGTGACGGCACGATGGTGCCGGCGCGACTGATGCTTGGCAGCGCGGAGGCCGAGAGCACCAGTGCCACGTCCGCCAAGCGGGTGCTGCCCGAGGCGATCGCCCTCCAGGCGCGCGAGGCGATGGAGGGCGTGGTCACGGAGGGCACCGGTCGCAAGGCGCAGAGCGCGCTGTATCGCATGTTCGGCAAGTCGGGCACGGCGCACCTGGCGAAGCCCAAGGGTCAGGGCAAGGGGTACTACGACGATCGGTACACCGCCTCGTTCATCGCAGGGGCGCCCTATCGCAACCCGCGCATCGTGTGCCTGACGGTGATCGACGATCCCGACAAGGGCAAGGGCCACTTCGGCGGAAGCATCGCGGGGCCCGTCTGTCGCGACGTGATCGACGAGACGCTGGAATACATGGGTGTCACGCCTGACCAGGACCCCAAGAGGGCCGAGCAACTCGCGAGCATCCGGAACGAGCCGGATCGTCACTGATTCGCATGGTTGAGCGCGCCTGCGGCGTTGCGCGGTCCGCGCGTGTCCCAGATCGCAAGCCCTCCACCCACGTCGAGCGTGACCACATGGGAGTTGCTTGGCGAGAACTCCACCGCATGCACCATGCGACCGGGTGGATGCCCCAGCACGCTGATCAGCTGCTCCCCCGTGGCGCGGTCGAAGACATGCAGCCGGCGGTCGGTTCCGACGGCGGCAAGCAGCGTGTCGTCATCGGAGATGGCGGATCCAAGGCCCATGTCCGTCAGGCCGGGGAAGACGCGCACCCGGTCGTCCGACCGCACGGAGCGCTCGATGATCTCGCCCGAGAATGAGCCAGTCAGCGCGGTGTCGCTTCGAGTGAGACGAGCACCTGTCCACGGACCCGTGAGGGTTTGCCGTGCGCGCCATGTCCCATCGGGTTCACGCATCACCACGCGCGCGGTGGAATAGTCGCCGGCGATGATCTCATCCTCGCTGATCCACATCAGGCTCGTCGGGCGCTGGTTCCAGAGACCCTGAACCCGGCCGACGATGGCGCCACTGGAGATGTCCACGATCAGCAGGGGGTCCTTCGCGTTGCGACCCGAGACCGCCAGCCTTCGCGCCGACGGGGAGAACGCCATGAAGGTGGCCGGTTCCACGAAGGATTCGGACTGGATGGTTCGCTCGCTTCCATCGGTCGCCTGCACCACGGTGATGCGTCCCGACGGATCAATCCATGCCCACCGTTCACCGGATGCGCTGATCGCGGCAGCGGTCGCGGCGAGAGCGGAACCCGCGTGGACACGTCGGGGCTCCGCGTTCCACGCGTCGGGAACCTCCCATACGGAGCCATCGGCGGCCAGTGCAGCGATCGATCCGTTCGCAAGGCGGCCCAGCGCGAGGCCTGGAGCGCCAAGTTCGAAGAAGGGCGGGCCGTTTCGGGGTCGGTCACGCCACGCGTGTGTCTCGGCCTGCCCGAACGAGTAGAGCCGGTCACCGGCACGATTCCACTCCACCCACCAGACCTCGGCTTGATGGCCGCAGAAGTCACCGGCGCGGCGAATCGGACCGCCGTCCGGCGGAACCTCGACCAGTCGAACGCCCGCGCCACGATCACCGATCGCGATCCGCGTGCCATCGGGATGCCACCGCAGGCCCCAGATGGAATGATCGAGGGCGATCTCCCGGACGTTGTCGGGATTCGCGACCTCCACCACCCGAAGCTTCCGGAGGTCGCCACCGAAGGCGAGCCATCGGCCTGTGGGATCGAAGTCGATCGCGAGGGTGCGCCGCGGGAACGAGCGGATCGAGCGGATCTGGGAGAGGTCCACCACGTCCAGAAGTCGGATCGACTCGGGCTCCACGCCGATCGCGATCGTCGAACCATCCGGGCTCCACGCCAGGCGGGTGGTCGATCCCGAGACCGTGTCGGTGCGTGCAAGAACGTTGCCGGTGTCCAACTCGACGACGCAGCAATTCCCCTCGGACGCCAGCGCGACGCGCGTGCCATCGGGTGAGGGAGCAATGCCCGTTCCATAGTCGAATGGAAGAGGAATCCGCCTGGGGGGATCCTGCCACGGCATATTCCAGACATGCAGCGTCCGACCCTGCGCCACCAGAAGCCTGCCCTGGATGGGATCGAACGCGACAGCCCACGCCCCGACACCGGGCGAGAGGTTTCGAATCAGCGAGAGATCCTTCGCGTCCAGCAACCACACGCCGTTCGCGGCGTCGCTGACGGCGGCCACGAAGGCGCCATCGGGCGAGACGGCGCCGCCCATCCACGCATGATGCTGGTCGAGGTCGGTCTTTCCCGTCAAGGCCACGCTCTCATCGCCGAGTGTTCGGAGCAGGCGCACGGGCCAGCGATCGTCCTTGCCGAGCGAAAGGTTGGCGACGCGAATGCCGGCGGCGTCGCGCGTCTCAATCGTTCGCGCGAACTCGGCGAGCCGGCTGAGCCAGAGCGCCCGCTCGCTCTGGGCAAGGGCAGCCTCGGCCCTCGCCGCAGAGACGCGCTCGCGCAGTCCGAACGCGATGCTGGCCGCAAGGCCGAGCGAGACGCTCACGATCGCCGCGGCGAATCCCGCCGCCGCCCACGGATTGCGCCGGACCATCAGCCGTACGCGATCCATGGCGGGCGTGGGCCGCGCAAGGATCGGGTGGCCCTGGAGGTGGCGCCGGATGTCCGCTGCCATCTCGGACGCGGACTGGTAGCGGTTCGCGGGGTTTCGCTCCAGCGCGTGTGCGACGATCGTCTCCAGGTCGCCCCGGTACTGGGGATGGGTCGAGCCGACCAGCGGTGCCGTTTCGGAGGCAAGCAGACGTGCGGCGGCTGGCAGGTTCAGGCCCTCGCGCGCGTAGACAGGCCGCCCAGTGAGGCATTCGTGAAGCAGGAGTCCAAGGCCATGCACATCGGTGCGCAGGTCGATCGAGCGGGGACCCTCGAACTGCTCCGGCGCCATGTAGCCGGGGGTGCCGGCGATCGCGCGCGTCACGGTGACCGGCAGCCCCTCGTCGTCCGTCATGGAAGCGACCCCAAAGTCGATCACCTTGGGCTGTCCATCCACGCCGACCAGCACATTGCTCGGCTTGATGTCGCGATGCACCAGCCCGCGCACGTGACCATGATGAACGCCATCGCAGACGGTGGCGAAGAGCTCGAGCTTCTGGGCCAGTGGACGGGACGCATCGCGCCACCACTGGGTGATGTTGCGGCCGCCCTCGACCAGTTCCATGATCAGGAACGGAAGGTCGGCCGCCTGGTCATGCCGCACGCCCGCGGAATGGATGCGGGCGATCGCGGGGTGGTCCAGTCGCGCCAGCGCGCGGGTCTCCCGTCGGAAGCGCCGGCGAGAGCTCTCGCTCAGCAATTCAGGTCGCAGCACCTTCACGGCGACGGCTCGAGGCGGCCATTCCTGCATGGCGCGGTAGACGCGTCCAGTGCCACCGCGACCGAGCAGGGTCTCGATCCTGCAGCCCCCGATCACCTGACCCTCAAGGCTCGGTTCCTGCCACGGGGCCGTCGGGTTGTCCGGATTCTCGGGGTCCGGAAGGTGGCCCATCAGGCTGGCCACCTCCTGACGAAGTGCGGTGTTGTCGCCGCACAATCGGTCGAGCAGCAGCCCGCGCTCGGAAGTCGGCGCGCGCAGCGCCTCATCAAGCACCTGCTCTGCCCTCAGTGGATCCACTTCGGGTGTGGAGCTGCTGCGCCCGTTCACGGGGGCGTCTCCTCGGTAGGCGCATCGCGCAGGGGGCCATAGCGGCGTTCCACCTCGCGGCGCACGAAGGCGCGCGCGAAGTTCCAGTGCTTGCTCACGGTGCGGGGCGCAATCCCGAGCGCGGCGGACGTGTGGTCCAGGCTCAGTCCCGCGATGAAACGCAGCCAGACGACATCGGCCGCAAGGGGATGCACGGCCTCGAGGGCGCGGATCGCGTCCAGCAGGCCGCTGTCGGTCGCGACCAGCGCGTCATCGAACTGCGCCAGGTGATCGATGTCGACTCCCAGCGGAATGGTGCGGACCAGGCCGCCACGTTTCTCGCGCCGGTGATGGCGACGGAAGTCGACCAGGAATTGGCCCATGGCACGCGCCATCGATCCGAAGAAGTGCCTTCGGTTCTCGAAGGTGGGGGGTGTTCCAGCGCCCTTGAAGACCTTCAGGAACACCTCGTGCACAAGGGTGGTCGGACCCGGCTGTCCCACGCTGTTGAGAGGGGTCGGACCGAGCACGCGACGCGCCGTGTCGCGCAGGTCCTCGTACATGCCCTCCCAGACGCGTGCGGCCGCCTGCTCGTCCCCGGAAGCGGCGAGGTTCACAAGCCGCGTCATGTCGTTGAAAACAGGTCCATCCCCGGACATTCAGGAAATGTACCGAATTCCGTGCGCGCGCGTGCGCGAGTGTCGCATGAAGGTGGGGTGCGACGAGCATCCGCCGAGCTCTTGCGGGGAATTCCGGCTTCCGGGGCAACGCCTTTCCGGGCGACGCGACGATTGATTCGATCGCTTGTTCCCATTCTCGCAAGTCGGCGGACGTGGCTGAAGTCCGCGGCCAAGTATCAGATAACTGCCGTGCGGCACGACACGCACGATTTGGACCGCGCGGGAGTTCGCGGGACTTTTTGGAGGCGCGGAATCAGACGCCCAGCAGCAGCCGCTCGGGCTTCTCGATCGCGTTCTTCACCTGCACCAGGAAGCCCACCGCCTCGGCGCCGTCCACGATGCGGTGGTCGTAGCTGAGGGCGAGGTACATCATCGGCCGGATCACGACGTGGCCCGGGTTCTTGGGGCACTCGACCGCGCGGTTCTTGATCGCGTGCATGCCCAGGATGCCCGACTGCGGCGGGTTCAGGATGGGCGTGCTCATCAGGCTGCCGTAGATGCCGCCGTTGGTGATGGTGAAGG
>JBMOGS010000010.1:0-49811 GCA_049318245.1 Phycisphaerales bacterium | reverse complement strand
GTAGATCGCCGATCGCGTCTGAAGGCCGACCTTCAGCGAGGTTTCGGCGCAGCCGCTTGAAATGATGATCAGGGCTGCAAGCGTGAGCGCCTTGAGCGTTCGCATGTTCGTCAGTTCGGATTGAACGGCAACGCCGACTTGTGCACGCACAGGCGCAGGTTGCCGTCCTTGCAGCGGCGGAACACGAAGGTCTTGTCGACCATCACTTCCTTGCCGTCAGGTCCGGTGATGAAGACGTTGCCCATCGTGATCGCGATGTCGCCGTGGATCTGGATGCCGTTCTCCGCGGCGTTGTTGTCGTAGCGGGCCTTCGTCCAGCCCTTGAGCGCGAAGCCGGTGTCCTCGGGGAACGCGGCGTTGCCACCCACGAAGTACGCCAAGGCGCCCTCGCGCGTCGGGCGGAAGGTTCGCGGGCCGAACGCGAGCGTCGGCTTGAAGAACACCTTGCCGTCGGCGTAGTCGTAGAGGTCGTCGATCATCTTCGCCGCGACGGCCTTGGCGTCGCCGCCCTTCGCGTGCGTCTGCGCCACGTTCACCAGACCATCGCACCACGCCTGCTGCGCGGCGTTCACCTGCTGCTCGGTGATGGGGGCGGTGGGGGCCGAGGTTGATGGCTTTCCGCCCGAGGCATCGCCAGTCCGGGTGCTGTTCGAGGTGACCGACACGCAGGCCGCCAGCGGCAGCAGCGTGGCGAGGATCGCGATGCGCAGCACACCAGTGGCCGAGAGCGTTGTGTTGGTCATCCCCGGAGACTAGTGCTTTTGCGCATTGCATGCCGGGGTGCACGGCACGGCATTCCAATGACGCGTGGTGCCGGTCACGGACCACCCGCTTGAGGCATTCACGCGACGCGGTAGCTCGTGCTGCGTCCGCCGCCCGCAGTCCGACGCAGCAGACCCCATTCGAGCATTTCACGCATGTCGCGCAGGGCCGAGTCTGGCGAGCACTTCGCCATCTTCGCGTAGGTGGCGTTGGTGAGCAGGCCTTCGGGCAAGCCCGACATGCGTTCAAGCACCAGGCGCTGGCGCTTGTTCAAGGTGTGGCGCTGTGCGCGTTTCCAGAAGTCGGCGCGCTGCAGTACGGGTGCAAGCGTGTCGTCCGCATCGCTGATCGCGCGATCCAGGCAGCCGATGAACCATTCCAGCCATGGTGAGATATCCAGGTCACGGCGCTGTGCGGCCGAAAGCTGCTTGTCGTGTGCCTTGCGCTCGCGCGCGATGCGAGTGGACATGCTGTAGAAGCGCTCATGTGTTCCGTCGGCGCGAGCCAATGCCATCTCGGTGATGGCGCTGGCGATCTGGTCATTGCCAGCCTCGAAAGGCTCAAGTGTTACGAACCACAGATGCGCTGTGCCGGCCATCAGCACCGGGTCGATCGTGGGCGTGCCGTTGAACCACTCCAGGAAGGTGGCCATTTCGCTCTCGATGCGATCGGCCGCTGGGGCGACGAACTGCGCGCGCTCGCGGCCCGCCGGTTCGGAGACTCCGCGCACGGGTTCCGAGCTTGACGTGCGCCATGCGCCAGCGGTGATGCGCTGCATGCCGACATGCGCGGTGGGGAACAGGGAGGCATGCCACCCAAACAGGCGCTGCTTGGTGAGCGGCTTGGTCTGATGACGGGTGGCATCGAGCATCAGCTCGGCCATGCCGGTCGCGTTGCTTGCCAGGGTGGTGGTCGAAGCCTCGGCTCGAAGCTCTCGGGGAAAGGTTCCCATGCGCCCGAGCAGCAGTCCCTGGCGATGCCGGACGGCGGCCAGCGGAGTGCTGAGTGCCTCGGCGTTCCAGAGGAAGTTGGGCCAGTCAGGATCAGCGTGAATGAAGCGCATAAACACCGCAGAAGATGCGGTGATAGTAGCACGTATTCAACGCACGAAGTGCGGCGAATGTGATGGGTTTGCAGATTTAGAAGCCCCCAAGGAACTGCCCCGTGCCGTGCCTCCAAGCCGGTGCTCACGCCACGATTCGTCGGCCCACCGCACGCACCTTCACGCCCATGCCTGCCTTTGCAAGCATCTCGACCAGAGCGTCACTGGAGAACTTCCCAACCTTCGCTCGCATCAGGTCGCTGATTCGGGGTTGGCTCACCTGAAACAACCTGGCCGCCGAAACCTGTGTGAGCTTGCGCGAGCGCACGACCCGGATCAGCTCGGCCATGAGTTGTGCGCGCAGATGCAGACTGGCCGCCTGGAGTGGCGGAAAGCCGAGGTCGGCGAACACGTTGCCGGTGGCGCGCGTGGTGCGGGGGCGGGGTGCGTTGTTTCGGGTGGTGGGCATGGGGGGTTGGTCAGGCGCCTTGTTCGCGCAGGGCCAGCATCTCCGCGTATCGGCGACGGGCAATCGTCAGTTCCCGATCCGGCGTCTTTCGTGTCTTCTTGCCAAACGCGTGAAGCACGTACACGGCTTCGGCGAACTTGACCACAAACAGCACCCGGTACTCGCCGGGCTGGTGCACGCGCACCTCCATCACTCCCGCGCCAATGCCGCGCATGGGCTTCCAGTCAGTCGGCAGTTCTCCGCCCTGCACCAGCGTGAGTTCAGCGCCGATGATCTGTCGGGCTTCTTCAGGGAAGCCGCGCAGGTCGAACAGCGACGATCCAAGCCAGCGAATGGGTCGAAGTGGAGGGAACATATATCGAAACCGATATATAGTCAAGTCCCTTGCCTGGCGAATGTTGATTCCGCGCGCATGCGCCGGAACGTAAGCCGGAAAGGAGCCCGCGCCGCCTGATCAGGCGGAAATTCCTGTCGATACTCATCGAAGGAAAATCAGCCCCAACTTCCGGATTGCCTTCCGCCGAGGGTTTCACCCCGGGCATGTGTGAATAAGGCCGCCCGCTGGATGATGAGAGGCGCGAATGCCCGATCAACTCATCCAGTTCTGATCCCGCTGCAGCGCCCACTTGCTGGTGATCTTGCGCTGACGCGTCCAGAAGCGGTAGCCGTCCCAGCCGGTGATGTTGCCCGCGCCGAAGCAGCTGTCGTTCCAGCCACCGAAGCCGAAGGGCTCGCGCGGCACCGGCACGCCGATGTTCACGCCGCACATGCCGGCCTCCACGCGACCCATCACGCGACGCGCGATGTCGCCGCTGGTGGTGTAGACGCTGCTGGCGTTGCCGTAGGGGTTCGCGTTCTCGATCTCGAAGGCCTTCTCGAGCGTGGGCACGCGCACCACGCTCAGCACCGGGCCGAAGATCTCCTCGCGCGCGGCGGGCATGTCGGGCGTGCAGCCATCGATGATGGTTGGGCCAACCCAGAAGCCACCCGCGTCGGCGCCGGCCTTGCGGCCATCGAGCACGATCTTCGCGCCGGCCTTCTCGGCGGCGTCGATGTAACTAGTGATGCGATCGCGCGCGGCCTGCGTGGTGACGGGGCCCATGTCCTTGCCGGCCACCATCTTGGCCGCGCGATCACGCACCGCCTTCAAAATGTGATCCACGTCGCCGATCGCCAGCAGCACGCTGGCCGCCATGCAGCGCTGACCCGCGCAGCCGGTGAAGCTGGCAACCACGTTCTCGGCGGTCACCTGCACGTCGGCGTCGGGCACCACGAACAGGTGGTTCTTGGCGCCACCCAGGCACAGCGCGCGCTTGCCCGCCATGCTGGCGCGGCCGTACACGCTCTTGGCCACCTTGGTGCTGCCCACGAAGCCAAAGGCCTTCACCTGCGGGTGATCGCACAGCGCCTCGACCACTTCGCGGCCACCCTGCACCAGGTTGAACACGCCGGCGGGCAGACCCGCTTCCTTCAGCATCTCGGCAAGGCGCATGGTGGAGAGCGGCACGCGCTCGCTCGCCTTCATGACAAACGCGTTGCCACCCACGAGCGCCTGCGGAAGCATCCACAGCGGCACCATGAGCGGGAAGTTGAACGGCGTCACGCCCGCCACCACGCCCAGCGGCGCGTAGACCACCTCGCACGCCACGCCGCGGCTCACCTCGAGCTGGTTGCCCGCGGCCAGGTTCGGCAGCGAGCAGCCGTACTCCACGCACTCGATGCCCTTTTCCACCTCGGCCTTGGCCTCGCTGAAGATCTTGCCGTTCTCGTGGCTCACCAGCCAGCTGAGCTCGTCGATGTTCTTCAGCATGAGCTCGCGCAGGCGATAGAGCACGTGCGCGCGGTCGCGGATGGGCCATTCGCCCCATTCGCGCTGCGCCGCGGCGCCCGCCTTCACGGCCGCGTCGACATCGTCGGCGCCGCCAAGGTGCACCTTGGCCATGCTCCTGCCGAAGCGTGGGTTCGGAATCTCCTGTGTGGCGCGGTGGCTGATCGGGTCGCGCCAGGTGCCGCCGATCCAGTGGCGGGCGTCGGCGAAGGTGGTGAAGGCGTCGCTGGTCGCGGTGAAGCGACCGACGGTGGCGGGGGTGCTGCTGGTGGCGATGGTCATGGCACGAACTCCTGTCGCTCGACGGCGGTGGGTGCGAAATGCTTGTTGCGGGTGGCCTGACTCTGGGCGTAGTCGGTGAAGCAGGGGCGCGCGATGTACTGGCCGCGGCCCTCGCGCGGCTGCAGCTGGCCGTTGTTCCACAGCACGGTGCCTCGGCTCAGGGTGACCGCGGCCGCGCCGGTCACCTGCATGCCCTCGAAGATGTTGAAGTCGTTGCGCGAGTGGTGGTGCTTCACGCCGAGCGTGCGCGTGGCCTTCGGGTCCCACACCACGATGTCGGCGTCGCTGCCCACGGCGATGGTGCCCTTGCGTGGATGCAGGTTGAAGATGCGCGCGGCATTGGCGCTGGTGGCGGCCACGAACTCGCAGGGGGTGAGGCGCCCCGTGCCCACTCCGTGGTGCCAGAGCACGCTCATGCGCTCTTCCAGCCCGCCGGTGCCGTTGGGAATCTTGCGGAAGTCGCCCTTGCCCATCGCCTTCTGATCGGTGCGGAAGGTGCAGTGATCGGTGCCGATCACCTCGATGGTGCCGCCCTGCAGGCCGCCCCACAGCGCCTGCTGATGCTCGGGTGCGCGGAACGGCGGGCTCATCACGTGATGCGCGGCGCTGCGCCAGTCGGTGTTTCGGTACACGCCGTCGTCGATCACCAGGTGCTGCACCAGCGATTCGCCGAACACGCGGTGGCCGGCCATCTTGGCGCGCGCGATCGCCTCCATCGCCTGCCGGCAGCTGGTGTGCACCACGTACAGCGGCACACCCACCACACCCGCGATCTGGCAGGCGCGGTTGGCGGCCTCGCCCTCCACTTCGGGCGGTCGCGAGATCGGGTGACCCTCGGGGCCACGGATGCCGCGCTCGAAGGTGTCGGTCTGCATGCGGAAGACCAGGTCGCCGTTCTCCGCATGCACCAGACAGATGGCGCCCAGATCGCGCGCACGCTCGAAGCTGCTGATGAGCGTGGCGTCATCGACCATGATGGCGTTCTTGTACGCCATGAAGTGCTTGAAGCTGTTCACGCCGTGATCGCGGCAGAGCGTGCCCATCTCGTTGAAGACCTGCTCACCCCACCACGTGACGGCCATGTGAAAGCTGTAGTCGGCGGTGGCCTTCTTCGCGCGGTCGCGCCAGATCTTGTAGGCCTCGAGCATGCTCTGCTGCGGCGCAGGGATGCAGAAGTCGATGATCATGGTGGTGCCGCCCGCCGCGGCGCACGCCGTGCCACTCAGGAAGTCGTCCACGCTCACCGTGCCCATGAAGGGCAGTTCCATGTGCACGTGCGGGTCGATGCCACCGGGCATCACGTAGGTGCCGCCCGCGTCGATCACGCTCGCGCCGGCCGGTGCCTGCAGGCCTTCGCCCACCGCCACCACCTTCTCGCCCGCGATCAGCACGTCGCCGCGCCACTGGCGCTCGGCCGTGACGATGGTTCCACCGCGAATCAGCGTGGTGTCGCTCATGCGTGCCTCACTGGCGCGTGATCTCGGGATAGGCCTCGGGCCGTCGGTCGCGATAGAACTGCCACACGCTGCGCACCTGGTCGATCATGCCCAGGTCAAGGTCGCTCACCAGCAGCTCGTCCTTGTCCTCGCTGGCCTGCGCCACGGTCTCGCCGCGCGGGTTCACGAAGTAGCTCGTGCCGTAGAACTTGCCGATGTTCCACGGGGCCTCGGTGCCCACGCGGTTGATGCAGCCCATGTAGTAGCCGTTGGCCACCGCGTGCGCGGGCTGCTCGATCTTCCACAGGTACTGCGACAGGCCCGCCACCGTGGCGCTGGGGTTGAACACGATCTCGGCGCCGTTCAGGCCGAGGCAGCGCGCGCCTTCGGGAAAGTGACGGTCGTAGCAGATGTACACGCCCACCTTCGCGTAGCGCGTCTGGAACACCGGGTAGCCGCCGTTGCCAGGCTTGAAGAAGAACTTCTCCCAGAAGCCGGGGTTCACCTGCGGAATGTGCTGCTTGCGGTACTTGCCCAGATAGGTGCCGTCGGCGTCGTACACCGCGGCCGTGTTGTAGAAGACGCCGCTCATCTCCTTCTCGTACACCGGCACCACGCAGGCCATGGCGTGCTTCTTGCAGACGCTGGCGATGAGCTCGGTGGTGGGGCCGGGCACCGCCTCGGCGGCCTCGTACCAGCGGGGGTCCTGGCTCGGGCAGAAGTAGGGGCCGTTGAAGATCTCCTGCAGGCAGAGGATCTGCACGCCCTTCTTGCCCGCCTCCTCGATCATGGCGACGTGCTTGTCGACCATGGCCTTCTGGATCTCGGCCACCGGCCGCTTCTCGTCGTTCAGGGGGTTGCTGCACTGGATCAGGCCGCAGCGCACGATCTTGCTCTTGGTGCTCATCTCTTCGGTCCTCGGGAAGGCGCCGGCGCGCTCAGTGCGCACCCTTCTTCGGTCGCAGGGGCTTGCCCTGATTCACATGCTCGTTCCAGGTGGCGGGCTTGAAGCCGTTGTTCACGGGCTCCATGGTGATGCAATCGGGCACCGGGCACACGATCTGGCACAGGTTGCAGCCCACGCACTCGCTCTCGTCGACGTGCGGCACGCGGGTGCCGGCCTGCGGGTGGATGCACTGGTGCGCGCCGTCATGGCACGCGGCCACGCACAGCTGGCAACCGATGCACTTGTCGGCGTCGATCTTCGCCACGGTCTCGTAGTTCAGGTCCAGGTTGCCCCACTCGCTGAAGCCGGGCACCGCCTTGCCCACCATCTGGTCGATGCGCTCGAAGCCGTGCCCGCGCATGTACTGCTGCAGGCCATCGATCATGTCCTCCACGATGCGGTAGCCGCGCAGCATGACTTCGGTGCACACCTGCACGGTGCTGCTGCCGAGCAGCATGAACTCGACCGCGTCGCGCCAGTTGCACACGCCGCCGATGCCGCTGATGGGAAGGCCGAACTGCGGCTCGCGCGCCAGCGCCGCCACCATGTGCAGGGCGATCGGCTTGACCGCCGCGCCGCAGTAGCCGCCGTTCGTGCTCAGGCTGCCCACGCGGGGCTGCGGCACGAACCGGTCGATGTCAACGCCGATGATGCTCTTGATCGTGTTGATGAGCGACACGCCATGCGCGCCGCCGCGCTTGGCGGCCAGACCGTGCGGCACGATGTCGCCCACGTTCGGCGTGAGCTTCACCAGCACCGGCACGCTGCTGTACTGCACGGCCCAGCCGGTGATGCGCTCGTTCACCTTGGGTTCCTGGCCCACGGCGCTGCCCATGCCGCGCTCGCACATGCCGTGCGGGCAGCCGAAGTTGAGTTCCAGGCCATCGGCACCGGCATCGATGCTCTTCTTGATGATGTCCTTCCACTCGGCCTCGGTCTCCACCATCAGCGACACGATGATCGGGTTCTTCGGGAAGAGCCTCTTCGTCTCGGTGATCTCGCGCAGGTTCGTCTCGATCGGTCGATCGGTGATCAGCTCGATGTTGTTGAAGCCCGCGCCGCGCACGCCGCCGATGGTGTGGCCGCCGAAGCGGCTGCTCACGTTCTGGATCGGCGTGCCGAGCGTCTTCCACACGGCGCCGCCCCAGCCTGCCTCGAAGGCGCGCTGGATCTGCAGCCCGCTGTTGGCCGGCGGCGCGCTGGCGAGCCAGAAGGGGTTCGGCGAGTGAATGCCGCCTGTGTTCGTCGACAGGTCAGGCACGCGCGGCTCCCTTCATGATCGCGGCGTCGATGGCGCGCGCGGCGGCCTTGCCCTCGGCGGCGGCGTTCACCACTTCCTTGCCGCCGTTGGTGCAGTCGCCGCCCGCGTACCACTTCGCGCGGCCGGTGAAGCCGTGCGCGTTCACCTGGATCACGCCCTTGTTCACCGTGATGCCGCCGAGCGAGGCGAGCATGTCGCCGAGCTTCGACTGGCCGATCGCGAGCAGCACCAGGTCGGCCTGCAGCGTGAACTCCGTGCCGGCGATCGGCTTCTTCGACGCGTCGAGCTTCACGCACTGCACGCGCTGCACCCGGCCGGTGCCCTCGAACGCCACCGGCAGCGACTGCCACGAGGCGCTCACGCCTTCCTCCAGCGCGGCGTCCCATTCGTGCTGGTAGCCGCTCATGCCTTCGCGCGTGCCGCGGTAGAGCATGGTCACGCTGGGCACGCCCAGGCCCTTCACCTCGCGCACCGCGTCGATGGCGGTGTTGCCGCCACCCACGATGACGGCGTGCTTCACGGCGCCCATGTCGGCCTTCGCGAGCTTCATGTGCTCGATCCAGGCCACGGCGCCATGCACGCCCTGCAGGTTCTCGCCGGGAAGGCCGAGCGCGCTGTCCGCGCCCAGGCCCGCGCCCATGAACACCGCGTCGAAATCCTTCTCGAGCTGTTCCAGCGTGATGTCCTTGCCCACGGTCACGCCGGTCTTCACCTCGATGCCACCGATCGCGAGCACCCACTCGGCCTCGGTCAGGCTGCGATCCGCCTTCATCTTGTAGGGGGCCACGCCGAAGGTGTTCAGGCCGCCGATGGTGGCGCGCTTCTCGAAGATGGTGCACGCGTGGCCAAGGCGCCGCAGTTCATGCGCGGCGGCCAGGCTGGCGGGGCCGGCGCCGATCAGCGCCACCTTCCTGCCGGTCGGCTTGCCCGCCTCGAAGAATCGCCAGCCCTTCTCGAACGCCGTGTCGGTGGCGTAGCGCTGCAGCTTGCCGATGGCGATCGGCGGCTGCTCGAGGTCGTTGTACACGCACGCGCCCACGCAGAGCACCTCGACCGGGCACACACGCGCGCAGCTCATGCCAAGGATGTTCGACTCGAAGATGGTCTTCGCCGAACCGTGCACGTTGTCGGTGGCGATCTTGCGGATGAACTGCGGAATGTCGATGTGCGTGGGGCATGCGTTCACGCAGGGCGCATCGCTGCAGAAGAGGCAGCGGTTGGCCTCGGCCACCGCCGCATCACGCATCAACGGAAGCTTGAAATCCGCGAAGGCCGTTTCGGAGCGTTGGGCGGGCAGCGGTGCAGTCATGCGGACGCGGGTTCATCGGGCATGTGGCGATGCGCCTGAAGTGGAAAGCGTACCGCTGCGGCTGCTCGGAAGGAATCCCGACCTGCGGAGATTCAGGGTTTTCCAGATCGCCGTGCGCTACCAGTTCCCGACGTCCGCCGCACCGGAACAGTCGATCTGAAGCTCGTACGGGTTCGGGTTGGGCGCGTCCTGGTCGATCGAGAACGTGACCGGGTAGCGCGGATGCAGTCGCTTCATCCAATCGACCGTGTTGATGATGTCGATCGCCTGTGCGGCCGGCATGATGTACGAGCCATGTGATCGAGACGGTCGGCAGTCGGCCGGGAAGTAGATGGTCGACTGCGGGGCGTCGAAGTACTTCGGTGCCTCTGGACGCGTGTCCATGAATGCCAGGATCTGCTGGTTCACCGAGCGCGTGACGCGCCAGGTCCGCTCGAAGTGACTCGCGCGACCCGAGAGTCCGATCGCGCCGGCCAGCATCGCGAATCCCATGAGCGCGATGGAGACCCACCGGATCATGCGCGACCGGGCTTCCTGGCAGATCGCCGTGAACGCCGCAGCAAGCAGAAGGGCCACGCAGGCGTTGGCACCGAATCCGTACAGTTCGGAGACGGAGCCCATCGGGAAGGTGACCGAGAGCGAGAGCAGTCCGATCACGCAGATCAGCACTGCGGGCCACGCGAAACCGCGCTGGCCGCGCGCTCGGCGCAGCACCACGAATTCAAGCATGATCGCGAGCAGGCATGCTTCGGCGACGAGCGTGAAAAGAGGCAGGACTCGAACGAGCAGGGGGGCGGCTTCGTTCGAGAGCCCGTGGAACGGTCCTGTGCCGACCGCGCCTGCCGTCGATTGCGCGGCGTTGATCAGCAGGTTCATGCCGAACTCAAGCTGGTATCGATTCTCCTGCTTGAGTTCGAGCGATCGGCTCATGGAGCCGGTCATCCATCGCAGCGCGAGGTGCGCGACCGGCAGTGCGACCACCGGAAACAGGGTCCACCCAAGACGCAGCGCAGCGCGGCGATCACGCACGAGAAGCCACGCCGTTGCGCCGATCAGGGCCAGTCCGACGCCCGCGCTCCAGCCATAGAAGGTTTCCTTCACGTTCACGCCCAGCGCGAAGATGCAGCCAAGGATCGTGCAGGAGACAAGCGTGGAACGGCCATTCCGCGCCGCATCGAGGGCGTGCCAGGCGACCTCGACGGCCCACAAGCCGAGCGCCGCGGACCATGTCTGCGACACGGTGTCGATCTGCCACACCGAGCACGATGTGCCCGGTGAGAGCGCGACCCAGAGGATCGCCATGGGGGCGACCCACCCACGCCCCGGCAGGACTCGATGCGCCAGCTTGACCAGCGCCAGGCACAGGCCCGCCAGGCCTGCGAGGTGAAGCGGCAGTGCGAGCGGTGCACGCAGCGTGCGCTCGTCGCATGAAGCCGAGACGACCAGTTCGACGGGCCTGAACGAGGGCGACCCCGACCACATGTCGGCGATCTGTCGAGCCAGCGGCAGCTGATGCGACGGAACGCGCACGAACTTGATGTCGTCGTTCACGGCGATCATGCCGGCGAGGGCGGGCCAGAGCGCCACGAAACCCATCGCCAGCAGGGCCGCCACCCAGAGAAGTCGCAGCACTCGCGCGTCGGCCGAACCGGCTTTCATGACGGCGGGGATGCTACGGTCGCACGCGCGGGACGCGATACCTTCCAGTGTTCACACAGGAGAACCAACCCATGGTCACGATCACCGCACGTTATGAAGGCGACCTGCGTTGCACCGCAGTTCATGGCCCCAGTGGAGCCACCATCACCACCGATGCGCCCGTGGACAACCACGGCAAGGGAGAGGCATTTTCGCCCACCGATTTGGTGGCTGCGGCGCTTCCCACCTGCATGATGACCATCATGGGCATCGTGGCGAAGCGTGATGGACTGGACCTTCGCGGCATGAAGGCCACGGTCACGAAGGAGATGGCCGCGGCGCCCGCGCGTCGGATCGCTCGGCTGGTCACGCGGATCGAAGTGCCGCTGCCGGCGAACCATCCGCGCTGCGAGGCGCTGGTGAATGCGGCGCACACCTGCCCGGTGCACAAGAGCTTGCTGGCTGAGATCGAGTGCCCGATCGAGTTCGCCTGGACCGGCTGAAAGGTCCGCATAACAGGGTCAGACCCTCTTTTCTTCCACGATTGACCACACTACAGGAGTCCTATAACTGGTTCCGACCCTCCGGCGGCTGTATCCTTCGACAGATGCGTCGCGGCAACCACCGAGTGGCTCGCTTGCTGGGCCTTGCCTGCCTGCTCCTGGCCGCGTGCGGCTCGGCCCAGAAGAAGCAGACCGTTGCCGAAAAGGCGAAGCTGCTCGACCAGACCATCACCGAAAAGCAGCTCGACCAGCTCTCGAACGCCTTTGCGGACCGCTACTTCACCCTGATGCTGGCCGCCAGCGAGAAGGTGATGCGCGACAACCCCGACCTGCAGCAGCGCCGCATCATGAATGGCCTGCGCGTGCTGGGCGTGAGCAGCATGTACGACATCGCCACCAGTCCGGACACGGTCACGCAGCTGATCGACCAGCTGGTGGTGGTCACCCTGCAGAACTACTTCTGGGTGGACTCCGGGCGCTCGCAGATGATCTGGGGGGACCGCGCGCAGTACCTGGTGCAGAACCTGCGGCGCGCGCGCGAGGACATCTGGCAGATCGGCGAACGTGTCTTCACTCGCGACCAGCTCGACGAACTCGACCTGCTCATCTCGAACTGGTGGGCGACCAACGGCGGCACCGAGTTCGTGGCCTATGTGCGGTTCAGTGACGTGGCGGCCGGTCGCGGCAGCGCGCTGATCGAGGAGGTCAAGGGCGGCGGAGGCCTTCTGGAGCCGCTCGACCGTGCGACCGAGCAGGTGGCGCAGGCCAACTTCGCGCTGGAGCGCTCGTTCTTCTGGGCCAAGCGTGTGCCGCTGTTCGCGGGCTGGAACATTCAGGCGATCACCTACGACTTCCTGGTGATGCCGGAGTCGCAGCGGCTGCTGAAGAACATCAATGCCGTCAGCGACACCACGGCCGCGTTGCCCGAACTGCTCGCCTCCAAGGGCGAGCTGGGCAAGGAACTGCTGACGCAGTACAAGGACTCGATCCTTGCCACCGGCGCGCTGCTGGACAAGGTCGCACCGCTCACCACGAACACACAAGCCATCCTGCGCGA
This sequence comes from Phycisphaerales bacterium, assembly GCA_049318245.1. GTDB lineage: Bacteria > Planctomycetota > Phycisphaerae > Phycisphaerales > SM1A02 > SYAC01. The sequence continues at coordinate 37,278 of JBMOGS010000010.1, read as the reverse complement.
ATCCGACACGGCCATGAAGAGCGTGACGGAGGCGCTGCGCATCGTGCAGTCCATGCAGCAGGCGTCGGCCGCCGCGAACGCCGGCGCACCGCCCGCCAAGCCCGTCGACGTGAAGGAATACGAGGCGCTGCTGCAGGAAGTGCACCGCAACCTGGTGGAGGCGAACAAGCTGCTGACCACCACCACCGACCTGACGGACCAGAAGCAGCTCGCCGAGCGCCTGAAGCCCATCGAGGCGCTGATCCAGATGCGCATCCGCGAGGTGCAGAGCGCGACCGACGAGGTGACCGGCAAGCTCGTGTGGCGCATCGCGATGCTTGTCGCCGGCGTGCTGGCGGCGCTCTTCGCGTTCCATCTCTGGCGAAGGAGGCAGGCCTCATGAACCCGATCCGGATTTCGCTGGCCACGCTCGCTCTGGCATGCGTGGCCCTTGCACCGCAGGCTTCGCCCACGGCTCCCGCGTCAGGCACGGCTTCGCAGCCTGCGCAAGCGCCAGCCGCACCGCCCGCCGCGATCACCCCGGGCATTACCGGTTCCGCCGCGCTGCAGGGGTGGTACACGCCCGAGATCTCCGACGCGATCGCGCGCTTTCCCGAGTACCTGGCGAAGACGCCGCCCTGCGAGGGCACGCTCCGAATCGTCGGCTCCAACTCGATGGCAAGCCTGCTCACCAATCTTGGCCGCGCCTACGAGAGCATCTACCCGGGCGTGAAGATCGCGGTGAAGGCTGGTGGCAGCGCCAAGGGAATTCAGGCCCTGAAGTCGGGCGAGTGCGACATGGCGTCGGTGTCGCGTGCCCTGACCGAGTCCGAGGTGAGTGAAATCGAGACCGCCACCGGGATGAAGGTCTTTCAGGTTCCCATCGCGCTCGACGCGACCTGCGTCTACGTGAACGTGGACAACCCGCTGCCCGGCATCAACCGCGAGCAGCTCAATGGCATCTTCTCGATCACCCACAGCCTGACGAAGGACCCGATCATCCGCTGGAATGATCTGGACAAGAAGTCGCCCTTGGGCGAACAGTTCATGCCGATCTACGTGCTGCCTGACAGTCACGGCACCATGCGGACACTGTTCGATTTCGCCATGCCTGGCGAGCAACTGACCACGATCATGCGCTTCACCGAGCCAGGGGCCTCGTCCGTGGTGAACGCGTGCTGCGCATACCCGACAGTCCTTGGCATCTCGGGATATTCCAACCGGCAGCCGCGTGCGCGGGCCGTTCCCGTTGCCGAGGGCGCAGGCAAGCCTTCCGTGGCCCCGAGCTTCCGAAGCATTCGCGACCGCTCGTACCCGATGTGGCGACCGTTGAATCTGGTGGTTCTGGCCAAGGATGCCGATCAGGTGCCTGCGATGAGCCTGGACTTCCTGCGCTTCGCCTGGTCCGAGGCGGGCCAGGACGCGTGCGCCATTCTTGGCATGGTGGTGGTCGACATCGACCGCGCTCCGGAACTGCTGAAGGATTCCGTGCAGCGACGCTTCACCGAAAACGCCGTTGCGCGTTGATCAAATCCATCAGCTTTGTTGCCGGGATTCGCAAGAACTCGTGTCTTGCGCAAGGGATTCAAGACGAATCATTGCAGTGAGTCGGCACGAAGCAGACAAACTTGAGTTTGTGCGAGTATTCCACGCTTTGTGTTTGCGAATTGCTGCCTGAAACCGATCTCACTATTGGCGCCTCACGACGTATGCAAGGACGGAGCGCGCGGTTCGGGCCGGTGAGTAACCGGCCCAGTGTCTGGTTGGTCGAAACCCGAGTCTGTCCGGAGGCCCCACTGGTGAATCAGATTCCAGCCGATGTGCTTGAATTCATCGCGATGCGTTCGCGACCGTGTCTGTTGCGTTGTGATGGGAATGGCCGGATTGTTTCCCGGCTTCGCCATCCCGAGTCACCCGTTTCCGCCGACATCGCGACCGCCGATGGGCTGGATGCGTGCCTGTCGCGGACCGTGCGCGATGAGTGGGTGGGCATCATCCGCGATGTCATCTGCTCCAGCGGCATGGTCGATGCGGTCGTGGTGCTCGACGGCGTGGGCCTGGAGTTCAACTGTTCGCCGGCGCAGGCGAATGATCCGTCGCGAACCGTCTGGATCACCCTGCTGCGCGCCACGCCGGACTCCGCAAGCGGCTCAAGGGAACGCCGTCGAACGCTTCAGCATCACGAATGGGGCTCGCTGGACCTGTTGAGCCGGTGCCAGCTCGACACGCTCCGTCACATCACGCTGGGGTTGGCGAATCAGCAGATCGCCAACGTCATGCATCGCTCCAAGCGAGCCGTGGAGTGGCACATCCGCCACCTGCATCGGGCGCTCGGAGCTGGCACCCGAGAGGCGCTGGCACGGGTTGGTCGGGCCTCGTGCCTGGACGGGTTCCGGAACGCCGAGTGGGAGGATGTTCTCCGGACCCGGCCCGCGCGCAGGAACCTTGAGGAGTTCGCGCTTCCCGGCACCCCGACACGCGTGGCCTGATCAGGGACAGTCACCGAATCCGAGCAGGATCACCCCGATGTCCGAGTTCGTGACCTCGCCATCTCCGTCGAGGTCCGCGGCGCATCCTGCGCAAGGACCGAAGTCGAGCAGCAGGAGTGCCACATCGCTCGTGCCGATGCTTGCATCGCCATCGAGATCCTCGGGGCAGGTCGATACACCACATCCGGCGGGCGAAGCCGAGGCGGAATTTCGCGGCGTAGGCGCCGTGACCACCTCGAAGTCCGTGGCGTTCGATTCGGTGTCCAGAAGGCCATCATCCTTGCGGACCGCCCCCGTGGTCACGCTGAGTGCGGGCGTGGCCGAGCCCTCGGCGCAGTTCGCGGTGCCATAGGAAACCTTGTCCACCAGCGTGCCCGCGGTTTCGGCGCCGCAGGCCTTGTTCAGGTTCACGGCGTTGAACAGTCCAACCTTGCCGCTGGTCGCCGAAAGCGTCAGCGTGAAGTTGTAGTCCGGAGACACCGGCAGGGCGGCGCCAGCGGTACTCGCTGAGGTGCTGGCGACCAGCAGGTACTGGCAAGGTTGGATCGTTGCACCGGCCGGGAACGTGAAGATGTTCGTGGTGCTGCTGCCCCAGACGCCGGTGGCCGAGCCGTACTCGATGGCCCAGCCGGTCAGATCCACCGGAGCGTCGCCGGCATTGAAAATCTCCACGTAGTCGCGGTTGTAGGTGGGGCCACCAGATGTGGAACCGCCGCCGCCATAGACCTGGCTGATGCGGACGCTGCCGCTACCACCACCACCGCCACCGCCGCCACCACCACCACCGGAAAGCGCGACATTCAGGGCGTACGTGTTGCGGGTGTTCGTGGCCAGATAGGCCTCCAGGTAGACCCGCACCGAGTCCGCTGCGGCGTTGGTCCACGTGATCGTCTCGTTGTTCACGTTGCCGGCCGCGTCGACCAGCACGGTTCCACCACACGCATCTCGCAGGCGAAAGTCGATGTCACCGAAGGCGTGCGTGAAGGTCGCCGTGGCGGTCAGGGTGGCTCCGGGCGCGACATCGATCGCGTACCAGTCGGAGTTCACGCGCTTCAGCACCAACCCGCTCTGGTTGCCCGCCGACAGCACGCGCGCCGCCGCGCAGGAGTCGTTGGGTTCCAGCGCGTCATCGCTTCCCGCAGTCAACGAGGCCGCGAAGCCGCCCGCGCTCATGGCCACGTCCCAGCGACCATACGCATCCGCGCCGGTGGTGAACGTGCAGCTGCTCTCGCCGCAGGTCAGCACGCCGTACATCTGCTGCGTGCTCTCGATGTAAAGCGCGCTTCCGCTGCTGCCACCCTCGGTGATGCCCAGCGTCCAGGCGACCTCGGACCAGTTGTTTCCGCTGCCGCAGAAGTTGTTGGTCGCGGTCTTGCTGCAGAAGCTGATGTCCTGCTCGGCGCCGCCCGGGTGGTGAATGCTCACGCTTGCGGTGCCGTTGGCGGGATTCGTGGCGGTCCATCCGGCCCAGTACACGTTGGCGGGCAGCGTGCCCTTCAGCATGAGCAGGGTGCAGTCGCTGGTGGCGTAGGTCTTCACCAGGTCCGCGCCGCTGACCGAAACGCCGGCGTTGTTTCCACCATTGCACGTGGCCGCGCGATAGAAGAACTGGACCACCAGGCTGGCTGCCTCGGACTGCGTGCTGATGCAGTGGTTGGCAGTGCTGAAGTAGGGGGTCTCGTCGGCCGCGGTGGTGGCCATGAGCTGACCCGAGCACAGGTAGCTGGCGCCTGCGCTCGTGAAGGTCATGCGACCCGTGGCGTTCGACTGGTTCGCCCATGCCGGGTAGCAGACCGGGTCATAGTGGCACTGCGCGGCAAGTTCCTGCGCGATCACGTCGAACACGTCGCGATAGCCGTGCGAGTACTCGACGCCGGAGAACGGAAGCTCTGCCGGGTTCACCCCCTCGGGCACGAACCACTCGATGCGGGCGCCCGCGCCAGGCGTGAAGACCCCCCAGAGCTCGCCATCCTCTCGAAGGCTGCGATCGGTGACCGGGCCCACCGTGCCCATTCCGCCCGCCGGATCGGCAAGGAAGAGTTCCTGTCCCGCGCCAAGCTGGATGCCCGAGAGATGCAGGCGCGCGTTCAGCGAGCCGATGCCCTCGACATCGCAGCGCCACACCCGGCCGCCAGGAACCGGAATCCACTGGCCGTCGTCCATCGTGAGCGCCACGGATCGCTGCACCGCGAATCGCAGGGGCTTGGTTCGATCCGCGACGTCGTCCTCCATCAGCAGTCCGGCGTCGTCGACAGGCCCCAGCAGCCGCACGGGAGGCGCGATGAACTCGAGACCGAAGCGCTCGGTGAAGCAGGGCACCGGAGCCTTCTGCACGGGTACCGCCTCGGCCCGTGGCCCATGTCCGAGCACCCCTTGCGGTGGCACGTTGGCCAGAGCGATCGAGGCGATGCATGCGGTGAGCGAGCTGGCGGCAAGAGCGTGGTTCACGGGGCCTCGTCGGGAAAGGGGGGCGGCCCCCCAACCTAGCACGGCACGCACCGCGGCAAAGCGAAAAATGGCGAATCAACCGTCCTTGTCATGCTTGGAGGAGCCACGAAGCCCGATGATTCGTCCGGATTCAGGGACAGACGCCAAAGCTCAGCAGGAGCAGCGAGAGATCGGCGGTTCCAACGGTGCCGTCGCCATCGAAGTCCTCGATGCAGCCGGTGCACGCACCGAACGAGAGCAGCATCAGCGAGACATCGCCGCCACCGACCTCGCCATCGCCATCAAGATCCTCGGCGCAGGCCGGGAGGGCGGCGATGGTCAGCGAATAGTCCGCGCGCGTGTCGCTGGAAAGGAACACCTCCAGCAGCAGCGTGGTGGAGTTCGAGGTGTTCGTGCACAGGAAGGCCTCGTTGTTCGCGTCATCCAGGGACTCCGCGAGCAGCGTGCCGCCGCAGGCATCCCACACGCGGAAGTCGACATCGCCGTTGGCGTGCGTGTAGGTGGACTGCAGCGAGAGCTTTCCGCCAACGGGCACTTCGACCGCGTACCAGTCCGAGCTCAGGCGCTTGACGACCAGGCCCGCGTGCGAGCCATCGATCAGCGGCACGGCGACCGCGCAGGCGTCGTTGGGTTCGTAGGCATCGTCGCTGCCGGCCGCAAGCAGCGCACCGAATCCGCCACTGTTCACGGCCAGATCCCATCGGCCGAAGGCATCCCATCCGGTCGTGTTGGCGCAGCTGCTGATGCCGCACGAGAGCACGCCGAACATCTGCCGGGTCGACTGCTCCACCAGGGCACTGCCACTGGAGCCACCCTCGGTCACGCCAAGGTTCCACAGCACGGTGGAGGAACTCACGACCGGGTTGCATGCGGTGCCGTTGGCAGTCTTGGTGCCGAAGCTGATCGCCTGCTGGAATGCCTGCGGGTGATGGATCGTCACGATCGGCGCGCCGTTGGCCGGCATGCTGGACTTCCAGCCCATCCAGTGCACGCCCGACGGCAGGGCGCCCCGGATCATCAGCAGCGTGGAGTCGCTTGAGGCGTGCGCGGCCACAAGGTCGGCGCCAAGCGCGGCCTGGCCGGCGTTCAGCGGGCCGGCGCACTCCGCAGCCCTGAAGAAGAACCGCACGTTGGCGCTGTTCGCCTCGGCCTGTGTGCTGACGCAGTGGTAGGCCGTGCTGAAGTAGGGGGTCTCGTCAGCGGCCGTGGTGGCCAGCAGCTGTCCGGAGCAGGCGCGATTGGCTCCGTTGCGCGTGTAGAGGATGCGACCGGTCGCGTTGGAGAGGTCCTGCCAATCCGGGAAGCATGCCGGATCATTGCGGCAGCCAACCAGCGATTGCGCCTGCTCGCCGGCGAAGACATCGCGGTAGCCGTGGGCGTATTCAGCCGTGCGGAAGGGCAGCCCCGTGATGGTCTGGCCCTCTGGAACGAACCACTCGATCTCCGCGACGGATCCCGGAGAGAACACGCCCCAGACCTCGCCGTCGGAGCGCTCGCCCGCGCCCGTGATCGGCCCCACCACGCTGCCGGCCTCTCCTGGAGAACGAACGAAGATTTGCTGGCCCTCGGGCAGGTTCACGCCCGTCAGGTGCATGCGGGTGTTCAACGAACCGATCGCCTCGACGCTGCAGCGCCAGAGCCGGCCTCCGGGCACATCGACCCAGAGTCCATCATCGAGCGAGAGATCCACGCGACGCTGGATGCCGAAGCGCAACGGCTCCGAGCTTGCTTCGGCATCGTCCTCGAGCATGAAGGCCACCTCGTCGATCGGACCGAGCAGGGTGGGTGTCGGCTGGAGAAAGTCGAGTCCCAATCGCTCCGCATGCGTTGGAACCCGGGTCGCCTGGGCCAAGGGACCGTTGCGCGCACCGTGCCCCGCGGCCGATCGGGCCGGCGGCGCACCCCATGCGACAGCCGCCGCGGACAGCAGCGCGGCACCCTGCAGAAGCAGGCTTGAAAGCGGGGGGGCAGGCATCGGATCTCCGTGAATAACCGGTGCTGGAACAGTACAACTCTCGATGGCTCTTCCAAGTGAAACGGCAGGTTTTCGGGCCTGTGTGGTCCGTGGCAGGTGGAACCCGCTGCCGGAGAATCCGAGAACCAGCGGTCGCCGGTTTCGCAGAGGCTCGGAGGGAAATATCTGACCTTGCACCACGGCTTCAGGGACTGCCGGATCGCCCATCGCTACCTTCGACACGCCATGCAGGAAACCAGTCTCGCGCGTCCAGTCTCCGAGCAGTCCATGTTCCGAACGGTCTTTGCTGGGCTGTTCGGCAACCTGCTGGAGTGGTTCGACTACGCGGTGTTCGGCTTCCTGGTGGGTCCGATCGGGGCGGCGTTCTTCCCTTCCGACGATCCCAAGATCCAGACCCTGAAGGCCTGGGGCCTGTTCGCGGTCGGATTCTTCGCACGACCGATCGGCGGCATCATTCTGGGCCGATTGGGAGACACCAAGGGACGGCGGTGGCTGCTGACCGTGTCCGTGACCCTGATCGCGCTCAGCACGCTGGTGATCGGCTGCCTTCCCACACACGAGACGATCGGATGGCTGGCGCCGGCGATCCTGGTGCTTTGCCGCCTGACCCAGGGATTCTCGCTGGGCGGCGAGTTCACGGGCAGCATGGCCTACACGACCGAGCATGCGAAGCCGTTCATGCGCGGCCTGATCTCGAGCAGCACCGCCCTTGGGACGAGTCTGGGCTTCCTGACCGGCTCGGCCGCCGTGATGGTGCTGGACCAGGTGCTGACCAAGGAACAGATCGCGGCCTGGGGCTGGCGGGTGCCGTTCCTGTTCAGCGTGCTTCTGGCGATGTTCGGCTGGTGGTTGCGGCGGTCGCTTCACGAGAGCGAGGCCGGGGAGGCAGCCCAGCAGATCGAGCGGCGCCCGCCCGTTTTCTCGGCCATTGCCGCGGATTGGAAGCCGTCGTTGCAGCTCTTCGCGATCGTGGCCTTCTCGAATGCGCTCTATTACTACGTGTTCAATGCCTCGGTGATCTCGGCCAAGGCGGCGGATCCCTCGAATGCGGCCCGATTCCAGACCGCCAACACGGTGGCCCTGATGTTCGTGGCGGTCGGCAAGGTGCTTGGGGGCTGGATGAGCGACCGGATGGGACGGCGCGGCAGCGCACTGCTGTTCACGGTCTGGGGACTGGCGGTGATGGTGCCGGGGTGGCTCGCCATGACGCACGTGCCGATCGAGCCGCACGCCTTCCTGGCTTCCCAGCTGCTCATGGGCATCCCGATCGCGATGGCCCTTGGCATGCAGGGCGCCATGCTGGTCGAGATGTTCCCCGTGGCCAACCGCGTGGTCAGCATGAGCTTCGCCTACAGCGTGGCCATGGCGCTTTCCGGCGGAATCATGCCGGGTCTCGACAGCTGGTTCACCACGGAACTCAAGATGCCGGGAGCCACCATGGCGTGGATCGGCGGGCTGGGCCTGCTGGCCGTCGGCACGCTGGTGAGCATGCGCGACACCACGGGTCGCGACCTCCGGGTGTAGCCCCGAAGCCGGCTTGAACGAGCCGCGAAAAGAATCTTCGCGCGCATTCAAGGTTCGGTGGTTGGCGCGCCGATGACGCCCCGCTTGCCTTTCGTTCGGCAAGCCCGTCCACAACCCGCACCTCCGACCAAGCGCCTCCGGATGTCCCGTGGACATGCCGTGGGCCTGGAGACCGTCATGCCCGAACAGGCACATACACCCGTACGCCGTCGCTGGCTCAGTTCGAGCGGTTTCGGCATGCTCGCCCTTGGCGCCGCCCTTGCGATGGGCTTCGCCTATGCCGCGCAGAGCGTTTCCCGCGCGATGATCGCCATGCGGACCGCAAGCACCATCAAGGTGAAGGGCACCGCGAGCATCGACCTGACCAGTGACCGTGCCGTCTGGAAGGCGGTGGTCACCGCCCGCGGCGCGACCCTGCCCGAGGCCTATGCGCGGCTGAACACGGGCGTGGAGCGCCTGAAGCGCTTCGTGACGGAGAACGGCTTCACGCCGGAGGAGATCCGCCCCGAGGCCGTGGACACCGGCATGACCCACGCTCGCGACACCAAGGGCAACGAGCTGCCGCGCATCGAGAGCTACACGCTGAACCAGTCGGTCGCGGTGCTCAGCGACAAGGTGGAGAAGGTGAAGCAGCTCTCCGAGCGAGCCACCGAACTGATCAAGGAGGGCGTCGAGGTGCGGTCGAATGATCCGGCGTTCCTGATCTCAAACCCAGATGCCGTGAAGGCCGACCTGCTGGCCGATGCCACGCGCAACGCCTTCGAGCGCGCGAACACGCTGGCCAAGGGAAGCGGCTCTCGCGTGGGGGCGCTGCAGAGCGCCTCGCAGGGCGTGATCAAGATCCTCGCGCGTGGCGAGATCGACAACAACGAATACGGGCGCGACTACGACACGACCGCCATCCAGAAGACCATGCGTGCCGTGGTCAGCCTGGAGTACGCGATCGAACGTTGATCAGGCCCTTCCGGGGCCTGAAGCGGGTCATCCATGGGCGAGGGGTTCCGGCGACTGTCGGAGGTCGTCGGAACCCCGGCCTTTCAGCCGATTCAGGGGCAGGGACCGAAGTCGAGCAGCATGAGCGAGATGTCCGAAGCGCCGGTGATGCCGTCACCGTCCACGTCGCTCTGGCAACCCGGGCAGGCGCCGAAGTCCAGCAGGGCGAAGGAGACGTCGGACGCGCCCACGGCGCCGTCGCCGTCAAGATCGGCCGGGCAGGGATTCACGGCGGTGCAGCTCGTGGCGAGCGTTCCCGTTCCCGCGCCCGAGCCGGGGCTGCCGAGGCGGATGTAGTAGGTGCCGCCTTCGACGGCCTCCCACTCGACGGTGCTCGTGCCGCCGCTGCAGCCCGCGCCGGTGTCGTTGCATGCCAGCACGGAGGTGCCAGCGCCGGGGCAGGCGGCGCCGTCGTAGATCGCGATGTTGGTGTCGAAGCCGGCCGTGCCGCAGGTGCTTGCGCTGGCGGTTCCGCTGCATGAAGCGGTGTACTTGAACCACACGTCCTTGTTGATCGCGGTGCCGCCGCCGTCATTGCACGAGGCGGGGATCGCGTTGGCGGAGTTGGTGGCGCCGAAGGTGTTGAAGTTCGCCGTGCCGTCGCCGATCGCGGTGGCGCCCGTGCACTCGTTGTTCGAGGGCGCGGGTGTGGTCACGCTGAAGTTCAGCGAATAGGTGCTGCGCGTGTCGGCGGCCAGGTACACCTCCAGGATGAGCGTGCTGCTCGAGGTCGTGTTGGTGTAGTTGAACGCCTCGTTGTTCACGTTGGCGTTGCGGTCGAGCAGCAGCGTGCCGCCGCAGGCGTCGTAGAGCTTGAAGTCCACGTCGCCCTGCGCGTGGGTGTAGGTGCTCGAAAGCGTGAGCGTGCCCGTGGGCGGCACCGTGAGCGCGTAGAAGTCGCGATCGAGCCGCTTCACGATCAGGCCGGTGTAGTTGCCGGGGGCCAGCGGTCGCGCCGTGGCGCAGGTGTCGTTCTCGTCCTGCGCGTCATCGGTGCCCGCCGCCATGAAGCTGCTGAAGCCACCCGAGGAGAGCGCGAGATCCCAGCGACCGTACTCGCCGTAGCGGATGTTGGTGCACGAGCTGTTCGTGGGGCCGCAGGAGAGCAGGCCGAAGAGCTTCTGGTCGCTGTTGCTGTAGATGCCCGAACCGCTGCTGCCGCCTTCGCTCACGCCCTGGGTGTGGTTGATGCGAACTGCGTAGTTGCTGATGCCGCCCGTTGCGCAACTGGTGATGTCGAACACCTTGGTGCCGAACAGGATGTCCTGCTCGACGCCGTTGGGGTGGCTGAGGCCGGTGCTGGCGGTGGTGTTGGGCACGTTCACCGCGCTCCAGCCCACCCAGTAGATCGCGCTTGGCAGCGTGTTGCGCAGCATCAGCAGGGTGCAGTCGCTGCCCGCGTACGTGGACACGAGGTCGGAGCCGCCGGACACCGTGGTGCCAGCGCTCACCGAACCGTTGCAGGTGTTGGCGCGGTTGAAGAACTTCACCACCAGGCTGTTGGCCTCGGCCGTGGTGCTGATGCAGTGGTTGGCCGTGCTGAAGTAGGGCGTCTCGTCGGCCGAGGTGGTGGCCATGAGCTGGCCCGAGCAGACGTAGCTGGCGCCGCCGCTGGTGAAGGTCATCTGTCCGACGGCGTTGGAGACATTCGCCCACTGGCTGTAGCAGGAGGGATCGATCACGCAGCCGGAGGCCTCCTGGCGAACGGCCGCGTCGAGCTCCTCCTGGGTGGCGAAGACCTGCTTGTAGCCGTGCGCGTACTCGAGGCCCGTGAAGGGAAGCTGGTTGACCTGCACGCCATTGGGCACGAACCACTCGAGGTGGCTCACCTCACCGGAGGCGAAGGTGCCCCACAATTCACCGTTGTCGAACGGTCCGGTGCCGGTGATCGGGCCAACCATGCTGTCGGGGATGCCGGGGGTGTTCAGGTGGATCTCCTGGCCCTCGCCCAGGTTCAGGCCAGAGAGGTGCAGTCGGTTGTTCACGCTGCCGATGCCGCGGACCTCGAGGCGCCACACGCGGCCGCCCTCGACTGGAAGCCACTCGCCATCGCCAAGACGCACCTGCACCGGCCGCTGGATCGAGAAGCGAAGGGGCTTCAGTTCGGTCTCGAGCTCATCCTCGAGCGTGAGGCCATCGGCATCGACCGGGCTCAGCATCATCTGTGGCGCGGGGATGAGGTTCATGCCAGCGCGCTCGGCGTGGTTGCGGACCGGCTCGTCCTCCTGGATCGGCACCACCATGAAGGGCCCGTGGCCATCCGCGGACACGGCCGCACGGGGCGGCGCGGCGAATGCGGTGGCGATCGTGGCGAGGGTCGCGGTGCAACTGAGGAGGGTCATGGCGTGCATGGGGTCTTTCTCGGGGGTTTTGCGGCAACCTTTCCACGGAAGGTAGTCGCAATTGTGGGTCGGAAAAGGGGTTTTTGTCGGGAACAGCGCGATTCCGGAGCCGGCCGCCGGCTTGAGACCCGGCGGGTGTGGAATTCCTCGAGAAGGGGGTGGGGGAATTCCTGGACAAGGGGGGAATTCCTGGACAAGTAATCTCGAGAGGATGGCGAAGGCCTACACCCCCGGTCTGAAGGTTTGCAACCATGCGCTGCACCAGGCGAGGCGGGTCCTGCCGACGCCCGGCGAGGTGCGGGTGGCGCTCGGCGACCGGGTTCAGGGCTCCACCGTGGTGGCCGAAACCTTCCTGGAGGGCGACGTGACCCCCATGAAGGTGGCGAATCTGCTTGCCTGCCAGCCGCGCGACCTGCCGGGGCTCATGCTGAAGAAGGTGGGCGAGGCCGTGGCCAGGGACGAGGTGCTGGCGCGCAGCAAGGGTGTGTTCGGCCTGATGAAGACCGAGGTGAAGGCGAGCGCGGCGGGCACCGTCGAGAGCGTGAGCGATTCGAGCGGGCTGGTGCTGATTCGCGGGCCGAGGCAGCCGGTGCAGGTGCTGGCGCATGTGCCCGGGCGGGTGGTGCAGGTGCTTGCGGGCGAGGGCGCGGTGATCGAGACCGACGCCGCGCTGGTGCAGGGCATCTTCGGCGTGGGTGGCGAGGTGCGCGGACCGATCGCGCTTGCCTGTCGCGCGCCGGACGAGGAACTGCACGAGGATCTGATCCGCCCGGAGATGAGGGGTTGCGTGATCATCGGTGGTGCGCGCATGACGGCCACGGCGATCGCGCGCGCGAAGTCGGTTGGCGCGGCGGCGGTGGTGAGCGGCGGCATCGACGATGCGGACCTGCGCGACTTCCTGGGGCACGATCTTGGCGTGGCCATCACGGGCAGCGAGCGGTGCGGCCTCACGCTGATCATCACCGAGGGATTCGGCGAGATCGCGATGGCGCGCCGCACCTTCGCGCTTCTGGCCGGACATCAGGGCCGCGAGGCGTGCGTGAACGGCGCCACGCAGATTCGCGCCGGCGTGATGCGCCCGGAGATCGTGGTGCCGCTCGAGCATGCGCCCGCGAAGGCCGATCGTGCCGGCGCCGTCGATGGCGAACTCTCCATCGGGGCGCCGGTCCGCATCATCCGCGATCCGCACTTCGGCCTGATCGGCAAGGTTGCGGGATTGCCGGAGCGGCCCGCGCTGCTTGACAGCGGCAGCAAGGCGCGCGTGCTCGAGGTGTCTCTGGAGCAAGGCGGCACCGTGACGGTGCCGCGCGCCAACGTCGAGCGCATCGAGGGTTGAGCCGCGTTACATTCCACGCATGGATCGCGCTCCCCATCGACTCCGGTCGCCGTGGCTGTGGGCAGCGATCCTGGCGGGATGCGTGATCGGATGGGGGCGAGGACAGCGCGCGCACGCCGATGCGGGTGTCGCGGCCGCCCCGGCCGCCACCGAATCGATCCTGAACGAGCACCGACTCCCGCTGGCCGCATGGATCGTGGGAATCGGCGCGGCCACCATGATCTTCGTGTGGCGCGCGCGCCGCGGAAAGCCTCCGACCATCCGTCGCATCGCGGCGCTCGAGGCCGTCGACGAGGCGATCGGACGCGCGACCGAGATGGGTCGTCCAGTGCTGTTCATTCCGGGCATCCAGGACATGGACAACATCCAGACTGTGGCGGGCGTGACCATGCTGGGTCGCGTGGCGAAGACCGCCGCGGAGTACGACGCGACGGTCGAGGCACCGGTGTGCCGCTCGCTGGTCATGGAGGCGGCGCGCGAGGCGGTGCAGGCGAGCTGCCTCGCCGCGGGACGCGCCGACGCGTACCAACCGGACCGCATCCACTACGTCACCGACGAGCAGTTCGGCTACGTGGCCCATGTGGGCGGCAAGATGATGCGCGAGAAGCCCGCGGCCTGCTTCTACATGGGCTGCTTCTTCGCGGAGAGCCTGATCTTCAGCGAGAACGGCAACTCGATCGGGGCGATCCAGATCGCCGGCACCGCCGAGAGCAGCCAGCTGCCGTTCTTCGTCGCGGCCTGCGACTACACGTTGATCGGCGAGGAGTTCTTCGCGGCCAGCGCGTACCTCAGCGGCGAGCCTGACCAGCTTGGCACGCTGCAGGCGCAGGATTCCGGCAAGGTCGCGGTGATGATGTTCATGGTGATCGGGGCGGCGGTCGCGACGGCCGGCGTGCTGCTGCCCTCGGCGACATGGCTGGGCGAGCTTGGCGCACTGCTGCGCAAGGCGATGGGAGGCTGAGCGATGGTGCTGACCCGCGTCATCCCGCTCTGGATCGCGATCGTCTCGGGCGTGGCGATCCTGGTGAGCGCGTTCATCCGCCCGATGGAAAGCTGGGGCGAGAACTTCACCGACACGTTCAACGTGATCGCGGCCATCGCGAGCGTGCTTGGCGCCGGCAGCCTGCTGAAGGCGAACCTGGCGAAGGTGAGTCGTCGTGACGCCGGCTGGGGATTCGCGCTGGTGGTGCTGGGCACCTTCCTGATCACGTTGGTGGTGGGTCTGGGCAAGATCGGCGCGCATCCGAGCCACGACTTCCCGCAGGCGGACTTCGGCGGGAAGCAGGAGAGCGCCGACACGCCGTTCGGCTGGATCTACGAGTTCGCGATGGTGCCCCTGACGAGCACCATGTTCGCGTTGCTGGCGTTCTACGTGGCCAGCGCGGCCTTCCGCGCCTTCCGCGCGAAGAACCTCGAGGCGAGCCTGCTGCTCGGCACGGCCTTCGTGATCCTGCTGGGCCGCACCTTCGCGGGCGTGGTGCTGACCGGCTGGCTGCCCGAGTGGGCGAGCGGACTTCGACTGGAGAACCTGAGCGTCTACGTGATGCAGGTGTTCAACACCGCGGGCAACCGCGCGATCATCATCGGCATCGCGCTGGGCGTGGCGGCCACCAGCCTGCGCATCCTGCTGGGCGTGGATCGCAGCTGGCTGGGAGGTGGCGAGCGATGAGCCTGCGCGACCGACTGCAGTCGCTGGACCGCCGCTGGATCTTCCTGCTCATGGCGATCGCGGTGGCGGGGCCGATCCTGTGGAGCGGACTGACGGGAAGCACGCCACCCGAGCAACCCACCGACGCGGCGCGTCGCGTGCTGCAGGTGATCGACGACCTGCCCGAAGGAAGTCGCGTGCTCTTCGCGTTCGACTATGACCCGGCGAGCGCGGGCGAACTGCAGCCGATGGCAACCAGCCTGATGCGACAGTGCGCGGCGCGCAAGCTCCGCATCGTGTGCATCGCGCTGTGGCCACTCGGCGGCAACCTGGCGCAGGAGACCATCGCCAACGTGATCCGCGCGGACTTCCCGAGTCTGCGCGAGGGGGTGGACTTCGTGAATCTGGGCTTCCAGGCGGGCAACGAGGGCGTGATGAAGGTGGTGCTGACGGATTTCACGAAGGCGTTCCCGAAGGACGCGCGCGGCCAGGCGGCGGCGGACCTTCCGATCCTGGAGGGCGTGCGGACGGTGCGTGACTTCCCGCTGCTGGTGAACGTGAGCGCGGGCTATCCCGGCAGCAAGGAGTGGGTGCAGTACGTGGTCAGCGCCAGCGAGGGTTCGGTGAAGATGATCGCGGGGTGCACCGGCGTGCAGACGCCCCAGATGTATCCGTACTACCCGGGACAGCTGGCCGGGCTGCTTGGCGCGATCAAGGGCGCCGCGGAGTACGAGAACCTGCTGAACGGCGTGATGGGTGGCGAGCCTGCGCCCAAGTATCTGGAGGCACAGCGACGCATGGCGCCACAGTTGTTCGGCCATCTGCTGCTGGTGGGCCTGATCGTGGTGGGCAACCTGATCCAGTTCATGGGTCGACGGGGGGCGCGCGCATGAATCGCCAGCGTCTGACCTGGATCGTGATCGGCGTGGTGTTTGCCGCGCTGCTCGTGGTGCGTGGCATGACGGGTCAGGGTCTCGGACGCGTGTACGTGCAGCGCGAGGACGTCTCGTACGCCAGGATCGAGACGAGGGACGCGAATGGCGCCACGACGCAGTCGTGGAAGCGTGTCGCCGAGGCCGATGCCGCGGACGTGCGCTGGCAGGAGTGGAGCACCGTGCCGCCGAAGGCGTGGTTCGCGGCGCAGGCGAAGGATCCCGGGCAGACCGCGATCACGCTCTCGTGGCCGCGCACGATCGGCCTGTGGCTTGCCGCGTTCTTCACGCTGGCGATCTTCAGCTTCCTGTGGGCCGACAACGTTCTCTACAAGCTTGCCGAGGCCACGGTCGTCGGCGTGAGCGCCGCGTACTGGATGGTGATCGGCTTCTGGGACACGCTGGTGCCGAAGCTGTTCGCGGCGCTGGTGCCAGCCGTGGTGCAGGCCCATGTGCAACCCTCGCTGAAGCCGGTCGATGACATGCAGTGGTGGAGCATGGCGCTGGCCCTCGTGCTCGGCGGCATGATGCTGTGGCGGCTCGCGCCGCGCGGTGGCTGGATCGGCGCCTGGCCATTGGCCTTCATCGTGGGCGTGACGGCGGGCCTGAAGATCGTGAGCCATGTCGAGAGCGACCTGATGGCGCAGGGGCTGGCGACGATGGAGTCGGTCGTGGCGGTGGTGCCCGGGACCGGCGGGGCCACCGACATGGGTGCGAGCGTCTGGGGCACGCTGGCGAATCTGCTGGTGGTGGTGGGTGTGCTGAGCGCGCTCACGTACTTCCTGTTCAGCGTGGAGCACAAGGGTCTGGTGGGCGGCACCGCGCGCGTGGGGGTCTGGTACCTCATGATCACCTTCGGCGCGGCGTTCGGTTTCACCGTGATGGGTCGCATCGCGCTGCTGGCGGCGCGATTCGAGTTCCTGTTCGATGACTGGCTCTGGCTGATCGATCCAAATCACCTGCGCACGTGAGGCGCGCGTCGCGCGGGGAAGCGCGGAATCGCCAGGAAAAAAGGCAGCAGTTTCCGGAGGCCTGGGTTCGGTGACATACAAGGTCACCGTGGCGGAGCGTTCCGCCGACTCAACTCAAGGAGGAAGCGATGCGTCGATCGAATCGTGGCATGGCCGCGGCCCTGACGGGCGCGGCGAGTCTGTGGCTCTGCGCGTGCGGCGCACGGGCCGACGTGGTGGCCAACTGGAACTTCAACGGACTGTCGGGCGCGGTGCCGGCGGCCCTGGGTGCGGATCAGGGCGCCGGCTCCATGAGCCTGCTGGAGTTCTCGGGTGGATTGAGTGCGCTGGCAGGCACCGATCTTCATGCATGGAACGGTGATGTCGCGGGCATGGGACTGGTGGTGACCGGTTCGGGTCAGAACGGGCGCGCATTGGTGCTGGATGTACGCACCGAGGGACTCGTGGACCTGATGTTCGGCGTGGCGGCGCGACGCAGCGCCAGCGGTTTCGCGTCGACCTCGGTGCAGGTCTGGGATGGCACCGCCTGGCGCCTGGCAGGCTCGATCGACGCCAGCACGACGCAGTGGCAGGTGCACACGGTCGACCTTTCCTCGTTCGACTTCCTGGAGCAGGTGTCGAGCGCGCGCGTGCGGTTGGTCGTCGATGGCGCCACCAGTAGCAGCGGCAACATCCGCCTCGACAACCTGCGGATCACGGCGATGCCGGTGCCAGGGCCGGGCCCGGCCGCGGCGATCGGTGCGGTCGCTGCGGGCGCCACGCGTCGTCGTGGAGGACGGCGCGGTGCGGGTGCAACCGTCGCGGAGAAGCCGTCGACGGAACAGAACACGCCTGTCGAGGCTCAGCGGCCCGCGCCACCGTCCTCGGTGCCCGGCTCCGACGCATGCGAGCGCGCATCGGTACGTGGGCGTTCCAGGCGAACCTCGGGTTGACGCGCAAGTCTCGCCGCCAGCTCGATCGCGGCCTTCATGCTGTTCGGGCTGGCGGCGTTTCGGTTCGCGATGCCGAAGGCGGTTCCGTGGTCGGGACTCGTGCGAACGATCGGAAGACCCACAGTCACGTTCACGGCGCGGTCAAAGCCGAGCAGTTTCACCGGGATCAGGCCCTGGTCGTGGTACATCGCGACCACCAGGTCCCACTTGCCCGCGGCGGCATCGATGAAGATCGTGTCGCCCGGGAACGGGCCATGCGCGTCGATGCCTGCGCTGCGCGCCATGTCGATGGCGGGCGCGATCACGCGCTTCTCCTCGTCACCGAACAGGCCCCGCTCGCCGGCATGTGGATTCAGGCCGCACACGGCCACGCGCGGGCGGTCGATGCCAAGCCTGCGGCAGTGGGCGGCGCCCAGCTCGATGGGGTCGAACACGCGTCCGATCGTGAGCAGGTCGCGGATCTCCATCAGGCCCACGTGCGCCGTGGCGAGCGCCACGCGAAGGCGGGGGCTCTCGAAGAGCATCGTGTGATGCGGCGCCTTGCATCGCGCGGCAAGAAGTTCGGTGTGTCCCGGCCAGCGGAAGCCGGCCATGCTCCAGCTCTCCTTCGAGATCGGCCCCGTCACCACCGCGTCAAGGCGGCGGGGGTCGCCGATCGGGCGCAGCGCGTCGGTGATCGCGTCTTCCACGAAGGCCTTGGACAGGAGTCCGCCCGCCCGGCTGGGCGCATGCTCGCGCGGCAGCGTGTCCTCATGGCCGTAGTCGACCACCACGGGTTCGGCGGCGATCGCGCGCTGGCTCGAGAGACCCTCCTTGGCGAGACGGAACCACGCGGGGCGCAGTCCGGCGCGTTCAGCCGCGTCGACCAGCAGCTGGTTCTGGCCATACACCACGAAGCGCGCGATGCGCGAGATGGCGGGGTCGCACAGCGACTTCGCGATCACCTCGGCACCGATTCCCATCGGGTCGCCCATGCTGACGCCGATCACCGGAAGGTCGGTGAAGGCCGGATTCGGCGAGCCGTCGGCGGCGCGTGCCATGCGCCGATTCTAGGGGTCCGGTGTTCAAGAACCGTGCGCATTCCGCGGGAAAGGCCCGCAATCAGGCCTCGGGCTTGCGCCATCCCGCGCCGGGCTGAGGCCGGGCACGTGCAGGAGCCTCGTCGCCATTCTGCGGCGGCCCCTTCCAGCCCTTGCCCCAGATGAAGATCTCCACGCTCTCGGCGCGGCTGGCCTTGGGCTTGCTCGCGCCCGCCTCGGCGAAGAGTGACTTCGCGCGCTTCAGCAGTTCGGGATAGTCCCCGCCCTCGAACACCTTCATCACCAGCGAGCCGCCGGGGCGCAGCAGGTGCGCGCAACGATCCAGCAGCGCATGGCAGAGCCGGCAGCTGATCGCCGCATCGGCCATGGGGACGCCCGAGGTGTCGGGCGCCATGTCGCTGATCACCGCGTCGAAGCGTCCGCCGCCAAGGCTCTCGTGCGTGATCTCGCGCAGGTCGGCCTGGTGCACGCGCACGTTCGCCGGCAGTCCCTTTGGATCGATCGCCTTCAGGTCCACGCTCTCCACGCGACCCCGCTCGCCAACGATCCTGGCGGCCACCTGCGTCCAGCTTCCGGGCGCGGCACCGGCGTCCAGCACGCGATCACCCTTGCGCAGCAGGCGCAGCCGCTCGTCGAGCTCCAGCAGCTTGTAGGCGCTGCGAGCGCGGTAGCCCTCGGCCTTCGCCAGCCGGAACCAGTGATCCTGCACTTCCTTCATGATGCGCCCGCCTCAGGGCTTGGCGAAGGTGCCCGTGTCGTGCGGGTCCTCGACCACGATCACGCTGATGTCGCCATCCTGCGCACGCACCACCACGGGATTCGTGCCACCGTTGAGGGTGGCGGCGAGCGAGTCATGGTCGTTGCGTGGATCGACCGCGATCCAGCGCCCGTAGCGCGCATACACGTTGATCCTGCCGCCGATCGTCTCGCAGTCGAACTTGCCGCTCGATTCGCCGCGCACGATCCACTCCACGTCGCCGTCCTTCACGTCGATGCGACAGGGCTCCAGCACGGGCCACGGCGTCAGCATGCGGACATCGCCAAAGGTGGTCTTCGCCACCACGCCGCCGCGGTTGTCCACCACCAGCACGCGACCGTGATCGGTGAGCACATCCACGCGACCGAGGCGCGGCGTGTCGATCTCGATCTCGCAGCGCACGAACCACGCCTTGGGGTCCTCGGTGGCGATCGTGATCTCGAGCAGGCGGCTGCCGTCCGGCTGCGGCTTCATCTGCGCGTCCCACTTCATCGTGTCGAGCTGCGTGGTGGCGGCATAGCCCGAGTCGACCTCGGAGTTGGGACGCAGTCGCACCAGTGTCTCGCCCTGGGCCTCGGTGCGGTTTCCGCGGATGCGCACATCGCCCTGCAGGTTGCGGACACGCACGTGGACCAGACCCGGCGCATCCGGGAACGTGAGGTTCTGCGTGACACCGGTCTGTCCGAAGATGCCGTCGCCACCCTCGCGCAGGAAGCGGTCCGCATGACGCTCGAGCGGCGAATTGCCCTCGCATCCCGCGAGCGCCGCCGCCACAAGACCAAGCGCAAGGGCGGCTCGGCGAACGATGGCGGCAAGGGGCTGCATGGCGGCGCGATTCTAGCGATTACCATCGATGCTCATGCCTCGATTCGCCCTTCGACGCTGTCTGGCGGCGTGGCTCTTGGCGAGCGCTGCGCACGCGGGCGATCGACTGGTGGTGCGCGTGCCCGAGCCGCTTTCGGAAGCCCTCGCGGCGGGTCCAACCGCGGGCCGGGTCGTCGTCTTCCTGAAGAGCGCGCGATGTCGCGAGGACGGCGAGCCGGCCGATGCGCCCTTCTTCAGTGATCCGCAGCCGATCTGCAGTCGAGCCGTGGCGGGTGTGCGTGTCGGCAGCGAGATCGAGCTGACGGGCGATGCCGTGTCGGCTTGGCCGGGATCCCTGGACGCGCTTGATGGACCGTTCCTGGCGCAGGCCGTCTTCAAGCGAAGCAGGGACGAGGCGGGCATTCGCGCGCCGGGCAACATGATCGGGCCGTCGGTCGAGGTGACGCTTCGCCGCGATGCCGATGACTCGGTCGAGCTGGAACTTGGCGCCGCGGTGACCGCGCCCGACACCACGAACACGCGGCAGATCGCCTGGATCGACGAGCCCAGCCCGATGCTCACGCGTGCACTGGGTCGCGTGGTCCGTCATCGCGCCGCGGTGGTGTTTCCGCCGGGCTATCACGACGTGATGCACGCGCGACGCATGTGGCCGACGGTCTACGTGATTCCCGGGTTCGGCGGCCGCATGGGCGCGGCAGGGGAGATCGCGCGGCTCCTCTCGATCCCGGAAAGCGAACGGACCATCCCGCAGGCGGTGCATGTGGTGCTGGATCCCGAGGGCGCCTTCGGACATCACGGATTCGCGGACAGCATCATGAACGGGCCGCGGGGTGCGGCGCTGGTGCGCGAGCTCATCCCGTTGCTCGAGGAGCGCTACCGGCTGGTGCGCGCGCCCGAGGCTCGACTGCTCACCGGGCATTCGAGCGGCGGATGGAGTTCGCTCTGGCTGCAGCTGACCAACCCCGACTTCTTCGGCGGCTGCTGGTCCAGCGCCCCGGATCCCGTCGACTTCAGCGCCTTCCAGCTGAGCGATCTCTATCGCGACCAGAACCTGTTCACCGACGCGGACGATGCCGAGCGCGGCAGTTTCCGCCGACCGGTGGGCCCGATGGAGAAGGTGCTGATGACGGTGCGTGAGGAGATCGGCATGGAACGCGCGATCGATCCGTCGGGTGCGAGCGGCCAGCAATGGGACGCGTGGCAGGCGATGTTCAGTCCGCCGGACGCGACCGGATCCATGCCGCGACGGCTGGCCGATCCGCAGACCGGCGCGATCGACCATGCGTTGGTGCGGGACTTCTGGAGTCCCTACGACATCGCGCGCGTGGTCGAGAAGCGGTGGAGCAAGCTGGATCCGGTCCTCCGCACCAAGGTGCGCGTGCTGGTCGGCGATCGCGACAACTTCTATCTGGAGCGCGCCGTGCGCAAGCTTGCCGCGAAGATCGAGACGCTGCGGGCGGTGACCGGCGCGAAGGTGGAAGGCGCGCAGCCCGAGCGGCCGTGCATCGAGATCCTTCCCGGTGCCACGCATGACACGGCGGCCGTGATCTCGCGTGGTCGATTTGCGATCGAGATGCGTGCCCACCTGAAGCGGCACGGCCTGGGCGATTGAGAGCGTCCGCGTAACAGGGTCGGAGGTCGTTTCCGGACCCGTCACCGCATCGCGGCAGCGGCCTTCGGACCTCACAAACACCTGTTTCAGCGGAGGTTCCGCGCCCCGTAGGATTCTCGAATGACCTCGCCCGCCGCCTCCGCGCCGCTCGTCGGCGTGATCATGGGAAGCCAGAGCGACTGGGAGACGATGCAGCATGCCGCGTCCGCGCTGCTGCGCCTTGGCGTGCCGCATGAGACCCGCGTGGTCAGTGCGCACCGCACGCCGGACCTGCTGTTCGAATACGCGTCGACGGCCGCTGCGCGTGGGCTCCGCGTGATCATCGCGGGCGCTGGCGGCGCGGCGCATCTGCCGGGCATGTGCGCCAGCAAGACGCTGCTTCCCGTGCTTGGGGTCCCGGTCATGAGCAGCGCGCTCCAGGGCGTGGACTCGGTGCTGTCGATTCTCCAGATGCCGGCGGGCGTTCCGGTCGGCACGCTCGCCGTGGGCAAGGCTGGCGCGGAGAATGCGGCGCTGCTTGCCGCCGCGATCCTGGCGCATGAACATCCGGCGATCGCCACGGCGCTGGCTGCCGATCGCGCAGGTCGCACCGCGGCGGTGCTTGCGAATCCGGACCCCTCGAGGCTGGTGTCGTGAAGCTGGGAATCCTGGGAGCCGGCCAGCTCGGACGCATGCTGGCGCAGGCGGCCGCGCCACTCGGCGTGGAGTGCCGGTTCCTCGCGCCTGCAGGCGAGACCTGCGTGCAGGGGCTGGGCGAACTCCTTCAGGGCGACATGTCCGATGACCTGCTGCTGACGCGCTTCGCCAAGGGGCTCGACGCGGTCACGTACGAGTGGGAGAACGTGCCAGCCGCGGCCGTGGAGCGGCTCGCGCGATTGGTGCCGGTGCGCCCCGGCGCCCGCTCGCTCCGCTGCGCGCAGGATCGCGTCCACGAGAAGCAGTTCTTCCGCGGCTGCGGCCTGACCGTGCAGGCGTTTGCGCCCGTGGATGCGCCGCGCGATTTCGTGCCGGCGCTGGCAGGGGTGCCGCTGCCCGCGATGCTGAAGACGCGGCGGATGGGCTACGACGGCAAGGGACAGGCGCGCATCGACGCGCCCGATGACCTGCCTGCCGCATTCGAGCGGCTGGGTTCCGTGCCGTGCATCCTTGAGGCCTTCGTTCCCTTCGAGTCGGAGATGAGCCTGCTGGGTGTTCGATCCGTGAACGCCGATGGCCGTGAGGAGATCCGCCTGTGGTCACCCTGCCGCAACGAGCATCGCGATGGGATCCTGGATCGCACGGTGGCGCCGGCCGCGAACCTTCCCGAAGCGTGGCTCGCGCGTGCGCGCGCAGGCATGGCCGCCACGCTGAGCGGACTGGATCATGAGGGCGTGCTCTGCATCGAGTTCTTCGTGAGCCGAGACGGCCTGGTCGCGAACGAGATGGCGCCGCGCGTGCACAACAGCGGGCACTGGACCATCGAGGGCGCGCAGACGAGCCAGTTCGAGAATCACGTGCGTGCCGCGCTGCGCATGCCGCTTGGCCCAACGGAGAGCGGCGCGGTGTCGGTGCTGCGCAATCTTGTCGGTGACGTGCCTGTTCCCGGTGCGAAGATGCCCGCTTCGGTGCACCTGCATCTGTACGGCAAGTCTCCGCGGACGGGAAGAAAGCTGGGCCACCTGACAGCGGTGGCCCAGCGGGAATCGGATGCGATGTCGGCGGCCGACGCGGCGTTCGCCGCGCTGAACGGTCAGCCTGCCTCGGCGCGCGGGTGAGCCTTGTCGTAGGCCTCGCGCATGCGTCCGGACGTGAGGTGCGTGTACACCTGCGTGCTGCTGAGGCTCTGGTGGCCCAGGAGTTCCTGCACGCTGCGCAGGTCGGCGCCGTTGTCCAGCATGTGCGTGGCGAAGCTGTGTCGGATGGTGTGCGGGCTGATGTCCGGATCCAGACCCACCTGCACCAGGTACTTGGCCACCTTGCGGCGCACCGAGCGCGTGCTCAGGCGGGTGCCGTTCTTGTTCACGAACAGCGGGGCGGTGGGGCCGGAGGGCAGCGAGGCCTTCTCGGCATCGAGCAGCTTCACGTAGTTGCGGATGGCGGTCATGGCGTGGCCACCCAGTGGTGCCATGCGTTCGCGCTTGCCCTTGCCGCGGATCTGCACGCACTCACCGCTCTCGTTCAGGTCGCCGCGGTTCAGGCCAACCACCTCGCTCACGCGCATGCCGGTGGAGTACAGCGCCTCCAGGATCGCGCGGTCGCGCGCACCCAGCAGGTCGTTGGCATCGGGTGCCGAAAGCAGGCGCTCGATCTGATCCACGGTGATCGCCTTGGGCAGTCGCTTGGGCTGCTTCGGCGAGCGGATCAGCGTCATCGGATTGCTGGTGGTCAGTCCAACGCGCTCCATCCACTTGTGGAAGGAGCGAAGCGTGGCGATCTTTCGCGCCATGGTGGCCACCGAATAGTTCTGCTCGCTGATGCGCTTCAGGAAGCCGCGGATCAACTCCACATCACAGGCCAGGATGCGACCGGTCACGTTGCGCGCCGAAGCGTCGCCCTTGCCGGATTCCAGTGCGGCCTTTTCGGCGGGCATCGAAATCTCGAGTCCGCTCTCCGTGGCGATGTAGTCCATGAATTGGCGCAGATCCAGTCCGTAGCAGCGCCCGGTGTAGGGGCTGAAATGGCGCTCGTCGGCGAGATAGCCAACGAAGCGGTCGACGATGGGCAAGTTCTGTTCCATGGGGTGCCTCCCTTGTTGTGCCCGTCCCGCGTTGCAGACTCCTGTCGGCGCGGGGGAGCGAGTGCCTTATCAGTCCCCAACTTCGGATTCATCCGGGGCCGAGTTGGGCGACTTCCATAATTTCACGATGCATTTCCGGACCACAGGCATTTCGGCTCGAGTTATAGGGTTCCAATAAAATCGGTCCGTTACGAGTTTGAGACCATATGCGTCCTATAAAATACGATCCAGAAATTCGCCAAGAGGGGGCCATCGGGGTTCCTGTATGCTGCGTGGTCCGCGATTGCGTAGCTCAGTCGGTAGAGCAGCCGGCTTTTAACCGGCAGGTCCTGGGTTCAAGTCCCAGCGCAATCATGAGTCTCTCGAGCCCGGCTGTACCCCTCAGGATCTCCCCTTCATGTCCGTCCTGCACGCGAACTGGCACCGAGGCGCACTGCACCTGTGGGCGGAGTCGGCGGACGCGTATCGCGAAGGAACACGGCCCGCTCCGGGCTCGGCGGATCAGATCGCGGAACACGCCTTCGTGACCTCGGCCGACGAGGTGCTCGCACTCGCGCGGAAGATGGGCATCGACACCGCGGGCGCGCAGCCATCGCGGCTGGCGCTCGTGCTTCCACATGACGGCGATCGCCCTGCGCCCAGCGATCGGCTTGCGTCCGAGCTCGGTCTCTCGCTTGGTGCCGAGCGCGATCTGCGCCTGGAAGCCTGCGACATTCCGACGCTCGCCGTGCCTCCACAGACGGCGTTG
The DNA here is from genome assembly GCA_049318245.1 of Phycisphaerales bacterium. Lineage (GTDB taxonomy): Bacteria > Planctomycetota > Phycisphaerae > Phycisphaerales > SM1A02 > SYAC01. The sequence goes on along the minus strand of JBMOGS010000010.1, from coordinate 12,011 downwards.
CCCGCGCTGGTTGCGTTCGACGCCGCGCGCGGCGAGGACGACCACGAGGGCGGTCACGAGCTTCGATTCTGGTGCGCTGCGGCGCGACTTGCGCTGGAGCTGCTGGAGGACCAGCGCGTGGTGCCCACCGTGCAGCAGGACCGCTCGGGCCGCATGGAAGCCCGCTGGAGGCCATGGCTCAGTGATGCGCACACGGCCGAGCGAGCCGCCACGCTGCTTGCCGCGATGCCGCCGATGTGCCGCGCCGTCGCCGACGCCACGGAAGCGGACGGCTGGGCCGTGCTGGAGGATTTCCTGGGCGCATGCGTGGACACGTTCGCGCGCGACGTGATGGTGCAGGAGAGCTACAAGGATGCGATCGAGGACCGCGATGACGCCGATGTGCACGTCGCGTGGCTTCGCGGCCTGCTGGATCGCGCGAGCGACGTTCCGCAGGCGAGCGCCGGGGACGTGAGTCTGGTGCGGGGCGTCCGGCAGTGGCTCGGGATGCTCGAGGACATCGGGGAGGGCCGCGCGATGCGGCTCATGCTGGAACTGCTGGAACCACCACCAGCCCTGTTTGGGGAACGCGACGGTGACGAGGACAAGCATCCGTGGCGGCTGGCGTTCCATCTGGTCACCACGGAGGAGCCCTCGTCGGTCATCGACGCGGAGACGATCTGGAAGCAGGCGTCGGGCAAGGGCGGTTCGAAGAAGGGCGCGGAGAAGAACGCCGAGCTGCTGCTGAGCGAACTCGCGCGCGCCTCCCGCATCTGGACCAGGCTCGAGGATGCGCTCGAGGAGACCGCCCCGACCGGACTCGATCTCGACACGGCGGAGGCCTACGCGTTCCTGCGCGAGATCCGGCCGATTCTCGAGGAGAGCGGCGTGCAGTGCCTGGTGCCCGACTGGTGGAGCCAGGCGAGCACGCGCGTGGGCGCACGGCTGTTCATCGAGGGCGAGTCGATGGACGGCGAAGGCATGCCACCGATGGGCGACGCGCGCCGCGGCGGCTTCGGCCTGCACAGCGTGGTGAACTACGCGTGGCAGATCGCGCTGGGCGACCAGCCACTCTCGATCGAGGCCTTCGAGGCGCTTGCGCGCAAGGGCAGCCCGCTGGTGCGCCTGAACGGCCGCTGGGTCGAGGTGCGCCGCGAGGACCTGGAGACGGGCCTGAAATTCCTCAAGCAGCATCCCGGCGGCAAGATGTCGCTGATCGAGGCGCTGCGCCTGGCGCACGGCGCGGCCGAGGACGCCAAGGGACTGCCGATCCTGGGCATGGACGCGAAGGGGTGGGTGGCCGAGGTGTTCGGTCCGACGCATGCGAGCGAACGCCTGGAGATGATCGAGCAGCCCAAGCGTTTCCAGGGATCGCTGCGTCCATACCAGCTCGCTGGCCTGAGCTGGCTGGCGTTCCTGGATCGCTACGGGTTGGGTGCCTGCCTTGCGGACGACATGGGTCTCGGCAAGACCATCCAGTTGATCGCGCTGCTGCAGCATGAGCGCGAGAAGGCCCCGGAGGGCGAGAAGGTCGGCCCCACGCTGCTGGTCTGCCCGATGAGCGTGCTCGGCAACTGGCACCGCGAGCTCACGCGTTTCGCCCCGGAACTGAACGTGCACGTGCACCACGGACTGGATCGCCCGCACGGCGACAAGCTGATGGCGACCGTCGCCAAGAGCGACGTGATGATCACCACCTACGCGCTGGTGGCGCGCGACAAGGAGAGCCTGGAGAAGGTGGAATGGCGGCGCGTGGCGCTGGATGAGGCGCAGCACATCAAGAATCCGCCGACCAAGCAGACCGCGTCGATCCGCGCGCTCAAGGCCGGCCATCGCATCGCGCTCACGGGCACGCCGGTGGAGAATCGCCTGACCGAGCTGTGGTCGATCATGGAGTTCTGCACGCCGGGGTACCTGGGCCCGATGGCGGAGTTCCGCCGGCGCTTCGCGGTGCCGATCGAACGCCATCGCGACAAGGAGCGTGCGGAGCGGCTGCGTGGTCTGGTGCGGCCCTTCATCCTGCGCCGCCTGAAGACCGACGCGAAGGTGATCAGCGACCTGCCCCCGCTGGTGGAGTCGCGGCAGCATGTGCCGCTGACCGGCGAGCAGGCCTCGCTCTACGACAAGGTGGTCGACGAGATGCTGGCGAAGGTGGATCGCGCCGAGGGGCTGCGCCGTCGCGGCCTGGTGCTGAGCGCGCTGGTGAAGCTGAAGCAGATCTGCAACCACCCGGCGCACTACCTTCGCGAGACGACCTCGCCCGAGGTGGTCAGCGAGGAGGCTGCGGTCGAGGTGGCCGAATCCGCGAACGAGATGCCGATCGAGCTGCCGACCGACGGCCGTCCGCTGTCGGCACGAAGCGGCAAGAGCATCCGCCTGATGCAGATGCTGGAGGAAGTGGTGGCCGCGGGCGACCGCGCGCTGATCTTCACGCAGTACCGGCAGATGGGCCACCTGCTGGTGGCGATGATCCGCCGCGAGCTCGACGTGGAGTCGCTGTTCCTGCACGGCGGCACGCCTCAGGCCAAGCGCGACCAGCTCGTGGCGCGCTTCCAGGATCCCGAAGGCACCGCGCCGATCTTCGTGCTCAGCCTGAAGGCGGGTGGCGTGGGCCTGAACCTCACCGCCGCGAACCATGTCTTCCACTACGACCGCTGGTGGAACCCCGCGGTGGAGAACCAGGCCACCGACCGCGCCTTCCGCATCGGTCAGCTGCGCACCGTGAACGTGCACAAGATGATCAGCGCCGGCACCCTCGAGGAGCGCATCGACCAGATGATCGAGCAGAAGACCGAGCTGGCCACGCAGATCATCGGCGCCGGCGAGCAGTGGCTGACCGAGATGAGCACCGGACAGCTGCGTGACATCCTGAGCCTGCGGACGGCCGCGCTGGAGGAAGCATGAGCGCGAATCCCGCCCAGGGTCAGCCTCGCAAGCCCGACGCGCCGCGTCGCGTCCGCCACGGCATCAAGTTCCGCCGCAAGGAGGGACTGCAGGGCCTGCCCTGGTTCGCGAAGGCGTTCGTGGACGCGGTCGAGAGTCGCGCGGCGCTTGGCGCGCGCGTGATGGGCATGGAGTACGCGCTCAGCGGACAGGCCGCGAGCTTCAGCCTGGACACGGGCATCGTGGACGCGCTGGTGCAGGGCCGCGCCCCGCGGCCGTATGTCGTGAAGCTGTCGCTGCCGCACCTGAGCAAGGAGCAGTGGGTCGACGTGGTGCAGGCGATGGCGCGCGAGGCGCTGTTCGCGGCCAAGCTGCTGGTGGGTGAGATGCCCGAGGGCATCGAGGAACCTTTCGCCGCGTGCGGGGTGAACCTGCTGCCGAAGGCCCCGTCGGAGCTGAAAGTCGAGTGCAACTGCGGCGAGAAGCTGCCATGCAAGCACGCGGTGGCGGTCAGCTGCCTGCTTGCGGAGCGACTGGAGGTGGATCCTCTGGCGCTGTTCGCGCTGCGAGGCCTGCCGGGCACCACGCTGCTGGAGCGACTGCAGGAGGCGCGCACGGTGCAGACGACGGGCGTGTCGCAGAGCCATCAGAGCCCGCAGTTGCCCGCGCAGAAGGCGCAGTTGCCGCCGCTCGAGGCGTGCCTGGACGACTTCTGGCGCCCGGGCCGCAAGCTTGCGGACTTCGAGCGCCTGCCTGCGCAGGAGCACGTGCCGCACGCGCTGCTGCGTCGCCTGGGAGCCAGCCCGCTGGGCGGCAAGTTCCCGCTGGTCGGACTGCTGGCGAGCGTGCACGACAGCCTGCGCAGCAAGGCCATCGAGTTGCGAGAGCGCTCCGAGGGACACGACGCATGAGTGGCGAGGCGCACCAGCGCTTCCGTCCGCATCCGTGGCATGGCCTGGAGCCTGGCCCGCAGCCACCCGACCTGCTGCGTGCGTTCATCGAGATCACGCCCTTCGACCTGGTGAAGTACGAGGTGGACAAGGCGAGCGGCTACCTGCGGGTGGACCGGCCGCAGCGCTCGAGCAGCACGCCGCCCACGATCTACGGCTTCATCCCGCGCACCTTGTGCGGCCCGCGCGTGGCGAAGGTCGCCGGTCTTGCGCGCGGAGATCTCGATCCACTGGACGTGTGCGTGCTGAGCGAGCGCCCGATCGACCGCGCCGAGGTGCTGCTGGACGTGCGCGTGGTGGGCGGGCTGCTGATGGATGATGGCGGCGAGGCCGACGACAAGATCGTGGCCGTGCTGAAGGATGACGCGATCTGGAGCGAGGCGCGCGACCTGGCCGAACTGCCCGCGCGACTCGTGGAGCGGCTGCAGCACTACTTCATGACCTACAAGATGCGCCCGGGCGAGCAATCCAGCGTGAAGGTGCACCGCCTGTACGGGGTGGATCATGCGCGCACCGTGGTGCGCGCGGCGATCGAGGACTACGCCGAGGCTTATCCCGGCCGCGCTGGCTGATCGCCCGTCGTGCTGGCGTTGGCGGCGGGGGCATGGCCCGCAGGCAACCGACCGAGCAGGTCGTCCACGGCGGCCTTCAATTGCGCATCGAGATCGTTCGCCTCATCCACCGGGCTGGGTGGCACCCGGATGTCGGGCAGCGCGCCGTTGTTCTCCATGTCGCGGCCCTCGGGGGTGTACCACCCTCGGAAGGGCAGTCGCACCGTGGTGCCGTCGACCAGGCTGGTGCCGCCGGTGCTGATCACGCCACCGTAGGTCTGCTCACCCACCAGCGTCCCGCGCTTGAGGTTCTTGAAGGCGTGGCTCACGATCTCCGCGTTCGAGAAGCTCTTCTCGTTGCAGAGCATGTTCGTGGGCAGGGTCCAGCGCTGGATGAACAGGCGGTCCTGCGGATATCCGCGCGTGTACGAGGCGTCGGCGCCGCGCGGCACGGTGTAGGCGTGCGGCTGCGCCATCAGGCTCGCCAGCACGCGATCGGCCGTGCTTCCGCCGCCGTTGTTGCGCACGTCGACCAGCAGGCCGTCCTTGCCGCTCGCCGCCGCGCACAGGTCGCGCTCGAAGTCGTCCAGGCTCTGCTGGCTCATCGCCTGGATGTGGATGTAGCCGAGGCGGCCGCCGCTCCACTCGTTCACCAGTCGCGCCGCCTTGGCGGTGGCGGCCTTGTAGTTCAGGTCCGCCTCCTCCATGCCCGCGCATGGCGTGATGAGGCAATCCACCGACTTCGGCTGGCCGTCGGCGTCGGCACGACGCACGGTGATGAGCGTCTCCTCGCCCACGCGTCCGCGCATGCGCGCTTCCAGTGCGTCGGTCGGCTGCAGCGGCTGGCCCGCGATCGCGGTGATCACGTCTCCCACCTTCAGCGGAGTCTGGCTCTTCACGGCCGGCCCCTCGGGCAGCGTGGCCATGATCTCGAAGCCGCCCTCGACCGGACGCGTGCGGATGCCGAGACGGCCCGCGGGTCGCCGTGTGGAGTCGTCCTCGGGTCCGCGCACGGTCACGCCGGTGTGGCTCGCGTTGAGTTCGCCCATCAGGCGGGCCATGCACCACTCGAACTCGTTGTCGGTGCGCGCGCGCGCGACCAGGTCGCGGTACTTCTTCACCAGTGCGGGCCAGTCGAGGCCCTTCATCGTCGGGTCATAGAAGCTCTCCGAGAAGGTTCGTGCCGCCTCGTCGTAGCGGTGGAGTGCCCACGCGCGCCGGTCGATCGGCGTGGTGGCGCTGAAGTCGACGGCCTTCGCCTCGCCGCCGCCTGCCGGCGAAGCGGTGCTGACGCGGCCCGCGTTCACGATGGTCACCTTGTCGCCTGCGAGGTTCATCTGGGAGACACGGCCACCCGAGGCGACCTTCTTCTGGTCGCTGCCGTCCCACTTCACGCTGAGAACCGCGGCGCTGCCGCCGTCGTTGCCCGAGAAGACGACGCGATCGCCGGCGGGCGTGATCTCGAGGCCGGTCTCGTCGCCTGGAAGGCGCGTGATGCGGCGCACGCGCAGGTACGCGTCGTCCAGGCGGTACTCGGCGGCGGTCGCCTTCGCGTCCTTGCCTTCGCCGTCCTCCTTCGCGTCCTTGCCGTCCTTCGCGTCGCCGTCCTTGTCGGTCGCCTTCGCGTCCTTGGCCTTGGGCTTCTTCGCGTTGGGGCCAGGCAGCGGCTTGCGCTTCTTCGCGGCCTCGCCCGCGTCCTTGAAATAGGTCTCGAGCTCCGCCTTCGTGAGCGCCTCGACCGAGGGGTCGAGCGCGAGGGTGTAGATGTCGAACTCGTTGTTCACGCGCCCCGAGGCGAACGCGAGCAGCTTGCCGTCGGCGCTGAAGCGCGGTGCGCGGTCGTTGTCGGGATGGCGCGTGAGATTCACGGCGGGGGCCGACGCGTCGACCGGGGCCATCCAGATGTCGCGATTGAAGTCGCGATCATCCTGCGCGAAGGCGATCCACTTCGAGTCGGGACTCCATCGCCATTCGATGTCCTGGTCCCAACCCGGCCGGAACACGCGCTCGGATCCCTTCTCGAGGTCCAGGAGCACCAGATCGCCGCCGCGGCGGAACGACAGGGTCTTGCCGTCGGGGCTCGCCTGCGGATCACGCTCGCTCGCGGGCGTGGAGACCAGCGGGCGCACGTCGAACGCGACGGCCTCGGTCCAGCGCGAGGGATCCAGGCGCGGATCCTTCGGCTTCGCGGGCTCCTCCTTCTCGTCGGGCTTCGGCGCGTCGGCGGCGGGCGCGTCGGACTTGGGAGCGTCGGCGGCGGGCTTGCCGTCGGTCGCGGGCGTCTCGCTCGCGGGCGCCGCGGGCTTCTCGGCCTCCGTCGGCCTCGCCTCCTCCTTCGTCTCGATCTTTGGCTTCTCGTCCTTCCTTGGAGGATTCGCCTCCTTGCGGATCTCGCCACGCGTGCGCGACACGACGGCCTCCATGATGTCGTCGTTGCCCGAGGCGTCGGACACGAAGTAGAGCCGGGTGCCATCGGGGCTCCACGCGATCTCGCGCTCACGACTTGGCGGGCTGGTCACGCGCACGGCGGGCGCCTTCTCGTCCAGGCTGCGCACGAACACGTCGCCGTACGCCACGAAGGCCATCGACTTGCCGTCGGGGCTCGCGAGCGCCTCGGTAACGTCCTTGTCGACCTTGCGCATCTCGACCGGATCGGGCTCGTCGGCGACGGCGGTCACGGTGATCGCCTCGGGCTGGGCGTCGGGCCTGGACAGATCAAGTCGCCACAGTTGCGATCCGCGCGTGAGGAACACGGTGCGACCGTCGGCGCTCACGTCGTAGCCGGTGATGTCGTCGGCGAACTCCGTGAGCCGCTTGCCGGCGGCGTCGACCGGCTCCGTCAGGTTCTTGCGATAGAGGTTCACCGCACCGTCACGGTCGGAGAGATACAGAAAGTCGTCGGAGCCCGCGAGCCACTGGGCCTGTCCGTCGTTGCCAGGCCAGCTGGTGAGACGGCGGAAGGCCTGCGCCTGCGGCACGCCGGGCGTGAACATCCACGCGTCGCGCGCATCGGGGCCGCGGTAGTTGCGGCGAAGCCAGCTGTTGCCGCCGCGCTCGAAGAGCACGCGACCCTGCGCGTCGGCCGAGGGGCGCGATCCGAAGGCGTCATGCACGCGCGTGAGCGGTCCGCCGGTGAGTGGCACCGTGTACGGGCGTGGCGCGCGGTACAGGTCGCCCTCGCGTGACGCGTCGCCCATCACCCAGACGGAACCGTCGGATCGCTTCGCCACGCCGCCGAGCGCGACCGCGCTGTCACCGAACGTGAGCTGGCGCGGTTCGCCGCCCTGGGTCGGCATGCACCAGAGATTGCGGGTGCCCTCGCGCGTGCTCTCGAAGACCAGTGTGGAGCCATCCGGCGTGAATGCCGAGCGCAGATCATCGCCGGGGTTGGTGGTCAGGCGCACCGCCTCGCCGCCCGCCGCTGGCGCTCGCCAGAGATCACCACGCCAGCTGAAGACCACCTGCGAGCCGTCGGGGCTGGCGGCCGGATAGCGCGGCAGATCCACGGTGGCTGCCGGGGCGGAAAGGGCGATCAGAAGGGCGGTGGGAGCGATGGGGGGCATGTGGAGGTTCATTCGTCAAGTCTCGGTTCACGAAAAGGTACTGATCCCCGTAGCCGGGTTCGACGTGTACCGGAAGTCAGCGCCCGAGATTCTTGGCTTTTCCGGTGCACGAATGGCAGAGTGCTTCTGAAGGGCAATTCAGGGCCGTCCAAGGCCCCAAAGGAGGCAGGGAATCATGGAAACGAATTCGACGGGAAATGGCGTGCAGGGCGGCTCGGGCGGGGTTCCGACCCGGCTCGAGCACTTGCGCGGATTGCTTCGCCGCATGGACAGGATCGTGGACTCGACCCGGGACCAGCGCCTGGGGCGCGTGATCGTGGAGCCGGCGACGGCGCCTGCATCGATCCCGTTCCCGAGGGCGCAGGCAGCGGCGAGCAGCGGCAAGCCGCGCGCCGTGGCCAAGAGCCTGCAGGATTTCGAGGCCGCGTTCGCCCGACTGACGGATCGTCAGGTCGGTTGATGGCGGCAAGGGACATTTGAGGGGGTCGGCGAGTCGGTTCGCGAAGGCCGTGGCGGATACATTCCGCTCCCCATGCGCCCCGACTCGCTGACCTTTCTTCGTGCCCTTCTCGACACGCCCAGCCCAAGCGGATTCGAGCGTGCCGGCCAGCAGGTCTGGCTGAGCTACGTCCGACCGTTCGCCGACAAGGTGTGGAATGACGCCTACGGCAACTGCTTCGCATCGATCGAGCCCGCCGGCGCGAAGTCGGGTGCCAAGGTGATGACCGTGGCGCTCTGCGGCCACGCCGACGAGATCGGCCTGATGGTCAACCACTTCGACTCGAACGGCTACATCTACTGCAAGTCGATCGGCGGCATCGACGCCGGCAGCATCGTGGGCAAGCGCATCCAGTTCCAGAGCTCGGTGCCCGGCGTGAAGAACCCGGTGCTCGGCGTGATCGGGGCCACGGCCATCCACCTGCAGGACAAGAGCGCCGAGGGCAAGGTGCGCAAGCTGCATGAGCTCTACATCGACATCGGCGCGAAGGACCAGGCGAGCGCGCAGGCGATGGTCAACATCGGCGACCCCGGCGTGTTCATGGATTCCAGCATGCTGATGGGCGACGGTCTCATCGTGGCGCGCGGTCTGGACAACAGGATCGGCACCTTCGCCGCGGCCGAGGGCTTGCGGCTGGCGAGCGAGAAGCGTGGCGAGCTGAAGGTGCGCGTGGTGGCGGTGAGCACCGTGCAGGAGGAGGTGGGCCTGCGCGGCGCGGCGATGATCGCCGAGGCGCTGCACCCCGACGTGGCGCTGGTGACCGACGTGGGCCACGCAACCGACAGCCCCGGCATCAACCACGCGCAGCACGGCCATTTCAAGCTGGGCGGCGGCCCCAAGATCTCGATCGGTGGCTCGATGCAGCCCGAGGTGGTGCAGCGGCTGTTCGATGTCGCCAAGCAGAAGGACATCCCGGTGCAGCGCACGGCTGCGCCGGGAAGCAGCGGCACCGACACCGACGCGATCTTCGTGCGTCGTGGCGGCATCGCGAGCGGGCTGGTGAGCCTCCCGATCCGCTACATGCACACCACGGTCGAGATGACCGCGCTCAAGGACCTGGAGCAGATCGGCGAGATCTTCGCGGGCTTCTGCCTGGGCCTGAAGGGCGACGAGCGTTTCGCGCCGACCCTCTGAACGGCCGCTCGTAGACTGCACGCATGCTCCGTTTTGTCCGCGAGGCTGTCCGTGACATCCGCCACACCGGCAGCGTGTGGCCGAGCAGTCCTGCGCTTGCCAAGGCGATGACGCGGGGGCTGAGCGACATCCGCGGCCCTCGACGCGTGCTCGAGGTGGGGCCCGGCACCGGTCCCTTCACCGAGCGGATCCTGAAGAACCTGCGGGATGGTGACCACTTCGACATCGTGGAGCTGAACCCGGTGTTCTGTCGGGAACTGGAGCGGCGCTTGATCGCGCCGCACTGCAAGCGCAAGCCGCGCACGATGGTGGCGCTGCATCAGGCGCCGATCCAGGAAGCGCCGCTCGAGGGGCCGTACGACCTGATCGTGTGCGGCCTGCCCTTCAACAACTTCCCGCCCACGCTGGTGCGCTCGATCTTCCGGCGCATGATGGCGCTGCTGCGAGACGGCGGCGAGCTGGCGTACTTCGAGTACGCGGGCGTGCGCACGCTGAAGGCGCCGCTCGTCGGGGCAGGCGGTCGGCGCAAGCTGAAGGACATCGCCAAGGTGGGGCAGAGTCTCCGTCGCAAGCATCGGGGCAAGCGCGAGCTGGTCCTCGGCAACCTGCCTCCGGCGTTCGCGACGCACCTGCGCAAGAGCAAGGAAGTCGCCGCAAAGCGATCGCCCGAGACGCGCAAGAAGCGTCGTCGTGCCGTGAAGGCGTGAGTTCGTCGTGGCACGCGTCAACGAGCACTTCCTGAAGCTGGCGGCGGGCTACTTCTTTCCCGAGATCTCCCGGCGGGTGAACGCGTTCCTCGCGGAGCGGCCGGACCTGGCAGGACGCATCATTCGATGCGGCGTGGGCGACGTGACGGAGCCGTTGCCCGAGGTGGCGGTGCGTGCACTGCGCGAGGGGGCCGACGATCTGGCCACGCGCGAGCGGTTCCAGGGCTACGGCCCCGCGACGGGGCACGAGTTCGTTCGCAGAGCCATCGCGCAGGTGGACTACCGCGACCGTGGCGTGCAGGTGGCCGACGACGAGATCTTCCTGTCCGATGGCAGCAAGCCCGACGCGAGCAACCTGCTCGAGATCCTGGGGCAGGGGAACCGCATCGCGGTGCAGGACCCGGTGTATCCGGTGTGCGTGGACACGAACGTGATGGCGGGCAACACCGGGGCCGCGATGGAGGGTGGCCGCTACGAGGGCATCACCTATCTCGAGGGCACGCCGGAGAACGGCTTCGCGCCACCGCCGCCTGCCGAGCGGCTGGATGTGGTGTATCTGTGCTTCCCGAACAACCCGACCGGTGCCACGATCACGCGCGAGGGCCTGCAGCGGTGGGTCGACTGGGCGCGAGCGAACGACACGCTGATCCTGTTCGATGCGGCCTACGAGGCGTACGTGCGTGATCCGGCGGTGCCGCGCAGCGTCTACGAGGTGCCGGGCGCGCGCGCGTGCGCGATCGAGTTCCGCAGCTTCTCGAAGAACGGCGGCTTCACCGGCCTGCGATGCAGCTACACCGTGGTGCCGAAGGAACTCACCGGCAGCACCGGGGACGGCACGCGCGTGCCGCTGCACGGCCTGTGGATGCGTCGATGGAGCACCTGCAGCAACAGCGTGAGCTGGCCCGTGCAGAAGGCCGCGGCGGCGCTGTGCACGCCGGAAGGCCAGGCGCAGATGCGGGCGCTGACCGACTTCTATCTTCAGAACGCGCGCATCCTGCGCGGGGCGGTCGAGGCGCTTGGCCTGCGGTGCTGGGGCGGCGAGAACGCGCCGTACGTGTGGCTGAAGTGCCCCGAGGGCCTTGGCAGCTGGGATGCGTTCGACCGGCTGCTGAAGGGCTCGCAACTGGTGGTGACGCCGGGTGCGGGCTTCGGCCGCTGCGGCGAGGGATTCATCCGCGTGAGCGCGTTCAACAGCCGCGCGAACGTGGAAGAGGCGGGCCGAAGGCTGGCGGCACTGGTCAGCTGAGGCGTGCTTCGGCAGCGAGCATTCGCTTGCGCCGCGCCGTGAACTTCCACCATGGCTGGGGTGCCGCGCCTTGGCTCTGGGCGATCGTGGCCATGAACACGTCGATCACGCAAGGATCGTGGCGCTTGCCGGTGCGGAGGCAGAGGCGGTCATACAGACGGAAGGGGTCCTGCTTGGCGAGTTGTGCCACGGTGCGGATACCGAGCGCGTGGAAATCGCGCAGGGTGGCGGGGCCGACATTGGCCAGATCGGCCAGCGCGCGGGGCGGCTTGGGAGCTGGGCGGGGCATGTGGGCAGCGTAGTTCGGAAATTTCGACGGGCTGCCGACGGATCTCGGCGGTCGGCGCCGTTCTACCTTGGGGTGATTCGCAGCGTGCGGAGCGCCCCAGCAAGTGACACAGCGGCGCGGCGGCATCCCGCCCGCGCACTTCTCAGGAGCACACTTCCGATGCAGACCCGATTCCAGATCACTTCCGTGTGTGTTGGACTGGCTTGCCTG
>JBMOGS010000009.1:0-51461 GCA_049318245.1 Phycisphaerales bacterium | reverse complement strand
CCCGCGCGGGCGTGCTGCTGAACCGCAAGATGCTCAGCGAGATGGCGATCCAGGACCCGGCCAGCTTCGACACGCTCGTCGAGATGGCCAAGGGCCGCCTGGCGAAGGCTGCCTGAACCGGACACATCCGTGTTCGTGTGCGGACGCGCCCGAGCGCGTCAGGCGATCTCGCGTCGCGAGTCGCCGTGCCCCTGATGACGCTGCGCGAGACGACGGATCGCCTCGGATCCGGGCGTGACGCCATTGAAACGCGTGACGTCTCCCTGCAGTCCGGACGCGTCCTGGTTCTCGCGCCGAATGGCCTCGTAGATCTCCTTGCGATGCACGGAGACGGTGTTCGGCGCGACGATGCCGAGGCGCACCTTGTCGCCGCGGATATCGACGACCACGACCTCGACGTCGTCACCGATCACGATTCGTTCATCACGCTGGCGGGAGAGGACAAGCATGGATCGGGGTGCTCAGGCCGTCTGGGTGGCGGGACGGGTGGCGGGCGAGACCGACACCAGCTCATGACGCGTGGTCCAGCGTCGGTCGGCAAGGACGACCTGCAGGCCCACTCGGGTCGCTGGATTGATCACGAGCGGTCCCTGCATGTTGGCGGTGATGCCATGATCACGACGGTTCACGATCACGAGCAACTGCGGGGTGACGCCCTCGGGCAGCCCGATCTCCGCCGCCTGCTCGCGGCGCAGACTGACCGTGAAGTCCTGGCTCCACAGGCATGGATCCGTGACCACGAAGGCCACATCCGCGCTCTCCACGCTCTGCAACCAGAAGAACACGCCACGCTCGTCGGGCTGGAGCAACGCGAAGCGGCGCGCTCTGGAAAATCCGAGCAAGCCTGCCGGAAACTCCAGCAGCCTGGATTCGTCGACTTCGACGGGTCCGAAACGGGTGGTCTGGACGAGCATGCAACCTCCTGTCTTGAGCCGAGGCCGGCCGCACGGAAGCGCGGTCGGCCGCAGCCATCCATGGCTGCGGGACAAGGCATCGGCTTGACGGTGGGTGCGGCATGAACATCGGGCCCGTGCTGGTTCGGTTTGTGGCACACTCACGCTCGATGCGCAGGCACGCCGCAAAAATTCAAGCGCCGCCTGGGCCGGCGATCCGCCCGTGGCTGGCGGCGATCGCGACGATGCTGGCCAGCGCCGTTGCGCTGGTGCTCCTGTCCGGCGATCGGATCGCGCTTGCCAGCTTTGGCTACGCGCTGCTCGCGGCGGTGCCCAAGACGCTGCTCTGGTTCGCCTCGGCGGCCGGACTTGGACGCGCGCTGGGCACGGCCCTCAGGCTGCAGGGAGCGGCCGCGCAGACCGCCGCAGGCGTGGCGACGCTGCTGTGCGCGACGCAGTGGGCGGGAACGCTCGGACTGCTGCAGTTGGGCATCGTGGGCGCGCTGCTCCTGCTGGCTCCGGGATGGTGGATGCTCGGCCGGCACCTGCTGCCCCGCTCGGATCGCGACGAGCCAGCGTGGCTTGCGGCGGCGTTCGGGCTGGCGGCGAGCGCGATGCTGGTCGCGAGCATGGTGCCCGCTGGCTTCCTCTGGTCGACCGAGTTCGGTGGCTACGACGCGCTGAGCTACCACCTGCAGGTGCCTCGGGAGTGGGCGCTGGCGGGTCGCTTCAAGCCGCTGCCCCACAACGCGTACTCGGGATTGCCGAACTTCATGGAGGGCGCCTACGCGCACCTGATGCTGCTCCGCGTCGATCCGCGCGAGGCAGCGCTTTCGTGCCAACTGCTGCATGCGGGCGTTGCCATGCTGGCGGCGTGGGCACTCGGGGACGCGCTGCCCGCGCGCGGAGACGGGCGCGGCGTGGCGACGCTGGCGGTGCTGGCGACGCCATGGGTGACGGTCACGGGATCCCTGGCCTACAGCGAGTCGGGTGTCCTGCTGGGCATGAGCCTGGCCCTCCAATGCACGCGCCTGCACGGCGCGTGGCGATCCGGCGTGCTGTTCGGGCTGGCTGCGGCGACACTGGTCGGCTGCAAGGCCAGTTGCGCGGTGCTGGCCCTGCCGGCCGCGCTGGCGGCGCAAAGCCTGCGGCCCTCGGTGCTGCGCGACCCACGCTGGTGGCTTGCGTGGATGGCGCTGCTGGCGGTGGCGCTGTTCCCATGGCTTCTTCGAAACACGATCGCGACGACCGCCCCGCTGTTCCCGCTGCTCGCATCGCATCTGGGCGCCGGATGGTGGAGCCCGGAGCAGGCGACGCGGTGGGACGCCGCCCATCGCGCGGATGCGGGCGTCCTTGAGCGCGTCGGAGCGCTGTGGCGCCAGTGCCTCGCGTTCGGGATCGGCGCGAATCCGCAGCCCGGCGAACCGTGGCGATGGCTGTGGGGTCCGCTTCCGTGGCTGGGCATCGCGGCGCTCGGACTGCTCTGGCGCGACACGGCGACACGTCGACCCGCGAGCGTGCTCGCGATCATGGGCGCGTGCACGCTGCTTGGGTGGCTGGCGTTCACGCACCTGCAGTCGCGCTTCCTCATGCCCATCGCGGTGCCGCTCGCGGCAGCGGTGGGATTGGCCTGGCCGCGGGTGTCGCGACCGTCGACGCGACGCGTGGCGGTGCTTGCCGTGCTGAGCTGGGCGCTGCTGCCCGCGTGGACGCTGGTGCAGGATTCGCCCCGCTCGCTGGCGCTGGTGGGCCGCGTGGATCGCGCCTCGGGCGATCTGGACATCGAGCTTCTTCGCAGCCCGAACGATGGCGATGTCGAGATCGTGATGGCAGGCCCGATGGTCGAGGCGGCGCTTGGGACGCTGTTCGACGGCGAGCGCGTGCTCAGCGTGGGCTGGAGCACGCCCTTCTGGCTTCCTCCGGGCACGATGCTGCGATGGAGCACCGTGTGGGACACGAATCCGGTGGAGGTGGCGCTGCAGCAACCCGATCCCCTGCGATGGCTGCGGGAACGGTTCGATCTGATGCTGATCGATGAGGGAATGCTGGCGCGATGGAAGGCCTCCGGATGGCTCGCCCCCGGCCTTGACGTGGCGCGCCTGCTGGAGGCGCTTCGCGGGTGCCCGCAGATGAAACTGCTCGGCGGCTGCCGACTGGTGGGCTTGCGCGGCGAACTTCGCCCGCTCTGGCCGTCGCGCCGCCCGCCCGCCACGGAAGCGCCATACTGACGCGATGCGAGCGCTTCCCTTGCTTCTGCTGTGCGCGGCGTGCGGCTCGATCCGCGAGAGCCCGGACGCCGTGCCGCCCACGCCACCTGCCGTCACGCCGGCCAGCGCACCGGCGCCGCGTCCGGCGCTGACCTGGAAGGGCGACGTGATCGAGTGGTCGGAACTGCAGCCCCTGCTGGCCGAGCGTGCGGGTGCGGTGGTGATCGAGGAGACGCTGCTGGACCGACAGCTGGACCGCCTGCTGGCAGAGCGCGGCCTGAAGGTGGATGCCGCCGCCACGGACCGCGAGCGCGCGGAACTGCTGGAGAGCCTGAATGCCGATCCGGAGCGCGCGGAACGCCTGCTCCTGGAGTTGCGCGCGCTGCAGGGCCTGGGCGAGCGGCGATGGGCGGCACTGATGCGCAGGAATGCCGCGGCTCGCCTGCTGGTACAGGATCAGATCACGCTGACCCCCGAGGCCGTGGATGCCGCGCTGGACGCGACACACGGCGCGCGGCGCGTGTGCCGGATCCTCACCGTCGCGGATCTGAAGACGTGTGCCGAGGCGCGTCGGCGCATCGATGCAGGCCAACCCTTCGGCGAGGTGGCGGCGATGATGAGCACGGATCCGAGTTCAAGCCGCGGGGGCCTGGTGAATCCCGTGAGCAGACTCGACCCGACGTGGCCCTCGGCCTTCCGACAGGCGGTGTGGGCGCTGCAGATCGGCGGCACGAGCGCGCCCGTGCTGGTGGGCGATGCCTACGTGCTGGTGAAGGTTGAGTCCGAGACCCCGGCGAACGCCCCCGCGGATCCCGCGGCGGCTCGACGCGCGGCCGAGCGGGAGGTGCGCCGCAATCAGGAACGCGTGCGAATGGAGGGACTCGTGTCGGGCCTGCGCCAAGGCCAGCGTGACGCCGTGATCCTGGACGAGGCGCTGCGCGACAGCTGGTCGCGCGTCAGGAACGCAGCGCGCTGAGGCGCCAGGCGGCCCACGGCAGCAGCAGCGCCGCGGGAATGGCGGCTCCAAGAAGCGGCGGCAGACCCGAGAGCGGGACGGTGGTGAGCGTGAGCGCGGTGATCGACACGGGCACGGCGAACGCCGCGGCGCGCAGGCTCTGGCCCAGCATGCCGCGCGGTTCGCGCAGCAGGAAGTAGGGAATCGCGGCCGCCAGAACCAGCAGGTTCACGAGCGGCCCGAGGATGCGCGAGGCGAGCAGTCGCCCCGCGAGCGTGCGGTCCGGGCCCCCACCGTCTCGCAGTTCGAGCAGCGTGGAGAGCATCTGTCCGTAGATGCGGAAGCGACGGGTCAGGATCGACTCGGGGCCGAGGTTGGTGGCCACCTCGTCGGCCGGCCGCTCGAACTCGCCGGCCTCGGTGGTCGCCCGCGCCTGCGGCGAGTCTGGAAGCCGGATGGCCTTGCCGCCCTCGAGCACCCAGACCTCGCGCGCGGCATCCCATCGCGCGGCATCGGCGCTGATGCGCGTGCGGGCGCGGCCGCGCTCGTCGCGCTCGAGCACGATGAGACCCGCGAGTCGGCCGGTGGTCGGATCGAAGGCGGACGCCTGCAGCAGCTTCCCCGAGGCGTCGCGCGAGAGCGGCACCGGGAACGAGCTTCCGCGACCCTCCACCATGTCGGCGTGGGTTCGCACCAGCTTGGGCGCGAGGCGCGGCAGGATCCATTCCTGGCTGGCGAGCTGGACCAGGTTCAGGCCCAGCGCCGCAAGCAGGACCACGAGCGCGATGCGGCGAAGGTCGATGCCGGCCGCCATGATCGCGGTGAGCTCTCGGGCCCGGTGCATCTGGGAGAAGGTGAACCCCATCGCGCCCACCGACACCATGCCGACCATGAACTGCAGGAACTGGAAGATGCGCGGCCCGTGGAAGTCGAGCAGCATGACCACGAACCCCATGAGGCGGGACTGCACCAGGCCCTGACGGACCGCAAGATCCGCCGCCTCCAGGAACTTGTTCGTGGAGATGACGACGTCGATGCCCACGCCGAACAGGTACAGCGCGCCGAAGAGCGCGGCGAAGTTCCACAGGAACCGCGAGGCGACATGGCGCGCAAGGATGCCCATCAGTGCCGGGCCCATTGCCGGAAGGCGTGCAGGAAGAAGAGCAGCAGACAGCCATTGCCGAGCCACATCAGTCCGAGGCCCGCGAACGCCGCGCCTCCGCGCATGACCTGCTGTCCACCGGCGATCATCACGATGTTCAGGAGCGCCGGAAGGAACGCGAGCAGGTAGATGGTGAGGGGCATGCTGGAGCGCTTCCACGCCGCCAACGCGGTGCCGAGGAGCAGGACGAGCGGCGCCGAGGCCGAGAGCGCCAGTCGCTGCTGGATGTTCGAGATGGCGTCTCGCTCGAGTCGATCGATCCGGCGGCGCAGCTCGGCGGCGGCACCCGCGCTCTCGGCCGCATTCGGACCGCCGCCGGTCGCGAGCGCGTCCAGTCGCTGGAGCAGTTCGCGGGAGGACGCCATGTTCTGCTGCGCGGAAGGACACTCGATCACCCGAAGATCCCGCAGACGCGCCGGCCACCGCGTCGGCGTGGGCGCGCTTCCGCCAAGATCGAGCGCCGTCGCCTGATCCAGGACCAGATCCGCGCGACTTCCCTCGCCGCCGCTGGACGGCAGCAGCGATCCCCCGCGCGACGTCGCGCGACGCACCGCGCGCGTGCCATCGAGCTCGGTGACCTGCATGGGGGCGGCGCCGGCGGACAGCTTCGGACCGCTGCCTCGCGCCGAATCGATCCGGTATCGGCGCGCGCTCGCGTCGTCGGCGAGCGTGACGGATCCCGTTCCCGCGAGCGTGCGCTGCACGCACTCCAGCAGGTCCACGCGGTCCAGGACGGCCGCCGCGCTCGACATGGCCGCTCGCACGCCTGGCTCGTCGTCCGGATGGGATCGAATCGCCTGAAGGTCGGCGGTGGTCGTGCTGCGCGCGTCGCGCTCGAGGGCTCGGCCCATCTCGACGGCATCCGGCGTGGCCTGTGGAATGAACGCCACGGTGCCCTCGCGCGCCCGGAAGCCGGTGCCCTCACGCATCGAGAGTTTCATCACGGTGGCGCCCTCGCGGCGGTGCACGTCGACGATCGCGAACTCGGAGAGGACCTCGGTCGCGCCGTCGGCGCTGCGTCCGCGCTTCACCGCGGCCACGCCGGCCAGGCGAAGCCGCTGCGAGGCGCCCGTGTCGGGCGGCGCCGGCTCCACCTCGACGGCGTCGGCATAGAGGGTGATGTCGCCGACCTCGAGGGCCTCGCCACGCTCCACGGCGGCCACGAAGACCGACGCGGCGTCCTGCGCGATGGTCTCGCGCATGAGACCCCAGAAGCGCGGCACCACCGAACTGACCAGCCAGAGCATGATCGCGAAGAGCACCACACCCACCCCGGCGACGGGGGCGATGATCGAGCGATGCCGCAGGCCGCTGGCGGCCATGGCGACCAGCTCGTTGTCGGCCGCGAAGCGATGGATCACGATCGTCGCCGCGAAGCCGGCGGCGAACGGCAGCGCGAACTGCATCATCGGGATGGTCGCGAGCGCGATGTACTTGAGCACGCTTCCGGGCCCGATCGAGCTCTCCGCGAGCGGCTTGATGGCGGCACCGAACGCCACCACCACCACGATGACCGACGCCGTGAGCAGCAGCACCTTCAGCAGTTCCGACAGGAGATGCCGCCAGAGGATCCAGGGCATGTGCGTGGGAGTGTGGAGCGGCGGGACGCCGACCGCAAGCGGTCAGCGCAGGCCGTACTCCTTCAGCTTGCGGTAGAGCGTGCGCTCGCCGATGCCCAGGAGCTCGGCCGTCTGCTCGCGGTTGCCGTTGGTCATCGCGAGCGTCTGACGGATCGCCTCCTTCTCGAGACGATCGAGGCCGATGCCCGCGAGACTGCCCACGCCCTCGGAGGCCCGTTCGCCCTCGCTCTCGCGGATCTCGGAGGGAACGTCCTTGAGCTCGATGCGCGTGCCGCCCGTGACGACCATGCGATGCACCACGTTCAGCAGTTCGCGAACGTTGCCCGGCCACGCGTAGGCGATCAGGCGCATCATCGCGGGGTCGCCCACCTCGAGACGCGGACGGCCCAGGTCGGCGCACCACTTGCCCACGGCGTGGCGCACCAGGGCCGGCACGTCCTCGCGGCGCTCACGCAGCGGCGGGAGGTGGATCTCCACCCCCTTCAGCCGGAAGTACAGGTCCTGCCGGAACCGACCCTGCGCGCTCGCCTCCTTCAGGTTCTGGTTGGTGGCGCTGATGAAGCGGACATCGGCCTTGCGCGGCTCGTTGGATCCAAGCCGGATGACCTCGCCGGTCTCGAGCACGCGCAGCAGCTTCGGCTGCATGGTCATCGGCATGTCGCCGATCTCGTCGAGGAACAGCGTGCCCTTGTCGGCGTACTCGAACACGCCCTCGCGGTCGCGGTCGGCGCCGGTGAAGGCGCCGCGCACGTGACCGAAGAGCTGGTCCTCGAGCAGGCTCTCGCTCTGGCCCGCCGCATTGAAGGTGGCGAAGCGTCGCTCGCGGCGCCTGGAATGCTGGTGGATCGCCTTCGCGACAAGTTCCTTGCCCGTGCCGCTCTCGCCCGTGATCAGCACCGGAATGGTGCTGGGCGCGACCTGCCGGATGGTGTCGATCACCTTTCGGATGGCGGCCGACTCGCCGATGATGCCCTCGAAACCGAACGCGGCGTCGACCTGTCCGCGCAGGGACGCGTTCTGATGGCGCAGCAGGACGGTCTCGGCGGCGCGCTGGACCAGGTTGCGGAAGACCACCACGTCGAGAGGCTTCTCGATGAAGTCGTAGGCGCCTCCCTGCAGGGCCGCCTTCGCGGTGGGCACGTCGCCATGGGCCGTCACGAGGATCGTCTCGGCGTCGGGCTGGTGGGCCTTGGCGAGTTTCAGAACCTCAAGGCCCGCCGTGGGCGTGTCCATCACGAGGTCGGTGACGATCACGTCGAAGTTCCCGTCGCGGAGCTCGGGTTCGGCCTCCTTCAGGGAGTGCACCACGGTGCAGACGTGACCGGGCTTCCGCAGCGTGTCCGCCATCGTCTGGGCGTGCTCCGCTTCGTCGTCGATCACCAGAACCTGCGCTCGGACATTCGCGGCCGCGTCGGACATCGGATCGATTGTACGGACGGGCCGGGAACCCTCCGCGCATTCACGATCGCCGCGGCAACGTGCCGATGGTCGGGGCGTGAGCGCCGCCCCCCTCCACCACCTCTCCAGCAGCCCCTCCGCAGCCCCTACGATGCGTTCGATGCGTCCTGCCACGGCCACCGCTCCCCTCCCCACGCTTCGGGGAAGCCGCGTGTGGATGGTGGGCGCGGGCGGCACGGGCATGAGCGGCCTGGCCCGACTGCTGCTGGCCGCGGGTGCACGCGTGGCGGGCGAGGATCGCGAAGGTGGCGAGACGGCGGACCGCCTCCGCGCCGACGGCATCCCGATCGCGGAGGGTCCCGGCGGCGTGATCCCAGACGACGCGGCGCTGGTGGTGGCCACGGCCGCCGTGGGCGCGTCGCATCCGACCTTGCGCGCCGCGATGGAGCGAGGCGTGCCCGTGCGGACCTACGCGCAGATGCTCGGCGAACTGCATCGCGTGCGCACCGGCATCTCGGTGGCGGGCACGCATGGCAAGAGCACCACCACCTGCCTGCTGACATGGATCCTTCTGCAGGCCGGACTCGATCCAGGCTTCATCGCGGGCGCGACCTGCGCCGCGCTGGGCGGCAACGCGCGCCCGGGCGCCGAGCGCGTGCCGAGCGGCGCACGCGCGGGCCAGCCCGGACTGCTGGTGACCGAATCCTGCGAGTTCGATCGATCCTTCCATCATCTCCGTCCCGCGTTGGCGATCGTGAACAACGTGGAGGCCGAGCATCTGGACTGCTACGGCTCGCTGGAGGACGTCATCGAGGCCTTCCAGCAGTTCGCCGCGTCGCTGCCGTCGGCGCGCGACGGCGGATTCCTGCTGATCGCGCACGAGGGCGCGCATCGCGAGCGCGTGACGCGCGGCATCGCGGCGACGGTGGAGACCTTCGGAACGCACGCGCAGGCCACGCATCGCGTGGAGCGTCTCGAGGACGGCAGCGTGCGCGTGACGCGCGCGGGCGCGGTGTCGCTGGCCTGGCGCCCGCGTCTCATGGGAGCGCACAACGCCCTGAACGGCGCCGCGGCCGGCGTGATCGCGCTGCGACTGGGTGCGTCACGCGAGGCCGTGGAGCGGGCGCTCGAATCGTTCGCGGGACTGGATCGCCGGCAGCAGTTCGTGGGGCTGGCACGGATGCCGTTCGGTGACGTGCGCGTGTTCGACGACTACGGACATCACCCCACCGAGATCCGCGTGACCCTGCAGGCGATCCGCGAGGCGACCACGCCACGACGGCTCGTGTGCGTGTTCCAGCCGCACCAGCACAGCCGCACGCGCCTGCTCATGGACGCGTTCGCCACCGCCTTCGGCCACGCCGATCTGGTGCTGCTGCCCGACATCCATTTCGTGCGTGATCCGGAGGCGGAGCGCACGAAGGTGAGCAGCGAGATGCTGGCGGAGCGCGTGCGTGCCGCCGGCACAAGCGCCCTGGCCGTTGGATCGCTGGATGCGGCGCTGGAACGGGCCCGGGCCTCGCTGCAGGTGGGCGACGTGCTGGTGACGATGGGCGCCGGCGGGGTGTGGCGGGTGGCCCGCGAACTGGTTGCAACCGGTGTCGGCGATGCCCGTTGAGATCATGCGGCCTGAAGTCGAACGCCTCTGCGCGGATCTGGACGCCGAGCTGACGCTCGATGCGCCGATCGGGCGCGAGCACACGTGGTTCGGCGTCGGCGGACACTGCGACGCGCTGGTTCGACCCCGTTCGGAACAGGCGCTCGCCACGCTGCTGCGCCGCTGCGCGGATGCCGACCTGCCGGTGCGCGTGCTGGGCGATGGCGCGAACCTGCTGATCGCCGACGAGGGCGTGGATGGCGTGGTGGTGAAGCTGGACCAGCCGGCCTTCGAGGCATTCACGATCGGCGTGGATGGCCGTGCCGATCTGGTCCGCGCGGGTGGAGGCGCCGATCTGGCCAAGGTGATGCATGCGAGCGTGCGCGCGGCGCTGGACGGCCTCTGTCCGATGGCGGGCATTCCCGCGACGGTCGGCGGCGCGCTGCGGATGAACGCAGGCGGACGTTTCGGCGCGATCGGGGACGTGACTTCATGCGTTCGGCTGATGCGGCCGGACGGCGTCGCCCAGGACCTGCCTGCAGGCGCGATCCGCTTCGACTATCGCCACACGAACATGCCGCGCGGCGTGATCGTGCGCGCGGACTTCCAGCTGCAGCCCGGTGATCAGGAGCCGATCCGCGCCCGCCTGAAGGAGATCATGGCGTACAAGTCCGGGTCGCAGCCCATGGCCGCGCACTCGGCGGGCTGCATGTTCCGGAATCCGACGCTGGCCAGCGGTGAACGCGTGAGTGCGGGCATGCTCATCGATCGCAGCGGCATGAAGGGACTGACCGAGGGCACCGCGACCGTGAGCGCCGAGCACGCGAACTTCCTGTACGTGCCGGAACCTCGCACGGGCCGCGCGACCGACGTGCTGCGCCTGGCGGAGCGCGTGATCCAGGGGGTGCGCGAGGCGCAGGGCGTCGAGCTTCAGACGGAAGTCGTGATCTGGCGACGCGGTGACCGGACGGGAGCGATCCAATGAACGTGCTTGTGCTGAAGGGCGGGCCGGATGCGGAGCGTGAAGTCAGCCTGCGAAGCGGCGGGATGGTGGCAGCCGCGCTTCGGCGCGCAGGTGCCGTGGTGCACGAGCAGACCATCGATCGCCCCGGGCTCGCAGAACTCCGCGCAATGCCTGGGGACGTGGTCTTTCCGGTGCTGCACGGTCCATGGGGCGAAGGCGGCGTGCTGCAGGAACTTCTGGAGCGGGACGGCCGCCCGTACGTCGGCTGCGCTCCCGCTGCCGCTCGTCTGGCCATGGACAAGCCGGCCAGCAAGCGCGCGGTGGCCGAGGTGGGCGTGCCCACGCCCGACAGCCAGGTGCTGCGAGCGGGCGACCCTCTGACACTGTCCCCTCCGCTGGTGCTGAAGCCCTGCGACGACGGCAGCAGCGTGGACCTTCGCGTGTGCGCAACGGTGGCCGACGCCGAGCGCGCCCGCGCCGAGCTGCACCCGCGGCGACCCCTCCTTCTGGCGGAGTCCTTCATCGCGGGCCGCGAACTCACCATCGGGCTTCTGGAAGATCGCGAACTGCCGCTGATCGAGGTGCGACCCAAGTGCGGCCTGTACGACTACGAGGCGAAGTACAACCGCGACGACACGGAATACCGGTTGGATCCGGAACTGCCGAAGGGCGTGGCGGATGCGATCGGACAGTGGGCCCGGGCCGCGTGGAAGCGACTGGGCCTGCGCGATGTGGCCCGCATGGACTTCATGCTGGATGCGCGCGGGGCTTGGTTCCTCGAGGCGAACACGATGCCAGGGTTCACCGATCACTCGCTGGTACCCAAGGCAGCAGCCCACGCCGGCCTTCCGATGGAGCGATTGGTGATGTCGCTGGCCGAACGAGCCCTCGCCCGGGGCGGCGCCGCGGTCCGCACCTGAGAGCGCCGAAATTCCACGCCGGGACGCGCGACGGCCGATATTCGACCCCATGGCACGGCGTCGCTCGAAGTCCACTCGGACCAGTACCCCTCGCTCGGATCGTTTCGCTTCCGTCAAGCCCCTGCTCGTGGCCGGAAGCTGGACCACGGTGATCGTGGCGGTGGCCTTCGGACTCACCCTGGGCGTGCCAGCCCTGCGGGCCGAGGCACTCTCGATGCGCCCCGAGGGACCGATGCGCGTGGTCTTCGAGGATCGGCCCGCGTGGATGACGGATGGCGATCTGTCGCCGCTCGCCGAGCTTGTGGATCGGCCTCTCTCGGGTTCCCCAATGGATCGCTCCGGCCTGGCCGCGGCCCGCGAGGCGCTGCTGGCTTCAGGCTGGTTCGAGGAGATCCGCCAGGTGCGACGCTCGGGCGCCGACGAGGTGTCGATCGAGGCGACCTGGGCCACGCCGTTCGCGGTGATCCGCGAGGATGGTTACGACTACCTGGTGGACATGCGCGGACGCCTCTTGCCTCGCTGCTACAAGGCGGGAACGGCCCCACGCGGGTTCCTGCGCATCGAAGGCGCGCGACATCCGCGACCGACATCCTACGGGGCTCCATGGCCCGGGGATGACGTGAGTGCCGCCATGGCGCTGGCCCGCCTGATCGACGAGCGGCCCTGGCGGAGTCAGATCGCGTGGATCGACCTGTCGGGCATGCCCGCGGATGGATGTCTTCGCCTGAAGACGATGCGCAACTGCACGATCAAGTGGGGCCGCGCGCCCGGTCGCGAAGGCGCAGCCGAGGTCCCAGCCCGACAGAAGCTCGAGTACCTCGCATGGCTGCAGGATCACGGTGGTCGGATCGACGCGACCTGCGAGGACCAGATCGACCTCCTGAACGACTACGTCGGCATGCGCTGAGCCGATAGGCTGCATGCCATGCCACCCCCCCGCGGCCTTGTCCTGCTCGCGGCGCTCTGGATCCTTGGTTCCTGGCTGATCTGCATCGGACCGCAGGCGCCGCTGCACCCCACCATCGCGGGCTTCACGCCCGGCATTCGACTGATGGTGGCGTCGCTGGGCGTGGGGCTCTGCGCCGCGTGGCCGCTGCTGCGGCTTTCCGGTCCGCGGGAACGCTGGCCGGTGCGGCGCACGGTGCTGGACCTCCTGACGATCACGACCCTCGCCCAGGTGGTGCTGTGGCCACTGCGCCTGACGACCGCATGGTCGCCGTCACGACTGGCGATGATCGACGCGTTGATGATCGCCTGGAGCGTCGTGGTCGCCGCGTTCGTGGCCGCCGCGCTCGCGTCAGGGGCCGCGAGGGCGCGGACACGCGCGATGCTCGTGTGTCTGGGCATCACGGGACTTGGATTGCCGCTCGAGATCGCGTGCCGGAGCGCGGGGCTTCTCGAGCCACCGGCATGGGCACTCGGGCCGGTGCTTGGCCCCCTCAGCCTGACGATTCCGGACGCCAGCATGCGGCTTGACGAGGCCTGGGTGGGCCTTGGAATCGTGCTTTCGTTCGCCACGCTCGCGTGGGTTCGAACCTGGCGCGTGGTGCGCCCGCGGGCTCCGGTTGCCCCCTGCCCTGCGGACCGTTAGCCTTCGGCCAAGGTCCACCATGGAACTCATGTCCAAGGCTGACAAGGAGCGCCTCGAGGCGCAATTGGCGGAATGCATCCAGTTCCGCCCGGTGATTGCCCAGCGCATCGCGGAGGCCCGTGCGCAGGGTGACCTGAAGGAAAACGCCGACTACCACGCGGCACGCGAGGACCAGGCCATGAACGAGGCCAAGGTCCGTGAGCTCGAGGCGAAGCTCTCGCGCGCGCAGGTGGCGGGCGCCATCGACGTGCCGACCGACATGGTGTTCCTGGGCGCGACGGTGCGCCTGAAGGACGTGGGCAACGGTCGCGAGGAGGTCTACCGCCTGGTGGGCCAACTGAGCGAGGACGGCGGTCCGGACGAGGTGATCGAGGTCACCGCAACCAGTCCGATGGGCGTCGCGCTGATGAAGGCGCGCATCAGCGAGACCGTGCGCGTGGACCTTCCGCGCGGCGAGAAGCGCTTCCTGGTCGTGGCGATCCTGGGATGAGCGGCGCGGTGGTGCGCGCGTGAGCCTGCACCCCTCTCTCCTGCTTGCCGAATTCGCGCTGCGGCTCTTCGTGGCCTGCCTGGTGCTGTTGCGCAAGGGGCGCCGACCCTCGGTGGCGATGGCATGGATCCTCGCGGTGATCGCCATTCCAGTCGCTGGACTGATCGCGTACTTCCTGGTGGGCGAGAACAACTTCGGGCGGCGACGGGCTGCCCGTCATGCCGCGATCCTTCGGGAAGTCGATCGGCCCGAGGTGCACGCACCAGGTGATCCGCGTGCCCGACTGCTTCGGCTGGACCCCGGGCAGACCCAGCTGGCGCGACTGGCCGAGTCGGTGAGCCACGGCCCCGCGCTTGCGGGCAATGCGCTGGAACTCAGCGGCGACAGCGCGGCGAACATCGACGCGATGGCGCGCGACATCGACGCCGCGCGCGCGCACGTGCACCTGCTGACCTACATCTATCTGCTCGACGCCTCGGGCAAGCGCATCGCGCAGGCGCTGCTCGGGGCCGCGAAGCGCGGCGTGACCGTGCGCCTGCTGGTCGACGGCGTGGGCAGCAAGGCCTTCCTTCGCAGCGACCTGCGCCGCACGCTCGAGGCGGGTGGCGTGCGCGTGGCCGAAGCCCTGCCCGTGTCGCTGCTGCGGCTTGCCGTGGCCAGGCTGGACATCCGCAACCACCGGAAACTGCTGGTGGTGGACGGCGTGATCGCCTGGATGGGCAGCCAGAACGTCGCCGACGCGAGCTTCGCGCCCAAGGCGCGCTACGCGCCATGGGTCGACTGCATGGTGCGGGTGCGCGGACCGCTGGTGCGCGAACTGCAGCTGGTGTTCGTCGAGGACTGGTACATGGAGCATCAGGAGGATCTGGATCCGACCCTGAACGTCCAGCCCGAATTCGACGCGTCGGGCATGACCGCGCAGGTGGTCGCGACCGGCCCGAACTTCGGCAACGACTCCATGACCACGCTGCTGCAGGCCGCGGTGCATCTGGCGCGCGAGGAGATCGTGCTGACCACCCCCTACTACGTGCCAGACCCGCCCATGCAGGCGGCACTCGCGGTGGCGGCGCGTCGCGGCGTGCGCGTGCATCTGGTGGTGCCTCGACGCAACGATTCCTGGCTGGTGCAGCGCGCCAGCCGCGCCTTCTACGGCGACCTCCTGCACGCCGACGTGACCATCCACGAGTTCACGGGCGGCCTGCTGCACGCGAAGACGATGGTGGTGGATCGGATGACCTCGGTCGTGACGAGCGCGAACCTGGACCGCCGGAGCTTCGAGATCAACTTCGAGATGGGCGTCCTGGTCTACGACGCCGCGTTCTGCGAACGATTGCGCCAGCTGCAGGAGACCTACATGTCCCGCAGTCTCCGGGTCGATCGTGCGACGTGGGAACTGCGGCCGCTCGGACGGCGCCTGCTCGAGAGCACCGCGGGCCTGCTCAGCCCGCTGCTGTGAGACTCAGTCGCGCTCGTCGATCCAGGCCTGCTGGATCGCTTCGAGGATGCGCTCGTTGCACGGATGTCCCGGCTCCTCGCGAAAGCCGGGCAACGCCATGACCAGCGACTTCAGCCTCGGGAAACTGACCGAGACCGGATCCACGTCGGGGTGAGCCTCCACCAGCGCCTCGGCCAGACGATCGACGGAAAGCCAGTGCAGCGCGTCGGGGCCAGCCATGGGGTTCAGTGCGGGATTTCCTTGATCGCGTTGCGGTTCCACGCGGGAACGCGAACCACGATCGGGCCCTTGCCCTTGATCTCGCACTGGCAGGCAAGGCGACTGTTGCGCTGGATGGCCGGGGCCTCCTCCACGCGGTCGTCCTCGGCCTCGGTGCTCTCCGTGAGCTGATCCATGCCCTGCTCGACGTACACGTGGCAGGTGCTGCAGGCGCACACGCCGCCGCAGGCGTGCTCGATGTTGATGCCATGGTCCATGGCGAGTTCCAGCAGGCTCTCGCCCTCGCCACCCATGAGCTGCCACTCCTTCTGGCCGGTCCCGGTCAGCCCCTCGGGGTCCTCCAGATGGAAGGTGACGGGAACGATCGGCGGTCCGTGCTCGTGGTCGCTTCGCTTCAGGTGCATGGGGCGACCATGGTAGGCAGACGCGGCCGGCATCGCCCAGTTCCCGAGCGTGCGTTCCGGATTCCCGGCGCGTGCCGCTACAGTGGGACGATGCAGCTGATGGCCCACACCCTCGAGGAGACCGTCGCGGCCGCCGCCGCGCTGGGGGTGCTGCGGCCGCAGGCGCGCGCGGCGCACGCCGCACTCTTCCGCGAAGGTCGCCGCGCGACATCGTGGGTGGAGGATCGCGATCCCGAGATCGGGCGAACGCTGGTGGATCACGACACGGTGAAGTTCACCCTGCGCATGCCGGACGGCCTCGAGACCGAGAGCGTGGTGATCCCCATGTACCGCGATACCCGGATCACGCGGACGCTCTGCGTGAGCAGCCAGGTGGGCTGCGCGATGGGTTGCGGCTTCTGCGAGACCGCGCAGATGGGCCTGATGCGAAACCTGACACCCGGCGAGATCGTGGCGCAGTGGTTCGCGGCGCGGCACCTGGTCGAGAACCCGTTCGAGGGTGGCCGCGGCTTCCCCATCAAGAACATCGTCTTCATGGGCATGGGCGAGCCGACCGACAACATGGCCAACGTGCTGCAGGCGATCCGCGTGCTCGCGGATCACCACGGACCCAGCGTGCCGACGGCCAACATCACGGTGAGCACGGTGGGTCGCGCGGCCGGCGTGCGCGAACTCGCGCG
Organism: Phycisphaerales bacterium; assembly: GCA_049318245.1. GTDB lineage: Bacteria > Planctomycetota > Phycisphaerae > Phycisphaerales > SM1A02 > SYAC01. The sequence goes on along the minus strand of JBMOGS010000009.1, from coordinate 34,945 downwards.
CTTCGCGGAGCAACCCGGCTTCCGGAAGCTGAACGTCGCGTTCAGCCTGAATGCGCCCAACGACAGGATCCGCGCCGAGATCATGCCGATCACGCGCGCCGAGCCCGTCGCCGGCGTGCTGGACGCCCTGCGCGCGTGGCCCGTGCACCGCAACGCGGTCTTCTGCATGGAGTACGTGCTGATCCCGGGCGTGAACGACGCGCCCGAGCATTGCGACGAGGTCTGCGCCCTGCTGCGCGGGATCAAGTGCTCGCTGAACGTGATTCCCTACAACCCGCGGCGTGACAGCCCCTGGCGCGCGCCGACCGAGGCGGAGACCGCCGCGTTCGTGTCGCGCGCGATCGCCAACGGCCAGTTCTGCAAGCGCCGCGGCACGAAGGGCCGCAACGCGATGGCGGCATGCGGGCAGCTGGGCAACGAGCGCATCCGGCGGCGCAAGTTCGTCGACCTGCGCGTGGGCGAGTGAGCATCCCGGACGGCGCGGGGCCGTCGTGGCGCCGCGACGACCGGTGGCCCTCGCGCGCTTCAGCCCTCCACGGGCTTGGCGGCAGGCGCCTTCACCTCGGGCGCCTCCAGCGTGGGCTCGAGGATGCGCATGTACGGAGGCATGGCGCGCGGCTTGGGATCGACAAGCTTGCCGAGCCGACCGACGGCGATGGGCTCGAAACCAGGTGCCGCGAGCATGAGCGAGAGCGTCTTCGCGGCCTCCGTGGCCTCGGCTCCCTGCGCGGAAGCCGCCTCGAACACGCCTGGAAGGATCACGCGCAGGTCCAGCGACGCCTCCGCCTGCCACGCGAACAGCACCGCCCGTTGCATGGTCCGCCCCGACGTGATCGCGGTCTGCATGGACGATGCCGGGCCGCGACCCACGATGACGGGCGTGCAGCCCGCTTCCCAGCGTTCAGGCTCCCCGATCGCCTTCGCGATCGCGGGCGAAGCCTTCGCGAGCGCACGAAGGTTCTTCAGGAAGTCCGCCTTGCGATCCGGGGGCACGATCACGGCCGTGCAGTTCTGGTCGCTCATCGACAGGCGCACCTTGTCCTGCATCTCCTGGGTCGGGGTCCATGCGGGATCGAACGCGCCCGAGGGATCGGGGCGCGCGAAGATGCCGGCGGCACTGCGCACCGCATCCGGGTTCGATCCCTTCTTCACCTGGCCGATCTTCACTGACAGCTGCACCAGGTCACCCGACTCCTTCGGCGGCATGTACAGGATGCCGGAACCAGCCATGCTGGCGCTGGCGAGCATCGCGCTGCACTCCGCCGCCGCGCCGATCGAGAGCAGCATGGCGCAGGACTCGTCGTCCGAGGCTGGCTGGCGCGCGGTCCGGACCCCGATGGTGCAGTCCATGCGCGCATGAAGCCGAAGGTCGGAAAGCGCCCCGAAATCGTCGGCCCAGCAAGCTGCCATCGCGAAGGGGAACGTGATTCCCTCCTGTCCGCCCGTCGGTCGGATGCGTGGACGACCCCCGCCCGGAGCCGCCTGCCCCGCGGGCGCCACCTGCGCCATCGCGGCCGGCGCGACCAGCAGGGCCGGGATCGATGCGAGAAGTTCGCGACGCGGAAGAGGCAGGTGTTCCATGGAAAGGTCCTTCTCGTTTCAGTCGACCGGCCGGATTGCACCGGCCTCCGAATCCCAGCGGATGTTCAGCGTGCCACGCCCCTCGACGAAGTCCTGCAGCCAGGCTCCGACCGCCTTCGTGCGCCAGTCGTCGGCCGGGAATGGCGCCGGGGCATCGCCGCCAGCCTCGCCAAGGCGGCGCCTTCGATCGAGCGCGATGCGCGCAGCGCACCAGTCGGTGAACTCGCTTCGGCTGCACAGCAGGTTCGGTGCCAGATCCTCCGCCATGCAACGGATCTGGAGCGCCAGCCACATCGAGTCGATCCGGGCACGCACCGCGGCGTCCTCGAGCAGGCGCGCATGCTCGTCCTTGGTCGGCGGCAGTTCGCGCGCATGCCGCACGCATTCGGCGATTCGCTCGCCGTACCGTCCCGCGACCGGACGCGGCAGGAAACGGATCTCGCGCACGGCGTCGGCGCGCTCGGGCTTGCGCCGGACGAGCTCCATCAGGGCCACGTCGGGAATCGCCACGCGCTGCGGCTGGTCCGTCTCGCGCGCGATCTCGCGACGAAGCAGCACGAGTTCCCGCAGCAGCGTGGTGGCCGCGGGACGGAGGTTCTCGCCTCGGCTTGCGCGCCGCATCTGGCGATCCGGGTCGAACTCCAGCTCGCCGGCAAGCTGCACCTCGCTCTCCTGCACCGCCCAGGCCAGTCGACCGCGCGCCTCCAGCTGCGCGCGCACCGCATCCCACGCCATCGGCAGGTAGCGCACGTCATCGGCGGCGTAATGCAGCTGACTCGCCGTGAGCGGCCGGCGATCCCATTCGGTGAAGGTGTGCGCCTTGCCCAGGCGCAGTCCCGCGAAGTGCTCCAGCGTGGTTCCGAGGCTGCTTGGCCATGGAAGCCCGAGCAGGCTGACGGCGATCTGCGTGTCGACCAGGTTCGCCACCGCGCCGCCCAGCGCGTCTCGCACCGCGCCGATGTCCTGCTCGCCGGCATGCACGAGCGTTCGGACGGCCGGATCGGCCACGGTCTCGTAGAGCGGTCGAGGGTCCACCCCCTCCAGCGGATCGATCAGCGCCACGCGCGCCGTGGTCGCGACCTGCACCAGACAGATGCGCGGCCGGAAGGATTCCTCGCCGATGAACTCGGTGTCGAACGCGACGAGGCCCTCGGCACGCACGTGCGACGCGAACTCGCGCACCGCCTCGGCGCTCGACAGCACCTCGTGCTCTCCCTTGGGAACCAGCGGATGGTCGATGCGCGGACCGTGCCCCCCGCCGTGCTCGCGCTCGGCGCTCTCGTGGTGACGGGCTCGTTGTCGGCGGCGGTGATTCACGCGCAGGTGTCCGTGGAGCGGAGCGCCCAAGCGTAGCGGAACGCGCCCCCGCTCAGGAAGCTTCGCCCGACGGGCCCTTCCGACCCTTGGGCGCGCGCGGGGAGGCGGGCGGGAGCATGCGCTTGCGCCGCAGCAGGTGGTGATAGTGCTGGGCGAAGCGATGCGCCTCGTCACGGATCGCCTGGCAGAGATGCAGACCGGCGTGCGTGCGTCCAAGCCGCATCGGCTCCGGGTCGTCCGGCATGTGGATGAGTTCCTCGCGCTTCGAGAGCCCGATGACGAGCCGCGGACGCACGGGGCACTGCGCGAGCGCCTCCAGCGCGGCCGCGAGCTGTCCGGGGCCACCATCGATCAGCAGCACGTCGGGAAGCAGCTCGGGCGCACGGTCCGAATCGCGGAAGCGACGGCTCACCACCTCGCGGATCGCCTGATAGTCGTCGTTGGAGACGGTGCGAACCTGGAACCGACGGTAGCGGTCCTTGAAGGGCCGGCCGTCGACGAAACAGACCAGGCTTCCGACGGTGTCGCCACCACCGAGATGCGCGATGTCGACGGCCTCGACGCACCGAACCTCGGTCTCCAGGCCGAGCGCGCGCTGCAGGCTTCGGCATCCCGCGCGCGGATCCTTCGCGGAGATCGTCACCTCGGGCTGCCAGTCGAACTCCCCCGCGCGTCCGCGGCGCTCGCGCTCGTCAAGCTTCTCGATGGCCTGGATCTGGTCCCGCAGCACCGCGGCCGCCTCGTAGCGGCGCTCGGCGCTCGCCGCCTCCATCTCGGCGCGCAGCTCGCGAAGCATGTCCGCGCGGCGGCTCTCGAGGAAGCGGCAGAAGCGATCCACGTCCTGCCGATAGCGCGCGGCCGAGATGCGGTTGGCGCACGGTGCCGTGCACTGGTCGATGTTCGCGAGAATGCAGGGACGGAAGTCGAGGTTCCGCGGATCCTCGGAGCGCAGGTCCAGATCGCAGGTGCGGAACTGGAACACGCGCTGGAGCAACTGGATCGCGTGTCGAAGGTCCGCGCCACTCGTGAACGGTCCGTAGATCCGGGCCCCGCGGAACCGTTCATGCCCCGGATCCCGCGTGATGTGGACCCCGGGAAACTCCTCCCGAATCGTGACGGCCAGGTACGGGTACGTCTTGTCGTCCAGCAATCTCGCGTTGAACCTGGGCTTCAAGTCCTTGACCAGCCGGGCCTCCAGCAGCAGCGCCTCCCACTCGCCCTCGCAGGGAATGATGTCGAACTCGGCGACCAGCCCGATGAGGGGTTGCTTCCGCGGCCCCAGATCGGTGCTTGGCAGGAAGTAGCTCGAGACCCGGTCCGGAAGACGGTTGGCCTTCCCGACGTAGAGCACAACGCCCGCCTCGTCCTTCATCAGGTAGACCCCGGGAACCGGCGGCAGGGCCCGTGCGCGGACGAGAAGTCCCGAAACGCGGTCCTCGGGCTGGTCCGGCGGGGCAGGCATGGGATGCACTCTAGGAAAGAAACTGCATCCCCGCGGGGAATGGCCCGGTATACTCGGCCGACCGACGCCGCTGCCGTCGGCCTCGAACCTCTCGCAGCACACGAAGGAGACACTTCCAATGAAGAAGATCGCGATTCTCGCCGCTGCGAGCCTGATGCTTGGCCTGGCGGCATGCAACAAGGACACGAAGACCACCGACGCCAAGGCCAGCCCCGGCGCCGTGACCGAGAAGAAGTCGGACTGCTGCAAGGACAAGTCGGCCTGCGCGACCAGCAAGGACTGCTGCAAGGGCAAGGACGCGAAGGACTGCTGCAAGACCCAGGCGAACACCTCGGCCGGCGCGGTCAGCGAGAAGAAGGACTGCTCCAGCAGCTGCTCCGAGAAGAAGAGCACCTGCAGCGAGAGCAAGAACACCTCGGCCGGCGCGGTCAGCGAGAAGAAGGACTGCTCCAGCAGCTGCTCCGAGAAGAAGAGCTCCTGCAGCGAGAGCAAGAACACCTCGGCCGGCGCGGTCAGCGCCAAGAGCGGCTGCCCGGGCTCGGGCAGCGGCAGCATGTGCCCCTTCGCGGGCGCCAAGAACGGCTGATCCGTTCCTTCGATGAAGTTTCACGCGGCCCTCCCCTGCGGAGGGCCGCGTTGTTTTTCGCCCGTTACCATCGCGACCCGTGAGCGAGGCTCCTCCGATCCTGGTGCGCGGCGGCCGCGTGATCGATCCTCTCCGCGGCTTCGATGCCGTGGGCGATGTGCTCCTGCGTGGCGAACGCGTGGAGCGGATCAGCGCGACGCCACTCCCGACCACGGGCTTGCGCGTGATCGACGCGGACGGCTGCCTGGTGTGCCCGGGCCTGATCGATCCGCACGTGCACCTGCGCGAGCCCGGTGGCGAGCGCAAGGAGACCATCCGGACCGGCAGCGAGGCGGCGATCGCGGGCGGCTTCAGCATGGTGGCGTGCATGCCGAACACGCAGCCCGCGCTGGATCTTCCGAGCCTGGTGGATTTCGTGCGGCTGAAGGCGGCCGAGGCCGGACTTGCGCGCGTGCGCGTGGTGGCCGCGGCCACCGTGGGGCGCGAGGGCGAGCGTCTGGCGCCGATGGGCGCGATGGCGCGGGCCGGCGCGGTGGCCTTCAGCGACGACGGTGACGGCATCGCGAGCGCGATGGTGATGCGCCGGGTGCTCGCGACGTGCCGCTCGATCGACCGCCCGTTCCTGCAGCACTGCCAGGAGGCCACGCTGACGCAGGAAGCGGTGATGAACGAGGGACCGCTCGCGGCAAAGCTGGGGCTGGGTGGATGGCCCGCCGTCGCGGAGGAAATCATGTTCGAGCGCGACGTGCGCCTGAACGCCTCGATCGGCTGCCGCTACCACGCCCAGCATCTCTCGAGCGCGGGCAGCGTGGAGATCCTGCGGCGCGCGAAGGCGTCGGGGCAACCCGTGAGCGGCGAGGCGAGTCCGCATCACCTGCTCCTGACCGACGCTGCGTGCGACGGCTGGAACACGATCGCGAAGGTGAATCCCCCGCTGCGGACGGGCGCCGATGCCGAAGCGCTTCGAAAGGCCGTCGTGGATGGAACGATCGAGGTGCTCGCCACCGACCATGCGCCGCACACGGCCAGCGAGAAGGGTCGTGACTTCGGTGCAGCGCCCTTCGGCTGCATCGGCCTGGAGAGCGCCGTCGGCATGTACGGCCTGGCGCTGGTGAAGAGCGGCCTGATGGACTGGACCTCGGTGATCGAGCGCATGACGGTCGGGCCGGCGCGCCTGCTGGGGCTGCTGGAGGCCGGCTTCGGACGGCTGTTCGAGGGCGGACCTGCCGACGTCTCCGTGATCGATCCGGGCGCCGCGTGGAAGGTCGACGCGGCGCACTTCCGCAGCCGCAGCCGCAACTGTCCGTTCGACGGATGGACCGCGCATGGGCGGCCTGTCGCGGTGATCGCGCAGGGCCGCGCCTTCGATCTGCGCACCGAATGGTGGCGCGGAGCTGGCGCGTCGTGAGCGGCCCGCGCGGCCTGCGACGCCGCCTGATGGACCGCCTGGCGGCCGCGGTGGCCCGGCGTCCGCTCGCCATCGTGGCAGGCACGGCGATCCTGGCGTTGGCTTCGGCACTGTGGAGCGCGTGGCACCTTCGGCTCGATGCGGACACCAACTCGCTGGTGGGCGACGATCAGCCGTACATGCGTCGCTATCGGGAGTTCCTCCGGGACTTCGGCGACCTGGAGTACATCCTGCTGGTCGTTGATCCCGCGGGCAACGAGGCGGAGGCGGCCGCGGCGACACGCGAGCTGGTGACGGAGCTCCGCGCGCTGCCCGACCTGCGAGGCGCGACAGGATCGGTCACCAGCGCGGAGCAGTACCGAGTCTCGACGTGGTCGATGGGTGATGCGGAACTCGCGGGACTGCATGAGGCGCGCGGCGCTCTGTCCGTGCTCGCCGCGGGTCCCGGCGCCGGTGGCCTTCTGCAGGAGAGCACGGAACGTCTGGAAAGGTTGCTTGCCGATGGTGCGGGCATGGAACGCGCGCGCCAGCGCGAACTGGCCGCCGAGGCGTTCCTGCTTGCGCGCTGTGCGCTCGGCGGAATGCCGGATGCCCCGGCGAGTCTGGCGACGGCCTTGCCCGAGCGATGGCTTCCCGCCGGTCCGGGGCCGCTGCGGCTGGTGCTGGTGATGCCCGACAAGGACTTCGAGACGCTCGCGGTGATCGAGCGGCCGCTCCAGGAGATCCGCGAGCGGATCGCCAAGGTGCGACGCGCGCACCCCTCGATCGAGATCGGCCTGACGGGAAAGCCCGTGCTGAAGGCCGACGAGATGCGCACGACCAGCGACGACATGAACACCGCCAGCATGGTGGCGCTGCTGCTGTGCACCGTGGTGTTCATGATCGTCTTCCGCGGCGTGAAGCGGCCCCTGCTGGCCGTGGTGGTGTTCGTGGCGGGCTCCGCCCTGACGTACGGCGCAGCCACGCTGATGCTGGGCCACCTGAACCTGCTGAGCGTGGTGTTCATGCTGGTGCTCGTGGGCGTGGGGCTGGATTACGGCGTGCACATGGTGGCGCGATACCTGGAGGGGCTGCGCCACCTCGGACCCGCCGCCAGCGTGCGACACACGATCCGTCGCGCGGTGCCAAGCGTGCTGGCGGGCGCGCTCACCAGCGCGGGAACCTTCCTGCTGGCGGTTGCCGCGCCGATGCGCGGCCTGCGGGAACTGGGCCTCGTCAGCGGCGTGGGGCTGATGCTCTGCGCGATCACGATGGCGATCACCCTGCCGGCGCTGCTGCTGCTGCTGGACCGTGGCGCCCGACGCGAGCCGCTGAAGCGCGGCCTGTTCATGGAGCCGCTCGATCGCCAGCAGGACCCCTTCGGCGGACGTGCCGCCCTGCGGCACTGGCTCCTGACCGGGGCGTTCCTGTTCGTCGCGATCGGTGGTGGCTGGATCGGATGGGATCGGATCCGTTTCGAGAGCAACCTGCTGCGACTGCAGGCCGAGGGTCTCGACAGCGTGGGTTGGCAGCGGAAGCTGCAGGCCGCGGGCGGCAACGCCACGTGGTTCGGAGCATGCATCACGGAATCGATCGAGCGCATTCCCGATCTGGTGGCGCGCGCGCGACAGGAACCGCTGATCGGACAGGTGCGCAGCGTGCTGGACGTGGTGCGCCCGGACACGCCGGAACGTGCCGCGTGGCGCACGGCGATCGGGAACGCGGCGCTCGGTCGGCCGGCCTCCTCGCGACAGATCGCCACGCCCCCTTTGGCCGACGGCTTGGCGCAGGCGCTGGGGCGTCTGGCCGATGGCGCCGGACTGGCGGGCGCGCCGGACGCGGACGTGGCCTCCATCCGCTCGCTGCGGGACGGCGTGCAGGCGCTGAATCGCGCCCTGCGACAGTCCCCGGACGAGACGGTCCGAGCCTCGGAACTTGCGGCCAGCCGGTCGGCCGAGTTCGCCACCGCGCTGGGGGCCGGCGCGCGCGGATCCTTGCGGCAGGCCCTGCCGGACGCCATGCGCGACACGTTCACCTCGAGCGATGGACGCTCGGCGGTGATCCTGAATCCGGTCGAGGACGTCTGGGATCCTGCCGCGCTGGAGCGGTTCGTGGCCGCCATGCGCCGCGTGGATCCCGACGTGACAGGCGTTCCGATCACCGTCCTCGAGTCGCTGCGGCTCATGCGACGATCGTTCCTGCAGCAGGGCGTGCTGGCCACGCTCTTCGTGGGGATCGTGCTGCTGGCGGACTTCCGATCGCTCCGGCTGGCGGCGCTGTCGCTGCTGAGCCTGGCGGCCGGCATGGGCGTGACGGTCGGCGTGATGGGCTTGCTGGACGTGCCGCTGAGTCTGGCGAACTTCTTCGCGATCCCCATCATGATCGGTCTGGGCATCGACAGCTGCATTCACGTCACGCATCGCGCGATCGATGGCGGGCTGCTGTCCGGATTCGGCAGCACGCGCCGCGCGGTGGTGGTGACGGCGCTGACCACCACGATCGGGTTCGGCACGCTGCTCTGGGCGCAGCATCAGGGGCTGCGAGGCCTGGGTGCCGTCATGACGATCGCGAGCGTGGCGTGCCTTGCCAGCAGCGTGTGGCTGCTGCCGGCGATGCTGCGGATCGTGGGACTGGGCGTGCCGCGGCCACGCACCGCCCCTAGCATGCCGTGATGCGAACGCTGATCCCGATGCTTCTTGCGGCGCTGCTTGCCGTGGCGTGTGGCGACGCCGGAAACGACGCGCGCGTGACCACGACCGTTCCCGTCGCACTGCGCTTCCAGGTCGATGGCATGCACTGCGGCGGCTGCGTGGACGCGATCACCGAGAAGGTGAAGCGCGTGGATGGGGTGGTCGACTGCCGCGTGAGCCTCGAGCAGCGCCAGGCGGACGTCGCGGTGCGCGACGCACAATCCGGCGCGGCCGTGCAGAAGGCGATCGAGGGCCTGGGCTACAAGGTCACGCCCCTGCCCACGCCGGCGGCTGGCACCTGAACGTCAGCGGGCGAGCGCCCGCTCGATGGCCTCGGCGACAGCTTCGGCGGCCTGCGCCATGGTGCCACGGAACTTCGCTCCCGCAGCATGCACGTGCCCGCCGCCGCCGAATGCGCCCGCGAGGCGATTCACGTCGACGAAGGCGCCGCCTCGGGCCATGGGCGGCTTGCTTCGCAGGCTGATCTTCACGACGGGCCCCGGCTCGTTCTGCGACAGCAGCGCGCTGACCTCGACCGATCCCACGCTCATGGGCGCGTTCACGACGCCGGCGAGGTCCTCGGCGCTTCCGCTGCTTCGCGAGAAGTCCTCGGGCGAGAGCGTCATGACGGCGGCGCGACCTCCCGCGAGCCAGCGCAGTCCGCCCAGGGCGTGCGCGAGCAGTCCCATGCGTTGCGGTCGCGCGGTCTCCTCGAGTTGGCGATAGAGCCGGTCCTTCTCCACACCCGCGCGCAGCAGCCGCGAGGCCAGCGCGAACACCGAGGCATCCGCCCCGCTGAACCGGAACCATCCCGTGTCGGTGGCCAGGCCGGCGAACAGCGCCTCGGCGATGCTGCCGGCGCATCCGGTGCCGGGAGCGTCGAAGCGCGCGCCCAGTGCGTCCAGCACCGGCACCAGCGCCTGCGTGCAACTGGCGCACGCGGTGTCCACGATGCGATCCGTGAAGCCCGTGTCGCCCGAGCGGTGATGATCCACGCCGATGCAACGATCCATGCGACCCCGGATCCACGGGCCCAGATGCTCAAGCTGGCTCCAGGACCCGGTGTCGACCACCGCCACGAGATCGAAGTCGCCCTGCGGCATCGACTCGGGTGCGCGACAGACGGCATCCCCCGCGAACAGGACGCCGAGCGCCGGATCGAACGGCCCCGCAAACCACGCCTCCGCGCGGATGCCGAGGGCGCGCGCCGCGCGCGTGAGCGCCAGCACGCTTCCCACGGCGTCGCCGTCGGGCTTGTCGTGCGACGTGACCAGCAGGCTCGTGGCGGAACGGATGCGTTCCGCCAAGCGGTGCGCCGATGCGGTCGTTGCGTACGCGGCGGCCGTCGTGGCGCTCATGCTTGCATCGCTTCCTGCGGGACGAGGTCCCGCGTGCGCACCACGTCGCGGCGCATCTGCGCCAGCAACGGTTCCAGGCCATCGAACCGCGCCTGCTCGCGGATCCAGTTCGAGAACTCGAGTCGCAGCGTCCATCCGTAACGATCGAGCGGCATCGGACGATCCATCAGGAACGCTTCCACCGTGCGCTCCGCTTCGCCGAACGTGGGCTTGGTGCCCACGCTGATGGCGGCGCGCACGCGGGTTCCATCGGGAAGCGTGGCGAGGCCCGCATAGACCCCATCCATGGGAATGTGGCGCTCGCCGAACTCCACGTTCGCGGTGGGCCAGCCGATCTCGCGGCCCCGCTGATCGCCTCGGACCACCTGGCCGCTGAACCCGTACGGGCGACCGAGCACGCGTGCCGCGTCGTCGACGCGCCCCTGCGAGAGCAGCCATCGAACGAGCGAGCTGCTCGCCGCGGCGGTGCTGCCGTCCGCGAGACGGACATCCACGGGTTCGACGACCTCGACGCGGAAACCGCACTGCTCGCCCTCCGAGCGAAGGAGGGCAAGATCCCCCTTGCGCCCCTTCCCGAAACGGAAATCGGGTCCCTCCACGATCGCCTGGAATCCAAGTTCCGCATGCAGGGACCGGACGAAGGCGCCAGCCTCCTGATCGAGCAGCGCCCGATTCACTTGCAGCACACGCACATCGGTGGCACCGGCCAGCAACAGCGACGCACGGCGTTCGGACGGCGTCTGGACGGTCTGGGGGGCCGCCTCGGGGCGCAGCAGGCGCATCGGATGTGGCTCGAAGGTGACGGCGGTCACCACCCCGCCCGGACCTGCCACCTCGCGCGCTCGAGCGAGCAGGGCCTGGTGGCCGCGATGGACCCCATCGAAGTTTCCGATCGTCACGCAGTGCAAGGCGGACAAGGCTATCGGCTGGAAAGGGAAGACCCAAGAGGGAAACACTGGCATTTACCGGACCCAGAAGCGCGCGGCGCTTGTTGGGGCGCCCCCGGTTGGGCATCATGGACGGGATGCCTTCCTCGACCGCTGCCGCCACCCCCGCCGCCCCATCCGCGACCACCCTGCTGGGTGAACTCACGCGCGAGTTCCAGTCGACGGCGGAGCACGTGGTGCCGTGGTTCCTCGGGCAGATGCCGCCGATGTACTTCCAGGACACCTCGCCCGAGGCCGTGCGCGAGCACCTGCGCGCGATCATCGCGGCGAAGGCGAGCGGCGTCTCGCTCGACATCACGCTGCGCAGCAAGGATGGCCGCGAGTTCACCAGCATCCGGCCCGGCAATCGCGTGGGCGTGCTGGCGGAGATCGTCGGCGGACTGCCGATGGAGCCATCGTTGCGGGCCGCCAAGATCCATGCGAGCGCCGATGGCGCGATCGTGCTGGACACCTTCGAGTTCGGCGAGCGCGTGCCCTTCAATCCCAAGGACGCGGCGCAGGCTGCGCGCGTGGACGCCGCGCTTCGTTGGGCGCGCGAGCACGGGCTGGACTGGAACGAGGCCGAGGTGCGCGCCTACGCGGCCAACGCGCCCGCGGACTACATCGGCACGCTCACGCCGCTTCGCCTGAGCAAGCATCTCTCGCTCTTCCAGCGCGTCAGCGGCTCGGACGGCACGGAGGTGGAGCTGGAGCCCGAGGCGGAGCCGACGCACAGCCGCATCACGATCGCGTTCTCGAACGCGCGCACGCGCACCATGCTGGAGCGCGTGGCCTTCCTGCTGAGCTCCGCGAAGGTCAGCATCCAGCGCGCCTATCTGGACCAGGTCAAGGATCCGCCGCACGGCAGCGTGACATTCCTGGGCTTCGTGGTGCAGACCGAGGACGGCACCTCGATCGATCCGAAGGGCGAGCTCTGGAAGCGTGTCCGCGGCGAACTCATGCGCGTGAAGTGGCTCGACTTCGACACCCTGAAGTTCGCGGCCCGCCACGCCCCGATCGGCCTCGCGCGCGCGGAAGCGCTCACCGCGTTCTGTCACCTCGTGCACCAGACGCTCGTGCACAAGGACCGTCTCGCGTACAGCTTCAACCGAATCCTGGCCGCCGCCGAGGCCGCGATGCCACTGGCGCTGAAGGTGGTCGACCTGTTCATGGCGCGCTTCAACCCCGACGCCACGATGGACGACGGCACCTTCGCGCGCACCACCGCCGCGCTGCGTGGCGAGATCGAGTCGCACCGTTCGCTGGACGGCGGCGCGCTGATCATCGGCCGCATGCTTGACGCCGTCGAGGCCACGCTGCGCACGAACTGCTTCGTGCCGTCGCGCTTCGGCTTCGCGATGCGCCTCGACCCGGCGCTGCTGCGCGACGAGCAGCGCCCCGAGCTGCCGTGGGGCGCGTTCTTCGTGCACGGCCGCGGCTACAACGGCTTCCACGTGCGCTTCAAGGAGATCGCCCGCGGCGGCCTGCGCGTGATCCGTCCGCGCGACGCGGTGCAGCATGCCCGCGAGGCCGACAGGCTCTACGACGAGGTGTACGGCCTGAGCTTCGCGCAGCAGCAGAAGAACAAGGACATTCCCGAAGGCGGCGCGAAGTGCGCGATCCTGGTCGAGCCCGCGGCCGATCCCACGCGCTGCGTGAAGAGCTTCGTGAACAGCATCCTGGACCTGATCACGGGCGAGCCGGCGACCCGATCGCGCATCGTGGACCGTCTCGGACGCCAGGAGTTCATCTACCTCGGCCCGGACGAGAACATCACGCCCGACCACATCGAGTGGATCGTGGCGCGCGCGCGACGCCGCCAGTACGCGCTGCCGACCGCGTTCATGAGCAGCAAGCCGGGTGCCGGCATCAACCACAAGGTCTACGGCGTGACCAGCGAGGGCGTGAACGTGTTCCTGGAGGTGGCGCTGAAGGCGGTGGGCATCGACCCGCGCAAGCAGCCGTTCACCGTGAAGATCACGGGCGGCCCGGATGGCGACGTGGCGGGCAACATGATGCGCATCCTGGATCGCGATTACGGCGCCAATGCGCGCATCGTGGGTGTGGCCGACGGCAGCGGCGTGGGCGAGGACCCCGATGGCCTGGATCATGCGGAACTGCTGCGCCTGTTCCAGGAAGGCCTGCCGATCGCGAACTTCAGCAAGACGCGGCTTGGCGCGCGCGGCCGCGTGGTCGGCGTGGACGAGCCGGATGGGGCGCGCCTGCGCAACACGCTGCACAACCGGCTCGTGACCGACGCGTTCGTGCCAGGCGGCGGTCGCCCCGCCACGATCGACGACAAGAACTGGAGCGAGTTCCTGACGAGCGACGGCGTGCCGAGCGCCAAGGTGATCTCCGAAGGCGCGAACCTGTTCCTGACGCCCGAGGCGCGGCGCCAGCTGAGCGCGCGCGGCGCGGTGATCATCAAGGACAGCACCGCGAACAAGTGCGGCGTGATCTGCTCCAGCTACGAGATTCAGGCGTGCATGCTGCTTTCGGACGACGCGTTCCTGAAGATCAAGGCACCCTACGTGGACGAGGTGCTCGAGAAGCTGCGCGGCTTCGCCCGCAGCGAGGCCGAGCTGCTCATGGCCGAGGGCCGCCGCCATCCGACCGTGCCGCTGCCCGAGCTGAGCGTGCGTATCTCGAAGGCGATCAACGCCACGGCCGACACGATCCACGCGAGCATGGTCCGCTGGAGCGACGCCGACCGCCTGCTCGCCCGCACCCTCGTGATCGAGCACCTGCCCGCCACCCTCGTGAAGACCGTGGGCGACCGCCTGTGGAAGGACCTGCCGGGCCCGTACGTGGAGTGGCTCATCAGCAAGCGCCTGGCGAGCACGATCGTGTACCGCGAGGGCGTCGACTTCCTGAGCGGCATGGAGCCCGAGGCGGCGGCCAGCACTTCACTGCGCTACCTGCAGCGCGAACAGGACACGCGCCGACTTGTGGCGGCCCTGAGGACGGGAAGCCTGAACGACACCGATCGCGCGGCGGTGGCGAGGCTGCTCGAGCGCAGCGGCACCCGCGGCGCGCTGCTGGACTGAGCCGGCGCAGCCCGCGCGCGCACGCTCACGCCCACCAGGGCTTCGCCGCAGGCTGCTCGATCAGGCAGCCCTGCAGGAACTCGACCGCGCGCACGAAGCCCTCTTCCACGCTCATGAGCGCGTCCTCGTGCTCGATGCTGAGCACGTGGTCGTAGCCATGGCGACGCAGCATGCTGACGAACGGGCGCCAGAATTCGCTGCCGTGCCCCCAGCCGCAGGCCCGGAAGCTCCAGCTGCGCTCGTTCAGCCGTCCGTAGTGGCGCGCGTCCAGGTAGCCGTTGCGCGGCCCCTCGTGGGGATCCAGCGCGGTGTCCTTCGCGTGCACGTGGAAGAGCAGGCCCGCCTCGCCGATCATCTTCGCCGCGAGCACCGGATCGATGCCCTGCCAGAACAGGTGTGACGGATCGAGGTTGGCGCCGAGACGCGTCCGGCCCTTCACGCCGCTTGCCTTCGTGGCGCGCTCGCTCAGCTGCAGCAGCGTGTCGGGGTTGTAGACGCAGAAGCCGGGGTGCGGCTCCCACGCGCAACGCACGCCGTGCCTGGCGAGCGTCCTCGCGGCCGCGGCCCAGTACGGCACGAGCACGCGATCCCACTGGTACGTCAGCACGTCGAGGAACTCGCTCGGCCACGGGCAGGTGACCCAGTTCGGCTGCTGATCCTTCGGACTGCCGCCGGGACAGCCGCTGAAGGTGATCACGATGTCGGTGCCGAGCTTCGGCGCCAGCTTGACCGCGGTCTCCCACGCCACGTGATGATCACGCGCGATGCCCCGCTTCGGATGCACCGGATTCCCGTGCACCGCGAGCGCACTGAGCATGAGCCCATGCTCGCGCAGGATCCCCTTGATGCGGTCCTGCTCGCGCGCGCTGGCAAGCACCTTGGCGGGGTCGAAGAACGGCTTGCCGGGGTACGCGCCCACGGGGAGCTCGATGGCCTCGAGGCCGTGCATGGCGCAGAATTCGCATGCCTGCTCGAGAGGACGACCGGAGAAGAGTGCGCTCATGACGCCGAGTTTCATGGGAAGGCTCCTTGGGGGGTGCAACGCTAACCGACGCGGTCGCTGGCGGGCGCGGCGCGGATCGGCGACAATGCGCCGCCATGCCCTGGACCGCCCTGCTGATGGTCGCGATCGCGCTTCGCGCCGGTGATCCTCCGGCTGCGCCACCCGAACCGCCGCCCATTCCGGGCACCACGCAGGCGGCGCCGTCCGGGGCAGCGCCGGCGTCCGCACCCACGGATGGCTCCGGCCAGTCCTCGGCGACGCCCACCGAGGCGATCGCGGCCCCCGCCCCGCCCCGCCGTCTGTGGGTCATCCTCGATTACTACAAGGAGTTCGGTGGCACCGTGATCCGCGAGGACGAGGCGTCGATCACCCTCAAGACCACCACCGGCGAGGAGCGCACGGTCGACCGCAACTCCATCGTGAGCGCGATCCCGCTGCTGGACGAACCGGAGGGCACACCGGTGATCGTGCGCTGGCGCAACGGCCGGACGATTCCCGCGGAGCTCGTCTCGGACGGGTTCGAGGAGGTGGTGGTGCGCATCGAGCGCGCACGCACGTCGCTGCCTCGACGGGAGATCCTGGCGCTGGAGCGCGAGCCGCCGTTCGAGGAGCAGCTGGCTCGGTTCCGCGCGAAGATTCCGGCGGATGCGTGGGATGTCCGCATGGAACTCGTGCGATGGCTGCTTGCGAAGCATCGTCCCGAGATCGCGCTGGAGGAGCTGCGCGAGATCCGCAAGAACGCCGACTCCGACGAGGCCGCACGGCTGATGGTGCGCGCGGAGGCGGAGTGGGAACTGCTCCAGAAGTCCCCCAAGGCCCGCGCGAAGAGCGACGGCGCCGAGGCGTCCACGCGCCCCGAACTGGTGCCCCGACTGAGCGACGACGACGTGAACATGATCCGCGTGCTCGAGACGGACCTGCGCTCGCCACCGCGCATGCGGCATGCCCTGGAGCTTCCGACCGCGATGCGCGAGCGCTACGCGAGCCACGAGCGCATGCCGCCCGCGGGGCCCGAGCGCTCCGGCATGCAGACGTGGTCCACGCAGCGCCTGCTGCAACTCCTGTTCAGCATGCAGGCGCGCGACCTCTACGGCATGGTCCGGGTCGACGAGGATCCCGAACACCTGCGGCTGTTCCGCAAGCGCGTGCACGACGGCTGGCTGATCCCGAACTGCGCGACCAGCCGGTGCCACGGCGGGCCCGCGGGCGGCCGTCTGGTGCTGGCCACGACGGACAGCAAGAGTGCGCGGACCGCCTACACGAACCTGCTGATCCTGCTGAACTTCCGGACGGAACAGGGACGAACGCTGCTGGACTTCGAGCGACCGAAGGAGTCCATCCTGATGGGCTTCGGCCGACCACGAAACGAGGCGCCGGTTCCGCACCCGGCGATCGCGGGCTGGAAGCCCGTCGCGACCCCGCTGCAGAAGTCGATGGAGGAGGACGCGACCGCGTGGATCGGCGGCATGTACCGCCCCAGACCCGACTACCCGGTGAAGCTCGAGACGCCGAAGTCGCCCGACCTCGGTGCCGATCCTGCCGCCCCGGCTGCCCAGCCGCGTTAGACTGCCGCGCCCATGCACACGGTCCGCCGGCTCTCCATCGCGTCCCTGTCCGCCCTCGCGCTCGCGCTCCTGACGGGCTGCGGCGATCCGGTGTCGCTGGATCCCCAGCTCGCCGCCTCGAAGAAGTTCGACGAGGCCCTGTCGAAGGCGCGCAAGGTGCTTGCGGACGTCGCCGTCGCCGATCCCGCGGCCAACCGCACAAGCGCCGAAGCGCTGAGATCCGCCGCCAAGAGCATGTCCAACCCTCCGGGCTCGACGCAGGGTCAGCAGGCCGCGCTGGCGCTCACGTCGGCGCAGCTGCTGCGCGAGGCGGCTCGCCTGGATGCGGTGGCGATCGAGCAGCTGCAGTCGAAGCAGCGATCCGCCGCAGACCAGATCGTGTCCGCGCTCCAGGGCGCCCGCTCGCTCAAGCAGCTGCAGGGCGCCATGCCCTCGGGTGATGACGAGCAAGCGCAGACCCTTCAGAAGGCGATCGACGACGCCACCGCGCTGGCCACCGAGGCCGAGTCGCAGGCGCAGACCGCGCGCAGCGAGGCCGAGGCGAAGCAGGCCATCGCGACCGAGCAGGGCCAGAAGGCCACCGATCTCGAGGGCCAGGCCGCGACGAAGCGCGCCGCCGCTTCCGCCGCACGCACCTCGGCCGAGGCGCAGTCGCTCACGCAGGAGGCTGCGGCGCTTTCCACGCAGGCCATCGAGGCTCGACGCGCGGCTGCAGGCGCGGAAGTCATCGTGAACAGCCTGATGCCTGATGCCGATCGCCTGCAGAAGCGTGCCGAGGCGTTCCGGGCGCAGATCGCGCGACTGCAGGCCGACCGCGAGGCGCTCGAGGCGGTGACGGCATCGCGCGCCAAGGCGAATGCCTCGCTTTCCGAGGCCTCGCGCAACGCCATGCAGAAGGCCGGCGCCGCCGCGGATGCGCTGGAAAAGGTCTCCGCCGAGCTCAAGACCCTGCTGACCGAGTCGGCCGACAGCCTGGAATCGGCCGCCAACAGCGTGCAACGAGGTGGTGCGGGAGCGAAGCTGTCCGCGGCGTCGATCCACCTGGCACAGGCGATGCTGCACGAGCGATGGGCCGGCGGCGCCGCGATGGAGGTGTACGCCTTCGACGCGATGGCGACCGCAAGCGGCGACGCGAAGTGGTCCAAACTTGCGGCGACGGCGCGTGAGGACCGGACGGCCGCCATGGCGAAGGCGCTCGCGGCGCTCGAGGCCGCGGACTCCGACCTGAGTGGCGACACCTCTCCCGCGTCCACATCCCTTCGCACGCGCGTGACCGAGGCGCGCAAGTCGCTCGAGGGACCCAAGTCGGACAAGCCCGAGGCGACCCCGTCGGATGCCGGCGCTGCCACCCCCGCGAACGAGGCCGGTGACAGGCCGGCCGAGACTCCTGACGCGGCGCCTGGCGACAAGCCAGCGGACGCCCCCGCCCCGGACGCTCCCGCTCAGCCCGCGGCCGAGCCAGCGCCGGGACGCTGAGCCAGCCGGGCGGCCTGTTCCAGCGCGAGCGTCCGGAGTCCATCCGAGATGTCGGTGCGCGCGACGAACGCGCGAAGCACGGTCACCGCGATCCCGGGTTCCGCATGCCCAAGCGCCAGGATCGCGTTGCGATGCCATGCCTCGAGCGAGGGTCGCTTCAGCACCGGGCTGAGGCCGAGCCGCTCCATCGCGGCAAGATCCCACCGCAGCACCTCGCCAAGGTCGAAGTCCGGATGCACGGCGGCGTAAGCCGGGTGAACGGGCTGGTTTCGCGATCGCTGCGTGCGTGCCGCGTGCGGACACGCCTCGATGCAGGCATCGCACCCGAAGAGCCAATCGTCCGCGCGTTCGCGGAACCAGCGCGCCGGCTCCGCACGATGCTCGATGGTGAGATAGCTGATGCAGCGCTCCGCGTGCACCTTCCACGGCTCGATCGCGCGCGTGGGGCAGGCGTCGATGCAGCGCGTGCAGGCGCCGCACGGATCGCCCGCGAGGGCCGGCGTGGGCGCAAGCTCCAGCGTGGTCACGATCTCGCCAAGCATGAGCCAGCTTCCAAGTCCCGTGGGTCCGATGAGCAGCGTGTGCTTGCCGATCCGGCCAAGTCCCGCCCGCACCGCGTGATCGCGCTCGGCGATCGGCGCGGTGTCCACGCTGACCCGGAACCGCTCCCCCGGGAACCTGTCACGGAGTTCCTCGGCGAGCGGCTCGAGTCGTTCGCGAATCACCTCGTGATAGTCGCGACCGCGTGCATAGCGGGCGATCCGGCCACGAGGCGGCCCACCGGGCCCGCGCCGATCCGGGCGGCCATCCGCGTACCGATCCGCCACGCAGATGATCGAGCGCGCACCGGGCACGAAACGCGCAGGATCGCAGCGCTCGCGAAGATGCTCCGCGAGATAGCCCATGTCGCCATGATGGCCCGCGTCGATCCAGGCCTCGAACGCGTCCGCGCGATCGATCGGCCGAGCCTGGCAGATGCCGACGCGCGCGAAGCCCGCCGCACGGAGGCGCCCAAGAATTTCGGAGGCCAGTTCGCCGCCGCGGCTCAACGCAAGCCCACCAGCCGGGCCAGCGGCTCGATCGGCAGGTCGGGTTCCACGCCCCCGCTTCCGACGATCGCCGCGGCAGCCGCATAGCCGCTGCGCACGGCACCTTCCATCGTGGCGGGCCAGCCGGTGTCGCACCAATCGCCTGCCAGGAAGAGGTTGTCCACGCCCCCGCGGGGATCGGGTCTCGGTCCGGGGCGCAGTTCCGCGAACCCCGGCACCGCCGCGAACGTGGCCCGCCGCTCCTTCACGCTGCGCACCTCCTCGGGGTCCAGTCCGGCGGCGCGCGGGCACGCCCACTGCACATCGGCGTGCACGCGCTTCGCGATCTCGGTCTCGGAAAGATCCATCCACGCCTCGGCGCCGCTGATCACCGCATGCACGTGCTGACGTCCGCGGGCGTCGATCCCCTTGTCGAAGAGCCACTGCGTGGCACGACCCGGAAGCACCAGATGGGGCGTCTCGAGCACGCGTGCCGGATAGCGCAGGTGCACGCCGACGATCGGGCTCACGCCCATCTGGTCGAGTCGCTGCAGCCGACGATCCGCGGACTTGAGCGTGTCCGAACAGAGCCTGGAGAGTCGATCGAAGGGCACGGCGCTCACCACGGCCGCGCCCTCCACGAAACCCTCGTCGGTGACCACGCCGGTCACGCGATGTCCATCGAAGGCGATCGACTGCGCGCTGACACCGAGTCGGAGCTGCCCCCCGACCTGCGCCAGCAGCGCCTCGGCGGGGTCGTAGAGCTCCAGCAGCGGCACCGCGCTCAAGCCCATCGCGCTCGCCCAGCGATGGCCCAGGAAACCCTCCTGGAAGACCTGCATCGCGAAGGGCGCGTCCACCCGATCGCTGGGCAGGTTGCAGGCGCTCACCACGACCGGTTCCCAGAAACGCTCCAGGGCCGCGGCCGTCTGGCCGGTCTCGCGCAGGAAGTCGCCGAACACGCGACCGCGCCACCGTTCGCGCCCGGCGATCCCCATGCGCAGGAGTCGCCACATGGCGCGCGCGATGCCGAGCTTGTCGACCACGCCGATGAAACGCATCCGCAGGAACGCGCCCGTGAACTGGCCCGGCGCGGGCAGCCAGCCCGGCTCCATGCGATCCGGCGGATGGGGCGGATTCGCCCAGTACGTGGTCGGATGCCACTGCATGCGTTCCAGCACGCCGAGCCGGCGATAGAGATCCAGCAGGTTCGTGCAGCAGCCCATCGCCACGTGCTGGCAGTTGTCCAGCATCTCGCCGGTGCGCGGATCCACGAAGCTCGTGGCGCGACCCCCCAGCTTCCGGCGGGTCTCGATCACCACGGGACGTCGGCCCGCCTCCGCCAGCCGAAGGGCGGTGGCGATGCCCGCGATGCCTCCACCGATCACGATCACGTCGCTCATCGCGAGGACGCCTCCGGTCGCATGCGCGTGGCGCGCCAGGCGATCCAGGCCTTGCGGAAGCTGGACAGTCGCGCTCGCCCGGCGACCGTGATGCGCGGATCCCTCTCGATGCGGCCGAGGATGCCGCGATAGATCTGCGTCATCGCCCAGAGCGTGGGAAGGCACGACGGATCGATCATGCGGTCCAGCGGTGCGCTCCGTTCATAGTGCGCGCGGGCGCGCTCGCACTGCGCGCGGATGAACTCGGTGCAGCGATCGGGAAGGCGCCACGAACGCAGATCGTCCGGCGAGAGGTCCATCGCCGCGTACTCGCGCAGCGGCAGGTAGCAGCGGCCCGCGTCGAGATCCTCACGGAGGTCCCTGAGCACGTTGGTGAGCTGGAAGGCGATGCCGCGGTCGACCGCGAGACGGATGGCATCGGCGCCGTGGAAGCCCCAGACCCGGATGCACACCACGCCCACCGTACCCGCCACGCGGTAGCAGAACTCGCGCAACGCCTCCCAGGTCTCGAAGCGCGCGGCGTCCAGGT
Source organism: Phycisphaerales bacterium (assembly GCA_049318245.1). GTDB lineage: Bacteria > Planctomycetota > Phycisphaerae > Phycisphaerales > SM1A02 > SYAC01. The sequence continues at coordinate 13,587 of JBMOGS010000009.1, read as the reverse complement.
CTCCCATCTGGCCTGCGAGCATGTCGTGGAATTCGGCGGGCTCGAGCGCGAAGCGGCGCACGGCCTCGGCCAGGGCGACCATGCACGGCTGGGTGTCGTCAGGCTCTCCCTTGAACGCCGCATCGGTGTCGGCGCGGAACCTGGCGATCCGGCGAGCGCGCTCCGCCCGGTCCGGACCGGCGCCATCGGCCAGGTCGTCGGCCTCGCGCATCCACGCGTAGACCGCGTACATCGCCCAGCGCCGATCCTCGGGCGTCAGCCGAAGCCCGTAATGGAAATTCCGCGCGCGCCTGCGCGTGATCGCCTCGCACGTTCGGACCGCCTCCTGCAGCGCAGGGCTCATGCGCGCGCCCTCCGGGCCTGCCACCACGCCGTCGTGATCATGCGCACCTTGCGCGCCACCGAGACCCGAGGCCGACGGATGCAGGTCTCGTGGTCCCATGCCCGCACGCGCGCCAGGATCTCGCGACCACCCTGCTGGAACAGCCAGATCACCGGGCGGGACTCCGGCCGAAGACTGCGCAGAAGCGGCTCGCCCCGATCGAACATGCCCTCGGCGTGGCTCACCAGCTCGGCCAGCATGGCGCGATAGGCCGGCAGGAAGTCGCGATCCGGCGCCCAACCCTGCTGCGCGGTGATCCGAAGCCGACGCTCGAAGTCGGGAATGGCGGCGCTGGCGGCGGCGGGAATGTAGATGCGATCGCGCTCCAGCAGGTCGCGCCGCACATCCTGCCAGTGATTGATCAGCTGCAGGCCGGTGCAGATCGCGTCGGACTGCGCGAACGTATCCGAGCTGCGCGACTCGCCCAGCGTCATCAGCACGATCCGGCCAACCGGATCGGCGCTCAGCGCGCAGCTTCGCAGAAGCTCGTCCATCGTCGACCAGCGATTCTTGCGGTTGTCCCACTCGAACGCCTGGATCAGGTGGTCGAAGGGCTCGATCGGAAGTGCGTGCCGCAGGATCGTGGGCCGCAGCGCCGCGAACACCGGATGGCGGGGTTCCCCCGCGAAGCACGACTGCAGTTCCGAGCGCCACCACGCGAGCAGTTCCAGCGCACGGGCGGGGTCACCGGCCTCATCGCCGAGGTCATCGGCCCAGCGGCAGAACGCGTAGATCGCGCCGAAGTCCTCGCGCACGCCCTTCGGCAGCAACGCCGTGAGCACGGGAAAGTTCTCGGCGCGCGTGCGGGCCAGGGTGACGCACCACGCGCGCGCATCGGCTTCGTTCATCCGCTCGCATCGGTCCGGCCCCATTCGATCCAGCAGGTCGGTGCAACTTCTCTCGGCGATCGACATCACGCCGCACCTCCACCATGCCTGCGACGCCGACGCGCGGGCGGAATGCCGAGCTGCTCGCGGTACTTCACCACCGTTCGGCGCGCGATCGTGACACCGCGGGCCTTCAGCCGCGCCGCAAGCGCCTCGTCGCTGAGCGGGTGCGACTTGTCCTCGGCCCCCACCTCCTCCTGCAGCATCGTGCGCACGGCTTCCCAGCTCACGCTCTCGCCGCTCTCGGTCTCGGTGCCGCCCGTGAAGAAGCGGCGCAGCTCGATGAGACCGCGCGGGGTCTGCAGCCACTTGCCGCTCACCGCGCGGCTCACCGTGGCCACGTGCACCCCGAGGCGGTCGGCGACCTCGGTCATCGGCAGCGGCTTCATGTGTCCCGTGCCCTGGTCGAACCAGTCGCGCTGGCGCACCAGCACCTGGTCGATCACGCGCAGCAGCGTGGAGCGCCGCTGGGTGATCGCGTCGATGAGCCAGGTGGCGCTTCGGATGCCTTCCTGCAGGAACTTGCGCGTCTGGGCATCGACCCCGTCGCGCTCGGCCATGGCCGCGTAGTTGGGGCTCACCCGCAGCGGCGGCAGCGGACCATCGCACAGTGCGGCGACGTAGCGGTCGTTCTCGGCGTCGTACTCGACCATCGCGTCGGGAATGACCGTCTCGGCCTCATCGTCCACCAGATCCCGGCCCGGGGAGGTGGTGAGCCGTCGCAGACGCTCCTTCGCGGCCTCGACGGCGGGCAGCGCGAGTCCGCTCCGCTGCGCGATGCGCGGCAGGCGGTTCTCGAGCAGGTCGTCGTAGTGCTCGCGCACGATCGCGATCGCATCGCGAATCGCCGCGCGATCGTCGGCCGAGGGTGGCTCAATCCAGCGGTCCGGGTCGAGCTTCGCCTCGAGCTGCAACAGCAGGCTCTCGCGGATGTCGCGCGCGCCCACGCCCGCCGGCTCGAGATACGCCTGCACGTGCGGCAGCGCCTCGGCGAGCGCGGCCTCGGTGAACGGCCCGCCGTCGGCCTGCGCGCTCTGCGCGGCAATCGTGGCAAGGTCGGCGGACAGCAGGCCGTCGTCATCGATGAAGTCGACGAGCAGCCGTCCCGCGGCGAGCACGGGCGCCGGAACCTCGGCCAGATCCCACTGGTGGCGCAGCTGCTCGCTCAGACGCTCGCGGCGCGCGGGCGTGCCCGCGAGCATCTCCATCTTGGTGTTGTCGTCATCGCCGCGGCGCGTGGGCCGGTGCCAGGGGCTGTCGTCGAACTCGCGCTCGAAGGCGCGGGCGCGCTCAAAATCCTGCGCCCTCTCGCCCACCTGCAGCGGTCGCTCGAAAGGCTCCTCATCGGGCGGGTCCTCGGCGCTCGAGGCGGGCGCCTGGCTCGCGTCCGGCTCCACGAGCTCAAGCGCGACGTTGCGCTCAAGTTCCTGCTCGACACGTTCCTGCAGCTGCGCAAGCGGCATCTGCAGCACCTCCATGCTCTGGATCATGCGCGGGGCAAGGCGCAGCGACTGACCCGTCTTCAGCTTCTGGGAGGTCTCGAAACGCACTCGCCCATGGTACGGGCGAGGACGCTGGATCAGGAGAGCTTCCTGCGTCCCGCGATCGCGTCGGCAAGTGCCCCGCGATGCGCGAACTCGATCTGGCTGCCGGCAGGCAACCCGCGCGCAAGCCGCGAGACCATCACGCCAAGCTTGGAAAGCCGATCCGCGAGATACAGGCCGGTGCTGTCTCCCTCGAGATCCGGATTCGTCGCAAGGATCACTTCGGTCACCTTCACGCCACCGGCGTTGCGCTCCGGATGCTCCACGCGCTGCAGCAGTTCACGCACGGTCAGCGTCTCGGGCCCGACGCCATCGAGCGGCTCCAGCCGCCCCATGAGGCAGTGGTACACGCCACGATGCGCCCCCGTCCGCTCCAGGATCCAGAGGTCCTTCGGCTGCTCCACCACCATCACCACGCTCGCGTCGCGACGCGGGTCGGTGCAGATCGGGCACGGATCGGCGTCGGTCACGTTGAAGCAGATGCCGCAATGACGGACCTGCGACTTCACCTGGTCGATGGCCTGCGACAGGCGCTGCGCTTCGGCCTTCGGCGACTTGAGAACATGGAAGGCAAGGCGCTCCGCCGTGCGTCGACCGATGCCGGGCAGCTGCGCGAACGCCTCGACAAGCCGCTGCACCGGCTCCGGATGCGCGCCCGAGCCGTGGGCCGAGAAGGGAGAGCTGGATCGCCCGCTTGCCATGTTCAGCGCATGCTAGGCGTCGGCTTCCGTCTCGCCAGCCATGGGTGCCGGCGAAGCGCCCGCGCGTCGATCGACCTTCAGGACGATGGCGTCGAACGCGTCCATCGCCTCGCGGACAAGCGGATGGTTCGGGATGCCGGCGTCCAGCCCATGCGTGGCGCGCGGTGCCGGAGCCTCGCCAGCCTCGGCGGGCGCATCGATCGCGACACGCCATGCGGGCCCGAGCCCCCGACGCACGAGTTCCAGCAGCGGCTCCGTGCGGCGCGAGGCGAACGCGCCGCCCATGCCCGCGCCGTCCGCCGCTCGAAGCCGAAGCACCTGACCGTCGAGCGACTGCGGCTCGAACGCCTCGTGCAGGGCCGCATCGCGCGGACTGGTCGCGATCGCGCCGATGCGGGACCAGGCCTCTGCAGCATCGCGCGGCGGAGGCATGGAGCCCGCCGACGCCGCACCCGCACCGACCGGCGCCACGGGTGCGGGCGCATACGGCTTCGGCGGCGCGACCGGTTCGCGCATCGTGGCCGACGGCGCGACGGCGGGCCGGTGCGCGGCCTCCGGCGCACGCCCCGTGCCGGCGAGCACCGGACGCTCCGCTTCAACTACCTTTTTTTTTTGATCCGCCGCGGTGTCGATCGGCTCGAAGGCCCGGTGCAGGCAGATGCGCGCCACCGTGGCATCCAGCACCGTGCGCGGCGCGCTGCTCGAGCGCGCGGCACGCAGGGCCGCCTCGCAGACGGCCACCAGGTGCACCAACTCCGCGCTCTCGAAGGCCTGCGCCTCCGTCGCGGCCTGCGCGCGCGCCTCGGGGGCCAACTCCACCAGGTCACTGTCGGCGCCGCACGCACGGATCACCAGCAGGTCCCGCAAGCGCGATGCAAGCAGCTCCAGCGACTGCTCGACCGGCGAGCCGCTCTCGAGCAAGCGTGCGGCCGCCTGCAGACCAGCCTTCGGATCACCGGCCGCGGCCGCCGCACTGATCGCCGCCACCAGCGCGGCGTCGGGCAGGCCCAGCGTCTCCTCGGCCAGCCGTGACGTGATCGTGCCGCTCGCCGCCGCGATGAGCCGGTCCAGCAGGCTCAGCGCGTCGCGCATGCTGCCGTTGCCGAGGCGCGCCACGAGGTGCACCGCCGCGTCCTCCGCGCCCAGTCCCTCCTGCTTCAGCACCGCTTTCAGGTGCTCCACGATCCGGCCCGTGGCGATCGGCCGGAAGTCGAAGCGCTGGCATCGGCTCTGGATGGTCGCGGGCACCTTGTGCGGCTCGGTGGTGCACAGGATGAACTTCACGTGCGAGGGCGGCTCCTCCATGGTCTTCAACAGCGCGTTGAAGGCCGGGGTGGTGAGCATGTGCACCTCGTCGATGATGTAGATGCGGTACGGGCTGCGCGCCGGCGCGATGCCCGCCTTGCTGATGAGGTCGCGCGCATCGTCCACGCCGCGGTTGCTGGCGCCGTCGATCTCGATCACGTCCAGATCCTCGCCGCGCAGGATGCTGGCACCCACCGCCTCGGCCTGCTGCAGATCGCTGCTGGCGTTCAGCGCGCGCGCGAACACGCGCGCCATGCTGGTCTTGCCCACGCCGCGCGTGCCGCAGAACAGGTAGGCGTGCGCCGTGCGCCCCATGCTGATGGCGTTCTGAAGCGTGCGCGCGATCGACTCCTGACCGATCAATTCGTCGAAGCTGCGGCTGCGGTAGCGCCGCGCCAGCACGGTGTAGCCCTTGGGCGCCGGCTCGATGGCGCCCGGAATCAGCAGGCCATCGCCCGCCGGTTCCGTCGCTTCGATGTCCTTGGTCTTGCGCGCCACACGAGCTCCTTGGAAGGTTTCGACGATGCGGAGGACGGCCAGGCTTGCGCCGGCATGGGCGACGCCGCTTATGGCTGCTGCGGTCAAGCCCTGACCAGGTTCACGGGCCGTCCACCCGACGGGCCCGACCGTCCTCCGACGCCTTCGAGGACGCAGATCCTAGCCGCGACGCCACCACTCGTACAATCGTCGCAGCATGCCGAACGACGAGGCCCCGAGCACGATTCCGACGGACGCCTCGGTGCACGCACCGGCCGAACCGCCGGCCTCGCCGCCCTCGATCGACCGTCTGGCGCCACGACTTCCGGAGAGCCGCGAGGCGCGCTCTGGACGCCTGCTGATGCTGGTCATCCGGTCGGTGTTCATGATCCTGCTGGTGTCGGTCACGCTGCTGACCGTCAACAGCGTGCGCAGCACCGGCGAGTTCACCTACTCCACGATGGTGGGCTTGATCATCTCGATGGTCGCGGTGGGCCTTCTGGTGCTGGCGGTCGACGCGCTGACGCCGAACAAGCGACTGGCCGGCGTGGTGGGCATCTACCTTGGCGTGTGCCTCGGACTCATCGGCGCCGTCGCGTTCGGCGCGCTGATCGACGTGATCGCCCGCGCGTGGGAGATCCAGCAGTCCCTCGGCGTGTACCTGCCACTGGCGAAGTCCGTGGTGGGCCTCGTGTTCTGCTACCTGAGCATCAGCGTGGTGCTGACCACGAAGGACGACTTCAGACTGGTGATTCCCTACGTGGAGTTCTCCCGAACCCGGCGCGGCGTGCGCCCGTGGCTGGTGGACACCAGCGTGCTGATCGATGGCCGACTTCCGGCGCTTGCGGCGTCCGGATTCGTCGACGCGCCGATCGTGGTGCCGCAGTTCGTGGTCGAGGAACTTCAGAAGCTGGCGGACAGCGGTGACCGCGGCAAGCGTGGACGCGGACGCCGAGGCCTGGACCTGCTCGGGCGCCTGCGCGAGAGCCCCTACGCGGACGTGTCGCTGCAGGACTTCCGCGTGGCCGGCATGGGCGTGGACCGCATGCTGGTGGAGGCCGCACGCAGCGAGGGCCTGCGCATCCTCACGCTCGACAACAATCTGGAGGCCGTGGCGCGCATCCAGGGCGTGACCGCGCTGAACCTGAATCATCTTGCGACCACGCTTCGACCGGCGCTCGGCCCCGGCGACACGGCCAACGTGCAGGTGACCAAGCGTGGCGAGGGCGAGCGACAGGGCGTGGGCTACCTGCCGGACGGCACGATGATCGTGATCGAGGATGGCCAGTCGCGGGTGGGCGCCACGGTGTCAGTGGTGGTCACGAACGCGGTGCAGACAGCCGCGGGCAGACTGCTGTTCGCCAAGATCGAGGGCGTCGCCCCGGCGACCTCGGAGAGCATGGCCGACGCCGCCACGCGACAGCCGCGCCACACGGGCGGCGCACCCGCGCGCGACCCCAGGACCTGAAACGCGTCTCAAGCAGCCATGCGAACGCTGAGCACGGCCTCGGCGAGCGCGCGGACGCGCTCCATCGGTGCATCATGCGCCGGATCGCGCAACGCCTCCTCCACCTTCGCGAGCGCCTCCGGAGGCATGCCCTTCAGCACGCGCTCCGCCGCCCACGGCTCCAGACTCAGGAGCAGCTGGGCCACCTCATTGGCTGGCGCGCCCTGCTCCAGACGCTCCACCAAGGCGGTGGTGATCAGCGTGCCCTGCTCCGCAACCTGCCGGTGCAGTGCCATGGAGAGCGTTCCCGCGATCGGATCCTCCTCGCCGACTTCAGGCAGCGGAGGCGCCACGTCCACGCGGCGCGTTCGCCAGAACCAGACCGCCCACGCAAGCCCCACGGCGGCGGCCGCACCCGCCGCCCACAGCCACGACGGCCATCCCGCACTCGAGACGCTCGGCGCGCTTGGCGCGACGACCGGGGCCGCGGGAGCCGCACGCACCGGAACCTGCGCCGACGCCAGCGCCGCGCGACCGTCATCGCCACCCTCGGCTCCAAGTGCGCATGCAAGCGCCCGGATCCCCGAGGCCTCGTCGATCACGGTGACCTGCTCCGCCTTCAGTCCGGGCACCGCGGCGCACAGCAGCGTGCCGGCGGCATCGACCAGCTGCACCGGCACCACGCCATCACGCATCGCGATCGAGACCACCGCCGATGCGCCGCGACCGTCGGCCTGACTCGACGTCAGGATGGTCACATCGCGCACGTCGGGCCTTCGTCGCAGCACCTCCTCCACGCGAGCCACGGCAGCACGCATGCGTCGCTCGCGGGCCTGCTCCTCGGTGAGGAACGGGTTGTCGGCTCCGGAGAACCATTCCGACACGCCGCCGGATGAGGATGCGCGTGCGTGCGCGGCGGTCTCGACCACCGGCTGGGGTGACGGACTGCGCGCACTTCCCTTCCACGCCACGACACCGAACGGCAGCGCGGCGGCGACCAGCGCCATGGACCAGGCGAAGGGTGCGGTGCGGATGGACTCGGACAGGTTCTTGGGGAAATTCACGGTCGAGGGGCCTCCATGCCCAGTCGGAACTCTCCATGTCGGCGTTCCGGGTCCCAACCGTGCAGAAAGCGGCTACGCCCTCACCACGGCGGTGTCGGTCACGACCTCGGACACGCCGACCCCGCGGCGACTCACCAGGGCCGGGAGCGCCAGCACCGGCGAGAGCATCGTGAGGCCCTTCAGAAGGTTGCGGATCACGTGCCGCGGCCAGCCCGCATCGGAGCCGTCCGAACCGCGCACCGCGCCACCGAAGATCCGCTTGCCCATGGAACGCGACCCGGCGCACTCCTCGAGCATGCCGAAGGCCACCGTGCCGACCGTCATCCAGATGAAGGGCCGCGCCTCGTCCAGATCGGTCACCCACAAGGGAACGCCGAACAGCGCCTCGGGGCCGACATCGAAGGCCATCATGGCCGCCAACCCCACCGGCGCGGCATCGAAAGCGAGTGCGGCGATCCGGCGCCCCACCGGCATGCCGACGGGCGGTCCGCCCGGCATCGCCGTGCCGCGCACCTGACGCGCCGCCTTCAGGATCGCGGCCAGCATGAGCGCCCCGAGCGACAGCACTCCAAGCACGGGAAGATGGAACCAGCGCGCGGCCGTCGAGGCCTGCTGGTCAACGATCCTCGCGTCCTCGAAGGCACCCCCCGCGGCCGCCATCGGCGCCCAGGTGACCTCGTCGGCGCCGACCTCGAGTGCGCCGATGCCGTCACCCCATCCAAGCACGACGCCCCGTGCCGGCGTCATGCCTCGCGCCACGAATCGGCCGCCCTCCACCATGCCGATGCTGCCGTCGCTCGCCTGGACGCACAGCAGGTCGGCACCCGGAATCGTGCGCGTCCACACCGGCAACGCGATCGGAACGCTTCGCCAAGCGCCCGACTCGCGCACCCATCGAAGGGTGGATCCGTCCGGCAACTCGACCAGATACCAGAGTCCGCCTCGCGCGCGCACGAATTCACGGCGCGTGGCGGCCGGCGCATGCGACGGCAGCTCGACCTCCACCCATGTCTCGCCGATCAGTCGAAGCGCGCGCGAAGGCGTGTCGGCGCAGAGGGCCCAGAGTTCGCCATCGATCGCGGCGACGCTCGCCACGCGCTCGCGCGGCAGTGACGCACAGAGCCGCATGCCCGCCGGTCGCACGAACCACAGATCGCTCGCGGGATTCACCACCGCCGTGCCTCGCACGAGCTCGCATCGCCCCTGCTTCGCGCCGAAGAGGACCCAGACGCGGTCACCCTCGGCCGCAAGCGCGGCAGGCGCCTCGTCGAACTTCGCCACGGCGTGCCGCACCAGCGTGCCGCCGGGCCCCTTCGCCCCATGCGTGACGATCCACGCCTTCTCCTCCCGCTGCACCCACCACAGGTGATCGCCCGAGGAGGTCGCGACGAGCGCCGGGCCGTCCGGCGCTGCCGCGGCGATCCACAGAAGGGCGACAGGCACGAGCCAGCGCAGCCATGCGACCCAGCCATGCAGGACACCGCGCATGTCAGGGATGCACCACGTCCTGATCCAGCACTTCCTTGGGGCGAAGCGCTTCCGTGAGCGCCGCCAGGTCGAAGAGCCGGTCCTTCAGACGGGCGGGATCGGTTCCGGGCTGATCCCAGAAGATGTCCCACGTCGCTCCTGCGTCGCCCGCCTCGATCCGCATGGTGCCGGCGATCTCGGGCCACGCGCCTGGCGGCAACCCGCGCACCGGCACCGAGAGCGGACGCGTCAACGTGGACCGCGCGATCACGTGTCCCGTCGCATCGAGCAACTCCACGCGTTGCGGAAGCGAGCCCGGTCGCTCCACCAGCACGCGTGTCCTGCGCCAGCCACCCACCGGCGAGGCGAGGTCCCACTCGATCCAGCGCGCGCCGTTCTCGACCTCGCCAGCACGAGCGCGTGCGGGCCATGGCCGGGCCGACATGAGTTCAAGCACGCTTTCGGGGCCCACGAACGGAAGGATCGAATCCCGTGGAGCGCTGCCGCGACGTCCCGTGGTCAGGCGACTGGGATCACGCTTCAGCTCGAAGATCCACCACCGCTCGGCATCGGCGCCCGCCCACGCCAGCCGCTCGCCGACCTTGTCCGCGCGAAACGCCATGCGCTGGCCCGAGTCGCGCCAGGCGAGTTCCACCTGCGTCTGCTCGAAATGCGATCCCTCGTCGTCCTTCCAGCGCACTTCCAGCGAACCCCGGCTGGCGAACTCGCCAAGCGCCTCGGTGCGTGCGGACTGGCCCGCCACGAAGTCAGCTGGGGACGCGCTGGAGGCGGCCATGTCCGCGGATCGCGCGGAACCCTGATTCGCCGGCGGCGCCGCGCATCCGGCAAGGATCAGCAGCACGCCCGCGAGCCAGCGATCACGCATCGAAGGAGACCACCGCGCCCAGTTCATCACCAAGCGCCGCGATCGCTTCCTCGTCGAGCGCCGGCCGCACCACCGGGGTCGCCGGAGCGCCCTCGGCATCGCCGCGACGCGAGAAGAGCCACGTCTCGACCCCTTCGACGCGCTCCACGCGCAGGTGACGCAGCCGCTTCTTGCGCAGCAGGATCATGGCCAGAAGCCAGCGCACCGCGACGCGATTGGGACGGTCATCCTCGGCGAGCCGATCGAAGACCTCCTCGATGGCCTCGTCATCCAGCACCAGGCGCCGCTTGGCGTCGGGCTCGGGCATGACGGTCTTCCACCAGCACAGCAGCCCCTCGGGCCGCGCACCCGCCAGCCACGCGGCCTGACTGAACTCGAGGCGCTCGAAACCCCCCTGGCCGTTCTCGCGCACGGTCGTCACGCACGGCGTGCCTGGCGGAAGCGCTTCACCACTCGCCGCGCACTTGAAGGTCGGCTTGCCCACGGGAATGCTGGTCGCATCTCGACTCATCCTGCGAATCCTAGCGATCCGCGGCGAATTCGCGTGGTACAGTCGGCTCGTGTTCGACCGTCTCTTCCAGCTCTTCAGGGGGAGTGATCCGCTCAGCGTGGCGGTCGAGCTGTCGGTGATCTTCGTGGGCGTGCTGTTCGTGCTGCGCTTCCTGCAGGGAACGCGCGGCGCCGGCGTGTTCAAGGGCGCGATCATCCTGGTGGCGGTGCTGCTGCTGGGCATCCGTTTCGCGGGCCTCTTCAGCGAGAGCTTCGCGCGCCTGCGGTTCCTGAGCGAGGGCCTGCTGGGCGCGATCGCGGTGTTCCTGCTGGTCGTGTTCCAGCCGGAACTGCGCCAGGCGATGGTGCGGCTGGGACAGACGATCGTGCCGAGCGAGCGGCGAAACCTGGACCCGCTCGTCGATTCGCTCGACGAGGCCGTAGGGTTCCTGAGCCGCAACCGCTTCGGTGCGCTGGTGGTGATCGAGCGCGGCACGAGCCTGGCGGGCCTTGCCGCGCAGGGCGTGCAACTGGACGCGCGGCTGACCGCCCCGGTGCTCGAGAGCATCTTCTGGCCCAGCAGCCCCTTGCATGACCTGGCCGTGGTGATCCGCGGCGAGCGCATCGCCGCCGCGAGCGTGCAGTTGCCGCTGACCGACGAGACCTTCGCGGTGCGCCTGGGCGCACGCCATCGCGCGGCGGTGGGCGTGACCGAGGAGAGCGACGCGCTGGTCGTGGTGGTCAGCGAGGAGAACGGCGCGATCCGTCTTGCCGAGAGCGGCAAGCTCTCCGATCCGGTTCCGCATGCGGACTTCGCGGAACAGCTTCGCACGCGGCTCAGCCGACCGAAGCGACGCGGACAGGGCTCGCTGCTGGGCGCGATCTTCGGCAGCGTGGGCGGCGTCGACGCCCCGGTGCTTCCAACGCCCGGCTTGAACGACGAGCCCGCGAGCATCGTGGAGGCGGCCACCGAGGCCGCCGCGGCCGAAGCCGACGCCACACGCGCGCACGCAAGCGGGTCGGCCGAGGACGAGGTCGAGACTCGCAAGGAAGCCTGAGATGAGCGATTGGCGCAACCGCATCTCGACGCTCGTGGTGGCCATCATCGCCACGCTGCTCATCTGGACGTGGGCCGCCGACCGCACACGCGACGTGCGCATCCTGACCGGCAGCGTGGTGCTGCGTCCGGCCGACCCATCGCGCCAGTTCGTCGATCCCGCGCAGCCGCAGGCCGTCACAGTGACGCTGAAGGGCAGTCCCGCCAGCATCAACGCCATCCAGACCCGGCTGGAGCAGGGCCTCGTGCTCACGCTCGATCCCGGCGTGGTCGGCCAGGAGCCGGGCCAGCGCACGCTGAACCTGGCGCCGCTGATCGAGGCCGCCCCGGAGATTCGCGCCACCGACGCGTCGATCTCGGCCGTGCGGCCCGATCGCATCGACGTTCGCGTTGGCGCCATGGTGCCCGTGCGCATGGCGGTGCGCGCCGTCGCGCCGCTCGCGACGCTGCGCGGCGACACGAAGGTGGAACCGGCCGAGGTGCAGGTGCTCGTGCCGGAACCTTCCGCAAGCACGGCCAGTCAGGAGACTGCCGAGGCCGTCGTGGACGCGAAGGACCTGCCCGAGGGCTCCACCCACGATGTCACCGCATCGTTGCGCCTGCCGGAATCGCTGAAGCTCGGCGCATCGCAGGCCATCTTCACGCCCGATCGCGTGAAGGTGCAGTTCACCGTCGCGGCCCGAAGCCGCTCCTTCACGCTTCCAACCGTCCGAGTCGAGGTCGCCGGAGCACCCGAGGACCTGCAGGGATTCGACGTCTCCTTCGGTGAACAGGGCGACCTGCTTCGGGAGGTCGTCCTGAGCGCGCCCGGTGACGCACTGGGCCCGATCGAGGCGGGCCAGACGCGCGCGGTGGCGATCGTGCATCTCACGCCGGAGGAACTCAGCAAGCGGATCCCCCAGAAGCAGGTCAGCGCATGGGTGCTGCCCCCCGGCGTTCAGGTGGAAAGCGTGGCCGGGAAGCGTCCCTCCGAAGTCATGGTGCCGCTGAAGATCGAGCCGCGGGCGAAACCGACGGAACCACCCGCGCCCGCCCCAGCCGAACCTGCCGCACCGAAGACCGACTGAATCGCGATCAGCCGCGGGCCGCGCGAACCACGTGCCAGAGCTTCTTGCCGCGCCGCAGCAAGGCGATCTCGCCGTGCAGAAGGTTCGCCGACGTGAGCCGAGCCTCCGCGGAAGCCTTCTCGCCGTTCACGCTCACGGCGCCCGCGCCCAGGAACTCGCGCGCCTCGCGCTTGCTGGCGGCCAGTGACGTGGTCGGCAGCAGGTCCACCAGCGGCATGCCGTCGCCAGCGAGCTGCGCGGCCGGAACCTCGCTGCTGGGCAGGTCTGCGGCGATGTCCCGCAGCAGCGCCGCGTCAAGCCCGCGCACATCGCCGCTGAACAGCGCTGCGGCGGCGGCCTTCGCGCGAGCGGTCTCGCCCGCGCCGTGCACCAGATCGGTCACCGCATCGGCCAGCGCCTTCTGCGCGGCCCGCTCCTGCGGGGCGGTCTTGTGCCGGGCCTCGAGCGCCTCGATCTCCTCGCGACCCATGAAGGTGAACCAGCGCAGCAGCTGCCCCACCTGCTCGTCGCTCGCGTTCACGAAGAACTGGTGGAATCGGTACGGGCTGGTCTTCTCGGCCGAGAGCCACACGTTGCCGGATTCGCTCTTGCCGAACTTCGTGCCGTCGGCCTTCAGCAGCAGCGGCGCGGTGGCACCAAAGGCGTGCGTGCCATCGAGGCGACGGATCAGGTCCACGCCGCTCACGATGTTGCCGAACTGGTCGCTGCCGCCCACCTGCAGGGTGCAACCCGCTGCGCGGTGCAGGTGCAGGAAGTCGTAGGCCTGCAGGATCATGTAGCTGAACTCGGTGTAGCTGATGCCCTGCTCGCGGCC
>JBMOGS010000008.1:0-56224 GCA_049318245.1 Phycisphaerales bacterium | reverse complement strand
AGGATCGCGACGGATTCGTGCTGGCCGAAGGCGCCGCCGTGGTGGTGCTGGAAGAACTCGAACACGCCCGCAAGCGCGGCGCGCGCATCTACGCCGAGGTGATGGGCTACGGCTGCAGCGGCGACGCCTACCACATCGCGGCTCCGGACGAGCAGGGCGCGGGCGCCTTCCGCAGCATGAAGATGGCGCTGCGCGAGGCCGAACTGAACGCCGAGCAGATCGCCTACATCAACGCCCACGGCACGAGCACGCCGCTCGGCGACAAGGCCGAGGTGGTCGCGGTGAAGCGCCTTTTCGGCGATGCGGCCAAGTCGCTCGCCATGAGCAGCACGAAGAGCGTGACCGGTCACGCGCTGGGCGCGGCCGGCGGCATCGAGAGCGTGGCCACGATCCTGGCCATCGTGAACGACACCCTGCCCCCCACGATCAATCTCGACACTCCCGACGAGGGCATGGACCTGAATTTCGTGCCCCACACGCCGCAGCAGCGAAAGACCGATTTCGCGATCAACAACAGTTTCGGCTTCGGCGGGCACAACACCAGCCTGATTTTCGGCCGCTTCCGCGGCTGACCACGCGCCACTCGTGGAATCCGGGGAATCCCCTCCACCGGAGCCCTTGGGGATCCGATATTCCTGTGGCCGGGCAAAGCCGCCCCCACACCACCCATGCCACGCAACATCCCCATCGGCAACGGCGAGATGCTGGTCGCGTTCGACGACCTCTATCGCATCCGCGACCTCTACTGGCCCCATGTGGGCCAGCCCAACCACACCTGCGGTCACCTGCAGCGGTTCGGCGTGTGGGCCGACGGGGCGTTCTCGTGGGTCGACGGTGCGGGATGGCTGCGCGAGCTGCGGTACAAGCGCGACACGCTGGTGACCGAGGTGCGCCTGCGCCACGAGCGGCTGGGCCTCGAGCTGGTCTGCCATGACGCGGTCGACTACTACAGTCCGGTCTTCTTCCGGAAGGTGACGGTGTGCGACCTGCTGGGTCGCGCGCGTGATGTGCGACTGTTCTTCCACGCGGACCTGTCGGTGGCGGAGAGTCCCGTGGGTGACACCGTGGCCTACGACCCGGGCACGGGCGGCCTCGTGCACTACAAGGACGAGTGCTATTTCCTGTTCAACGGCCTGCATCCGGCTGGCTGGGGCATCGGCAGCTGGGCCACCGGCCAGAAGCGCATCGGCGACGCCGAGGGCACCTGGCGCGACGCCGAGGACGGACTGCTGAGCCGCAACGCGATCGCGCAAGGCAGCGTGGACAGCACCGTGGGCCTGCACCTGAACGTGCCCGCCGGTGGCACCGAGCACTGCTTCTACTGGATCGCCTCGGGCAAGAGCTACGACGCGATCCGTCAGCTCGACGACAAGGTCCGTCTGAAGACGCCGCAGCGCATGCTGGACCGCACCGAGGCGTATTGGCGCCTCTGGAGCCAGAAGGAGGCGGTCGCCAACGATCCGCTGCCGGACCATCTTTCCGACCTGCATCGCCGCAGCGCGCTGATCGTGCGCACGCAGATCGACCACGGCGGCGCGATCATCGCGGCCAACGACCACGACATCACGCACTTCGCCGGCGACACCTATTCGTACATGTGGCCGCGTGACGGTGCGCTGGTGTCCTACGCGCTCACGCTGGCCGGCCACAGCGAGCTCAGCCGCAACTTCTTCAACTTCTGCCAGCGCGTGCGGCACGCCGACGGCTATTTCCTGCACAAGTACAACCCGACCGGCACGCTCGCGAGCAGCTGGCATCCCTGGCTCACCGAGAAGGGCCGCTGGCTGCCGATCCAGCAGGACGAGACCGCGCTGGTCACCTGGGCGCTGCGCAAGCACTTCCTGGCCTTCCGCGACGTGGAGTTCATCAAGACGCTCTACAACCCGCTCGTGGTCGACACGGCCAACTGGATGCTGAGCTACCGCGACCACGCGGGACTCCCGCTTCCGAGCTGGGACCTGTGGGAGGAGCGCCGCGGCGTGCATCTGTTCACGGTGTGCGCCACGATCGGCGCGCTGCAGGCGGCCAGCAACTTCGCGGCCGACATGGGCGCCATGGACCGTGCCGCGGAGTTCGGCGAGGGCGCCGAGCGCATGCGCGGCGCGATGATCCGTCACATGTGGGATCCGGAGCGCCGCCTGTTCGCGCGCACGGCGCACCCGCAGGAGGACGGCTCGTACCGGCTCGACTTCACGCTCGACGCCTCCGCCTACGCGCTGTTCGCGTTCGGGGCGCTGGAGGCGACCGATCCGCGCGTCACAAGCCACATGCGCGCGATTCGGGAGCGGCTCTGGGTTCGCACCGAGGTTGGCGGCATCGCGCGCTACGAGCGCGACACCTACCACCAGGTCGAACGACACGCGCTGCACGAGATCCCCGGCAATCCCTGGGTCATCTGCACGCTCTGGTACGCGCAGTGGCTCATCGCGCGTGCCTCGAACGAGGGAGAACTCCGTGAGGCGCTGGAGTATCTGGAGTGGGCGCGTTGGCGCGCCGCCCCCAGCGGCGTGCTGGCCGAACAGTACGACCCCCACTCCGGCGCGCAGATCTCGGTGAGTCCATTGACCTGGAGCCATGCCACGCTCATGACCGTGGTGACCCAGTACCGGCTGAAGCACGCCGCCCTGACCGGCTCGCCCGAGCAGCGGCAGGTGGACCTGACCGAGGAGCCCGCCCGGCACCGCCTGCGCTGAATCTGGCCACAAGCCCTGATTTCAAGGTGCCTTGAAGGATTCCGGACTGTCACTGGGGACTGAATCCATGCGGGGCAGCGGTCGAACTCCCCTCCCATGCAATCGGCCCATCTCCAGGCTGCCGAGGCCCTCGAATCCGTCTCCCGTGCCGTCGCGGAGTGGACGGTCGATCAGCACTGCACCGCCGACGCCTCTCTGGAGAGCCGGTTCGGACCGGAGTGTCGCAGGCTGTGGCGTGGCGACGTGCAGGCGCGCGTGGCGCATCTGGTCGAGGCGCTCGCCGCCGACGAGCCCGCCCTCTTCCTGGCCAGCGCCGCATGGAGCCGCGCCGCGTTCCTGGCGCGCGACATGGGCGATGGCGACGTGCTTCGAAGCCTGCGTTGTCTGCGTGAGGTGATCTCCGAGCACCTGCCGTCCAGCGTGTCCGACCGTGCCGCAGCGATGATCGATCGCGCGATCCGCGAGGTCGAGGCGGGACCGCACACGCCCGAGAGTCCGTTGGAGCACATGGGCGACCAGGGCACGCTGGCGCGCCTGTATCTCCTGCACCTTCTGCAACGCGAGCGCGATCACGCCGAACGCATCGTGCAGGAGCAGATCGACGGCAACATGCCGCTGGCGGAGATCCACGAGCGCATCCTTGCGCCCGCGATGAACGAGATCGGCCACATGTGGCACATGCGCGAGGCGTCGATCGCGGACGAGCACTACTGCACGGGCAGCACGCTGGCAATCCTTGCCCGCCTGCGCGGGCAGTTCGAGCGGCGCACGTCCAATGGCATGCTGGCCGTCTCGTGCAGCAGCGGCGGCGACAT
The DNA here is from genome assembly GCA_049318245.1 of Phycisphaerales bacterium. Taxonomy (GTDB): domain Bacteria; phylum Planctomycetota; class Phycisphaerae; order Phycisphaerales; family SM1A02; genus SYAC01. The sequence continues at coordinate 52,716 of JBMOGS010000008.1, read as the reverse complement.
GCACGATCTTGGCATCCGCATGGTCAGCGACCTCATGGAACTCGACGGCTGGAACGTCGAGTGCCTGGGGGCGAACATGCCAGCCCACGACGTGGCCGAGTCGGTCGGTGCGCAGCCGCACCGCGGACCGGCGGACCTGCTGCTGGTGAGCGCGGGCACGCCACTGGCCATCCGCGGCGTCGCCAACCTGATCTCCACCGTGCGTGCCGCGATGGGCAGCCAGGCCCCCGCCGTGCTGGTGGGCGGCATGCCATTCCACCTGGCGCCGAATCTCTGGCGCACCGTGGGCGCCGACGGCTTCGCGCCGCGTGCCGGCATGGCATCGAACGCCGGAGCCGAGCTGGTCCGTGCCCGACGCGCTGGCGCTCGCGCCTGAGACCGGAACGACTCAGAGCATGTCCGCAGCGAGGCTCGCGAGCTCGCTGCGTTCGGTCTTGCTCATGGTGACGTGACCCGCGATGCGCTGGCCCTTCATGCGCTCGATGAGGTGCGCCAGGCCGTTGCTCGCGGCGTCCAGGTAGGGGTTGTCGATCTGCCCGATGTCGCCGGCCAGCACGATCTTGGTGCCCTCGCCCACGCGGCTCACGATCGTCTTCACCTCGTGGGGCGAGAGGTTCTGCGCCTCGTCCACGATCATGAACTGGTGCGGGATGCTGCGGCCGCGGATGTACGTGAGCGGCTCCATGACGAGCTTGCCGCCCGCCACCAGCTGGTCCATGCGCTGCTCCGCCGTGCGGCTGTCCGCCTCGGTGCCGCCGCCACCACGCGTGCTCAGCAGGTAGGACACGTTGTCGAAGATCGGCTGCATCCACAGCGAGAGCTTCTCGTCCTTGTCGCCGGGCAGGTAGCCGATGTCTCGGCCGAGCGGCATGATCGGACGTGCCACCAGCAGCTTGTCGAAGCGCTCCTCGCGGAAGACCTTGTGCAGGCCCGCGGCGATCGCCATCAGCGTCTTGCCGGTGCCCGCGGGGCCGATGAGGGACACGAGGCGCACCTCGTCGTCGAGGAGCAGGTCGAGCGCCATCGTCTGCTGCAGGTTGCGCGCCATGATGCCGTAGACGGGCTTGCGCGGCCCCACCACGGGGATCAGGTGGCCGGTGTCCGCGAGCACGCGGGCCAGACCGGTGTGGCTCTCGTCGGCGTCGTCGGTGAGCGTGACGAACTGGTTCGCGACGAGATCGTGCGCCTTGATCTCCATGCCCTCGGGCGTCTTCAGCAACAGCCCATCGAGCTGCTCCACGCTGAGCTGACGCTCCTGGTAGAGCTCGTCGATGGTCTCGCCGGGGCACGACATGGTGGCGTAGCCCGAGTAGAGCCAGTCGGCGTCCACCCGATCGGCCTCGAAGTCCTCGCTGGGGATGCCCAGCGCGTCGCACTTCACGCGCGCGTTGATGTCCTTGCTGATGAAGATCGTGCGGTTGCCGGCCTCGTGCAGGCGGTGCGCCACGCCCAGGATGCGGTTGTCGGCGCTGTCGAGGTCGAGCGCGAAGGGCGTGGTGCGGTCACAGCGCTCGATGCGGATCGAGCCGCCCTGCTCGTTCCAGACCACGCCCTCGAACAGGCGACCGATGGAGCGAAGCTTGTCGAGCGAGCGGATCACCGTGCGCGCGTTGCGGCCCGTCTCGTCGTTGTTCTTCTTGAACTGGTCGAGTTCCTCGATCACCTGGAGCGGAATGACGACCTCGTGCTCCTCGAACTTGTAGAGCGAGTTCGGGTTGTGCAGCAGCACGTTGGTGTCGAGCACGAAGTGCTTCTTCGTGGCGGCTGCCCCCGGCGTGCCGGACTGCGGCTTGGTGTGCGTGCTCGACTCGGACGTGGGCCGCTGCGCGGCATTCGGAGCGTGCTTCAAGGCGATGACCCCTGTGAAACCTGCGAACCCGAGACTCGAACCGATCATCCTTGATCGGCTCGTCCGACTGCGGAAGCGTCGATTCTGGGACCCGGAAAGTCAAGTTCATCCAGCCTTCATGGAACGCGAATTTTTCCTGCACTAGACTTGCGGGATGACCCCATTCGAATCCACCAATCCGGTGCTGGCAGACGGTCGGCTGGACAACGCCCTTCGCAATGCGCAGGAGGCACAGGCTCCAGCGACCGTGGGCGGCGTGGTGAACAAGACGTGCCTGAGCCTGGCGGTGGCGGTCGCCTTCGGTGCGATCGGCAATTCCGTGGTGAAGGCCAATCCCGGCCTGCTGGGCGTGGTGAACATCGTTAGCCTGGTCGCCTCGCTGGGCGTGGCCTTCGCGATGTACGGCCGCCCCGCGTGGGCCGCCGTGCTGACCCCGGTCTACGCCGCGGTGCAGGGCTTCTTCCTGGGTGCCGTGGCGCTGGTGCTGGACACCCTCCTGGCGCGCAACGGGGTGCGGCTCGCCGGCGGCGTGGCGCTGCAGGCCTTCCTGATGACGCTGGGCGTGTCGACGGCGTGCCTGCTGCTGTATCGCAGCGGCGCGGTCCGCATCACGCAGCGCGGCGCGTTCGTGCTCTGGTGCGCGGTGCTTGGCATCGCCATCACCTACCTGATCACCATGGTGCTGGGATTCTTCGGCGTCAACGTGCCCTTCCTGAGCCTGCCGACGCAGGCGGGCGCGAGCGGTGCCGCGTACATCGGCCTTGCGATCAACGGCGTGATCCTGGTGGTGGCGGCACTGACGCTGATCGCCGACATCCAGCGGGTGGACATGGCGGTTCGGAGCGGGGCCCCGGCCAGTGCCGAGTGGTACCTCGCCTACGGCCTGCTGGTCAGCCTGATCTGGATCTACATGGAGAGCCTGAAGATCGTGTACCGACTGGCGCTGATCTTCGGCGGCGGCAAGCGGGACTGAGTTCGAGGGCGAGTCCCGAACGAGATCATGGCCGATTCCAGGGACACCGAAACCCGCCTTCCCGACGCGGAACCTCGAAGATTTCTCGCCCTGGCTGCGATCGCGACGGTCTCGGTCGTGCTGCTGTATGTGGCGGGCACGGGTGCCGGTGCACTCGCCGCGTGGCTGGGTGACGTCTACTGGACCGCCAAGGGCCTCGGCTCGCGCGACGTGCTCGACCTGTCGTGGGGAAGCCTGCTGCAGGAAGGGATTCGCGCGATCCTCGACGGCGGGCCGGCAGCGATCTCGATCACGGCGCTGCTGCTTCTCGTCGGCATGAGTCCCGCGCTGATCTCGGCACCAGCCGTGCTGGTGACACCGGACGAGCGCTCGAGGCTTCCCCTGCGGTTCTCGATGATCGGTGCGGGGATTCTCGGTGGACTCATCGCGCTGCTGATCGTGAGCACGATGATCGAGCTGTTCGCGCTCCTTCGATGGTCCGCTCAGGATCATTCTCCGGCCCAGATCCTGTTTCATCCCGTGCCCATGCTGCTGGCGTGGGCGGTGATGGGTGGCCTGTGGGCCCTGCTGTTCCGCGCCGCCGGTCGCCACCGCGACCCGACCCGGATCGATCGGGCCGTTCGATGGCTCTTCGCCGGCAGCCTGGTCGAACTCGCGATCGCTGCGCCGACCTTCGTGATGGCCTGTCGACGCGAACGCTGCGCGTGCGGATGGATGAGCTGGTGGGGCATCGTGTTCGGAGCGGCCACGCTGCTGCTGCTCTGTGGTCCGATGATCCTGCTCATGCGCACGCACGAAACGCGCGTGCAGTGGATGCGGGCGGCGTGCCCACGCTGCGGCTACCCGCAGCGCAGCCGCACCGGAACCTGCTCGGAGTGCGGGCATGTGTTCGGTCCGCCCCTCGCGCAGTAGCCTGTCCGCATGATCGGTGAACTCGCGCTCGCGCTCGAAGCCATCGCGCCCTCGCGCCTGGCCGCGGAATGGGACAAGGTCGGCATGCTGGTGGGCGACCCCTCGAGGCCGCTCAAGCGCGCCCTGCTCTGCATCGACCTGACCGAGGAGACTCTGTCCGAGGCGATCCGCCGCAGGTGCCAGGCGATCGTGGCCTATCACCCGCCGATCTTCGAGCCGATCGCGCGCCTGACCGCGTGGGAACCGCGCGGCGCGCTGCTGCTGCGGTGCATCGAGAACGGCATCGCGCTGTTCTCCCCGCACACCGCGCTCGACGCGGTGCGCGGCGGCGTGACGGACTGGCTGGCGCAACAGCTCGGAGCGGGCGAGCGCTGGGCGATCGAGCCGTCGGTCACCCTGCGCCCGGGCGAGGGTCTGAAGATCGTCACCTTCGTGCCGGCCTACGCGGTGGAAGTGGTGCGTGACGCGATGGCGCGAGCCGGCGCCGGAACGATCGGTGCCTATCGCAAGTGCAGCTTCGAGCTCATCGGCCAGGGGACCTTCGAGGGTGGCGCCGGCTCGAAGCCGACCGCAGGCAAGCGTGGCCGCTTCGAGCGCGTCGACGAGATGCGCCTGGAGATGGTGTGCGAGCCGCGCTCGCAGGTCGCGGTGGTGCAGGCGATCCGCGCCGTGCATCCCTACGAGGAGGCTCCCGTCGACGTGTTTCGGACGGAATCACACCGCGACGCGACGCAGGGACATGGTCGCATCGTGAGACTCGATCGCCCGCTCACCTGTGCACAGGCGATCGCGCGGCTTCGACGCTCGCTTCGACTGCCCGCCGGCACCGTGCAGGTGGTGGAGACGCGCCGGGGCCGGCGCCATGCGCGCGTGGGCGTCGTTCCAGGCGCGGGCTTCAGCATGATGGCGAAGGCGGCCGACGCCGGCTGCACGCTGTTCGTGACGGGCGAGGCGCGGCACCATGATCTGCTGGCCGCGCGCGCTCGAGGGTGCGATCTCGTGCTTGCCGGGCACAGCCAGACGGAGCGCGGCTACCTGCCGCATCTGGCGGCGAGCCTTCGCCCGCACCTGCCGGGCGTGTCCATCCAGATCAGCTCGTCCGACACGCCGCCTTTTCACGCGGCCTGAGCCGGGGCGCGCTCAGCCCTTCTGGCCCTGCGCGGTCTCGCGCGCCAGCATCGCGGCGCCCAGCAGTCCCGCGTCGTCACCGAGTTCGCTCGCCACGACCTCGCACTTGCGGAGACTGCTCGGGAAGACATGGGCCTCGACGGCCTCGCGCACACGGTGCAACCACGGCTTGCCAAGCGCCTCGGTGACGCCACCTCCCAGGATCACCGTGGGCAGGCTGAGGACCGTGATGAGATTCGCGATCGCCAGGCCAAGCAGATCGGCGGACGCGTTGACCACGCTCGTGACGAGCGGATCGCCCTTCTCGTAGCACTCGGCGATCACGCCACTGCCGATGCTGGGCTCGGCCCCGTCCGTCTCGCCCTTCAGGAACTCGCGCAGCATCGATTCGGGATAGTGGCCGATCAACATCATCATGCTGCGCACCATCGCGGTGCGACTGCAGTGCTCCTCGAGCTTCCGATGCCCCGGGCCCGCGCCGGGGAACAGGATCACGTGACCGACCTCGCCCGCGGTGTGCAGCGGACCGCGCCAGAGCTGGCCGTTCAGGATGAGTCCCCCGCCGATGCCGGTTCCCACCCACATGGCGAGCAGATCGCCGCGCCCCTTGCCGGCGCCCACGCGGCTCTCGCCGAACGCAGCGACGTTCACGTCGTTGTCGACCACGACGGTGCGATCCAGCCTCTTCTCGAGCGCCTCGCGGAGGGGAAAGCGCTTCCAGCCCAGGTTTCCCGCGTGGATCACCACACCCTTCTCCCAGTCCACCGCGCTTGGCGCACCCACGCCGACAGCCCTGATGTCCTTCATCGGCACCTTCGCCTCGTCGCAGGCGCGCTCGATGCCCTCGACCAGACGCGCAAGCACCTTGTCGCGGCCCTCCATCGCCTTCGTCTTGCGCTTGCAGCGGCCAAGGATGCGGCCCTTCTCGTCCACCACGCCAATGGCCATGTTCGTGCCACCAAGGTCCACGCCGACGACCGGTCCTTCGCTTCGATCCTTGCCCATGGTGCGCGCAGCGTAGCGCGGCCATGCGCAGCGTTACACTCGGCGCGATGAGCGAGGCGCATCCACTGACGCCGAAGGAAGTGGCCCACGTGGCGAAGCTGGCGCGACTGGCCGTGCCGAGCGATCGCGTCGAGGCGCTGCGTGGCCAGTTGGCGGGCGTGCTGGGGCACGTGGCCAAGTTGAAGGCGATCGACGTGGAGGGCGTGGAGCCGATGACCACGCCGTTCGACCAGGTGAACCGCCTGGACGCCGACGAGCCCGGTGCGTGCCTGCCGATCCAGGAACTCCTGAAGAATGCGCCCGCCGTCGAGGGGCGCTATCTCGCGGTGCCGAAGGTCCTTGCGGAGGACGCGGGCGGATGACCTTCTCCGACGCCACCGAGATCCGCGATGCCGTGCGCTCGCGCAAGGCGAAGGCGACCGAGATCGTGTCGTCGCTGATCGCCCGCGCCAGGGCCGCCAACGCGAAGTTGAACGCCTTCCACGAGATCCTGGAGGAGGACGCGATGCGCCAGGCGGCCGCGGTCGACGCCTCGATCGCGGCAGGTCGCGACCCGGGGCCGATGGCGGGCGTGCCCGTGGCCGTGAAGGACAACATCGCCACGCGCGAGGGTCACACGACCTGCTCGAGCCGCATGCTGGAGAACTATCGATCGCCCTTCGACGCCACCTGCGTGGAGCGCCTGCGCGCGGCGGGCGCGGTGGTGATGGGCAAGACGAACCTGGACGAGTTCGCCATGGGCTCCAGCAGCGAGCATTGCGCATGGGGCCCCGTGCGCAACCCGTGGGATCCTGCGCGCGTGCCCGGCGGCTCGAGCGGCGGCAGCGCCTCGGCGGCGGCGGCGGCGATCTGCGGCGTGGCGCTTGGCAGCGACACAGGCGGCAGCATCCGACAACCGGCCTCGCTGTGCGGCTGCGTGGGGTTCAAGCCGACCTATGGCCGCGTGAGCCGCTACGGACTGGTGGCCTTCGGCAGCAGCCTGGACCAGGTCGGCCCCCTGGCGCGCACCGTGCGCGACGCCGCGTTGACGTACGCGGTGATGGCGGGTGCGGATCCACGCGACAGCACGAGCGCGCAGCGACCTGTCGAGGACCCGCTGCAGGATCTGGAGCGGCCGATCGAGGGACTCCGCATCGGCGTGCCCACGCAGTACATGAGCGAGGCGAACGATCCGCGCGTGAACGCGCTCATCCAGGCGGCGCTCGATCGACTTCGAGGCGCTGGCGCGTCGATCGTGCCGGTGGAGCTGCCGCTGACCGACGTCGGCATCAGCACCTACTACGTGATCGCCCCCGCCGAGGCGAGCGCGAACCTGGCGCGCTTCGACGGCATCCGCTACGGGCACCGCGCGGCCGCGCGCGCCGGCCAGTCGCTGGATGACCTGTACGCGGAGAGCCGCGCGCAGGGCTTCGGTCCGGAGGTGCAGCGCCGGATCATGCTGGGCACGTACGTGCTGAGCGCCGGCTACTACGACGCCTACTACGGGCGCGCCCTGAAGGTGCGCCGCCTGATCAAGGCCGAGTTCGACCGCGCCTTCGAGCGGTGCGACGTGATCGCCGGGCCCGCGAGCCCCACGCCCGCCTTCCGCCCCGGCGAGCTTTCCGATCCGCTGCAGATGTACCTGTGCGACGTCTACACGGTGAACACGAACATCGCGGGCATTCCTGGCATCAGCGTCCCGGTCGGCTTCGTGGAGGATGGCGGCGCCCGCCTGCCGGTCGGCCTGCACCTGCAGGCGCCAGCCATGGCCGATGCTCGACTGCTGCGCGCCGCGCGCATGGTGGAGTCGCTCCACGCGAGCGCCTGCGTGGCCGCGACGATCTGAGCTGTCACCGTGGCCGCGGAATCCGCGCCGCCGCACGGAGTTCGCGATCGAACGCGTCGAGCACGCACCGCGCCAGATCTTCCTGCTCGCCGAAGTTGCCCATCGAGACCTCGACCGCCGTCACGCCGGTCGCGTCGCAACCGATCACGCGCATGGATCCGGGCTGGTCGCTGATGCTGCGCAGCACGAACGTGGCACCGATCACCGTGCCGGACGCGTCCGTGAGCCGATCCTGACGCACCATCGCGATCTCGCAGCTCTTCACGGCGCTGATCACGACGTTGCGCACTTCGGACCAGCGACCCGTCGCGCCTGCACGCTCGAACGGCTGCGGCTCCAATCCCGGGGGCTGCGCGGAATCCATCGCCTCGATCGAGCGCGCCTGCTCCTCCGCCGTGAGCCGGCGCGCGACCGTCGACGGCTCTCCCGGCATGCGCACATTGCTGTCGACCGACATGACGTCGTTCGTGCAGGCGCTCAGGAGAAGCGCGGCAGGGATCATGGCGAGACGGTTCACGCCGGCAACCTATCGACCTGCGGCCGATCCTGCCGGGCGGCCCGGATCACGCGGAGCGCCGCCGCCGAGATCGCCTCACCCGAGAGGCGATTCAGACGGATTCGCCGAAGTCCAGCGCGCTTGCCGAACCTCGCGGCGTGAACGATGAACCGGACCTCGCGATGGGTGGTCTGGAATTCGAACCTGGCGCTGGCGGCGTCGACATGAAGCGCCCCCGAGGCCTGACACAGCGCCCAGGGTTTCATGCCAGCGGGTCCTGGCACCAGTGGAGGCGACAGGAGGCCCTGCCAGAGGCCGGAGCCGCGCCGCTCCAGCGCGACCGCCCCATCCCGAACGTCGACCAGTCCATGCAGCACGACCACCTGTCGCTTCGTCCCCGGCTTGGGCGGCGGCACGAGGTCCTGTGAACCCGCCTTGCGCGAGCCGCACATCGCGCGCAGAGGGCATGCGTCGCAGCGCGGCGAGACGGGCGTGCAGACCGTCGCGCCAAGTTCCATCAGTGCCTCGTTGGTGCGGCCGGGATTGGCGGCAGCTTGCACGATGCGCGTCGCCGCATCCCAGGTCCATGCCACGCCCGCGCCATCCACAGCGCTGCGCCGTCGATCCGCAAGGCGACTGACCACGCGCGCCACGTTTCCATCGACGATCGGCTCGGCTTTCCCGAACGCGATGCTCGCGATCGCGCCCGCGGTGTAGCGCCCCACGCCAGGCAGGTCGCGAAGCGCGATCGGATCGGCTGGCACCTTGCCGCCATGGGTCGCGACGATCTGGCGCGCAGCGGCGTGCAGGGATCGGGCGCGCCGGTAGTAGCCGAGCCCGCGCCAGCAGCGCAGCACCGATTCCACCGATGACCGGGCCATGGCCGCCGGATCGGGAAACCGCTCCATGAATTCCGGAAATCGCTCCGCGACACGAACCACCTGCGTCTGCTGCAGAAGGATCTCGCTGACCAGCGTGGCCCAGGCCGACCGCTCCCGCCGCCAGGGCAGATCCCGCGCCGCCCTCAAGAACCAGCGTTCCAAGGCCTTGGAGAGTCGGGTCGCCGCCGGCAAGTTCGGCTCCTTGCAAACAGCCGCAACCGTCGGCCCGTGGGATGCGGAGGCTGCCTTGCGACCTCCACCGGACCGGCGTACCCTACCCCACCCCCGTTTCGGCTCACGAGAACCTCGTCGCGAATCACCCATGGCCAAGCTGTTCTACACGCTCCAAGAGACTCTGACGAAGCTCGGCAAGGATCAGGAGGCCGTTGACGGCCTGGTGTCCGCCGGCAAGCTTCGCGAGTTCCGCGATCACGACAACAAGCTGATGTTCAAGCGCGAAGAGGTCGACCTGCTGTCGGACGCCCACGGCAGCGGCGAGCTGGACCTCTCCGGAATCCCGGCCGGCAGCGACAGTTTCGAGCTGGATCTCTCCGATTCCTCCGTGGATGACCGGGAGGGCACGGGCCGATCCGCGAGCCCTGTTGGACTCGGTGGCGTCGAGGACAAGACCGACGACTCCCCCTTCGAGCTGGACCTTGCGGAAAGCGCCGCAGGCGCGGCACCCGCGTCGGGAGGCGCCGGGGATCTTGACCTGGATCTCGACCTGGACAGCCCCAAGGCAGGCAGTGCGCCGGCTTTCGATCTGGACCTCGATGACGCGGGCGGTGCTGGCAAGGCGGCATCGGCGTCGATGTCGGGGATCGCGTCGCCCGCGCCGCATGATGACCTGACGCTTGAACTGGATCTGGGCGATGGAGACGGTGCGAGCAAGCCCGGCGGCAAGGCGGCTTCGGCCTCCATGTCCGGCATCGCCGCGCCGGCCGCCCACGAAGACATGACGCTCGAGCTGGATCTTGGCGACGACGCGCCCGCGCCCGCCGCCAAGGCCCCCGCGCGACCGATGGCCGACAGCATGGGCAGCGTCTCCGCTGCCTCCGCGGCCGGAGCTTCCGGCAGCCAGCTGGGACTCGATGGAAGCAACACCGGAGCGTCGCCGGACGGTTCCTCGATCGCGGATCGCATCGGACTGGACGGCGTCTCCTCGGGCAGTGGCCTGATGGACCTGACCAACGACAGCGAGAGCAGCACGATCGGCGCCGCGCTCATGGACGAGGCCTTCTCGTCGGATGAAGGCGCCGAGTTGCCGGCGAACGCGAGCGGCATCTTCGGTGGCGAGTCGAGCGAAGGCGGCGAGAGCGGCGCAGGACTCGCTGCCGCCGTCGGTGCCGCAGCCGGCGTCGCCGTCGCGACGAGCAAGAAGGGCGCGACCGCCGCGATCTTCACGAGCGGTCCCGCAGCCCCCGAGGCCTACAGCGGATCCTGGAGCGGCCTGGGCGTTGGCCTCCTGCTGCCGGCCAGCCTGGGCCTGATCGCGGCAGCCGCGATCGTGGTGTCCAAGCAGCTGGGCGCACCTCCGGACCTTGCCGTCATGTACGCGAGTGACTGGATGATGTACACCGGCGCATTCGCCGGCATCATCGCGGTCAGCGGCGCGATCGGCTTCTTCGTCGGCAAGGCGACGGAGTGACGCTCGGGGCCACCCCGGCATGCTGAACAGGAACGGAGCGGATCAGTGGATTCCCGCGACGCTCGTCGCGGTCCCTGTCATGCTGGGCTGTGCGTGGCTCGCGACACGGGGAGAGGTCGGCTGGTGGGTTCCCTTCGGGGTCACGGCCGTCGCGTGGCTTGGATTCCTCGCGTTCTTCCGCGATCCACCGCGCACGTCGCCCCCCTCGAGCGATCGCACCATGGTGAGTCCTGCGGACGGGCTCGTGAGCGCCGTCCTGCGCCAGGCCCAGCACGAGGCGGTCGATGGACCCGCACTCGTGATCCGCGTCTATCTCAGCGTTCTCGACGTGCATGTGAACCGCGTGCCGTGGAGCGGCCAGGTCCTGCAGCGATCGCATCGGCCTGGTCGCTACGTGGATGTCCGCGTGGCCGAGAGCGCGAAGGTCAACGAGAGCATGCTGCTGACCCTGCGGGCATCCGAGGGGTTCCGCTTCGGCGTGCGCCTGGTGTCGGGCGCGGTGGCCCGGCGCATCGCGTGCACCGCGCGGGTCGGCGACACGCTGACCCGTGGCGACCGCATGGGCATGATCAAGTTCGGTTCGACCACGGAGCTGGTGGTCCCGGACGAGGAATTCGAGTGCCTCGTGCAGGTGGGCGATCGCGTGCGCGGTGGGGAAACGGCGCTCGCGCGTCGACGCTGATCAATCCTGTCCCGGATCCTCGAAGCTGGGATCGGGATCTTCCGGAGGCTCCAGGAATCCATCCATGTCGGGCCAGGTCGGCGCGCAACGCAGATTCACCCGCTCGATGCGGCCAAGGTGCTGCCCAAGGATCTGACGCACCGCATCCAGCGCGCTCTCGGCTGGCGCCGGTCGCGGACCACGACCGCCCAGCACCAGGATCACGGCGTGGCAGCTCCCGTCGCTGCGGCATGGTGCCAGCATCGCCCAGCGACCTTCGAGTTCATGCGCGTCATCCGGCTGACCCCACGACGCGGCGTCGGCCGTCGCCACCACCCCGCCCGAGATCATGTGTCCAGGCAGATGCAGCCGCTCCACCCGTGCCATGAATCGCACGGCGCAGTCACTCGTCGAACCGCGGCCGCCTCCGCAGGCCGCGAGGCCCACGCGCTGTCCGGGCCCTGCGAGCCAGACCGCCACGACCGCGTCCGGAAGACAGTTGGCGATGAAATCCGTCGTCTCACGCGCCGCATGCAGGGGGTCCAGTTCGTTCCCGAGCGAGCGCCGAAGCGTCTCGAAACCCGCCGTGGCGGGCGACTCGGCTTCCGCCGGCAGCGACTCGATGAATTGCCGAAGGTCACCGTCGGACCCGCGCGGATCCTGGATGCGCTGCACCAGCGAGCGCAACTGGCTGATGCGCTCCCTGCGTTCGCGCGCCACACGCGCCGACTGCACCGAGGCGCGGACCTCGCGCACGAAAGCCGCCGCGGCCAGTGTGGAGGCCAGTGCGCGCACGGACTCGTCCGAGGATGTGGCGGACGCCCGCGCATTCGCCCCACGTTCGCAACGATCCCCGATCAGCAGCATGCGCGTGCACGGCGAGAGCCGTCGCAACTGCTCCAGCGGTTCCGCTTCATCGAAGGCCATCTCGGCCGCCACCAGCACGACGTCGATCACGCGCTCCACCGATCGAAGGAAGGCGCTCCGCGGGTCCGGCACCACCTCGACGCGATGGCCCTCGGCGACCAGCGCCTCCAGCCAGTCGGGCCAGCGCGCGGCGTCGCCGATGGCGAGCACCTGACCAGCGCCTGTTGCGGAAGTGGACGGATTCGATGCAGGGGTGTTTTCCACGGCCCCTGGGAGGTCGACCGGAAACCGGGGGCACTTCACTTCCCTGCCTGACGAATTCGCGGAATTCTCAGGCCGGCGTTCCGTCTGCGCGACCCACCTTGCGGAGTCGCCACAAACGCACGGCCTCGGCCTCCCGGGGATAGGCCGGCACCACGGCCTCCGGCGGCGTGCACTGCCCCCGCTGCAGCATGGGAAGCCCCGCCGCCAGCACGGCCGAGGCGTGGACCCGCAGCGGAAGCTGGCGGATGCCGCGCCGTTCCACGAGCGCGCGCCACGAGGCCGGCAGGTGCGCGTCCGACACCAGCACGTGGCAGTCACCGGGGTCCCAGGCCGCCACGTCGATCGATCGGCCCGCGACCGGCCCCTGCGCATCGGCCCTCGCGATCCAGGCCTCGTCTCCCTTGGAGGCGAGGGCCACCCAGCACGCCTCGTTCGGCGCAAGTTCTCCCGACAGGATCGCCGCGGCGCGTGCGCATGCGGCACCGCTGACCTGCACCACAGGCACCTGCAGTGCCAGCGCGATCGCCTGCGCGGCCGCGTGCGCCACGCGAAGTCCGGTGAATCCGCCGGGGCCCGCATTCAGCAGGACGCCACGGAGGTGCTCCGGCATGCATCCAGCACGGCCGACCACTCTCGCGACGGCCGGCAGCAGATCCTCACGGGTGCGGTCATCGGCATGGACGACTTCCTCGTGGACGGCACCATCGTGCGCGCGGATCGCGATCGATTGCGCGCGCTGGCTCGTCTCCATCGCAAGCACGAAGCCCCGATCAGTCATGCATCGAACCCATCGAGGCCAGCGGCACGGCGCACGAGACCGCCTGCTCGGCGGTTGGCAGCGGCGCACCCAGATCGAACGCGAGCACCACGCCACGCTCGTGGTCGCTGTTCAGGATCACCACGCCGGGAAAGGGCGTCTCCGCGCCCAGCTCCACATGCTTGTGGCCCAGCACGAAGAGCTTCACGCCCCACGCGTCCGCCAGTGCGCGCACCGAGTCCTGCGTCTGCGCCCGCCCCCAGGTCATGCACCACGCCGATCCGGTGCGCGCCGTGTAATCCGTCTCGCCCAACGCACGATCCAGCACGCCCATGTCGAACTTCGGCATCGCCATCGGCGCCGGCAGGGAGTGCGCGCACAGCAGTCCGCTTGCCGAGCGGATCGCGAGCGGCATCGCGCGTATGAATTCGTGGATCGCCTCCTCGACCATGCCGGCATCCTCGCCGAAGCTCCACTCCAGTCCGTCGCGGAACAGCTGCGTGCACTCCCCCGCACCCTTGCTGACGGGCTGCAGGAACGCCTGCGCGATCTCGTGATTGGCGAGCATCGGGTGCACCTGCCCGGGATGCTGGAGGCGAAGCGCCGCCACCTTCGCCAGCATGCGCCAGCTCAGGTCGGCGCCGTGCGTCAGGCGCTCGCCATGGATCAGCTCGTGCAGGATCAGGTGATGGTCGGGCCTGTCCAGCTTCGCGAAATCACACACCTTCTGGAAGTGGATCGGATGGTCATGCAGGTCCCCGGTCGCCACCAGCCGTCCATGCGATGGAAGCATCACGCAGCAGCCGCGACGGAGGGGGTCCTGTCGAAGCGACTGCGCGGCCTGCGCGAAGAGTTCGGCGGCGGACTCGGCGTTCAGATGGTCGACGGACGGCAACTTCACGGGGTGGCCACCACCGCCACGAAACAGCGCGCCACGCCGGTGCCTGTCTCGATCGTCACGGGCACGTAGGCGTAGCCCTGCGCCTTCGTCGAGAGCGTCATGCGAAACCGAACCATCGCGCGATCGCCGACGCGGCGTGAGTCGAGCAACTGCACATGCGCTTCCGGCGCCGCGCACTGGACCTTCAGGACCCGGTCCCAGTACGGCGTCTGCTGCTTGCCCTTCGGAGCGCTCGACTCCAGCTCGATCTCGAGGTCCTTCGCCTCACCGGGCTTCATGCGACCGGCGACCACGATGCTCTCGGGCACGAAGGAGCCGCGTCGATCGACGTCGGGATCGAAGCGCGCGCCGGTCGACTCATGGCGGATGCGGATCGGGACCAGTGCGCAATCCGGCCGATCCGTCTCCACCACCATCCACTGCCGGAACTTGCCGTCGGGCACCATGGTGAAGTCCCAGCGCACCAGATAGTGGCTCCGCGGAGCGTCCTTCGCCGGATCGAAATCCGCGAACTGCGGCGCGGCCCCATCCACGGCGAGCACGCGAAAGGGCTTGCCGTCGGTGGACGCGAACTCGATCGTGCCCGTGCGGTTGCCCTTCAGCGCGTCCACGAATGTCGGAGACGGCTGGACCGGCAAGGTCACGTCACCATGCAGCCTGGCCACCAGCGGACGCGCGCCACCCTCCAGATTCACGAAGACCTTCGCGTCCTTCACCCCCGGCGTTCGCGGCGCATCCAGGCTCGCCTGCAGCTCGATTTCGCCACCCGCGGGAATCTCCTTGCCCGCCAGATCCGTCAGCGTGGTGCACTTGCAGCTTGGAAAGGCGCTCGCGATCTTCACGGGCACGCTGCCGGTGTTGCGCAGCCTGAACGTCCGCACCTGCGAGGATCCCGGTGGAATCCTGCCAAGGTCATGTTCGGCAGGATCCAGCACCACCGGCGATGCCGTCGCCACTGCCGGCGCGGCTGCCGGTGCCTGCGACCGGGCGGCCGAGCCAAGCGCCAGAACCGTCGTCACGATCGGGAGCGCGAATCGCATGGGGCAAGTCTATGGATTCGTCACGGACGGCCCGAGCGCCGCCTGAAGCCCGTCGATCGCCTTCAGCGCACGCCGCTGCGCGGCCTCCATGCGCACCACGGCGGCCGTCAGCCGCGCGATGTCGCCATCTCGAACGGCTTCGGCCACCAGCGGAAGCATGCACGGCGCGTAGCCGTCGTCACGATCGCTCGCGGCAATCAGGCTGCGGAACCACGGCCGACCATCCAGCCCGGCCGGATCGATGAACGCCTGCAGGAACGCGTGCAGGCCAGACTGGAGCTCGCCCGCGTGCGCGACCGGCATCGATCCATCCAGCACGGCGTCGATCTTCGTGCCTCGATCCACGATCGCCTGGAATCCCGGCCGCAGTCGCTCCAGTTGCGCGCGCATGGCCGGATCCGATGTCGCCAGGATCACGCCATCGAGATGTCGCAGACAGGCTGCTCCCACCGGCGCCACACGCCAGGTCGGTCGGTCGGACTGCGCGATCAGGCCCGCCATCGCCAACGCGATGCGCGTGACCATGGCCGGACTCGCGTAATCGGCCCCCACCGTGGCGCGATACCACGCCACCGTGTCGTAATTGCTGTGGTAGCTGGTTCCCGGCGAACCGCCCGCGCCGATCGAGACGCTTGGCACGCCAGCCCGGCACACGAAGGCGATGTGATCGCTTCCACCACCAAGGCTTCCGAACCGCATTCCATCGGGCGACGCCTTGGCCATGCGCTCGCCCACCGTTTCCGCCGGCTCCACCGAGGCCAGCGCGATGCCTGCCGCCTCACGCGCAACGGTGTCGAGTTCCGGCGAGATCGAGAGCCCCGGGTTCGGGCCCATCGCGGCCATGTCCAGATTCACGTACAGCAGCGCATCGCGCGCCAGGGTGGCTTCATTCGCCTCGCACCACTCGGTGCTTCCGATGATGCCGAACTCCTCCGCACCCCATGCCGCGAAACGCAGCGTGCGCGCGGGGCGCATTCCCACGCGAGCCGCCTCGGCCGCGCAACGGGCCGCCTCCAGCAGGCACATGGTGCCGGCGGCGGGATCCGCCGACCCGAAGCCCCAGGCGTCGTGATGGCAGCCGAGCATCACGAACTCGCTCGAGTCCGAGGTTCCCTTCAGCGTGGCGATGACGTTCGCCGACTCGCCGACGAATCGCTCCTGTTCGACCATGAGCCGCACACGCAGCGCGTCGCCGCCTTCAAGCCGATACGGCATCGCGAGTCCGCCGCGCCACGACTCGGGCACCTCGGGGCCCTGGAACCGGGCCAGGATCATGCCCGCGGCGCCGTAGCCGATCGGCTGCACCGGAATGCGCGGCAGATCGAGGGCGGCGGGATCAAGCCGAGCGGCCGCATCCGACGCGAAGACGCCCGGCGTGCCCGGATCGCCCGGATAGGGCAGCGTGTTCAGCGTGCCACGCTGGATGCATGCGTCGTTCGCCCAGCCACCGCCCTCGGGCCACACCTGCCCCTTCGCGAAGCCAGCGTCGGCAGGGTCCGTGTACAGGATGACGCCCGCAGCCCCCTGCTCCTGCGCGAAGCGCGCCTTGTAGCCGCGGAAGCATCGGCCGTAGCGCACCAGCACGATCTTCCCGCGCACATCGACGCCGAGCTTGCGCAACTCCGCGTAGTCCTGTCGCAGCCCGTAATTGGCGTAGACCACCGGCGCCGTCACGTCGCCGGATCCACTGAACGCGTTCCAGCCGTAGGTCAGGTCGGGGTGCGCCGTCGATGGATCCGCCAGCAGGTCGCGCTCATCGATCGGAACCGCCAACACGCCCCGCGATGGCTGCGACGGCCCCGTGGCTCCGACGATCTCGAGCGCCGCGCGCACGGGTCGGCTCAGCAGGCTTCGGAAGCGGTGCACCTCGACCTCCAGACCCATCGCCACGAAGGCCGCACGGATGCGCTCGATCTGGCGTGCGTCGCCGGGCGTGCCGGCGACATGCGGCTCGGAAGCCAGCAGCTCATGGAAGCGCGAGAGGTCCGCGGGCGACACGAGCGCGCCAAGCGAGCGCGCGTAATCCCCGGTGCCAACGCCGCGTGCGGGCCCGACCACCGCAAGCATCGACAGGAGAGCGGCGAGGCACGCGCGCATGACGTCTCAATGCGCCTTCGCGGGTGCCTTGTCCTGGCCGAACACCTCGGGCCATGGATTCACCGAGTGACAGGCACGCCCCGTGCGCTCCACGTAGTCCTGGTGATAGGCCTCGGCGGGCCAGAATCGCTTCGCGGGCTCGATCACCGTGACGATCTTCCTGCCGAGGTACTTCGGACTCGACTGCAGCGCGAGCTTGAAGGCCTCGGCCTCGCGCTGCTGCTCCGCGTCGGTCGTGAATACGGCGCTGCGATACTGGTCGCCCACGTCGGGGCCCTGACGGTCCAGCTGCGTCGGATCATGCATGCGGAAGAACCCGTCGAGCAGTTGCCGATAGGTCACCTTCGCCGGGTCGTACAGCACCCGCACCGCCTCGGCGTGGCCGGTCGCGTGACCACACACGTCCTCGTAGGTGGGCGCCTCGGTGGAGCCATTCATGTAGCCGCTCTCGACACCAGCCACGCCCGGGCATTCCTGGAAGCGGTGCTCGATGCCCCAGAAACAGCCGCCCGCGAAGTAGGCCGTCTTGAGCGGAAGCGGCTGGCTCGCCAACGGAATGGGCTGCCCCTTCTCGACGAAGTTCAGCGCCGCCGAGTTCAGGCAGTAGCGCAGGCCGGTGGGGCGAGGTCCGTCCTCGAACACGTGTCCCAGGTGTGCCCCGCATCGCGCACACTCGATCTCGATGCGCTCCATGCCGTGGCTCTCGTCCTTGACGTAGGCGACATGATCCTTGTCGAAGGGCATGAAGAAACTCGGCCAGCCGGTGCCCGAATTGAACTTGTGCTCGCTCGAGAAGAGAGGAAGCCCGCAGACCACGCAGGCGTAGAAACCGTCCTTCTTGTTGTCGAGCAGGTTGCCGCAGAACGCGGCCTCGGTGCCCGACTTCTGCGTGACGCGGTACTGCTCGGGGGTGAGGTTCTTGGCCAAGCGCTCCACCTCGGCCGCCGGAAGGCGGGCGATCGAGTAGCCGGACCTGGAAATCGTTCGGGGGGACTGGGGCATCTTGGCTTCCTGGGGAGACTCCTGCAGTCGAATGGCGCCCACGCAGACCGCACCCGCGGTCAGGGAGAACAGGGCGAGCAGGATCAGGGATCGCAGGCGCATGAGGGCTGGATCGTATGCCTGCGCCGACGGCGAGGTGCGACCCGACTTGGGAATAGACTGCGCGCGGATGCCCCGTCCCTCCCGCCTTTGCGCCCTCTCCGGACCGCTCCTGCTGGCAAGTCTGCTCTGCGCCGGTTGTCGAACGCCCCCGGCTCCCGAGATTCCCACGTACGCCGGCGAGGCGAAGGTCGGCTCGGTGACCCGACCGAGCCTGCCTCGGAAGATGCTCCCGCTGCGGCAGGCGCACGCCCTGCTGACCGAGCCGGAACCATCGCAAGGCAGTTTCGGGCAGGCCGTGGCCTGCTCGGGAAACACGGTGGTCGTCGGTGCTCCCAAGGCGGGCCCCTCGGGCAAGGTTTGGATCTACGACGCAGAACATCTCGACAAGCCCGCGATCTGCCTGCTGCCTCCTCCGGGCTCCAGCAAGGAGCTCTTTGGAAGCGCGGTCGCGATCTCGCCGAATGGAGATCGTGTCGCCGTGGGGTCGCCGAACGCGACCATCGCGGGCGTGCGTGAACTCGGGCGCGTCGACCTGTGGCGCCGCGAGGGCGAGGCATGGGTTCACGAGCGTGCCTTCACGGATCCGGACACATCGAGCGAGTTCCAGCACTTCGGCGCGAGCGTCGCGCTGGATGGCGAATGCCTGATCGCGGGCGCGCCCGACGCAAGCATGACGGTGACGGACGACGTCCTGAAGACGCGCGTCCGGCGCGAGCGACCGGATCCGGGCGCGCCGATGCCGAAGGAGGCGCCCGAGACCATCGTCGAGACGACCGAGGAGCCGTCGATCCGACAGCACTTCATCCGCGAGGGCGCGGTGCTGGTCTGGCAGCAGGACAAGACCGGCACCTGGACCGGGCCCGAGTATTGCTTCCTGACCCGCGGGCGCCCCATGGCACGCTTCGGAACGGCGATCGCGCATGATGGCACCCAGACGGTCATCAGCGCTCCGCCCCAGATGACCAAGTACGGCGTCGAGGGCGGCACCATCTCGGTGTTCATCCGTCGCCCGGACGCACCGTGGCGACCGAACGCCAATGCGGTCATCGCTCCACAGGAGGCCGAAGCCTCGGACCTGTTCGGCACCGCGATCGCCACGGCTCCCGGACTTGCGGTCTCCGGCATCCCGAACGCGAACACGCCGCTGGCGGTGGATGCCGGACGGGTGCTGGTGTTCCAGCAGAACGTGGCGACACGTCTCTGGATCGAGAGTGCACCCCTGGAATCGCCGGCCCCTGAGGTGGGATCCAGTTTCGGAAAGGCAGTCGCCGTCTGGGGTGAACTCGTCGTGGTCGGCCAACCCTCGGCAGCGCGAGTGCATGGATCAGGAACCGTGTTCGCGTTCGAGAAGCGCGCGCAATCCTCGCCGACCGACGAAACGCAGCTGGAGCAGGTGGATGATCTGGCGCTTCGCAAGCGACTGGGCCGATCGGTGCAGCGCGGCACGACCTGGGAAGCGACCGAGGAGTGGGCCGCGCCCGCGATCGCGCGCGTGGAGAACTTCGGACAAACCGTCGCGACATCCGCGGTCTGGGCGGTGGTCGGAGCACCGGCGACGAACGGACAGAAGAGCCACGTGGTCCTGTACCGCAAGTCCTCGGCGATCGATCGGGCAACGACGCCGCCACCACCCTCGGAACCGAGTCCGGTCCCGGAGAAGGCCTCCGAGCCGCCCGTCGCACCCGAGGAACGCGCTCCAGAAGCCCAGTCGAAGCCCCATTTCGAGCCTCCTCCTGCATACCCCGGGTCTTCGCTATAGTGTTCGCCCGTCGGACAGGTGTCCGAGCGGTTGAAGGAGCAGCATTGGAAATGCTGTATACGGGTAACCGTATCGCGGGTTCGAATCCCGCCCTGTCCGCTTTTGGCGGCGTTCCGTTCGCCGCCTGAACCGACGAAACGTCGGTGGCATGCAGTCGCCACCGAAGACATCCCGACGGGCTGTAGCGCAGTTTGGTAGCGCGTTTGACTGGGGGTCAAAAGGTCGCAGGTTCAAATCCTGTCAGCCCGACTCCTCCGCTCAGAACCGGAAGGCTTCGCCTTCCGGTTCTTCGCTTTGAAGTCGGTCTGCCTTGCATGGACTGCAGCCATGCAAGCGTGCGGCGCTTCGCGCCTCACCCAGGATTCATGATCCGCGGCTGCGCCGCGGATTCAAATCCCCGCTTCGCCTTCCGGTTCTTCGCTTTGGAGTCGGTCTGCCTTGCATGGCCTGCGCCATGCAAGCGTGCGGCGCTTCGCGCCTCACCCAGGATTCATGATCCGCGGCTGCGCCCGGCTTCTCCGTCCCGCGGCTCAAGTCGACAGCATCGCCAGCGCGCGCACTCGGGACACCGAAGGATCTTCACGGGCCGTCCCGTGGCACCGATGCGGATGCCGGGCACATCGAAGATCGATCCGCAGGTCAGGCAGCATGCCTGCCAGTGGCGGTTCGTGTGGGCGACCAGCCCTCGAATCCAGTCGCTCACTGCCCCTGCGCCATGCTGAAGCCGGGCTTTCCGTCGAAGGTGCGCAGCAGTTCGTAGCTGCAGACGGTGTACCTGGCGGCGACGCGTTGCAGCAGGTCGATCGTCTGCGGTTGCGCAACGATGGCGCCGTCCACGCGCTCGAATCGCGCGCGCCAGTAGTCCACGCAATCGGTGTACACGCTGCCCGTCGGCCACACTTGCGTGCCGCGGTTCGAGATCAGCTTCAGCCTGAACGGCGTTCCCTGCGAGACTTCCTGCAGGTGCTTCGCGAGCTCCTGGCAGCCCTCGGCCGCGTCGAGATAGACGTCCGCACCCACCACCTCGGTCTTGCCTGGACCGAAGGTGTGCACCGCCGCCGCGCTGAAGGGCTTCACCGGCGCCTTGAAGGTGACCCGATCTTCGGCATCCGGCACGGCCGTGATCAGCGAAGGCTTCTGGCCGAGCCGCTGGGCCACCTCGCGCACGAAGTCCATCGTGCCCAGGGCGGGCTTGGCGGCATCACCGAAGTCGCCCGTGCGCACGCCCTGCTCGAGCGAGGCCAGCAGCGCGTTCTCGAGCCGCGCCGCCGTGCCCATCATGCCGACATGCCGCAGCAGCATGATCGTGCTGAGGATGAGGGAGCACGGATTCGCGATGCCCTTGCCGGCGATGTCCGGCGCGGTGCCGTGCACCGCCTCGAAGATGCTGATGTGGTTTCCGATGTTGGCGCTGGGCGCGAAGCCCAGACCGCCCACCAGGCCTGCCGCCAGGTCGCTCACGATGTCGCCCTGCAGGTTCGGCAGCACGATCATGCGGTACTGCTGCGGCTTCATGACCAGGTTCATGCAGAGCGCATCCACGATCACGTCGGCCGTCTCGATCTCGGGATAATCCGCGGCCACGGCCTTGAAGCGCTCCAGGAACAGGCCATCGGTCATCTTCATGATGTTGGCCTTGTGGCCACAGTGCACCTTCCTGATGCCCATGCGGCGCGCCGTCTCGAACGCGAATCGATGCACGGCATCGCTGCCCGGCGCGCTGATCAGGCGCTTGCACTGCACCACGTCGTTGCTCAGCCGGTGCTCGATGCCGCCGTAGGTGTCCTCGATGTTCTCGCGGACGATGAAGAAGTCCACGCTCACGCCGCTGCGGCTGTAGGGCGTCATCACGCCCGGCAGCGTGCGGAAGTGGCGCAGGTTCGCGAAGGCGTTCCACATCTTGCGGGCCGTCACGTTGATCGACTTGCCGCCGCCGCCCTTCGGCGTCTCCATGGGGCCCTTCAGGAGCAGGCCGCATGCCTCGACCGTCTCGATCGCCGCGTTCGTCATGCCGCGCGTCTCGCCGCGGTCGAAGCAGTGCTTGCCCATCTCCACCGGCACGAACTCGATCGCCTGCGAGCCGCCCGCTGCCTTCAGCAGCTCGAGCGTGGCGTTCATGATCTCGGGGCCGATTCCGTCTCCGGGGGCAAGGGCGATGCGCATGGGGGTCTCCTTGGGGGCAAGGAGCGTAGCCGCGTCACGCCTGCGGCATCATGGCCGCGGCCGAGGCACCAGAATCAGCGCCGCGGCGGCGACAAGAAGGGTCTGGGCCGCGTAGGCCGCCTCGCTCGCGCGATGCGCCGCATCCAGCGCGGAACGCGCCGCGGCGGCTCGTGGCTGGTCGTCGGACACGAGCGCCTCGGTGCGCTCGACAGCGTGGTCCGCGATGGTCCGGGCGAGCGCAAGTTGCGCCCCACCGATCGCGCCGGCGACCACGAGTCCGGCCGCAGACCACCGCAGCCGCCGGGCCCCAGGACCGCCGGTACGCGCTCTTCGCAGCAGGAGCCACGCGCCAGCGGGACCCACCACCATCCCAAGCATGAACACCGCGAGGAAGGCGGGCTGCGCGAGCACGCCCGCGAGCACGCGCCCCGTCTCCTCCGCATCCAGCATGCGCGTGTCACGCGAGGCGAACTGCACCCCCGCGCGCTTCAGCGCCATGAACAGCCAGCCCGCATTCGCGCCAGCCCCGATCAGGAGCGACAACCACCCGCCAATCAGCAACCCGGCGAGGAACGGCGGTCGAGCCACGGTCTGCGCTGCGGACGAGGGCTGCACCGACGCATTCTAGGGTGCCGCGCACGAGCCCTCACTCGAGGAACATCTGGTTCGCGGCGCACATCGCATCGAACCGCGTGCGGAAGATCTCGACGAGCTCCGGATCGAAGTGACTGCCGGACTCCGACAGGATGGTCTCGAGGACGCGTTCGGGCGGCCACGGGTCCTTGTAGACGCGCCGGGACATGAGTGCGTCGAACACGTCGGCCAGCGCCACGCAGCGCGCGAAGATCGGGATCTCCGGACCTGCCGGGGCAGGCACGTCCTCGGGTCGACGGCCCAGGCGCCCCAGCTCCGCGATGATCGTCTGGTGCGAGGGATAGCCGCGACCGTCCCAACGCGACTGGTGGTAGAGGATCACGTCGGCCGTGGCCTCATCGAGCGCCGTCGAGAGCCCATCGAGGGTGCGCACCCCATGCACCGGATGCAGTTCCATCACCGCGCGCTCGTCGGCATCCAGCTTGCCGGGCTTCTTCAGGATCGCGTCCGGAATGGCGACCTTCCCGAGATCGTGCAGCATCGCGGCCGTGCGCAGCAGGTCGAGCTTCCGCTCCATCTCGCGCTCCGGCATCGACCGGCGCTCCGCCCAGGCCTGGTACAGCAGTGCCGCGACTTCCGCCACGCGCTTGACGTGCGCGCCCGTCTCCTTCGGATCACGCATCTCGGCGAGCCGCATCATGCGAAGCACCATCGATCGGCCCAGCTGCGAGCGCTCCAGCGCCATCGCGGCAAGGCCCGCGAAGTGCTGCGCCAGCTTCCGGTCGTCGTCGGTGAACTCGCGACCGTGGTGTGCCCCCTGGGCGCGCGGATTGATCAGCTGCAGCACGCCCAGCAGGCGATGCGCCGAATCCCGCAGGGCGACCGCAAGCACCGCTCGCGTGCGATACCCCGTGGCCTCGTCGAAGGAACGGTTGAATCGGAACGGCACGTCCGGCGGCAGGTCGTACGCGTCCTTCACGATCACCAGACCATCCACGGCGCCCGCGCCCGCGATGCTGGCGCGGTCGATCGGAAGGTGCACCGGACTTCGCTTGGGATCGGGGAAGCGCGTCTCGATGTTCAGCACGTCGTTCTGCGCGTAGGTGAACACCAGACGATCCCCATCCCGGAGCAGGATGCTGCCGGCCTCGCAGGCGAAGGCGCCGCGCGCCTCGGCCAGCAGGCGCTTCAGCAGCATGTCCAGATCCTGCAGCATGTGCAGCGCTGCCCCGATGCGGTTCAGGGTCTCGAGGCGGAGCGACAGGTCCGTCTGCAGGCGGGCGTTCAGCGCCGCCAGTTCCTGCGTGCGCTCCTGCAGCAGCTGCTCCGCCAGCTCGCGTGCCAGCAACTGCCGCTCGGCCCGGCGGTTGGCGGCCTCGGCCTCGTCGAGCAGCCGCACCTGCGTGGCGACCATCTCCGACTGGCGCAACGCGTGCCGCACGCGAACCACGAACTCGGCCTGCGATGGCATCTTCACGATGTAGTCGAACGCGCCCGCATCGAACGCCGCCGCCTTGTTCTCGGGACGCTCATCCCCGGACAGCACGATGATCTGCACGCCAGGCAGGTCCCGGCACGCCACGTACTGGGCGACCAGCGCAAGACCGTTTCCGTCCGCCAGCACCGTGTCCTGCAGGATGACGTTGGGCTTCAGACGAACGGCGGCGTCAAGTGCCTCGGCGAAGGTGGCGACCGAATGCACGACCCACGTGGGGCGGCTCGCAAGCATCGAGCGAACCGCCGCGACGACCGTCGGCTGATCATCGACCACAAGGATGGTCGCGCGGTCCTGGACGGGGGGCTCGTGCATGGGGAGTCCGACCAGCCCGCACCTGCCCGTCGTCGGGCCAAGCGCATGCCTGCCGATTGTGCGAGCATACCCGTGGACCGAATCATGGACGCCGCCCTGCAGGGAATCCTGGTGATCGACAAGCCGCTCGGCATGACGAGCATGCGTGCGGTGGAGCGCGTGCGTCGTGCGCTCGGTGGCGCGAAGGCCGGACACGCGGGAACGCTGGATCCGCTGGCGACCGGCGTGCTGATCGTCGCGATCGGTCGCGCGACCAAGCAGATCCCCCTCCTCATGGGACTCGAGAAGCGCTACGAGACCGAGGTGGACCTGAGCGCCACCACCGCCACGCTGGACACCGAGGGCGAGCGCGTCGCTGCGGCGCTGGACGGGCCTCCTCCCTCGCGCGATCAGGTGCTCGCGGCGCTGGAGTCCTTCCGCGGCACTTTCGCGCAGGCGCCACCGGCCTTCAGCGCCATCAAGATCCAGGGCCGTCGTGCCTACGACCTTGCGCGCAAGGGTGACGCCGTGGAGCCACAGCCTCGCGACGTGACCGTGCACGCTCTGGAGCTGCTGGACTACGCGTGGCCGGTCGCGCGACTGTCGATCCGCTGCGCGAAGGGGTTCTACGTGCGCAGTCTGGCGCGCGACCTGGCGCTTCGCCTTGGAACACTCGGCCACTGCCTGTCGATCCGGCGCACCGCGATCGGTCCCTATGACCTGTCGATGGCGATGCCGCTCAAGGACGATCCGCAGGGGCTGGAGCGGGCGATCCGTCCGTTTTCGCCGCCGGCCGATTCGCGGTGAACAGCAGCAGCGCCATGCCCGTCAGCAGCAGCACGTCCGCCACGTTGAACACCCACGGGAAGAGTTCACCGCTTCCACCCGGCCACCGCAGCCCGAACGGAAGGTTCCAGCGCGGCGTCATGTGAAGGAAGTCGCGTACCGCCCCGAACGCCAGGCGGTCATGGAGATTCCCCAGTCCGCCCGCCAGCACGAGCGCGATGCCGACATGCGCCCAGCGCGCACGTCGCGTGGTCCACCAGCCGAACACGCCGACCGCCGCGACGACGGCCACGGCCGTGAAGGCGATGAACACCGGCCTTCGCTGCTGCCCAAGCCCGAACACCGCGCCATGGTTCAGCACGAGCCGGAAGTCCAGCAGATCGCCGGGCAATGCGCGCACACCCTGATGCCACGGCAACCGATACGAGGGATTGCCCGCGATCTCGTCGTAGGGAAGCTCCACCGGCTGCCCCGCGACGGTGCGGAACGCCCATGTCTTCGTGGCAAGATCCAGCGCAAGCCCCGACAGCGTGATCGAGACCAGCAGCACCCAGCACCCCGCGCAGCGCCAGGCAGGGCGGTCGGACGGCGCCGGTTGCCCGGCCGGCTCGCTCACCGCGCGATGCCGCGCTCGACCAGGCGTGCGGCCTCCACCGTGTACTTCGCCAGCGGGTTCGCGTCCAGGCGCGCCTTCGGGATGGGCTTGCCAGTGATCTGGCAGACGCCGTAGGTACGGTCCGTGATGCGCTGCAGCGCCGCGTCGATCTCGGCGAGCTTTTCGCGGTCGCTGGCGGCCATGTTCAGGGCGAATTCCTGATCGAAGGTGTCGGTGCCCACGTCGGCCATGTGCAGCGGCATGTTGCTCAGATTGCCGCCGCTCGAGCGAAGCGCCTCGTCCTCCAGGCTGTCCACGCGGCCGATGAGTTCCAGGCGGCTGCGCAGCAGCACGTCACGGTAACCATCGAGCTCCTTCGCGCCCATCTTGGTGCGGATCTCCGAGACGTCGATCGTCTCCTCGGCCTTGGCCTTCGCGGCGGCCTCCGAGGCCTTCGAGGACTTCTTCTTGGTCGGCACGTTCTTGCCGCTCAGCATGCGCACGCGACGGCCGTTGACCATCACGTAGCCCGAACTGTCGGCCTTCTGCTGCACGGCCACGGCGGCCACGCTGAGCGCGGTCGCGTAGTCGATCTTCGGCGTCTTCTTGCCCTTCTCCTCGACCGGCTCCTTCTTGGGCATGGGTCGCGGCGCGTTCTTGCCGATGGGCGGCGGCGGCACGCGGTTCGGATGCTTCTTGGTCGGCGGCGGCGGCGACGACGGCACCACCGACACGGCGGGCTTCGCGGTGTTGATCGGCTTCATGCCACCCGACAGCGGCTTCATGCCTGCCTTCGCGGCTGGCTTGGCGGACTTGGCGGATGCCTTCGCCTTGGGGGCGGACTTCTTTGTTGGCTTCTTGGAGGGCACGCGAGTCTTCCGGGGGGTGGGGGTGACGGGTTGGAGTGCCGGAGCACGCGGCTCCAGGCCTCTGCCCGGGAGACCCGGAATTGTCCGGGGACGGTGAGGCTGCGTCAATCGACCGGGATTCCCGATCCCGCGGCACCAAAACGAGGGGGTAGCGGCGGTTGGGTGCCAGAGAACCTGGCCGTAATGGCGGTGGGCCCACGGATGGCCCGGAGCCGCACGGCGCGCTCGGTCATGAAGCCGCCGCTTCCGGAGCCTTCACTGGGCCACGGATCCGATCGCCCGGAACTTCTCGAACCGGAGCCGGATGAGGGTCTCGGGCGCCACGCGCTGAAGTTCTCGAACCGAATCGACGATCCAGGACTGCAGCCGGTCGGCGGTGGCCTGCGGATCGCGATGCGCGCCGCCATGCGGCTCCGGAATCACGGCATCCACGAGCCCGTTGCGAAGGTTCGCCTCGGCGGTGAGCGCGAGCGCCGTGGCCGCGGCCGTGTTGGTCTGCTCGTTCGCCTTCTTCCACAGGATCGCCGCGCAGCCCTCGGGGCTGATCACCGAGTACCAGCTGTACTGCAGCATGGCCACGCGATCGCCCACGCCGATGCCGAGCGCCCCACCACTGCCACCCTCGCCGATCACGCAACAGACGATCGGGGTGCGCAGCCGGCTCATCTCGCGCAGGTTCACGGCGATCGCCTCCGCCTGCCCGCGCTGCTCGCTGTCGAGGCCCGGGTAGGCGCCCGGCGTGTCGATCAGCGTGACGATGGGAAGACGGAACTTCTCGGCCATCTGCATCTTCAGCAGCGCCTTGCGGTAGCCCTCGGGATTCGCGCAACCGAAGCGGCACTTGATCCGCTCCTCGGTGCTGCGGCCCTTGTGGTGGCCCACCACCAGGCACTTCATGCTGCCGATGCGCGCGAAGCCCGTCACGATGCTTGGGTCGTCGCCGAAGCGGCGGTCACCATGCAGTTCGCACCAGTCACGGCAGATCATGCGCACGTAGTCGAGGGTCTGGGGCCGCTGCGGATGCCGAGCGACACGCACGGTCTGCCACGGCGAGAGGTTCGCATAGGTCTTCTCCAGAAGGCTGTCGCGTGCCTGGCGAAGCGTCGCGATCTCCTCCGCGAAGGTGGCAGCGTCGGGCTTCTGCTCCAGCGCGTCGATCTGGCGCTGCACCTCGGCGACCGGCTCCTCGAAATCCAGGGTGACCAGCTGCGGCGTGGACATGGGCCGAAATCCTAGCACGACCCCGTGGGCACCCCCACAGAAGCGCGGCCCCGCGGCCACAATGCCGCCATGGCGACTCTTGCCGTGGCCGGTTTCGGCAAGTTGGGATCCGCGCTCGTTCGTGGCGCGGTGGCTCGCGGCGTCGTGCGCGCGAGCGAGGTGTGCGTGTGGGCGCGCAGCGAGCCGCGGCGGAAGCTTGCCGCGGAGATGGGACTTGCGCTGGTGGAGTGGCCGCGGATTCTGCATGCGGCACCCGCGGTGCTGCTGTCACTCAAGCCGCAGGCGTTCGGCGCGATGACGGCGGACGTGCCCTGCGTCACGCCCGCTCCGCAGTGGATCAGCGTCATGGGAGGCTGGCGTGCGGCGGATGTGTCGGCCAGGCTTGGTGGTGGTCCCGTGATCCGGGCGATGCCAAGCGTGGCCGCGTCCGTGGGCGCCAGCACCACCGGTCTTGCCGTGCCGGCGGGCGCGCCCGAGCATGCCGCCGAGTTCGCGCGTCGGTTCTTCGGGGCGATCGGACCCGTGATCGAGATCGACGAGGCACACATGAACGCGGTCACCGCCGTGGGTGCATCGGGGGTCGGATTCGCGTGCGCATTCATGGAAGCGCTTGCGCAGGCCGCGATGGAGGCCGGGCTTCCATCTGAGGCCGCATCGGCCTTGGCGATCGGCGCGGTCGAGGGCGCCGTGGCGGGCGTGCGCGGAGGCATGGGTACGCCCGCCGAGATCCGCGCGCAGGTCACGAGCCCCGGCGGCACCACGGCCGCTGGACTGGCGGCCCTTGAGGCCGGACAGATGCAGGCGGTGATTGCACGGGCGGTGATCGCGGCACGCGATCGTGCGCGCGAGCTGGGTGGCGGCACGCCGCGCTGACCGCCAGACCTAGAAGTCGCGCCTCGAGAAGGACGCGCAACCCAGCAGCAGCAGCACGCCCTCGAAAGCCAGCGAGGTGCCGACGATCCAGGTGGCGCTGCGCGCGTCACGCTCGCGACGCACCGCCTCCAGCACATCGCTCTCGCGGGCGCGCACGCTGCCGAAGGAGCTCCCGCGCCCGCGCCGGCGCTTCGCCAGCGTGTCCTGCGAGGGCTCGTCATCCCCGTCCTCCGGCGCCACCGAGCGAAGGTTCGCGGCATCCACGATCCAGCGCTCCACCAGCGCCACGGTCTCCTCCGGCTTGGGCAGCAACGTCTTGGCGGTGAACAGGATCCGGTGCGCGGTGCGCAGGGAGCGGAGCGCCTCCTCCGCCAGTCCGCGCTCGGTCTCGAGATCCGAGATGTCCACGTTGGCGTCCTTCTGCCGTCGTCGATCCACGAACCGGTCGATCGCCGCGATCTCCTCCACCTTGGCCACGCGGAAGCTGTTCACGATCGTCTCGCTGGTGTTCAGCGTGAACAGGAAGCCCCAGAACAGCACCGTGAGCAGCAGTGCCGCGATCGCGCTGCGCGTCAGCGTGCCAAGCAGCGCGCAGGCCGCGAACAGGTACGAGTAGAACAGGGTCACCATCGGGACGGCGAGGAAGATGCCGGGCTCCCATGCGCCCCCACGCACGCCGATCACCAGGAAGCTTGCCGCGCAGAACACCGCGACCTGAAGCGCCGTGAACACCAGGCCGCCAACGAACTTGAACAGGTACAGCCGCCAGCGCGGAATCGGTCGCGCCAGCAGCGTCTCGACGGTGCCGCTGGAGACGAGCTCGGGAAAGAGGCCGGCGCTGCTCACCAGCGCCAGCAGGCATGCGAGCCACGCGAGCCACACGCGCACGCCCAGCGTGTAGAACGTGAGCTTGTAGAACTCGCCGGGCTCGAGCACCGAGGTGTTGAGCAGCGGAATCTCGATCGTCCACGTGAGCAGCACCAGGCCGCGCTCGTTGATGCCCACGGCGGCGAAGCACAGCACCAGGAATCCCGACAGGGCCATGCTGAGCCAGAAGAGCCGCTTGCTCGAGAGCTCGCGGTAGGTGTCGACGAGGATCGCGCGCAGGGCCATCATCGCGAGGCTCCCGGCGGAAGCGGGCGGCCGGTGACAGGATCCGAGACCGCCTTGATGAACAGGTCCTCCAGCCGCTCGCGCCGAGAGACGAGCGACACGATCACCGCGTGGGCGGCGCGTGCCGCGTCGATCGCCGGCTGTGCGTCCGACGGATCCAGCGACGCGATCTCGTGCACGTGCAGCGCCGGATCGTCGGCATGCACGCGCGGCGGACCCGCGCAACCGGGAAGTTCGCGCGTCTCGGCCGGCCAGCGGACCACGAGTTCCTGTCCCGCGCCCTCGCGCTGCAGCGCGGCCAGGGCGCCCTCCTTGACCACGCGTCCCTGCAGCAGGATCGCCACGCGGTCGCACACCTGCTCCGCCTCGCTCAGCAGATGGCTGTTGAGGAAGACGGTGCGCCCCTCGGAGCGCATGCGGACCAGCAGGTCCCGGATCTCCTTTCGGCCAACCGGATCCACGCCATCGGTCGGCTCATCGAGGAACAGGATCTGCGGATCGTTCACCAGCGCGGCGGCCAGACCGGCGCGCTGTCGCATGCCCTTGCTGAACATGCCGACACGCCGGTCCTTCCAGTCGCCCAATCCCACCAGATCGAGCAGCGCGTCGGTGCGACGCCGGCGCTCGCCTCTCCGCACGCCGGACAGCGCGCCGCTGAACTCGACCGCCTGGCGCGCCGTGAGGTACGGCGCGAGCCGGTGCTGCTCGGGCAGGTAGCCAACGCGCGCGAGCGTGGCCTTCTCGCCAAGCGGCCGTCCCAGCAGCGATCCGCGCGCCTCGGTGGGTCGCACCACCGTGAGCAGGATCTTCACGAGCGTGCTCTTGCCCGCGCCGTTGGGGCCGAGCAGTCCGAAGATCTCGCCGGGCTCCACGCGGAACGACACCTCATGCAGCGCGGTCACGCGACCCTTGTAGGTCTTTCGGATGCAGGCGATGTCGATGGCCGCGTCGGACACGAGGCCGAGTCTACGAGCAGCGCGCAGCGCCACGGAGCGCGCGGGGCCTGATGCGGACGCACCGGCCCCGCGCCTCCGCGTGGGCGATCAGTGCAAGCCGCGCACCTCCACGATCTCCCCGTGCAGGCGGACCACCGCCATCGGGAAGCGACGGTCCACGGAGAGCTTCCACGGACCAAGTTCGTTCTGGAACTCGATGGGCGTCATGCCACGACTCGCCGCGGAACGCGCCACCTGCTCGAAGGTGCCGCTGGCGAGCGGAAGCCACGGA
The DNA here is from genome assembly GCA_049318245.1 of Phycisphaerales bacterium. Taxonomy (GTDB): domain Bacteria; phylum Planctomycetota; class Phycisphaerae; order Phycisphaerales; family SM1A02; genus SYAC01. The sequence continues at coordinate 21,319 of JBMOGS010000008.1, read as the reverse complement.
CCTCCGACGACGCGCCCCTCCAGAAGCGCGTGCTCGGGCTGCATCTGCGCCGTCACGCGGATCTCGTCACAGGGAGCGGACTCCGGGAAGATCGGTTCCGGCACCTCGTCCGCGACCGAGATCGGGCGCGCCACGGGACGGCCGGGCTTCGGCCGCGGAATCTCGCGGAAGAAGATCGGCTCGCCGACCGGTGGCGTCACCCGGTAGTAGCGCGTGCCCTTCCCGTCGCGACGCACGATCTCCTCGACCGGGAATCCATCCTCGGTGCTGCCCGCCGAACGCACCTCGAACTGGTCGGGGCGCACCACCAGATGCGGATGCAGCTCGACATGGCGGAACGTGCGTTCCGATCCGTCCGGATTTCGCACCGTGAATTCCTGCGCCGTGCACGCGCCAAGCGCAAGCAGCACGCCAATCCGAACAAGTCTTCGCCACACCTTCATGGGTTCACGCTTCATGGGGATGCCCTCCTTGCATCGATGGACTCGGCGCACCGGCGCCGACATGGGCGACACTTCAGCACGGCGCAGCCGCTTCCCCCGCGGAAGATGCCCTTTTTCCTGAAGATCGACGGAATCACGCCGATCATGCGTCCCCGGCCTTGCCGAAGCCGTGGAACTGCCCTTCAATCGACGTCCGCATGCCGACGCACCCGACCCTTCGCGCATTCGTCACCGCGCTCGATCGTGCGGGCGAGCTCACGCGCGTGCGCACCCCCGTGAGCCCCTTGCTGGTGCCAGGCTGCATCGCCGAGCGTCAGTCGCGCAGCCCCTGCGCACAGGCGTCCGCGAGCGCCTTCACCTTCGATCCCGTCGGCACTGCGCTCGGCGGCAAGGCGGTCCTCTTCGAGCAGGTCGAGGGCTGCGACTTCCCGCTGGCGATGAACCTGTTCGGCAGCGCGCGACGGATGGAGATGGCGCTTGGCGTGGAGGCGCACCCGCGCGGGCTGGAGTCGATCGCCGACCGCATCGCGAGCCTGACGAAGCCGCAGCCGCCGCGCTCGCTCGGCGAGGCCTTGGCGAAGGCGCGCGAGTTCCTGCCGCTGCTGCGCATCGGGCCGCGCAGCGTTCGCGGTGGCCGCTGCCAGGAGGTGGTGAAGCTCGCCTCGCGCGGCGAGGTCGACCTGCGCCGCCTTCCCATCATCAAGTGCTGGCCGCTTGACGGCGATCCGAGCGCGGTGGGATATCCGCTCTCCGCGCGCGAGTCCGGCACCGAGGGCGGCGCCGGCCGCTACATCACGCTGGCGGGCATGCACACGATTCATGCCGACGACCGCGACGCCGCCAAGCCCGCGAGCCACAACATCGGCATGTACCGCAGCCAGCTGCTGGGGCCGACGTCGCTTGCCATGCACTGGCACATGCACCACGACGGCGCCTCGCACTGGCGCAGCTGGAAGAAGCTGGGCAAGCGCATGCCGATCGCGATCTGCCTTGGCGGCGAGAGCGTGATGACCTACGGCGCCACCGCCCCGCTGCCACCAGGCATCAGCGAGCTGCTGATGTGCGGCTTCCTGAACGGCGGCGGCATTCCCATGGTGCGCGCGAAGACCGTGCCGCTGCGCGTGCCCGCCAACAGCGAGATCGTGATCGAGGGCTGGGTGAGCACCGAGTGCGGCGGCCCGGGCTGGGAACCCGAGTTCGGCGAGCCGCTTGGCCCTGGCGCGGTGTTCGAGGGCCCCTTCGGCGATCACACCGGCTTCTACTCGCTGCCTGACCGCTACCCCGTGGTCGAGGTGACCGCGATCACGCACGCGCGCGACGCGATCTACCCCGCGACGATCGTCGGCCTTCCGCCGCAGGAGGACTACTGGCTGGGCAAGGCGACCGAGCGCGTCTTCCTGCCGCTGCTGAAGACGATCGTCCACGACGTGGACGACTACCACCTGCCGCGCTTCGGCTGCTTCCACAACGCGGCGTTCGTGCGCATCCGCAAGAGCTACGCGTTCCAGGGTCGAAGGCTCATGAGCAGCGTGTGGGGCGCGGGGCAGATGGCGTGGACGAAGATGATCGTGGTGGTGGACGAGGGCGTGCCCGTGCACGACGAGACGAAGGTGCTCTCCACCGTGTTCGAGCGCTGCGACTTCCGCCGCGACGTGGAGCTGGTGCACGGTCCGCTCGACATCCTCGATCACTCGGCGCCGGCGCTCGGGGCGGGCACGAAGATGGGGCTGGACGCCACGCGCAAGCGCGAGGGCGAGCAGGCCTTCGGCGTGCCGCTTGGGGATCCTCGACTGCCCTCACGCGAGGAGGCGGATGCGACATGGAACGCGCTGCGTGGCGCATTCGCCGCGGCCGCGATGCCGACGTGGGGCCACGGCCGCTGCATGTTCATCGCGGTCGACAAGCGCGAGGCGCTCGATGGTGCACGCGCGATCGAGCGCGCATGGGGCCTGCTGCCAGCGCAGCCCGGCGCCGCCGACTTCCTGGTGGTGGTCGACGCGGGCACCGACCTCGCCGACTGGGAACGCGTGCTCTTCCTGATGGCTGCCAATGCCGATCTGGCGCGCGACCTGCATCGCGCCGGCCACCGGATCGCGATCGACGCCACGATCAAGCGCGAAGGTGACCAGCGTCACGGCTATGCGGTGCGCCGCTATCCGCCGCTCGTCGGGTTCGACGCCGCCACGCTGGAAGCGGCTCGCGCGGTCGAGCGTGCGGACGGTCTTTCCGTGGACACCCTGGATTGATCGACGGTCGCGCTCCACGCATGCCCGGTTGGGTCATGATGGCTGCGGGCGTCGTCCTTGGTGCTGCCGCGATGCTCTACTGCATCGCGTTCCACGAGATCGCGCGCGCGCTCGTCGGCGGATTCGGCTCGCCTCCGCTGCTGGTCCTGACGGCGATCGCCGGATCGATGGTCGGGGCTCTTCCGCTTCTCACGTTGGTCCCGCTTGCCCTGCTGCCCGCGTGGTGGTTCGGGCGCGGCTTGCCGGAGCGACGCCGTTCGCAGCGGCGCTGCCCGGACTGCGCGTATCCGGGCGATCGCTTTCCGTGTCCCGAGTGCGGTGGCGACGGCATCGTGGCGCCGCGCGAACTCTTCACACGCACCGGACTGGTGCGCGTGCTGGCGCTCGGGGCAATGGTGTTCGTGATCTCCGTCGCGTGGGCCGAGGTGCGCGTTCGACGCGATGAACGCATGTTTCGTCTGGAGGTCGACAGGCTGCTGGCCCTCGATGTGCGGGAGCCCCTCGCGCGCCCGCGCGAAGGATGGGGCTCGTTCGCGATCCTGCGCTACGACCCTGCGCTCGGTTTCTCGGCACCCCAACCCTTCGACCACGAACGCATCCCGGGCTGGCGCGCGATCGGGCGCGGGGCCTCGCGATGATGCAGGGAAATCGACACACGCCGCTGCTAGGATGTCTCCCCCATGGCCGCCACACCCAAGCTTGATCACCCCTCGCTGCCCCTGGTGAAGGAGCGCTTCGCCGACGTGAAGTTCATGGCCACGGAGTTCCGCGGCCAGACCACGCTGGTGGTGCCCGCCGAGAAGCTGCACGACGTGGCGCGCTTCCTGCGCGACGATCCGCGCTGCCAGTACAACTTCCTGAGCGACGTGACGGCGGTCGACTACCTGGACTACCCCGCGCCGCAGCCCGGCCGCTTCGCGGTGATCTGGAACCTGGTCAGCCACGCGAACGATCGCCGACTGCGCCTGAAGGTTTTCATGAACCCCACGATCGAGACCTCCGGCATCGACGCCGATCCGGCGCTCATCGTGGACAGCGTGACCGACCTGTGGCCCGGCGCCGAGTGGATGGAGCGCGAGGTCTACGACATGTACGGGATCCGCTTCCGCAACCACCCGGACCTGCGCCGCATCCTGACCTGGAAGGACTTCCCTGCCCACCCGCTGCGCAAGGACTATCCCCTGCGCGGCCGCGGCGAGCGCGAGCACTACCAGAAGCTGGCGCGCGATTCGGCCTGACGGCCGACGGGCGTCGGTCTCGAGGCACAAGTCCACGACGGACGGGAACCCGTTGTCCGCATCAAGCAGCGGAATGCGGCCCTCAACGGGGGCCGTTTCCGTTTTTGGGGGCCGCGGAGATTCCGGTTCCGCGTGCCTAGCCTGACCGCGTGGAGTCGGACCTTCACCGAGCACTCAAGGGCGCGGCGCGCGCGTGGCTGCGGGCAGCCGGGGCATCGGCCACCGCGCACGAGGTGCGCACCGCCATCCCGTTCTGGCGTGCCGACGTTGCGGGTTGGCTGGAGGGCGACGCATCCAGCCTTGAACGGGTCACCTCCCTGCCGCGCGCCGAGATCGAGTGCGTGCACGGTGCATCGGCCTCCGATGATGACGCCTCACTCTTCGCCTCCGTTCGGTCCACGCCTCTCGACGGTCTGCTGCAGCGTGCCGGTGCCGTGGATCTGTTCGGGAATCCGGATCCCGCGCCACAACCCGCCGCCATCCGACGATGCATGGCGCCGGTGCGCACCGTGCTGATCGAATGCAAGGCTTCGCGTGCGGACTTCCGGAGCGACCGCGCCGATCTCGTCGATGCCGCAGCCAACCACGCGAGGCTCCAGCAACGACGCGACCGCATCCGCGAGCAGCTGCTCCCGCGGTGGGAGCCGCACCTGCGCCGTGATGGCGAGACCCTCTTTCCCGAGACGGACGGCTGGGACGTGGCCGGCTCGAAGCTCGCCAGCGTGCGGCAGGCGGACCGTGATGAGCGAGTCGCGCGCGAGGCGCTCGAGTCGCAGGTGAAGTTCGACAAGCTCGCGCACTGGCGCCTTGCGGATCGGCTGTATCTCTGCACGCCGGGGGGACTGCTGAAGGCGCACGAGCTGCCGACACGCTGGGGCTGGCTTGAGGTCACGCGTGGCGCGTTGCGGCTGCGACGCGCGGCGACCCCGCTTCATTCCCCCGAGCCGCGTCGCTGGCGAACGGTGCGGAACATCCAGCGCGCGGCGAGCAGGCCGTAAACTGCGCGCCACGTCCCTGTAGCTCAGTTGGATAGAGCAGGAGCCTTCTAAGCTCCAGGTCGCAGGTTCGACTCCTGCCAGGGACGCTTGAGGGCACCACCAGCGGAGGCTCTCGCGTCACCGCCGCGCGTTCAGGACATACTCGGCATCATGCACGACATGTCGTCCGCTCGATCCATCTGGCACACCGCATGGATCGCGGTGCTGCTGCTGTGGCCTGTCGCGCTGCTGAATTACCTCGACCGCCAGATGCTGGCGTCGATGAAGTTCTCGGTGATGCAGGACATCGCCGACATCGGCAGCGAGGCCAACTGGGGCCTGATGCTCGGGCAGTTCAAGTGGGTCTACGCGTTTCTGAGCCCCTTCGGCGGCTGGGTGGCGGACCGATTCGGCCGCAAGCGCACGATCGTGGCAAGCCTGGCCGCGTGGAGTGCCGTCACGTGGCTGACGGGCGAGGCGACCACCTACCGCGAGCTGCTGTGGACGCGCACCGCGATGGGCTTCAGCGAGGCCTTCTACATTCCGGCGGCGCTCGCCCTGATCAGCGATCACCATGCCGCGGCGACGCGCTCGCGCGCGGTCGGCGTGCACCAGATGGCGATCTATGTGGGCGTGATGCTGGGCGGCTTCGGGGGCTATGCGGCAGATGCCCCCGCGATCGGATGGCGCGCCGCGTTCCACGCCGCGGGTGTTGCCGGGCTTGCATATGCCCTGCCCCTCGCGCTACTGCTGCACGAGGCACCCGCCCGCGCCGACATGCCCGCCACGGCCCGTGCCGGATCGTTCCGCGTGATCCGCGACCTCCTGACCAGCGTTCCATTCCTGCTGCTGGTGGCTTGCTTCACGCTGCCCGCACTGGCCGCGTGGGTGGTGCGCGACTGGATGCCGGCGATCCTGAAGCAGGAATTCGGCATCGGCCAGGGCGCGGCCGGCGTGTCGGCGTCGCTCTACTGGAACATCGCGGCGCTGGGGGGCGCCGTGCTGGGTGGATGGCTTGCGGATCGCTGGAGCCGATGGACCCCGCGGGGCCGCACCTTCGCCAGCGCGATCGGCATCGCACTGCTGGTACCGGCGCTCTACGGCGTCGGCAATGCTGGATCGCTCGGCATGGCGGTGGCGTTCCTGATCCTGTTCGGCCTTGGATGGGGCATCTTCGACTGCAACAACATGCCGATCCTGTGCCAGATCGCCGCGCCGGGCGCGCGCGCCACGGGGTACGGCCTGATGAACCTGGTGAGCATCAGTTGTGGCGGCGTCGCCGACTGGGGATTCGGCCGCATGCGAGACGCGCAGGTGCCCCTGAACGCGATCTTCACCGCCTTCGCCGCGATCGCGGTGCTGGCCGTGGTGCTGATGCTCTGCATCCAGCCGCGCGCCGAGACCTCGGTGCGGCGCTGACGCTCACGTGTCGAGCTTCGCGCCTTCCTTGATCCAGGCCTGGATGATCCCCGCCTGCTCCGGGGTGAGGCGCTTGCCGGACTTCGGGGGCGGCATGCGCTTCTTGGACTCGTCACCTCGCATGATCGTGGTGAACATCATGCTGCGGGTGGGATCGCCCTTCATCACGACGGCACGCTTGCCCTCCGTCTTGATGAGCTCGTCCATGTGATCGAACGCCACGCCGTCCTTGGGCTTCTCGCCGCTGTGGCATTCGAAGCAGCGCTCCTTCAGCAGCGGCAGAAGATCCGTCTTGAAGCTCACGGGCTTCTTGGGAGGGATGGGCGCGGGCACGCCGGACTTCTCGGCCGGCTTCGCGTCACCGGCGCCCTGCTTCGCGGGCGGCGCTCCGCCCGCGGACGCGCCACCATCGGCCGGCGGCTCCTCGCCGTCGGTTCCACGAACCGCGCCCGGTCTGGTGGACGTGGGCGAGGCGGATGGCGCAGGGAGCGCGGGCGGCGGTGCGACCGCATGGGCCTTCGGTGCGGATTCGGCCTGCGGAGACTCCGCCGTCGGCGACTCGGCCGGCTTCGGCGCCTCCGACGGCTTTCCAAGTTCCTCGCGATAGCGATCCCACGTCGCTCCCGCGGCCTTGGCGAACTTGCCGGAGATCTCGCTTTCGCCCCACACCATCTCGCCGCCGAGATGCCCGGCATAGGCCGTGCCCACCGCGGTCACCAGCGCAAGGATGCGTGTCATGCCGAGGAGTCCAGGGCGCGCATCGGTGCGGGACAGGCTCGCCATCGCGGTCAGCGCCACGGCCGCCGCAGCGCTGCCGACGCCGAACCATCGATGCAGTTCGAGTCCCTTCTCGCCAGCCTCCTCCTCGCCCAGGAACCATCCGGTCACCGCGGCGACCAGGGACATGGCCGCACCGATCCAGATGCAGTGGAAGGCGAATTCGCCGATTCCCTCCTCACCACGGAACCAGTTCCACACGACCGCAACCGCGCCCACCAGCAGCAGCGCCAGCGGGAAGTGCAGCGCCACGGGGTGCAGTCGTCCAAGGAACTCGATCCAGGCCTGAGCCACGGGATCCACGGCAGCGTCGGCAAGCAGCATGAGGCGCATGCTAAGGAACGCGGCCATCCTCTCGCCTGATGCGAGCGAGTCGACGGCGGCCGTCAAAAAGAAGAAGGGCGTGAGTCGCCCGGTTTGAGCCGAGCGCCCACGCCCTTTTTTGCGGGGTTGCCGCGCGTCCATCCAAGCCGAACGCGGCGGTCCTTCCCCTCCCAATCATGATGAGACAAGACCGTCGCGGCGTGGCGACAGCCCTGTTGGGCCACACTCCCCAAGGAGACAGACCCCTTGGTTGGCACCAATGTCGCCGTTTTTGCGCCCATGTCAAGGCAATTCAGGGCAAGTTGAACGGTTCCGCGAAGACCTTTTGCGCCTGAGGCGTCCGAGAAACGGACAAAAGCCGTCCCAACGCCCCAGAATCCGGGGGTGATTTGGGAACGGTGCATCCTTCATGCCGATCTGGACGCCTTCTTCGCCAGCGTCGAGCAGCTGGACGATCCAACCCTGAGGGGCAAGCCGGTGCTGGTCGGCGGCACCGGCGACCGCTCCGTGGTGGCAGCTGCCAGCTACGAGGCGCGCACCTTCGGCTGCCGCAGCGCCATGCCGATGCTGCAGGCGCGACGGCTCTGCCCCGCCGCGATCGTGCGACCGGCCCGCTTCGATCGGTACGCGGAACTCAGCGCGCGTTTTCGGGCGATCCTGCTCGACCAGTCACCGCTGGTCGAGCCGCTGAGCATCGACGAGGCCTTCGTGGACGTGACCGGATCCCAGCGATTGCTTGGAAGCGGCGAGCGCATCGCGCAGGCCATCCGATCACGCACGCGCGAGGAACTTGGGCTCGGCGTGAGCGTGGGCGTGGCCGCATGCAAGTTCGTGGCGAAGATCGCAAGCGACATGCGGAAGCCCGATGGACTGACCGTGATCGCGGCCCACGAGGCCGCCATGCGCCTGGCTGCACTTCCGATCGAGCGCATGTGGGGGGTCGGACCTCGGACGGCACCGCGCCTGCATGCGCTGGGCCTGCACACCTTCGCGGATCTGCAGGCGCGCGACGAGGGCGCGCTCCGCACGCTGCTGGGTGGACAGGGTGTCGAGTGGCGGCGACTGGCGCTCGGCATCGACCCTCGCCCGATCCAGGTCGACCAGGGTGCACGAAGCGTGGGCCACGAGGAAACCTTCGATCGGGACGAGGCCGATCTTGCGGTGCTCCGCGCCGTGCTGCAGGAGCAGTGCGAACGCGTGGGCACGCGACTTCGCGCTGGCGGTGGCGTGGCGCGCGTGGTCTCGATCAAGCTTCGCCGACCGGACTTCACGACCGTCTCGCGGCAACGCACACTGGCCGCACCCACCGACGCGACCCTGATGATCTGGCACGCGGCCGCAGCGCTGCTGGATGCGTGGTGGTCGCAGCAGCCCGGCCCGCTTCGACTGCTCGGCGTGAGCGTGGACCGCGCCGAGGCGTCACCACCCGAGGCGTCGCTCTTCGATGCGGTGCCTGACACGCGGCAGCGTGCGCTCGACGCGATCGCGGACGAGGCCATCCGTCGCTTCGGTCCCGACGCGTTGCGGCGTGGCGGCTCGCGCGTGCAGGGCCGTCGCTCCAGACGGGACGTCTCGGACACGGGCCCCCGACCCGAGGCGGGATGACCCTACCGCTCGTCGATCGGCGGATAGCAGAGACCGCCCCAGTCGTCGACGTAGCCATGCTCCATCAGCACCTGCAGGAAGCAGGCGAGCAGATGGTCCATCATCTGGCTGGCGCGGCGAACCGCCGCTCGATTGAGCCGGCCGTTGAAGGTGCTGCCGCCATGCACCAGCTGGTTGCGCACGAAGTGGATGCGATCGAGCACGCGATCGAGCACCGCACCGTGCCGGCCCTCGCGCAGGTGCTCGCGGGCGTTCGCGGCTCCCCATGCGACGTCGCGATTGCGATTGCGCCCCGACGGCGTGCTGGGTGCCTCCCAGAAGTGGCGGCAGAGATAGCGGTCCTCGAACAGGCTGATCGCCAGCTTCGCGTGCGCGCGCAGCACCGACGCGACCAGACCATCGTGGTCGTGCGACAGGATCTGCTCCGCGAACACGCGCAGGCTCTCGCGGTCCGGCATCGGCGATCCGGCGCGGTCGTCCCAGCGTCCGTACAGGCTGTTGAGCGCGATCCACTGGGCCACCAGGCGTGCGTCCAGGTCTTCCGAGGCGTCGCAGCGCGCCGCGAACTCCAGCCAGGTCAGCGCGCGATGGATGCGGATCCGGACGTCCTCGTAGAGCATCGCGCGCGCGTAGGAATCGCGCCGCGGCTTCCAGAGCTTGCGCAGGCGTGCGATGTCGAGCGGCGCACCGCCCCAGGAATCCGCGACGGGTGGCCGGACCGGACGTGAGGGCATGCGGACAATCTACCGGTCACGGTTCAGGCGCATGCCAAGCGCAAGTCCGCTCCACACCGCGCCGAGGCCGAGCACCAGCGAGAGTCCAACGACGGTCACGGTCGGGCCGACCTGCTGCATCCGGACAAGCTCGTGCAACTCCTGGCCGAGCGCGCTGAAGGTGCTCAGGCCTCCGCAGAATCCCGTGACCAGCAGCGTGGTGAGACGGTGGGCACGGACCGCGTAGGGGTCGAGCACTTCCGAGGCGATCGCCTGTCGTCGCGTGACTCGGCCCAGCAGCCATCGGCCCAGGAAGCCTCCGAGGAAGCATGCCACCACGTTCACCACGAGCGTGGATCCCCAGACCGGCATGCCCAGCGCCGCGCCCACGTGGTCGCTCGCCACGCGCACGCCACTTCCACAGGCGCCGCCCAGGAAGGCGAGCATGGCCGCAAGCCACGGCGTCTCCGGCACGGACCTCATGGCCACAGCCTCCGGATGAACTCGAAGCCGAACCATGCGGCGGTGGCGCATCCGGCGAGGCTTCCAACCGAGTACAGCGCCGCACGGCGACGCGCTCCCCGCTGCCACTGCTCGATGCACTCGATCGCGAAGCTGCTGAACGTGGTGAAGCCGCCAAGGATGCCCCCGATCACCGCCGCATGCGCGATCCCGTTGGGATCGACGCGCGTGAACGCCCCGGTGCACGCGCCCGCGCATGCCGAGCCGGACAGGTTCACGATCAGGATGGTCCAGCGGAGCGGCAGGCCGTGTCGCTCGGTGCACAGCAGGATCATCGTCACGCGCGCGGCGGCACCCAGGCCTCCGAACAGCGCCGAGATCAGCACCAGTGGCAGCGCGCTCATGGCCGGCAGCGGCGGCAGTCGATGGACCGACACGGCTCCACGTGCGCGGTCGCGGTGCCTCCAAGCGCGCCCTCGATCTCGTCCTCGATGCGCGTGGCAAGCTCGTGCGCGGTCCGCAGGTCGGTCGCCGGCGGCAACTCCACGTGGAAATCGACCCAGTGCTCACGACCGCTGTGGCGGCTGCGCACCTTGTGGAACGAGCAGATGCGCGGCTCGGGACCGCCGTCCCTCGCGTGCGCCTCGAGCAACGCCTGCACCTGGACCAGATCCGCCTGGTCCTGCTCGTCCATGAGGTTGCCGAGCGAGCGCCGCACCACCCGCCAGCCACACCACACCAGCCACACGGCCATCACCATCGCGATGACCGGATCGATCCATTGCCAGCCCGTGCTGCGCACGAGCAGCAGGCTGGCGATCGCCGCGCCGCTGGTCCACGCATCGGAGAGCAGGTGCACGCCGTCGGCCTCGAGCGCGGCGCTGCCGCCGCTGCGACCAAGATGGAGCAGCCAGCCCCCGACGAGCCCGTTCACCGCCACCGTGACCACCAGCAGCATCACGCCCAGGTCGATCCGCGTGAGCGCAGCCTCGGTGGCGCCGAAATCGCTCATGCTCTTCACGGCCACGGCACCGGCTGCGGCGACCACGAGACCTCCCTCGATGGCGGCCGACACGAATTCCGCCTTGCCGTGCCCATACGGATGCGTTCGATCGGCGGGCCGATGCGCCATCCAGACGCTCCACACCGCGAGCAGCGATGCCGCCACGTTCACCAGGCTCTCCATCGCGTCGCCAAAGACGGCCGTGCTGCCCGTGAGCCGATAGGCCGCGATCTTGGTCGCCATCAGCGCGATCGCCACGGTCACGGCGATCCATGCGGCGCGTCGTTCCAGCGTGGCCTGTGGCATGCGGGCAGCGTACCCCGCGGTTACGCTTCCTTCGGTGAGCGCATCCGACTCCATCCGCAGCATCGTGGTCGGCACGGACTTCAGCGCCCCGGCGGCCACCGCGCTTGGGTGGGCCAGCGCCATCGCGCGCGTGCACGGGGCCTCGCTGCTGCTGGTCCACGCGTACACCAGGCAGGATGCGGGGCTTTCGCCGGAGGAGACGCGCGCGGCGCTGGCGGGACTTGCCGCGGTCGAGACGGAGCATGGCCTGCAGGTGCGCGTGGAGATGCATGAGGGGACACCGACCCAGGTGGTCGCGAAGCTCGCCATGGACTCTCGCGCGGACATGCTGGTCATCGGAAGTCGTGGCCGCAATCCGATCAGTCGGCTGCTGCTGGGCAGCGTGGCGGACGCCACGCTCAAGCAGGTCTCGCTGCCGACCCTCGTGGTGCATCCGGGCGATGCGCAGCGAAAGCCCGGTTGCGCGCGACTTCTCGTGGGCATGGACTTCTCGCCCGAGGCGGATCGAGCCGCGGCGTTCGCTCGGCAACTTGCGGCCCCACGGTCCGAGGCGGTGATCGGCCTCCTGCACGCAAGCGCGATCGCGACTCCGTTCGTCGGTGTCGAGATGCCTGCGGTGCCGATCGTCGAGCCGGTGGAGTCCGACGCCCCGGCGCGCGAGGCGCTCGCCCACCGCGTGCAGCAACTGGGCGGACACGGCGTTCGCATCGAGGGACTCTGTTGCCCGGGCTCGCCCGTGGAGGCGATGCGCGACGTGGCCAACGATCGACAGGCCGACATCCTGGTGGTCGGCACGACCGCGCCGGCCGGTGCGGCCCGCCTGCTGCTTGGCAGCGTGGCGGCGGATCTGGTGCATCAGGCGGATCGACCGGTGCTCGTGGTGCGATGAACTGGCGTCCCTGGGCGATCCCGCTGCTGATGCTGGCCGCGTGCGGCGCGCCGCCCACGCCGACCCACGGACGCATCGACGATGGATTCCTGAGCACCTATGCGCATCTGCAAGCGGACCCGGTGCGGCCCGACCTGTTCGTGTGGCGACTGGATGGCGCGAACCTGGCCGACTACCGCGAAGTGATGGTGGATCTGCCGGCGATCCGGCGTCGACCGGATGACCAGCTTCCAGGGCCCGAGGCGCGTGCGGCCATGCAGCACGCGATGCGGGACTGGCTGGTCGAGTCACTCACGCCACGCCTCACGCTGCGCGAGGACGCCGTGGGCGCCGAACCCGGCACGGTGCTGGTGGTGAAGTCGGCGATCACCACGGCGCTGCTGGACCGTGGTCTCGAACCCCCGATGGCCACGCATCATGGATGGGGCGAGGTCCCTTCACGCTTCGCCTTCGAGTGCGAGGTGGTCGACGCCGTCACGCGACGCCCCCTCGCGCGCATGGTCAGCTTCGACCGCACCCAGAGCGTGCCAGCCCGCTCGCCAACGCCGTGGGACGCGTGCGAACGCGACCTTCCGTCGTGGGGACGCGACGCGGCGTGGCTGGTTCAGCCTCCGACCACACCGGCGCCGGAACCCTGGGCGCCACCCGTGCCCGAGACGGCCCCCGCGGCGCCGCTGCCCGTCTCCACGTAGACGTCGAGCACCTGGCCCGGCAGCACGCCCGGCTCGTTCTCGGTGAAGCGATAGATGAGCTGCAGCACGCGCGTGTCGATGCGCTCGGCGTTGTCGCCGGTCAGCGTCCGCTTGGGAATGACCACCGGCACCGTGCGCACGTACTCGATCGGGTGCTCCACGCGCTTGCCTCCGCGCAGCACCGCCACGGCCTTGCCGTTCGGGTCGAAGCGCCACGCATCCAGCTCATCGACGTCCACGCGGATGTGTAGCGGCGAGAGCTGCCCCAGCGTGACGAGGCCCTCGCCCGCACTCAGCGTGGCGGCCGCGTACTGGCCGGGTCGTGCCGTGACCCGGAGGATCGTGCCGTCGATCGGCGAGGTCACGTCGCTGCGATCCAGATCCGTCTGCAGCGACTTCACCTCCGCCTCGGCCACCTGGACATCGGCCGCGGCCACCGCGAGGTCCTCTGGATAGGACCCCTTCCGGACCTCGCCCAGGTCCGCCTCGGCCTCGGCCATGCGCGCCTTCGCGTTGGCGAGCTCGTATTCCCGCGTCGGCCGCTCGTTGGGACTGATCGCGGTCGGATCCGCGATCTGGTTCAGGCGATCCAGCCGGCTCTGCGCGTCCTTCAGGGCGGCGCGACGCTGCTCCACCACCGCTTCGGCCTTCGCCAGATCCTCGGCGCGCGGCAACGACTTCAGCTGATCGAGCTTGCGGCGCGCAACCTCCAGCCGCGCCTTCGCCGACTGGAACTGGCTGCGCAGCATGCGCTGGTCGATCGTGAAGAGCGTCTGGCCCTTCTTGACGTCGTCGCCCTCCTGCACGTTGACCGACTGCACCACGCCCGACATCGGCGTGCCGACGTTGATGATCTCGGTGACCGGCTCCACCAGCCCGCTACCCGCCACCCGATTGCCGAAGGGGCTGCGGGTCGGCTCGCCGGTGGGTGGCGCCGCGGGCGCAGGGCGCGCCTGCAATTTCACCGTGTACAGGGTCAGGCCGACGCCGGTCAATGCCAGCGCCGGCAGCAGCACGTATCGGAGCTTGATCGCCATGTCAGGCGGGCCTTTCCGCGGCGACCGCGGCACGCAGCGCCGCGACCTCGCTCTTGGCGTCGGCCACGCGCGTGACGAGGCCGTCATCCATGTGCACGATGCGGTCCGCGAAATGGAAGATGCGTTCGTCGTGGGTCACCACGACGACCAATCTATCCGGGCGACAGCCCTGCTCGCGGACCAGTTCCATCACGCGCTGGCCGGTCGCTCCATCGAGCGCGCTGGTGGGCTCGTCGCACACCAGGATGCGCGGTCCATGCACCAGGCTGCGCGCGATCGCCACGCGCTGCTGCTGGCCGCCACTGAGCGCCGTCGGCCGGTTTCGCTCGCGACCCTTCAGGCCCACCCGCTCGAGCAGCCCCATGGAACGCTCGATGGCCTCGCCACGGCGCACGCCACGGAGCAGCAGCGGAATCGCGACGTTCTCGACCACGCTGATCTGTGGCACCAGATTGAACTGCTGGAAGATGAAGCCCACGTTCTCGCGGCGCCAGAGCGTGCGTTCACGGTTCCCGAGCGCGTCGGGATCCACGCCTGCCAGCCGCAGTGAACCGCCGTCCCGCGAGAGCAGGCCCGCGAGGATGCTGATGAACGTGGTCTTGCCGCAGCCCGATGGGCCCACGAGCGCCACCATCTCGCCGAAACGGGCGCTCAGGTCCACGCCACGCAACGCCCGGACGGCCGAATCGCCGGTTCCGTAGGTCTTCACGACCCCGCGAGCGTCGATCGCGCCTCCGTCGCTCATCCGGAGAAGACCTCCTTCGGGTCCAGCCGGATCACCTTTAGCATGCTGAGCGAGCTCGCGCCGACCACGATGATCGTGACCGCCATCGCGCTGAGCACCGGCAACTGCCAGATCAGCTTGAACGCCAGCCGGTCGGCCGGAATGCTCAGGCCGAACGCGGCCGTCACGCCAAGGCCCAGTCCCAGCCCCAGCACCCCCGCCGAGAGTCCCTGCAGCGCCACCATGCCCAGCAGCTGGCCGCTCGTGGCGCCCATCGCCTTCATGGCGCCGAAGTACTTCAGGTTGTCCAGCGTGAAGTTGTAGAACATCTGCCCCGCGATCGCGACGCCCACCAGGAAGCCCAGCAGGATGGCGATGCCGAAGTTGATCGGAATGCCGGTCTGGTTCATCCAGTAGCTCAGCGTCTTCCAGCTGAACTCCTCGGGGGTGTAGGCGCTCAGCCCCGTTTCCGTCTCGATGCGCTGCTTCAGCTGCAGCACATCCTGCTCCGGCGCCGCCTTCACCAGCACCATGCTCAGCGTGCGACGGTTCGCGGGCGCGAAGCCGATCGCGCGGAAGTACGTGGTGTAGATCGTGGGCACGTTCTGGAAGCTCGGCCGCGTCTCGGCGATGCCCACCACCACGGCGCGCCGCTCGTTCAGTTCCAGCACGTCGCCCACCTCCATGGGTCGCTTGGGGCCGTTGGGGTCATCGGTGGCCGGCTGCATCAGCTGCTTCCGCGCGCCGCGCGTCTCCACGAAGATCGCGTCGGGCTTGCGCAGGTCCTCCACCTTGCCCTCCATCACCACGGCCGGTGCGCCGATCAGCGTGGCGTCGTCCACGCCCACCACGTCGCACAGCTGCCGGCCGCCGTTGGGCAGCTTGGCCACCAGGATGCTCTTGAACAGCGGGCTGGCCCACTCCACGCCGTTCACGCTGCGCACGCGGTCGAGCGCGGTGACAGGCATGGGCTTGGTGTCGTCCACGAACTGCAGCGTGGGATCCGCAACCCACAGGTCGGCCTGCGGAATCTCCTCGATCAGCGCGTAGGTGCGCGTCATCAGGCCCACGAAGATCGCGCTCTGCTGCGTGATGAGCAGCGTGGCGAAGGTCAGGCCCAGCAGGATGCCGTAGAACTTGGCGCTGTCGCCGAAGAGCATCTGCAGCGCGATGCGGCGCATGCGTCAGAGCTCCATCTGCACGCCGAACTCGACCACGCGGTCGGGCGGCAGGTTGAAGAAGCGGATGCTGTCCACCGCGTTCGCGTTCAGGTGCGCGAAGAGGCGCTTGCGCCAGCGGGTCATGGGCGCCTCGCCCGTGGGCAGCACCACCATGCGCCGGGCGAAGTACGTGGTCGACACCGGGTCCCAGTCCAGGCCATGCTCGCGCGCGCGCTCGAGGAACTTCGGCACGTCCGGCGTCTCCATGAAGCCGCACTGCGCCGTCAGCTTCCAGAAGCCGTCGGGCATCCACTCCAGCCGCACCTGGCGCTTCGCGGGCACCACCGGCATGTGCGCGGACTGGATGCTGAGAAGGATCACCTGCTTGTGCAGGACGTGGCTGTGCTCCACGAAGGCCGCAAGCGAGAAGGGTGTGGCACTGCTGGTGGTCAGGAACACCGCGGTGCCCGGCACGCGGGGCACGGCCTCGCTCCACAGGCTCGCCAGGAACTCGTGGATGTTGCCTGCAGCCTCGGCCATCCTGCGGCCCACGTAGTAGCTGCCCTGCATCCACGTGCCCATCACGGTGGCGACCGAGACGCCGACCAAGACCGCGACCCAGCCGCCCGATCCGATCTTCAGCAGGTTCGCGGACAGGAACGCGAGGTCGATCAGCAGCAGCGGGCCCATGACGAGCCCCACGCGCCAGCGGCTCCACCGCCACAGGCGGCGCGCCACGAAGGACACGAGGATCGTGGTGATCGCGAAGGTGGCCGTGACCGCGATGCCGTAGGCCGCGGCGAGGTGATCGCTGCTCTGGAACCACAGGACCGTGATCACGCAGCCAACGAGCATGAGCAGGTTGACCGCCGGAAGATAGATCTGGCCCTCCGCGCTCTGGCTGGTGTGCACCACCTCCAGCCGTGGCAGGTAGCCCATGCGCATCGCCTGTCGCGCGATGCTGAACACGCCGCTGATCATGGCCTGGCTCGCGATGATCGCGGCTGCCGTCGCCAGCAGCACCAGCGGCCCTCGCAGCCAGCTCGGCGCCACCTCGAAGAACGGGTTGAATCCGTTCCATCCCTCCCCGTTCAACACGCCGTCATTGATTCGAGAGAGCGTCCACGCGCCCTGTCCGAAGTAGTTCAGCACCAACGACGGCAGGGCGAGCAGGTACCACGCCATGCGGATCGGCTTCAGTCCGAAGTGACCGATGTCGGCATAGAGCGCCTCGGCACCGGTGGTCACGAGCACCACGCTTCCGAGCAGCGTGAAGGTGTGCCACGGATGGTCGGCGACGAGCCGGAACGCCCAGACCGGATTGACGGCACGCAGCACATCGGGTTCCTGCACGATGCCCCAGATGCCGAGCGCCGCAAGCACGAGGAACCAGACGATCATCACCGGCCCGAAGACGATGCCGATGCGGCCAGTTCCGAACTGCTGCACGAAGAACAGGCCGACCAGGATCACGAGCGCAATGGGCACGATCACCTTGCCGATCCATGCCATCGATCCCCCCGGCAGCGTCTGAATGCCCTCCACCGCCGAGAGCACCGAGATGCTGGGCGTGATGATGCCGTCTCCGAACAGCAGGCCTGCGCCGAGGATCGCCAGCATGGCCAGCGTGACCTTCTCGCGACTGGGTCTTTCGCTGAGGCTTCGCGGCACCAGCGAGAGCAGCGAGAAGATCCCTCCCTCGCCGTGATTCGTGGCGCGCAGCACCACCAGCAGGTACTTCACGTTCACCACGAGGGTGAGCGACCAGAAGATCAGCGACAGCGATCCCAGGATGAAGGTCTCGGTGAAGGTCTTCTCGCCCAACCCGTGGTGGCGAACGCAGTCCTTCAGCGCGTACAGCGGGCTCGTGCCGATGTCGCCGAACACCACGCCAAGCGCCGCCAGCGCGAGCGCCGCGGTGGTCGCCTTCGCATGAGGCGGATGGCCTTCCTCGTCTCGCGAGTGGTCCGCTGGCGCTGGATGGTCGGTGTTGGCCTGCATGCGCTGCCGGCTCGAAGGGAACATCATACCCCGCGATCGTTATCATCCGAGGTTCCCACGGAGGTCCATCCACCATGTCACTTTCCGACCGCGGCTACAACGAACTCGAGCGTGTCTTCCACGATCGCGATGCCGCCTGGCTGCAGGCCCGCCGCGCCGAGCTCGATGCGCAGCGAAAGGCGGCGCATTCCAAGGCCGGCCACGGCCCCCACTGGATGAAGTGCCCCAAGTGCGGCGGCGCGCTGAAGGAGGAGAACTTCCACGGCGTGCTGATCGATCGCTGCACGGGTTGCGGCGGCGTCTACCTGGACAAGGGCGAGCTTGAACTGCTCGCGCGCGCTGAACAGGGCGGCCTCAAGCGTCTCTTCGGCGGCTGACGCTCAGGCGAACGCCTCGGACATCCGGACCATCAGCCCCTCGAACGCGCGTGCCGGTTCGGGCGCGGTGCCGTTCTTGGTGGCCCGGTCGGTCTCGACCGCCATGCGGAACATGGTGGCTGCGGCATGCGGCTTCAGGCGCCTGCCCGCGCGCACCACGCTCGCGGCACTCGGGCCCCAGAGCTTCAGCGTCTTGGCGACGGAACCCTCGCCCTCGCCCTGCGCCAACAGGCAGCTCGCGTCGTGGACCTTGCGCGCCAGATCCACCAGGCTCCATCCGATCATCACCTCGGGAACGCGACTCACGCGCAACAGCTCGTCAAGCTTGCGCAACGCGCCTGCCGCGTCACCCTGCACCACCGGTCCCTGAATCTCCCACGCCTGCTCCTCGCGCGAGAGCCCGGTGAACTCCTGCACGATCGCTCGAGTGACCTTCGCGGGTGCACCGCCCGGCCGAAGCGCCGCCGACGCGAGCTTGCCGAGTTCCGAATCCAGCCGGCCCAGGTCGCAACCGATCCGCTCGACCAGCAGTTCCGCAGCCGCACCCTCCATCTCCGCCTCGTGGCGCTTGCGCGTGCGCGCGATGCACCATGCCACCGCCTCATCGGGAGAGGGACTCTCGCACTTGATCACCGCGCCGACCTTCGCCACCAGCTTGTCGAAGTTGCCGGGGCGCCAGCCGCCGGCGCAGCGCATCAGCAGCGTTGCGTCGGCGCAGGGCGACTGGGCGTAGCCCTCCATCGCACGGCGACGGTCCTCGGCACCCATGAACGCCTCGGCGTTCTCGAGCACCACCAGCTTGTGCGGCGCGAACAGGCCCGGCGTGCGAAGGCCATCCAGCACGTCGGCGAGCGCCGCCTGCGTGCCATCCAGGTCGGTCCGGTCCACGCCGCCAAACCGCTCCTGCAGCAGCGACTCGAGCCGGCGCCCCCGCTCCAGTCGCAGGAACGCGTCCTTGCCATGCAGCACCACCACCCGCATCTCGGCCGTGGGATTCGCGGGTGTCTCGGTGCGCGCTGCCATGCGGAAGACTCTACCCGCCGCCAACCCATACATTTCGCGCATCGCGACCTTCGAGGCCAACTTCGACGGGCTCGTGGGCCCCACCCACAACTACGCGGGACTGAGCCAGGGCAACATCGCCAGCCAGTCCAACGCGCAGGCGGTCTCGCGTCCGCGCCGCGCCGCGCTGCAGGGGCTGGCGAAGATGCGCGCCGTCGCGGGGCTTGGCTTCGTGCAGGGCTTCCTCCCGCCGCAGGAGCGGCCGGCCCTGTGGACGCTTCGCGCCACGGGCCTGTCGGGCAGCGACGAGCAGGTGCTGCGGTCGGCGGCCCGCGACCACCCCCTGCTGCTCGCGCGCGCCTGCAGCGCCAGCGCCATGTGGACCGCCAACGCCGCCACGATCGCGCCGGCGCATGACACCGACGATGGCCGCCTGCATGCGGTGGTGGCGAACCTGCGCGCGATGCCGCATCGCTCGATCGAGCCCCCGCAGACGTTGCGCACGCTGCGCGCGCTCTTCCGGGACGCCTCTCGCTTCGAGGTGCACGCGGCGCTCGACGCATCCGGCGCCTTCGGCGACGAGGGCGCGGCGAACCACACGCGACTCGCGACCGGGGGCGCGCCAGGCATCCATTTCTTCGTGCACGGGGCGTCGGCGACAGGCGGCCCCGCGCCAACGAGGCATCCGGCCCGGCAGACGCTCGAGGCAAGCCGCGAGGTCGCGCGTCTGCTGCGACTGCCGGCTTCGCGCTGCGTGCACGCGCGACAATCCCCCGCGGCGATCGATGCTGGCGTCTTCCACAACGACGTGATCTGCGTGGGGGCCGGGGGCACGCTGCTGCATCACGAGGACGCGTTCATGGACGGCACCGCGACCATCGACGCGCTCCATCGTGCCGTCGGCAACGCGTTTCGCCCGCTGGTCGTGCATCGCGAGGAACTCTCGGTGGCCGAGGCGGTGTCGACCTATCTCTTCAATTCCCAGTTGCTGCAGGGCCCGGACGGACACCAGATCCTGGTGTGCCCGCTCGAGGTCCGCGAGCATCCTCGGGCCTGCGCGGTGGTGGACCGCATCCTGGGAGATCCATCCTCGCCCGTGAAGACGGCGGTCTATCTCGACGTGCGCGAGAGCATGCGCAATGGCGGCGGGCCCGCGTGCCTGCGCCTGCGCGTGCCGCTGGACGAGGCCGGTCGTGCGGCGCTGCACCCGGGTTTCCTGCTGTCGCCGGAACGCATGACATGGCTGCAGGGATGGATCGAACGCCATTACCCAGAGGAACTTCGGCCTGAGGACCTGTGCGACCCGACGCTGCTTCGGCGCTCGCGGGACGCCCTTGACGAGCTGACCCGATGGATGGGCGTGGGCGCGATCTACCCCTTCCAGGGCGCCACACCCCCGTGAACGCGGCGGCCGTGGCGGCACCGCACTATGATCCCGCCTCCATGCTCAAGACTCCGAACGTGATCACCCCGGATGTGCTCGCGGGCCTGCCCCGCGAGCTGGTCGCCTCGATCAGCTACCAGCGCACGCGCGAGATGAGCATCGATGAGCTGCTCCTCGAGAACCGCGTGGTGTTCCTCATCGGCGAGATCAACCACGCCAGCGCCGCACGCGTGATGATGCAGATGCTGTACCTGGAGAACCAGAAGCGCGGGCAGGACATCAACTTCTACATCAACAGCCCCGGTGGCGCGGTCGACGACACGCTCGCGATCTACGACACCATGCAGTTCATCAGCAGCGAGGTGGCCACCTTCTGCATCGGCCGCGCGTACTCGGGCGGCGCCGTGCTGCTGGCCAGCGGCCACCCCGGCAAGCGGCACATCCTGCCGCACGCGAAGGTGATGATCCACCAGCCCTTCGGCGGGGTGGGCGGCCAGACCACCGACATCCAGATCCAGGCCGAGCAGATCCTGAAGGACA